>DASWOQ010000076.1:0-131622 GCA_036398675.1 Rhodanobacter sp. | reverse complement strand
CGAGGCTGGCCAGCATCAGGAACGGTCGCACGGCGAACCGGCTGTCGCCGAGAAAAGCGACGAGGAAACACAGATGGCCAAGCAAAAAGGCCAGCAGCCCCGCTACGAAGAGATTCTGCGGCAACATCAGGAACACATCGCCGAACAGCGAACAAGCGATGCCGGCCGAAATCCAGTACCGATAGCGCATCGACACCACCGGCCGCACACGCCATGCCAGCAGGAGAATCAGGACCGTAGCCAGCGGCTTGCCCAGCCAGTGCAGCATCCGCCAACCATCTACCGTTGCGGGGTTGGCCAGCAGGGCACCAAGGATCGCCGCGGCCACCGCCATCCACGTGATCGCGGCGAGCCATCGACGGCCCACGGCTGAGCTGGCGACTGCTGGCATGACCGACATGCATGATCCCCACGAAACCGGATTCGTCGATCATAGTCACGTCGCGTCTTCAGGTCACAGTGGCATCGATGGATGCGTCTTTCGAAACGCAAACGGCGTGGCCCTCGAAGGCCACGCCGTTCTCCGCGACGAATCAACTCAGCGCCTGGGTTGGTTCAGAGCTTCACATTGACGTTGAAGAAGAACTGCCGCGGCGCGCCGGCCTGCAGGGTCTGGTTGTAGCCGTTGGGATCGGAAGCCACATAACCATTGGTGCCGGTGCTGGCGAAGTAGTGCTTGTTGGCCAGGTTGGTGGCATTGAGACCGACACTGATGTCCTCGAGTCCGCCATAGGCGCCGATGTCGTAGTTCACGCCGGCGTTGAACATCCAGTACGCGGGCACCTTGGAATCATCGATATAGGTGATGTAGCGCCGCCCGGTGTACTTGCCGTCCACATTGAAGCTCCACCCGCCGAGGTTATAGCTGAGGCTGGAGGTGTACATCCAACTGGGTATGCCGACCACGTACTTGCCCTTGGTCGGCACCACGCCGTTGCCCGGCTTGAAGCTGCTGTCCAGGTAGTCGTCCTGGTATTTGGACTGGTCGTAGGACAGCGAATTCAACCAGCGCAGGTGGTCGATCGGCTTCCAGATCAGCGCCAGATCGGCACCCGTACTTTTCACGCTGCCGACGTTGTTGAGAATGCTGGCGCAGGTCTGCACGGCCGAGCACGGCGTGGTCTGCAGCAGGCGGTTGCTGAAGCGGGTGTAGTAAAGATCGGCCGAGGCCTCAAAGCTGCTGCCGCGCACGCGGTAGCCGAGCTCAGAAGTCTGCGAGCCTTCCGGCTTGAGGTTGGATTTGCTGGCGTCGAACGCTGCCTGTGACGTGGCGAACGGCAGTATCCCGTAGGAATCGATGTTCTTGCTGTAGGACGCGTAGATATCCTGGTAGCTGTCGATCCTGTAGTCGATGCCGGCCTGCGGCAGAAAGCCCTTGCTGGCCTTGATGCTGCCCTGGGCGAACGCGCTGGTGGGCACGGCCGATTGCGAATCGGAGGTGGTGCGCAGCGATTTCGCGCCGAAGTTGACGGTCAACCGATCGTCGAGGAAATGCAGGGTGTCCTCGGCATACGCCATCCGGGTGTCATAGGTGTAGCGCTGCAGGAAGCCGCGCAGGAACGGCGTTTCACCTTTGTAGAAATCCCAAAGCCCGGTGTACGGGCCATCGAGATTGAAATAATTCCGTTCGATATTGTTCTTGGCGTTCTCGCCCCACACGCCCACTTCGATATCGTTGTTGCCGATGGTGTATAGCAGCGAACCGGTGGCGCCGTAGCGGTCCAGGCCGTAGTCGGTGGTACGCATCGATACCGGCAGGCCGGAGGCCGGCGATGATTGATACGGCGTCACCCACTGACCCTCGCCGCGATTGTCGTGATAGTAGCCGCCCAGATTCAGGGTGAGTCCGTCGGCCAGATTGAATGTGCCATTCAAGCCGGTCAGATTGTCGCGGCGGATACCGCCGCCCGCGTAATAGTTCACGTCGGACTTCGCGTAATCGGCCGGCAAGCCGTTCAGCGAGGACGGGTACGGAGTGGCCCCGTTGCTGTTGATCGCATTGGCGGTCTGGATGGCCTGGTTCCAGTCCGGCTGCCAGTAGTCATAGTTCCAGCCGAGCACGCGCTGGCTGGTCAGCGACAAATCCTGGTAGTCGTATTCCTTGCGCTTGGAACTGTCGGCAAACAGGCTGATCCGATTGCCATCGCCCCATTCGTACACCGCCTTGAGATTGAGCTGGTTGGACAGTTGCGAGCCGTAGCCTTTCCATTTGTCCGTGTTGGCATGGTCGTACGACAGGTACATCGAGAAGCCGTGGTAGTCGCCGGTATCCGCGCGCACATAGGTGCGATGCGTATTGTCCGAACCGATCACCTGGTTGATGCGTATGCCCGGCTTGCTGTCCGGGTCGGCCGAGTAGAACTGCACCGTGCCGCCGAGGTTGGTATTCGATGGCGTGCCCAGCGCACCGGCGCCCTGTGCCAGCTCCACCCGGGTGAGGTTGTCGGAACTGATGGCGCGGGTCACCTGCAGGCCGGAAGTCACCGCATAGCCCATGTTGCCCAGCGGGATGCCATCCAGGGTGAAGCCCAGCCGGCTCTGGTCGAAGCCGTGCAGGGTGATCTGGGTCGACCATTCGTAGGCGCCCCAGGGATCGGATGACTGAAAGTTCACGCCGGGCAATTCGTTGAGCACCTTCAACGCGCTGGTGCCGGGCGAAGCCGCCTTGATGTCGGTGACGCCGATGCTTTGAATCTGCCGGGTCTGGCCCGCCGCCACCACCGAGACCGCTTCCATCGCCTTCGCCTTCGTGGCGTCTGCCGTGGGTACGGCGGCCGTGGGTACGGCGTCGCTGTCTGCGGCAAAGGCCACGGAGCCATACAACGCCGCGAAAAGAGCAAGCGCCAAACGTGTGGGATGTGACGTGAATGTGTGAACAGACATGCGTAGCATCCTTGCGGTCGAGCACTGTCGACCACGAATAAGGTTGAAAAAGTCTTGAAGTCGCCGAGACCGCCAATGCGATCATCGTGTTGGAGCTTGAATGCTCTTTGTGTATGTGGCTTTACAAGTGTGTTGCGGATCCTTTGAAGATGTCTGTCTCGACCATCTTTCTTGCGGCAAGGAAGAACCGCCGCACTGGCGGTCAGTCCCTGGGCGCGGCAAGCGACAAGGCGTGACCCGTTGCCTGCGGCAGGCTGGCTCCCATCAGCCCGGCGAGAGTGGGCGCGATGTCGCGCATGTCGATCGAACCGAGCTGCTTGCCGGCAGCCACGTTCTTGCCGGCGACAAGAAAGGTCGAGCGCATTTCCGGCAGCGCAGCATCGTAGCCATGCATGCCGCGGTAGTGGCTCGGCGACAAAACCGGCGCATCCGGCTTGCTGCCCGCCTCGTAGTCGAGCTTGAACATCACGAACCAGCTGGCCTGGACGGTGCCGCCCCGCGCGACCAACTGGTCGTGATCGAGCACCTTGGCGATGTGGTACTGCGGGTCGTCCTGCAGCTGCTGCAGCAGCGCGGCGACCTTGGCCTTGACCCCGGCGTTGGCCGGATCGCGCAGCACGATCGCGGCGCTGCCGCCATCGTTCCACACCGCAGCCTGCCAGTCGGTGATGATGCCGCCTTCTAATTTGATCAAGCCGGCCTTGATGAAAGGCGCATACAGATTCACGTCCTGCTGCACCGGCGCAAAACCGTGATCGGAGACGATTGCCACGATGCCATCCGGATGCACGCGCTGCGCAGCGTCCACCAGATCGCCGATGAACCGGTCGATGCTTTCCAGCGTCTTGCGTGCCGCTGGCGTGTCCGGCCCGCTGGCATGCTGCTCGTGATCCAGCGCCGTGAAGTAAGCGGTCATGAATTGCGGTTTGCGTGTTTCCAGCAGGCGGATCGCAAAGCGCGCGCGGTTCTGATCGCCCGGCAGACTTTCATCGATGCCGTCGGCATAGGGGCCGAGGTCTTTTTCCAGCGATGGCAGCAGCCCCGGCGTGGACAGCGCGGCCAGCAGCTTGCGGTCGTCCGCCGTGCCGGTGCGCCAGATTTGCGGAAGATTCCAGTCCACCCGCGCGCCCACGCTCACCGGCCAGTGCACATTGGCTGTGCTGAGCCCGGCAGCATGTGCGGCATCCCACAGCGTCGGCACCCGAATGTCGCTGGCGTACCAATCCCAGCCTTGCTGGTTCTTGTTGGTCGGATCGAAAGTGAGATTGCCACCGACGCCATGCACACCCGGCGCCACGCCAGTGAGCAAGGTGGTGTGGCTGGGATAAGTCAGCGTGGGCAGCACGCCGCGCACATCGCTGGCATACGCACCACGCGTGAGAAACGCCTGCAAATGGGGCAGATGCAGGCCGCGCTGCTGCGCATCGAGCACATCCGCCGGACGCAAGCCGTCGATCGAGATCAGCAGTACCGGCTGCGCCGTCGCCTGGCCGCAAGACCATACGGCAGCGACGCCGAATGACAACCCAAGCAGCAGACGGCGCATGCAGATTCCATGGGGAAACGAAGGTGCCGTGCATGCTCGGTCACCATCGCTGCAGTCCCGTGACAGGCGTGCGTCGACTCCGCTCAGCAAGTACAGACTGCTAAAAGTAGCCGCTTCCAACCCAAATTCGACGTAACCAAGCCTGGTCGTGCAAGTGCGGATAGGTCTGCTTTGGCACGTGCCTCGCGCAAACCGAGCACCTAATGAAGCAGCTCCGATACCCCCGTGGGGTAGACCGCCTTGAGCGCCGCACTCATCTCGGGCATCAGTGTGCCAATGGGATCAGGCAACCCGTCACCCGTGTGATTACTTGGATAACGCTTTTTACTGAGCGTACTCAGCACTTCGACATAGCCCAACGGAGCGGGCTCATAGATTGTCATGCTGTAACGCACCGGCGATTCCATGTTGGGCTCATTGCCCTCATAGACTTGCTCCAGAGCGACAAAGGCGCCTGCCAACGGCCCTCGTTTCAGAAATTGCTGTGCACCCGCTTGGGTGACAACCGACTTGAACGTCTGCATGAACCGGCCCTGCCGGTGGTCCAAACTGGTATCTGTCCATACAAAAAGACCTTTCAGTTGGCCCGCACCACCACCGGAGTAGGTCGCACGTACCACAATGGATGGCCGCTCGGCAGGGTTCCCGCTGGAGGGCAGCATGGTCAGATCTACGCTGTCCAAGGTCTGGAGTGGGACAGGTTGACCATTTGGAAAGCTACCGCTGACCAGCCTAGTGCACTGCGCCTGGCGAGCGCTGGCATCCATCGGCCCCAAGAAGCATACCCTCACCGGGTTGTCGCCCATCTCAGCATCCTGGCCAATGGGCTGATAGATCTTCAGTTGCCACGCGTGGCGGGAATGGAAAAAGGACTGGAGAGGAATGTCCTTGACCAGGCGCTCTTGAGCCGCCGCCCCTGTACCGGACCATGCGGATGAGGCATAGCAAACCATCGCCAGTACATACATCAAGGGAATGGTCTTCATGACTACTCTTGTCCAATGGGAAGCGTTAATGGCTTTATCTTCTATCAAAGCCGCTCCGCACATCTGTCCTGGCGGTGGTGACCATGTAGCTTTCCAAGGGCATTTACGCGCACGCAACCCAAGAACGAGGTAACGGATAGCAGGCACCTTCCAGCGATCGATTTAACGGCCTGAAAGCACGGCACGTTTGACCGGATGATCAACGTCATCGGTCGTCGAGCGCCTTGCGACCGATCGCGGGATCATCGGTGAAGAAAGCATCGATGCCGGCGTCGAGGTAGCGACGAATCTGGGTGACCAAGCCCGCTTCGTTGAAAGTCTTCGGATCATTGCCCTGCCAGAAATCCTTCGCCAGGAACTGATTCTCCGGACGGAAGGTATACGGATGCAGTTCCAGTCCGACCGCATGCGCATCGTGCGCCAGCGTCGTGGGTTGCCCGAGATGCCCATCCGCAGTGAACGGAATGATCGCGTCGATGTACGGGCCGATCGCATCGGCGTAGTTGGCGATGGCATGCAATCCGGCTGGCGTCATCATGTCGCCGTAGGTGATCTTGCCGCCGGCTGCCACCGCGTCATAGGGCTGCTCTTTCGCATCGTCCAGCAATTGCAGCAGGCGGATGTTCGGATGATCTGCGCCGTGCTTCGCGCCAAGCTTGTTGCGCAGGTATTTGAGGTTGGCCACCTCGAACGACTGGATTTCCACCGGCGCCGTGCGCGTGTAGCTGTGCGCGGCCAGCGTGGCGAGCAGCCGGTCTTCCATCGGCAGGCCGAGTTGCTGGAAATACGTGCCGTGCTTGATCTCCGGAATGATCCCGACCGGATGCCCGACCACGGTCGATTCGGCGGCGACGAAATCGATGATTTCATCCAGCGTGGGAATCTGGAACTCGCCGTCGTATCGAGTGCTGCGCAACTGCGGCAGGCGTTCGCGCGCGCGCAGCGTCTTCAGCTCGGCCAGGGTGAAGTCCTCGGTGAACCAGCCGGTCTCCGCGTGGCCGTCGACCACCTTGCGGGTCTTGCGCGTGGCGAACTCGGGATGGCTGGCAACGTCGGTGGTGCTGCCGATCTCGTTTTCGTGGCGCGCCACCATCACGCCGTCTTTCGTCATCACCAGATCCGGCTCGATGAAGTCGGCGCCATCGGCGATCGCCCGGCCATAGGAAGCCAGTGTGTGTTCCGGCCGCAGCGCCGGCGCACCGCGATGGCCGATCACCAGTACCTTCGCGGCAAGCGGCTTTTCATGAAGGTGCGTGTCTTGGGCGTGTGCGAAAGACATGGCCAGCATTCCAGTAGCGGCAAGGACGGCCAAGCATAGGCGAATCATGGGTGGAACTCCGGTCGGCGAGCGCACGCAGGCGCAAACGTTTGCCAGCATGCCGGCGGCGCATGCCATTTTGTTGACAATGATCAAAGTGCTGCCACCGCATCCATCCGGATGCTGGCTGCAAACTGCAACATGCGCCTGCCAACATGAGGGGCTTATTGCCAACCGGGTTGTCCCATGAGCATCGCATTTCGCCGCGGCCACCTGCCGCTGTTCCTTTTCGCGCTTGCCATCGCACTGCTGACGGGCCTGCCCTGTGCGCAGGTCGCAGCCGCCGGTGCATCGCCATCACCGCATCGGGCGAAACCGCATCGGATAATCCTGTTCGTGTGGGACGGCATGCGGCCGGATGCGATCAGCGCCGAGGACACGCCGAACCTGCTGGCGCTGGCGCAACGCGGCAGCCGCTTCGAGGACAATCATTCCACCTACCCCACCTTCACCATGGCGAACGCTTCGAGCTTCGCCACCGGCGCCTTTCCCGGCCCGCTCGGTTTTTACGGCAACCGCTTCTGGGCGCCAGGCGCCAGCGGCCTCAATGCAAAAGGCGTGGCCGCGGATTTCCACGACCCGATCTACACGGAAGACTATGCCGTGCTGCGCGACCTCGATGCGCACTTCAATCACGAATTGCTGGAACTGCCCACCCTGTTCGCCGCCGCGCAGAAAGCCGGCCTCGCGACCGCCGCCGTCGGCAAGTCCGGCCCCGCGTTCCTGCAGGACCATGGACGCGCCAATGACGGCAGCGGCGGAGTGATCCTCGACGAAAATACCGCCCTGCCGCTGGCGTTCGCCAGGGAGCTGCAGCACGCCGGCTATCCGCTGCCCGCGAACACTTCGAACACCTATCCGTCCGGCCAGCTCGACTTGCGCGAGGACCACGACTCGCCCACCGAACAGGGCAAGATGGTGGCGCTGAAAGATGGCGTGACCGCCGATGCGACTGCCGCCGCGACGACCACGCCGGCGCCGGCGAATGCCTGGATGATGAAGGTGTACCTGGACATCATTCTGCCGAAGCACCGGCCCGATCTCAGCGTGGTATGGCTGCGCAATCCCGACACCACCCAACATCTCTACGGCGTCGGCTCGCCGGAATTCCATCTTGCGCTGAAGGCGCAGGACGAATTGCTCGGCCAGCTCGAAGCACGGCTGCAGCAACTGGGAATGGCTCAGGACACCGACATCATCGTGGTGTCCGATCACGGCCACAGCAACATCGCCGGCCCACGCGACCTGTTCCCACTGCGCCAGATCAACGACGGCCGCGTCGCCGGCATCGACAAGGACTGGGGCTATTCGGTTTCCGGCGGCATCCGTCTGGCCGATCAACTCACCAACGCCGGCTTCACCGCCTTCGACGGCTTCGGCTGCCTGTACGTGCCGGTGATGAGCGGCCTGCGCATCGATGGCCGCCCGCTGCAACCGACCCGCTACGACGATGACGGCCATCTGTGCGGCAAGCCCGGCCCATACACCACGCCCAGCTATGTGCTGCCCGAGCCGTTGCCGAAAGGCGCGCTGGTGCTTGCGCCGAATGGCGGCACCGAATATCTCTACCAGCCCGAACACGATGCGGCCTTGATCAAGCGCACGGTGCGCTTCCTGCAGTCGCGCGAATACATCGGCGCGATCTTCGTGGCGAAACGCTACGGCGACATCCCCGGTACTTTGCCGGCGGAAAGCGTGCATCTGGAAAATGCCGCGCGCGGGCCGGACATCATCGTCAGCTACGCCTGGAACGCTGACGCCGTGATCCAGGGTTTCCCCGGCACCGAATACGCCAGCCAGGCCAACGAGCGCGGCGAACACGGCAGCTTCAGTCCGATCGACGTGCACAACACCCTGCTCGCCGCCGGCCCCGGCTTCCAGCAACACTTCAGCGATCCGCTGCCGAGCGGCAACGTCGACGTCGCCCCGACCATCGCCGCCCTGCTCGGCCTGGCGTTGCCGAAGGCACAGGGCCGCGTGCTGCACGAAGCGCTATCCGGAACGTTGATGCGCCCACTGATCGGCTACCGCGTGACGCCGACCCGGCTGCGGCCAAGACAGTCGGCGACCGGCCTGCGCATGCAACGCATCGACGGCAGCCCGCTGCATGCCACCAACTTCGACTTCACCGTGAAGCTCAAACAGCTCGGTGCCGACGGCAAAAGCTGGACCTATTTCGACCAGGCCAGACCGGAGCGGCACTGAGCGCTGTCAAATGCCACGTGCCCGTCACTGATAGACGTGCAGCCGGCCGATCGTCCACGCGTGGTAGGAATCGACCAGCCCCGGCACGACACAGTCGTCGTACAAGCCGTTGCAGCGGGTGCGGAACATGTTGGCGGCGGAGAAATACGGATCGGTCGGCACGCCCGCCGCCTGCAGCACCATCGTGGGCAGGAACGCGATGTCCATCATCGGGTAGTTCGGCATCGGCGCGCCGGCGAAATTGCTCTTCACCATGTAATAGGTGAGGTAGTCGCGGTACGGCTGCAGCGCGGCCGGCCACGTGCGCTGCAGGCCGCGGATCACGCCGTCGAACGACGGCTGGTGGTCGCCGAAATGCACCAGCACGGTCGGCTGCGGGCGATCGAGGAAATCGTGCTCGAGCCCGCGCATTGCCACGGCCGAATCGTGCAACCGATACAGGTAGGTATCGAAGTTCAGCGCAGGCTGGTACTTCAGGCCGTGCAGCAGGTTGCTGTACGGCGCCGGCACGTCTTCCATCGGATCGTCGTCGTGCGGCCCGTGCTGGTTCAGCGTCAGGATCATCACGAACACCGGCTGCCCGGGTTTCTTCACCTTGTCGTAGATGCGCTTGGCCGCGGCAAACAACTGCGCGTCGGTGTCCTGCCATTCCACCAGTCCCAGCTCGACCGAGTCGTACAGATGGTCGAAACCATACGACTGGTAGGCGTAGCGGGCATTGATGAAATTGCCATTGACCGGATAGATGGCGATGGTGCGATAGCCGAGCCGTCGCAGCTGCAGCGCCAGCGTGTCGTGCACGTGCGGCGCTAGCACGTACGGCGCATACATGCCGCCCGGCCCGAAGATGTCCTGCGGCATGCCAGTGAGAGACGCGAACTCACTCACCCAGGTGCTGCCGCCGAAGGTGTGCACGCGCATCGCACCGTGCGCGCGGGTGCGCGCGTCGGCCTGGAACATCGACGCACGACACTGCGGCACGCTACACGCGGTGTAGTTGGACGGATCGAAGGTGCTTTCCTCCAGCACCTGCACGATGTCCGGGTACGGCGGATGCGTCACGCCCGGCTCGCCCTGCGCAGTGGAACCCCACGCCTGTTCGGCCACGGCATCGCTGCTCATCACCGGCAACTTCACCTCGGAGTCGCGGAAGTTGACGAAGAAGTTGGTCAGTTGCGCATCATCGGACAATTTGTACCAGACCTCGCGCGAATGCACCGGTGCAAATGGTCCACTGGGCAGCATGCAGGCCCAGAAAGCGAACGCGCACAGCGCGAGCCCACCCGCACGCACAATCAGCGCAGCGCGGCGACCGAGGCCTGCCGGCACACGCCAGTCCCGGCGCCAGACGAACCAGAGCGCAAGCGGTAGAAGCGCGCACAAGCCCGCACCGAGCGCATACAGATGTGGATAGTGCCGCAACGTATCGATCAGGCTGGTGCCGGCGAAATAGAGGAAGTCCGACGGCATCAGCGACGCATCGAGATAACGCAGCTTCAACACGGAAAGGAATTTCAGCGCGACAAACAGGCCGCCGCCGAGCAGCACGGCGAAGGCGAAACGCCCGAACGCGAACAGCAGCATGCCGATCGTGCACAGCATCAGGCAGGTGATGAAGGCCCGCTGCAGCGGCTGCGGCTCCTGCATCGCCGTGGCGTCGAGGCAAAGGCCGAAGAGCACCAGCGCGCACGCCGGCAACAGCACGGCGCGCGCAATGTGCAAGATATTTCGAAGCATGAAAAGTCTGTCCCCCCGACACGACCCGGCTGTCACCGGGGCGCCATCTTACGGTCTTGCATCGGCAACAAACGTTGCGGTCCGCCACACCATTCCGCTGGCGTTGGGGATGCGCATCGGGCGCGCGGCGCAAACGACCATGCGATTTGCTAGTTTTCTCTGCTAGTTTTCCCCGTTCGAACCCGCACGCACCGCACGGAATCCCATGTCGATACGCCACCTTTCCCTCATCACGCTTATCGCCGCACTGCTCGTCGGCTGTGCCTCGCAAACCAGCCGCACGGTGAACCTGCCCGACGGCGCAAGCGCGAAGGTGGCGATACTGGAAACCACCGACGTGCATTCCAACGTGTTGAGCTACGACTACTACAAGCTCAAGGCGGACAACTCGCTGGGCTACGAACGCACTGCCACGCTGATCCGCCGGGCGCGCGCCGAATTCCCCAACAGCTTCCTGTTCGACAGCGGCGACACCATCCAGGGCAGCGTGCTGGCCGACTACCAGGCACTGGTGAAACCGGTGGGCTGCGACCAGGAGCTGGCGATCTATCGCGCGATGGACACCATGGGCTACGACGGCGGCACCGCCGGCAACCACGAGTTCAACTACGGTCTGGGCTTCCTCTCGCAGGTCACCGGCACGCCGATGAACGTCGACGGTGGGCATACGGATCATTGCGCTGGCCCGCACTTTCCGCTGGTGCTTTCCAACGTCTACAGCGCGCGCGACGGTTCGCCGATCTTCAAGCCGTGGACGGTGGTGACGAAAACCGTCGAGGCGTATACCGCAGACGGCAGCAAGGTCAGCGTGCCGCTGCGCATCGGCATCATCGGCTTCACGCCGCCGCCGATCATGCAGTGGGACAAGCAGAAGCTGGGCGGCAAGGTGACCGTCAGCGGCGTGATCGAAGCGGCACAAAAGTACATCCCGCAATTGCAGGCGCAGCATCCCGACCTGATCGTGGCGATCCTGCACGGCGGCCTCGACACGGCTCCCTACACGTCGCAAATGGAAAACGGCGGCTGGTATCTCGCCGGCGTGCCAGGCATCGACGTGCTGCTGCTCGGCCACTCGCACACCGAGTTTCCCGGCCCGCGCTATGCCGGCATGAAGGACGTCGATGCGCGGCTCGGTTTCGTGCGCAATGTGCCGGCGGTGATGGGCGGCTTCTTCGGTCGCGACCTGGGCGTGATCCAGCTGGTGCTGAATCGCCAGGGCGGTCGCTGGGTGGTCGACCTCAACAACACGCACAGCGAAGTGCGGCCGATTTGTCCGCAGAAAAACCAGTGCGTACCGGCCGATCCGCAGATCGCGCCGCTGGTGCAGCAGGCGCATGAGGCCGCGATCGCCTACGTCAACACGCCGATCGGCGAGAGCACGCTGCGCATGAGCAGCTACTTCGCCGACGAAGGCAACATGACCGCGCTATCGCCAGTCAACGCCGCGCAGATCGACTACGTGCGCAGCGAACTTCCGCGCTCGCACCCCGAGCTGGCGAACATACCGGTGCTCGCCGCCGCCGCCGCGTTCCGCACCGGCTTCGGCGGACCGGATGACTACACCGATGTCGCACCCGGCCCGCTCACCCTGCGCAGCGCCGCCGATCTCTATTTCTATCCGAACACGCTCGCCGCGGTGAAGACCGACGGCGCCGGACTGAAGAGCTGGCTGGAACAATCGGCGCGTCGCTTCAACCGGATCGATCCATCCAAGAGTGGTGAGCAGCCGCTGATCAACTCGCACTTCACCGGCTACAACTTCGACCAGATCCAGGGCGGTATCCGCTACGTCATCGATGTGTCGAAACCTGCCGGCCAACGCATCACCTTGCTGAGCTACCGGGGCAAGTCGGTGGCAGCGAGCGATCCCTTCATCATCGTCACCAACAACTACCGCGCCAGCGGCGGCGGCCACTTCCCCGGCCTCGACGGCAACAACATCGTGCTCGCCGCGCCCGACGGCACCCGCGAGATCGTCGCGCAATGGCTGCAACACCACCGCCAGCTCGGCGCGAAGGATCTGGAGCCGACCTCGTGGACATTCGCACCGCTGAAAGTGCGTGGACCCGTCACCTTCACCGCCGCCAGCGGCAAGCTCGACATCGCACACGCCGCCGGCCTCGATAACATCCGTCAGATCAAGGACCGCGGCGACGGCACGGCGATGTATGCGATCGATCTGTCGCGTTGAGGTTCTTGATATCCAACTGTCCGCTGGCGATCCTTAGTTAACATCGAAGAAGTGGAGAGGGCCTTGGCCCAATTAGGTGGTAAGTAGACTCGCCGGGAGCACGATATGCCGGTCACATACAAGTTTCGATGCGACCCCGCCTATTTCAAGACAGTCATAGAACGACAATACCGGCTGGGACCCTTTCTACTTCGATTGCCCATTCAGTTCGGAATCGTCGGTACGATATGCGCATTTGTGGCAGTCGCCGGAGGCAATGCATCGATGATGGTGCGTGTCACCCCTGTTTATCGGGATTTTTTGCCTGGTCTTCGTCGTTGGAATATTGGCAACAAAGCGAGGGCTTCTTATGAAGTTCAAACGACGACCGGGCTTCGGATCAGAGATAACCGTTGCGCTATCTGAGGAAGGTTTGACTGTAGGCACGGATGCTGCTGCGCAGCGATTGGCGTGGTCGATCTATCCCACCTCAGTCCGTTTCAAAGACGGAATTTTGCTGAAAAATCGGGTTCGATACGATGGCTTCCGGATTCTGCAATCCGGACAGGCAACCCATCTGAAGCAACCAGCCTGGCCGAATCAAAAACGACGCTTCGATTCATTCATTGAACCGGACCGTGCCGCAACGTGGACGATGCAGTAGGGTGCACTGATTGATAAATCAGGCGTTCTGCCAAACCTGCAAATTCCATGCGACTTGCGCGCGAATGAGGCGGCTCCAGACAATGCATCGTATCGCCGTCATCCTGATTGCGCTTTCCATGTTGCACGTTCCTTCATCGCTGGCTGCGCAATCCAATGTCGAGCGGGTGGGCAACCGCGATACCCAACTGGTTCTCCGGCTCGAGCCATCAACTCCGCAGCTCATGCAGCTTTCGTCGGCATCGGGCGCTGGATGGAAGGGCACAGATGCCACGACGCTGATCGATCACGTCACTATCGACGGCAGGGACCAGCCGCTGCGCTGGCGTCTCGACCGCACAACCAGCCGCCTGCAGGGCGATGTCGTCGATGCGGTATACGAGAGCGACGTGCCGAAGCTGCGGCTCACATGGACATGGCGCGCACGCGCGGCACACGGGCCGCTGGAACACACGATCCGGATCGAAAACCTGACCGGTGGCGCGATCACGCTGCCGCTGCAGGACAGCTTCCGTTTTCGCTGGAACGTCGCAGCATCCCGTCCGCTGCAGCAATTGTGGATCGACAAGGGCGCGGGCGAGGCGCCGCCGGTCGGCACGCATCTCGTCGACGTGGGCGATGGCTATCGCTGGCTCGGCGAATCGAGCACGTATGCGCATCCGCGCAAGGGCGAGCCGCGCGAGATCATTCCGTACATGCTGCTGCGCTCGCCGGGCGACGATGCGACGGACGGCTGGTATCTCGGCGTGGAATTCAGCGGGCGCATCGCGATGCGCGTGCAGCGCCATGGCGCTGTGCTGGAAGGGAGCGCGGGACTCAATCCTTCGCCTGGCCCGTTCGAAACGCGGCTGCAGCCGGGCGAGGGTTTCACTACGCCCACGGTGTTCCTCGGTGCCATCCACGGCAGCGTCGACGATGCGAGCAACGTGCTGCGGCGCTGGGTTCGCGAGGTGCTGAACGATCCACGCCACGTCGGCGATCCGCACTACCCGCTGCTGGTCAACAATAGCTGGGGCAGCGGCATGGCGATCGATGCGGCGCAGGCACGAAGCATGATCGATGCTTCGGCGGCGCTAGGTTTCGAGATGTTCCACCTCGATGCCGGCTGGTTCCGCGATGTCGGCGACTGGGTGCCTGATCCACGAAAATTCCCGCAGGGACTGGCGACCATCGCCGACGCCGCGCACCGCCGCGGCCTGAAGTTCGGCCTGTGGATCGACTGGGCGCAGGCTGGCAACAGCGCGCAGGCCACGGCGATGAGCGTGCTGCACCCTACAACGCGCGACTGGCTCACCACCGATCCGCCGCCTGGCTGGAAGCCCGGCGAGTTCAAGGGCATCACCATCGACATCGGCCAGCCCGATGCAAAGGCCTGGGTGGCGAAGGAAGTCGAACGGCTGGTGCGCGACTACCGCCTGGACATGCTCGAACACGATGGCTACATGATCGCGCAGGGTTGCGACCATGCCGATCATCCGCACGCGACCTGCGATCCGCGGCAGGTGCACCGCTATGAGGACGAAGGCTTCCAGTGGGCCTACGGGCCCAACTCGACCGACGTGAGCTACCACGCCACGCGTGCGTATTACGCCATCTACCGCGCGCTGAAGCAGGCACATCCCGGCCTGCTGCTGGAAATCTGCAACGATGGCGGCCGCATGGTCGATTTCGGCAGCGCTGCGGTCGGCGACTATTTCTCGATCGTCGATGCATACGACCCGCTGTCGAACCGGCAGGCGTTCTACGACGCAAGCCACGTGCTGCCGCCGGCGATGCTCGAAACCTATGTGAAGCAGTGGCCGACGCCGCGCATCGAGAATTTCCGCACTATGCTCCGCAGCGGCATGATGGGCTGGTTCACCCTGATGCTCGACACCACAAGCTGGACGCGCGAGCAGCACGACGATGCCATCGAAGAACTGCGCTTCTACAAGTCGACGCTGCGTCCGCTGATCCGCAGCGCGGATCTGTATCACGTCAGTCCGCGACCCGACGGCAAGGGCTGGGACGGCATCGAATACTTCGATGCGACGAGCGGCAAGGGAGTGCTGTATGCCTTTCGCGGATCGAACGACGGCGAAAAATCGCACCGCTTCGTGTTGAAAGGACTGCAGCCGGAGCGGAACTATCGCCTGCATTTCCATGACGGCAGCGCACCCACGACCGAGCTGTCCGGGAATGTGTTGATGCAGACTGGCATCACGGTCGCATTGCCGCTGCCTGACTCTTCCGAACTGGTGCTGGTGCAGCGCTTGTGAATCGCTCGCCTTCATGGCGTATGCGGCATTTTCAAACTGACGGGTGGACAAGCATGAACTACGTTGCCGCATTCTTCGCAGGCGCCTTCCACTGCAACGGTGTCCCGCACCTGGTGGCGGGATTGCAGGGCATGCCGTTTCCCACGCCATTCGCCAAGCCTCGCGGTGTCGGAAATTCGCCGGCGCTGGTGAATTTCCTGTGGGGCGCGCTCAACCTGCTGGCCGGGCTCGCGCTGCTTTCCGTCAGTGGCGTGGCCATCGGCCTGAACCTGGGTTTCCTGGTCTTCGTTCTGGGCGGGCTGGCGCTCGGCACGCACCTGTCGAACCATTTCGGAAAAGTGATGCGCTCCAGGCGGGACGATCCTTCCGCCTGAATCGGAGACGGCACCCGCCTCAGGAAGTTGCAAATGCATCTATTGACCACGCCGCAGCAATCCCCGTATGGTCGGGGCATGTCAGCGCACTCCACGCCAGCACGCACGCACTCCGCCCCGGTTTTCGCCGGGCGTGCGGCGTGGCCGGCAGCGATCGACATGCTTCGCAACACCATCGCGATTACGACCACCACCACGACTAGGTCGGGGTGGGTGTCCGTGCGCGAATAGGTTCTCTACTACGCAACGGCCCCGCCCTCGATGAGGCGGGCCGGTGCATTCCCACAGTACAAGCCGATCCGCCAGCGAGCACGGGCCTCACTGGAGGTCATCGTGAATATCTGTGCGTCTCAACCTGCGGTCCATCTGCCACCGTTCCGTCTGGCCGTGCCGAGCACCCGGCGCCGGCGCACGCTGGCGGTCGGCCTGATCGGTCCCGGTCGCGTCGGCAGTGCATTGATGGCGCAATTGCGCGCGTCGCAACCGCGGCTGATGCGCGAAACCGGGCTGGACCTGCAACTGTGCGGCGTGGCCGCCAGCCGGCGGATGTGGCTGGACTGCGACGATCCCGAACTCAACCACGCCAACCGTCTTCATTCGGGCGAACGCGCGCAGATCTGGCGACCCGCCAATCTGGACGAGTTCGCCGCGCATGTGCGCGGCGACGATAACCGCCACGCACTGCTGATCGACTGCAGCGCAAGCGATGCGGTGACCGAGCGCTACGCCGGCTGGCTCGCCGCCGGCCTGCATGTGGTCACGCCGAACAAGCTGGCTGGCAGCGGTTCGCTGGAGCGCTGGAAATCGATCCGGGCCGCCAGCGCCGACGGCATCCGGTTCCGCTACGAGGCGACCGTGTGCGCCGGCCTGCCGGTGGTGCAGACGCTGCGCGACCTGCTCGACACCGGCGACGAACTGCTGGCGGTGGAAGGCATGTTCTCCGGCACGCTGGCCTGGCTATGCAATCGGTACAACGGCATGCAGCCGTTCTCGGCGCTGGTGCGCGAGGCGCATGCGCTGGGCTACACGGAGCCGGATCCGCGCGACGACCTGTCCGGCCTGGACGTGGCGCGCAAGCTGGTGATCCTGGCGCGCGAGGCAGGCTGGCCGCTGTCATTGGAGGATGTCGACCTGCAGAGCCTGGTGCCGCCGCAGCTGGCGGCGCTGCCGCTGGAAGATTTCATGTCGCGGCTGCATGAGCTGGATGCAGCGATGGCTGCGAAGCTGGCCGAGGCGCGCGCCGAGGGCGGCGTGCTGCGCCACGTGGCGCACCTGGACGGACACGGCAGCGCCAGCGTGCGGCTGGTGGCGCTGCCGGCCACGCATGCGTTCGCGCACACGCGGCTGACCGACAACATCGTGCAGTTCAGCACCCGCCGTTACTGCGACAATCCGCTGTCGGTGCAGGGCCCCGGCGCCGGTCCGGAAGTGACCGCTGCCGGCGTGTTCACCGATCTGCTGCGTGTCGCCGAGTCGCTGGAGGCCCGCGCATGAACACCTTGTTGATGGAACCCGAAATGTCGTCATCCCGTCGCGCCAAACCGCAGCAAGTCGCATACGCCTTCGCACCGGCCAGCGTCGGCAATGTCGGCGTGGGCTTCGACCTGCTCGGCCACAGCGTCGCCGGCGCGGGTGATCGCGCCGAAGTGCGCCGCATCGACGAGCCGGTGGTGCGCATCGCGGCGATCCATGGCTGCGTCACCGACCTGCCGATGGACCCGCGGCAGAACACCGCCGGTGTCGCGCTGATGGCACTGCGCAAGGCACTCGGCCTGCAGCATGGTTTCGAACTGGTGCTGCACAAGGGCATCGCGCTGGGCTCGGGCATGGGCGGATCGGCGGCATCCTGCGTGGCGGCGCTGGTGGCGGCGAACGCGCTGCTGCCGCAGTCGCTGCCGCGCGAATCGCTGTATGGCTTCGCGCTGGACGGCGAAGCCGTCGCCAGCGGCAGTCGCCACGGCGACAATCTGGGCTCGATGCTGCTCGGCGGCCTGGTACTGGCCACCCACGAACGCCTGCTGCGCATCGCGCTGCCCGCCGAGTGGCACTGCGCGCTGGTGCATCCGCACGTGGTGCTGGAAACCCGCAGGGCACGCGCGGCCTTGGCCGGTCACTACGAACTGGGCGAGTTCGTGGCGCAGAGTTCCAACCTCGCGCTAGTGCTGGCCGGCTGCTGGCACGGCGACGCCGCACTGGTGCGTGAAGGCCTGAAGGACGTGCTGGTGGAGCCGCGGCGCGCACCGCTGATTCCGAACTTCGCGAGGGTGAAACAGGCGGCACTCGATCATCGCGCGATGGGCGCCAGCATCTCCGGCGCCGGCCCCAGCGTATTCGGCTGGTACGAGAACCGCAGCGATGCGGAAGCGGCGACACTGGCGATGCAGGCGGCATTCGCCGAAGCGGGGCTGGACAGCGATGCACGGGTGTCGCCGATCGACGGTCCGGCAGCCGCGCTGATTCCGCCGATCGAGGCCGATGCATGAGCGGGCCGGCGCCGTTGCATTACCACAGCACGCGAAACGCCTCGCCGTCGGTGCCGATCAGCCACGCGATTGCCGCAGGGCTGGCATCCGACGGCGGTCTGTACGTGCCCGACGCGTTGCCGCGCATCGACGTGGATGCCTTCGATCCGCATGGCACCCTGACCGACACCGCCGCCGTATTGCTCGCGCCATTTTTCGCGGACGATCCGCTAGCTGGTGATCTGCCGGCAATCTGTGCCGAAGCCTTCATCTTCGATGCACCGCTGCGC
This sequence comes from Rhodanobacter sp., assembly GCA_036398675.1. Classification (GTDB taxonomy): domain Bacteria; phylum Pseudomonadota; class Gammaproteobacteria; order Xanthomonadales; family Rhodanobacteraceae; genus Rhodanobacter. The sequence continues at coordinate 112,730 of DASWOQ010000076.1, read as the reverse complement.
GAACTTCCGGCTCATCCTGGTGCGGCAATGCTGGAGCTTTTCCATGGCCCGACGTCCGCGTTCAAGGATTTCGGCGCGCGCTTCCTCGCCGCCTGCCTGCAACGGTTGCCGCGGAAAAATGCGCAGGACCTGACGATCCTCGTAGCGACGTCCGGCGATACCGGCGCGGCGGTCGCCGCCGCGTTCCATCGCCAACCCGGCGTGCGCGTGGTGATTCTCTATCCCGACGGCAAGGTGTCGCCGCGGCAAGCGCACCAATTGGGCTGCTTCGGCGACAACATCCACGCGTTGCGCGTGGCCGGCCGCTTCGACGATTGCCAGCGCATGGTCAAGGCTGCGCTCAACGACACCACGCTGCAGGCGACGGTGCCGCTGTCGTCGGCCAACAGCATCAGCCTGGGCCGCCTGCTGCCACAGATGAGCTATTACGCGCACGCCGCGCTGGGCTGGTGGCGCGCACACGGCACGCCGCTCAATTTCATCGTGCCCACCGGCAACCTCGGCAATGCGATGGCCTGCCTGTGGACACGGGAAATGGGCTTGCCGATCGGCGACGTGCAGCTTGCCTGCAATGCCAACGCCACCTTGCCGGACTATTTCGCGGGCGACCGGTACGCGCCGCGCGAAGCGGTCGCCACCCTCGCCAACGCGATGGACGTGGGCGCGCCCAGCAATTTCGAGCGGCTGCGCTGGACGTTTCCCGACGAAGAGCAACTACGTGCGCTACTGCAGGCGCAGAGCGTCGACGATGCGACGATCCGCCAGACCATCCAGACCCATGCGCGCGATCACGACGAAGTGCTGTGCCCGCATACCGCAACCGCCATGCATGTACTCGATTGCCTGCGCGACGACGGCAACGACATGCCGTGGGCCGTGATCGCCACCGCGCATCCGGCGAAATTCGAAAGCGTGGTGGAACCGTTGATCGGCCGATCCGTGAACGTGCCCGAGGCACTGGCGGCCATGCTATGGCGCTCGGCGCAGGCCGAACCGCTGGCCGCCAGCGACGACGCCTTGCGGCAATGGCTGCTCGAACACGTTGCCGATTGAGCCGCGCCGCTCTTTCGACGCGTCGGCGAAATGACTTGAGTCAGGCCAGCGCATCGAGGATCGCCGAAGTCGAACGCACGCGACCGAGCCGGGGAAAGATCGTCTCCACCGCGAACTTGTGCTGCTCGGCATTCGCCGCGCTCATCGCGTCCTCGGCCAGGATCAGTGCATAGTTGTGCTCGTACGCGGCACGCGCAGTGGATTCCACGCCGATGTTGGTGGAGATGCCGCCCAGTACGATCTGCGTGATGCCGCGACGGCGCAGTTGCAGGTCCAGCTCGGTGCCGTGGAACGCGCCCCACTGGCGCTTGGTGATATGGATGTCGCCGTCGGTCACCGCCAGTTCGTCGACGAGTTCGAGCCAGTTGTCCGGGAACGCCCTGATGGGCGCCTGCTGATCCACCGGCTGCTTCAGCGCATCGGCGAAATCCTTCGACCAGCCCACCGTCACCAGCACTACCGGCGCACCCAGTTCGCGGAAGCGCGCCGCCAGCCGGCCCGCGCGTTCGCACACCTCGGCCGCGCCGTGCGGACCGCCCGCGTAAGGTGTTATACCCTTCTGCAAATCGATGAGCACCAGCGCTGTGCTGCGCGGATCAAGCTTTTCCACGGGATTCTCCGGACGTGAATGTGAGGGTATCCTCACCTTGGAGTTTATGAGGATGACCTCACGAAAATCAACCGCTGGCGCGCGCGCGCCGCAGAGGAAACGCGGACACGAACGTGTCGCCGTGCTGCTGGACACCGCAGCCGCCTATTTCGTCGAGAAGGGCTACGACGCCGCCACCATGACCGAGATCGCCGCGCGTGCCGGCGCCTCGATCGGTTCGCTGTACCAGTTCTTCCCGACCAAGGAGGCGTTGGCACTGGCGCTGCTCGACCGCTACGCCAGGACGCTCTACGCGCAGATGGATGCGCTGGCCGGGCAGTTGCCGGACCGGGACATCGGCCGGCTCGCGGCACGATTGAGCGGCCTGCTGGTGGAGTTCCGCCGGCACCACCCCACCTTCGCGGCACTGGCCGAGGCGGTCAATTCGCTGCCTTCGCGGCACAGCCGGAAAATCCGCCGCGAGCTGCGTCGACGGTTGGCGGCCCTGCTTGCCCTGTACGCCCCGCGACTGGACAACACCATGCTGCAGGCCGCCGCGGTGGTGACCCTGCAATGGATGAAGGCCGCGGTGGCCCTCGAGGCCGAACCGGGATTGCGGGGACGCGATGCGGTACTGGCACAACTGCGCCTTGCATTGCGGCTTTATCTCGATACCGCGCTCAAGGCATGAGGCGCAAAGGGCCTAACCCGCCTTCCCCGCATCAGCCAATGCCTGCCGCTGCGCCGATACCAGCTTTTCCAGCGTGGCCCGGTCGACGTCCGTGACCGGATGGTCGCGGCCAAGCGTCAGCCGGCTATGCCTGGCCTGGGTTATCTGAGCCATCAGCAGGCTGCTGAGTTCTGGCTGCGTCAGACGCAACTGCAATATAAATGTGGTCAGCGGCTCGTCCACGGTGCCTCCTTGGCCGTTCGCGCACGTCCGCACAGGCACACGCAAATCTGTTGTCAACCTGACAGCAACGGCCTCCTCACTCCCGTGAGGAAGCCGTCAACCCATGACGCATTGCCCAAATTAGCCATTATGAATTGCCATTGTCAACCATCCCTGTTTGGATTTACGGCCTGTCGCGAATGCAACACTGCGCGGGCACATGAGCCTCAAAGCATCCGCTTCCAGCCACTTTGGACAACGCCTGCAGCAGGCGCTCGACCGCACGTCGATTCCCCCGGGTCGACAGCGCACGACGGCTTTGGCCAATCACTACGCTATTGCACGCGAGACGGCACGGCTGTGGCTGGCCGGTCGCGCCATGCCCGAACTCGGCCGGCTGATCGAGATCGCCGACGACTGCCGGGTCAGCCTGAACTGGCTGGCGACAGGGCGAGGACCAATGCTGGTACCGCAATCCATCAGCGAAGAAGCCAAAGGCTATGACATCCTGAGCCCGGACGAACAGAAAGTGCTCAAGGCCGTTCGCAAGCTTTCGATGAGACGTCGGCAGGGGCTGCTGGCCCTGCTCGATGCGCACAACTGAAGCTTCGCGCGCACGCGATTGCCGCAGTTCTGGACACCATCAACCATACGCCAGCGCACTGGCCTGTCGCCATGGACGAGCCTTGCCGCAGCTCTGAACGAAATCCGCCGTCAAAACGTTCGGATGGCTAGCCGTCCAAACAAAAATCCGCACGGGAGCGAAAAGGTTTCAAATTAAACTGTTGACACGCCGCGAACACATCGCTTACGGTCAACGGCATGTCGCAGCGCAACAGCCACCGCCGCACCGCCGAAAGCAGCCGTCTCCTGACGGTCGCCGGCTTGCTGCAGCTTCGCGGCACGCTCCTTCTTGCCCTTGTACTCGTACTCCTTATTACCAACGGAGGTGCGGGCTGAGGGCACAATCCAGGTAGCTAGAAACGAACCTGAAGATTCCCAAAGAACCCCGCACCCGGAAACGGATGCGGGGTTTTTTTTTATGCCTTCGGCGACGCACACACAGCGGAGCCACCATGAAATCCCCCGACCAGAATCAAGCCCACGCCAGCGAGCCCGATGTAGCGGCCGATCGCGTGCGGATCTTCGACACCACCTTGCGCGACGGCGAACAGGCGCCGGGCTTCTCGATGGACCGGCGCGCCAAGCTGCGCATGGCGCTCGCGCTGGAAGCGCTCGGCGTGGACGTGCTCGAGGCAGGCTTCCCGCAGGCGTCGCCGGACGACTTCGCCGCGGTCGCGGAGATCGCCAAGGCGCTGAAGCACACCACCGTGTGTGGCCTGGCGCGCTGCCAGAACGGCGACATCGACAGCGCGGCACGCGCACTCGAGGCGGCGCGCCGTTCGCGCATCCACCTGTTCCTGTCGACCAGCCCGCTGCATCGCGAACACAAGCTGGGCATGAGCAAGGCGCAGGTGCTCGACACCGCGATCGCCTCAATCGAACGCGCCCGCCACCTGTGTGACGAGGTCGAATTTTCCGCCGAGGATGCCACGCGTACCGAACCGGAATTCCTCGCCGAGATATTCAGCGCCGCGGTCGCGGCCGGCGCCACCACGCTCAACGCTCCGGACACCGTGGGCTACAACACGCCGGGCGAGATGGCCGAGTTCTTCGCCTACCTGCGCCGCCACGTGCAGGGCGCGGACAAGGTGATCTTCTCCAGCCACTGCCACGACGACCTGGGCATGGCGGTGGCCAACAGCCTCGCCGCGGTCGGCGCCGGTGCGCGTCAGGTGGAATGCACCATCAACGGTATCGGCGAACGCGCCGGCAACGCGTCGCTGGAGGAAATCGTAATGGCGCTGAAGGTACGCGCACCGTACTTCGGCATCGACACGCGCATCGACACGCGCCGCCTCTACGGCACCTCGCGCCTGCTGACCGAACTGACCGGCCAGCCGGTCCAGCGCAACAAGGCCATCGTCGGCGCCAATGCGTTCGCGCACGAGTCGGGCATCCACCAGCACGGCATGCTGAAGCATCGCGGCACCTACGAAATCATGCGTCCGCAGGACGTCGGCATTGCCGAGACCACGCTGGTGCTGGGCAAGCATTCCGGCCGCGCCGCGCTGCGCCAGCGGCTGCAGACGCTGGGCCACACGCCGGCCGACGCCGCGCTGGACGAAATCTTCGCGCGCTTCAAGGTGCTGGCCGACCGCGGCCGCGAACTGCACGATGAAGACCTGCACGCGCTGGCGCAGGGTGAAGATCCCGACGCCACCGGCCCGTGGCGCATCGTGCAATTGCACAGCAGCTCGCACCTGGGTAGCGCCTCGGCCTCGGTGAAGCTCGCGCACGACCGCGGCCACGAGGTCAGCGAAGCGGCGATCGGCGACGGCCCGGTCGATGCCGTGCTGCGCGCGATCGAACGCGCCACCGGCACCGCGCTGGAACTGACCCGCTTCCAGGTCGACGCGATGAGCGAGGGCGGCGATGCGCACGGCCACGCACAGCTGACCGCCCGGCATGCATCGCGCGAATGGCGCGGCGACGGCGTGAGCACCGACATCGTCGAGGCGACCGCGCTCGCCGCGCTGGCCATCGTCAACCGGATCGAACGGCAGACGCCGGTCACCATCAAGAAACCGCAGGGAGTTTCCGCATGAGCACCGAGTTCCTCTGGCACAACGGCCGCATCAAGCCGTGGGCCGATGCCAATGTCCACGTCAGCACGCATGCGCTGCATTACGGCTCGTCGGTGTTCGAAGGTGAGCGTGTGTATGCCACGCCGCGTGGCCCGGCGTACTTCCGGCTGGCCGAGCACACGCAGCGGTTGTTCGAATCCGCGCGCATCTACGAGATCGAGATCGGCCACAGCGAGGAAGAGATCAACGCTGCCTGCCTCGAGTTGATCCGCGCGAACGACATGGCCTCGGCCTATGTGCGGCCGATCGTGTTCCGCGGCGCGGGCGGTCTCGGCGTGCTGCCCAGCAACGGTGCGCCGGTCGAAGTGGCGATCATGGCGCTCAACTGGGGCGCCTACCTGGGCGATGCGGCGGAACGCGGCGCGGACGTCTGCGTGTCGTCATGGCAGCGACCGGCACCGAACACGATTCCGAGCTGGGCCAAGGCCGGCGGCAATTATCTGTCGAGCCAGCTGATCGGACTGGAGGCGCGTCGCGGTGGTTACGACGAGGGTATCGCGCTCGGCCATAACGGCCTGCTCAGCGAAGGCGCCGGCGAAAACCTCTTTCTGGTCAAGCGCGGCAAGCTGCTCACGCCGCCATCCAGCGCCGGCATCCTGGCCGGCATCACCCGCGATGCGGTGATCACCCTGGCCGGCGATCTGGGCATCGTGGTGGAAGAGCGCGACCTGCCGCGGGAGTCGCTGTACAGCGCCGACGAAGTGTTCATGACCGGCACCGCCGCCGAGATCACGCCGGTGCGATCGGTGGATCGCAAGCTCGTCGGTGACGGCACGCCGGGACCGATCACCCACTCGCTGCGCCAGGCCTTTTTCGGCTTGTTCGATGGCCGCACCGAAGACCGCCGGGGCTGGCTGAGTTATGTCGGTGCGACCACCGCCGATCACGAGACGCCACCTGCTGATTCCCGCGCTCATGGACGAGCGCACAAACAACTGGAAGCTACGGCATGACTGCCAAGACCTTGTTCGAGAAAATCTGGGAAACACATGTCGTTGCCGCCGAAACCGAGGCGACCCCGGCGATCCTCTATGTGGACCTGCATCTGGTCCACGAAGTCACCTCGCCGCAGGCGTTCAGCGAACTGCGCGAGCGCGGGCTGAAACTCCGCCGACCCGATCGCATGCTGGCAACGCTGGACCATTCCACGCCCACGCTGCCTGCAACCGCGGACGGCGAACGCCCCTATGCCAACGACGAGGCGAAGGCGCAGGTCGCGCAACTGGAAACCAACTGCCGCGAATTCGGCGTCGACCTGTACGGATGGGACAGCGCCGACCGCGGCATCGTGCACGTGATCGGTCCCGAGCTCGGCGCCACCCAGCCCGGCATGACCATCGTCTGCGGCGACAGCCACACCTCCACGCATGGCGCGTTCGGCGCGCTCGCCTTCGGCATCGGCACTACCGAGGTCGGGCATGTGATGGCGACGCAATGCCTGCTGCAGCGCCGGCCGAAGACGCTGGCGATCCACGTCACCGGCCAGTTGCCCGACGGCGTCGGCGCGAAGGATCTGATCCTGCACATCATCGGCACGATCGGCGTCGATGGCGGCACCGGCCATGTCATCGAATACTGCGGCGCGGCGATCGAGGCGCTCACGATGGAAGAGCGCATGACCGTCTGCAACATGTCGATCGAAGCCGGCGCACGCGCCGGCCTGATCGCGCCGGACGAGACCACGTTCGCATGGCTGAAAGGTCGTCAGCGTGCGCCGCAAGGCGCGGCCTGGGATGCGGCCGTGACACGCTGGCGCGCATTGCGCACCGACGATGGCGCGAGCTTCGACCGCGAAGTAACGATCGACGCCGCCGACGTGAAGCCTACCGTCACCTACGGTACGCATCCGGGCATGGCGATCGCGATGGACACGCCGGTGCCCGCCGCGCGCAACGCGCAGGAACGCCGCGCACTCGACTACATGCGCAGCGAGGCCGGCAAACCGATGCAGGGCACGCCGGTCGATGTGGTGTTCGTCGGCAGCTGCACCAACTCGCGCCTGTCCGACCTGCGCGAGGCGGCGCGCGTGCTGCACGGCCGGCACGTCGCCAGCGGCGTGCGCATGCTGGTGGTGCCGGGCTCCGAAGCGGTGCGCCGCGATGCCGAGCGGGAAGGTCTGCATCATGTGTTCACCGCCGCCGGCGCCGAGTGGCGCGTGCCGGGTTGCTCGATGTGCATCGCGATGAACGGCGACCTCGCGCAGCCGGGCCAGCTCGTCGTGTCCACCTCCAACCGCAACTTCGAAGGCCGCCAGGGCAAGGGCGCGCGCACCGTGCTGGCCAGCCCTGCCACCGCCGCCGCATCCGCCGTGGCGGGCCGCATCGCCGACCCGCGCGAGTACCTAGTGGAGGTGGCGGCATGAGCACGACCACGCCCTTCGCACTGCCCCCTCCCCTGCTTGCAGGGGAGGGCTGGGGTGGGGTCGCTCTTGCAGTAAGAGCTTTACCCCCTCCCAACCTCCCCCTGCGCGCAGGGGGAGGGGCAAAAGCCTTTAGCTCGAGGAGCCGCGCATGAAACCCGTCACCCGCCTCCACTCGCGCACCGCCGTGCTGGTCGACGAGAACATCGACACCGACCGGATCATCCCGGCGCGCTTCCTGACCACCACCGAACGCAGTGGCCTGGGCAAGCTGTGCTTCCACGACTGGCGCTACCAGCCCGATGGCAGCGACAACCCGGCATTTCCCCTGAATCAGCCGCAGGCGCGCGGCTGCGCGATCCTGATCGCCGGGCGCAACTTCGGCTGCGGTTCGTCGCGCGAGCATGCGCCGTGGGCGTTGCTCGACTACGGCATCCAGGCCGTGCTGTGCAGCGAGATCGCGGACATCTTCCGCAACAACGCGCTGAAGAACGGCCTGCTGGCGATCATGGTGAGCGAGGCCGAACACCGCTGGCTGCTGGACCATCCGGGCATCGAGCTCTCGATCGACGTGCGCGACGAGTACATCGCGCTGCCCGACGGCGGCCGCATTGCGTTTCAACTGGAGCCGTTCGCGCGGCACTGCCTGCTCAACGGCGTCGACCAGCTCGGCTACCTGCTGCTGCACGCCGACGCCATCACCACTTACGAAAAGACCCTGGAGAAGGCCGCATGAAAGCCCACTTTGTCACCCTGCCCGGCGATGGCGTCGGCCCGGAAGTCACCGCCGCCGCCGTGGCCGTATTGCAGGCCGTTGCCGAGCGCTACGAACATGATTTCAGTTTCGAGGAACAGCTGATCGGCGGCGCCGCGATCGACGCCACCGGCGAACCGCTGCCCGCGGCATCGCTCGCCGCATGCAAGGCCGCCGATGCCGTGCTGCTCGGCGCCGTGGGCGGACCGAAGTGGTCCGACCCGAATGCGAAGGTGCGCCCCGAACAGGGCTTGCTTGCGTTGCGCGCCGCACTCGGCGTGTACGCCAACCTGCGTCCGCTGCAGGTGCATCCCTCGCTGGCTGCGCTGTCGCCGCTGAAAAACGAGAAGCTGAAGAACGTCGACGTGCTGTTCGTGCGCGAACTCACCGGCGGCGCGTACTTCGGCGCCAAGACGCGCACTGCCGATGCCGCCACCGACGAATGCAAGTACACCGTCGCCGAAATCGAACGCGTGGTGCACCGCGCCTTCGACCTGGCGCGCGGCCGTCGTCGCCACGTCACCTCGGTGGACAAGGCCAACGTGTTGGAAACCTCGCGGCTGTGGCGCAGCACGGTACAGCGCATCGCCGCCGACTACCCGGATATCACCGTGGAACACCAACTGGTCGATTCGATGGCGATGCTGCTGCTGACGCAGCCGTCGCGCTACGACGTGGTGGTCACCGAGAACCTGTTCGGCGACATCCTCACCGATGAAGCGGCTGCGCTGGCCGGCTCGCTGGGCCTGCTGCCTTCCGCGTCGATCGGCGACGGCAAGGCCGGGCTGTACGAACCGATCCACGGTTCCGCCCCGGACATCGCCGGCCAGGGCGTCGCCAACCCGGTCGGCGCGATGCTTTCCGCCGCACTGCTGCTGCGCCATTCGCTGGAACTCGAAACGGAGGCCGCCGCGATCGAGGCCGCCGTCGACCAGGTGTTGCGCAATGGTCCGCACACCCGCGACATCGGCGGCGACGCCGGCACCGAGGCGGTGCGCGACGCCGTGCTGGCCGCGGTCGAGGAACACGCCGACGCTGCCGATGCGTTCTTCGCCGGCGCCCGCGCATGCGGATGAATGCACCCGTTTCCCCATGTGTGGACACATGGAGGTGTCCATTCTTTTTCTACCGCGGATGCGGCCTCCTTTTCACGACGACACGGAACAAGCATGCGCAGTGATGTGATGAAAACCGGCCCCGACCGAGCGCCCGCACGAGCGATGATGCGCGCCACCGGGCTGGACGACGCGGACATCGCCAAGCCGCTGGTGGCAATCGTGCACACCTGGTCCAACGTGAGTCCGTGCAACCTCAACCTGCGCGAGCTGGCGCAGGCCGCCATCGAAGGCGTGCGCGCGGCCGGCGGCACGCCGGTGGAATTCAACACTATCGCGATCACCGACGGCATGGCCATGGGCACGCCCGGCATGCGCGCATCGCTGGTCAGTCGCGAAGTCATCGCCGACTCGATCGAGCTGGCGGTGAACGGCCATTCGCTGGATGCGATGGTGGTGCTGTGCGGCTGCGACAAGACCATTCCCGCCGCGGCGATGGCGATGGCGCGACTGAACGTCCCGGCGGTCGCGCTATACGGCGGCAGCATCGCGCACGGCACGCACGACAACCACCCGATCACCATCCAGCAGGTGTTCGAAGCGGTCGGCGCGCACGGCGCGGGCAAGATCAGCGACGCGGAACTGACCTCGGTCGAACGCGACGCCTGCCCCGGCGCCGGCGCCTGCGGCGGGCAGTTCACCGCCAACACGATGGCGATGGTGCTGTCGACGCTGGGCCTGTCGCCGATGGGCTTCAACGACATCCCCGCCACGCATCCGGCCAAGTCGGCCGCGGCGAAGCGCTGCGGCGAGCTGGTGATGGAATGCTTCGCCGCCAACCGCACGCCGCGCGAACTGCTGACACGCACCTCGCTGCGCAACGCCGCGCGCATGGTCGCCGCCACCGCCGGCTCCACCAATGCCGTGCTGCACCTGCTGGCGATCGCGCGCGAAGCCGGCGTCGAGTGGACGCTGGAGGATTTCGAGCCCGCCTCGGCCGAGACGCCGGTGATCGCCGATCTGCTGCCCGGCGGCCGCTACACCGCGGTGGAATTGTTCGGCGCCGGCGGCAGCGCGCGCGTGGCGCAGGAGCTGATCGGCGCGGGCATGCTGGAAGACGCGCCCACCGTCACCGGCCGCAGCCTGTTCGAGGAAGTCGCCGCCGCGCCGCGCGCCGAGCATCAGGACGTGGTGCATCCGGTGGCGCAGCCGCTGAAGCCGCGCGGCGGCTACTCGATTCTCTACGGCAACCTCGCACCGGAAGGCTGCATCCTCAAACTCGCCGGCAAAGGCACGACGCATTTCGAAGGCACCGCACGCGTGTTCGAAAGCGAGGAACACGCGTTCGCTGCAGTGCAGGGCGGCACGCTGGTCAAGGGCGACGTCATCGTGATCCGCAACGAAGGCCCGGCCGGCGGCCCGGGCATGCGCGAGATGCTCGGCGTCACCGCCGCGTTGATCGGCCGGGGCCTCGGCGACGACGTGGCGCTGATCACCGACGGCCGCTTCAGCGGCGCCACGCACGGTTTCATGGTCGGCCACATCGCTCCGGAAGCGGCGCGCGGCGGACCGATCGGCCTGCTGCATGACGGCGACCGCATCGTGATCGATGCGGCCAGCCGGCAGATTTCCACCGACGCCGACCTGGCCGCGCGCCGCGTCGGCTGGCAGCCGCCGCAGCCGAGGGTCAGCCACGGTGCGCTGGCCAAGTACGCGCTGCTGGTCGGCTCCGCCTCCGACGGCGCCAGCACCCATCCTTCTTCGTCACCGGCGCGTTCAGCCGTATCGACATCCAGACATCCCAACCAGAAAAACGCAGGAGTCACCGCATGAGCAACGCTTCTTCCTCCGACATACAGCCCTTCGCCGGCCGCATCGCGGTACTCGGCTACGGCAGCCAGGGTCGCGCGCATGCGCTGAACCTGCGCGACTCCGGCCTCGACGTGGTCGTCGGCCTCCGGCCCGGCGGCCCGACCTGGAAAAAGGCCGAAGCCGATGGCTTCGCCGTGGTCGAACCGGCACACGCCGTCAAGGGCGCCGACCTGGTCGCCGTGCTGACGCCGGACATGGTGCAGCCCGCCCTTTACCGGGACGCGGTCGAGCCGAACATCAAGCCCGGCGCGGCGCTGCTGTTCGCGCACGGCTTCAACATCCACTTCGGCCAGATCAAGCCGCGCGAAGACATCGACGTGATCCTGGTGGCGCCAAAGGGTCCGGGCGCGCTGGTGCGCAGCGAGTACGAGCGCGGTCGCGGCGTACCCTGCGTCTTCGCGGTGCATCAGGACGTCACCGGCCATGCGCAGGACAAGGCCAAGTCGTATGCCGCCGGCATCGGCGGCGCGCGCGCGATGCTGATCGCCACCGACTTCAAGGAAGAAACCGAGACCGATCTGTTCGGCGAGCAGGCGGTGCTGTGCGGTGGCGCCAGCGAACTGGTGCTGAAGGGCTTCGAGACCCTGGTCGAAGCCGGCTACCAGCCCGAGATCGCCTATTACGAGGTGCTGCACGAGCTGAAGCTGATCGTCGACCTGTTCTACGAAGGCGGCATCACCCGCATGCTGGAGTTCGTTTCCGAAACCGCGCAGTACGGCGACTACGTCAGCGGCCCGCGGATCGTCGATGCCGACACCAAGGCACGCATGAAAGCGGTGCTCACCGATATCCAGGACGGCACCTTCGCGCGCAACTGGATCGCCGAATACCAGGCCGGCCTGCCCAACTACAAGCGGCTGAAGCAGGCCGATCTCGATCATCCGATCGAAAAGGTCGGCGCGAAGCTTCGTGCGCGCATGCCATGGCTGCAGCCGGCGACGGACAAGGGCGCCGCTGCTGCCGCACCGCTGAAGAAGGTGGGCTGACTGTCACCCCTCCCCCTGCGAAGCAGGGGGAGGCTGGGAGGGGGTGCTTTTGACGTTCGAGCAAGAGAAGAGCAACCCCTCCCCAACCCTCCCCTGCAAGCAGGGGAGGGCGTTCTGCCTACCGTAGCCCTGGAGATTTTTCTTGTGAATGCGCAACCGCTGAAAGCCGAGATCGCCGCCGATCGCCATCCACTCGCCGGACAACCGATGACCGGCGCCGAAGTGATCGTGCAGCTGCTTGCCGACGAGGGCGTGAGCGTACTGTTCGGCTATTCCGGCGGCGCGATCCTGCCGGTGTACGACGCGCTGTTCCGCTACAACGCCGAGCATCCGGCGGAAAGCGGCAGCGAACCGATGCCGCTGATCGTGCCCGCCAACGAACAGGGCGCGGGTTTCATGGCGGCCGGCTACGCACGCGCATCGGGCAAGGTCGGCGTCGCGGTGGTCACCTCCGGCCCCGGCGCCACCAACATGGTGACGCCGGTGCGCGATTCGATGGCCGATTCGGTACCGCTGGTGGTGATCTGCGGCCAGGTCGCCACCGCAGCGATCGGCAGCGACGCGTTCCAGGAGGCGCCGATCAGCAACATCATGGGCGCGTGCGCGAAGCACGTGTTCCTGGTCACCGACCCGGGACGGCTCGAGGTGACGTTGCGCACCGCGTTCGAGATCGCGCGCAGCGGTCGGCCGGGCCCGGTGGTGGTCGACGTACCGAAGGATGTGCAGAACGCCGCACTGCATTTCCGCGGCGAAGGCCGCCTGCCGATTCCCGGCTATCGCACCCGCCTGCAAACCGTGCAGTCGGCGCATGTGAGCGATGCCGAGTGCGCGGCATTCTTCGCCGCGCTGGAGAGTGCGAAGCGTCCGCTCATCTATGCCGGCGGCGGCGTGATCGCCTCCGGCGCTGCCGCGGCATTGCGTGCCTTCGTCGATGAGTTCGCCGTGCCGGTCACCACCACGCTGATGGGCCTGGGCGCATTCGACACCACCGACCCGCTGGCGTTGCACATGCTCGGCATGCACGGCACCGCGTATGCGAACTACGCGGTGGACGACTGCGATTTCATGCTCACGCTGGGCGCGCGTTTCGACGATCGCGTGGCCGGCGTGCCGGACAAGTTCGCGCCGGCGGCGAAGTTCATCGCGCAGATCGACATCGACCCGGCCGAGATCGGCAAGGTCAAGCCCGTGCAATGGCATCACAACGGCGACCTGCGCCGCACGCTGGATCGATTGCGCCAGTACGGCACACGTCGCGGCTTCCGGCCGCGACAGGATGGGCGTTACGAACCCTGGCACGCGCAGCTCGCCGAACTCAAGCGCGTGCACGCGATGAACTACGACCGCGACAGCGCGCTGATCCAGCCGCATGCGGTGATCGAGGCGATCAACCGCATCACCCAGGGCCGTGCGGTCATCAGTACCGGCGTCGGCCAGCACCAGATGTGGGCGGCGCAGTATTTCGACTTCCGCGAACCGCGGCATTGGCTCAGCTCCGGCTCGATGGGCACGATGGGTTTCGGCCTCCCTGCGGCGATCGGCGCGCAGTTCGCGCGGCCGGATGCGGTGGTTGTCGATATCGACGGCGACGCCAGCATCCGCATGAACATCGGCGAGCTGGAAACCGTCACCACCTACGGTCTGCCGGTGAAGGTGGTGGTGGTGAACAACGTCGGCGACGGCATGGTGCGGCAATGGCAGAAGCTGTTCTTCAAGGGCCGTTTCGCCAGCTCCGACAAGAGCCTGCACAAGAAGGATTTCATCAAGGCCGCCCAGGCCGATGGCTTCGAGTGGGCGCAGCGGCTGGAGAACAAGGACGAACTGGCCGCGACCATTGCCGATTTCCTCGCCTTCGACGGCCCGGCGTTTCTCGAAGTGATGATCGATCCGGACGCCGGCGTGTATCCGATGGTCGGGCCCGGTGCCAGCTATGCACAGATGATCACCGGCGATTTCATCGCCTCGCGCGAGCAGGTCGCCGACGGCGACGCCACCCGCGACGACATGTTCTGAACAGGATGACGACGACCCACGCCATGCGCCACACACTTTCCATCCTGTTGCAGAACGAAGCCGGCGCGCTGGTCCGGGTGGCCGGCCTGTTCGCCGCGCGCAGCCACAACATCGACTCGCTCACCGTCGCGGCCACGCACGATCCGGCCGTCTCGCAGTTGACCCTGGTGGTTCACGGCAACGAGGCGACGCTGGAGCAGATCCTGCGGCAGACGCGCAAGCTGATCGACGTGCTCGACGTGACCACGCTGTCGCTGGTCGGCGGCGAACCGGTCGCCTAGCCGATGCAACCCACCGCCCTGAGCGCCGCACCGTCGTTGCCGGACGCAAGCGAACCGCCGACCGATCAGCAACTGCTCGCGCGTGCGCTGGCGGCCCGCGTCTACGACGTGGCCCGCGAAAGCGCGCTGGAGCCGGCGCCATTGATGTCCGCGCGGCTAGGCCTCAACGTGCTGCTGAAGCGCGAGGACCAGCAGCCGGTGTTCTCGTTCAAGCTGCGCGGCGCATACAACCGCATGGTGAAGCTGGATGCGGGGCAGCGCGCGCACGGGGTGATCGCCGCCTCGGCCGGCAACCACGCGCAGGGCGTGGCGCTGGCCGCGGCGAAGCTCGGCATCCGCGCCACCATCGTGATGCCGGTGACCGCGCCGCAGATGAAGATCGACGCCGTGCGCCGCCTCGGCGGCACGATGGTGCAGGTGGTGCTGGCCGGCGATTCGTACAGCGATGCCCAGGCCGAGGCGACGCGCCTGCAGGCCGCCGGCCGCCACACGTTCGTGCATCCGTTCGACGACCCCGATGTGATCGCCGGTCAGGCCACCGTGGGTCTGGAGATCCTGAAGCAGCATCCCGGACGGTTGCATGCGGTGTTCGTGCCGGTCGGCGGCGGCGGCTTGCTGGCCGGCATCGCCACCTGCATCAAGCTGCAGCGGCCGGGGGTGAAAGTGATCGGCGTGCAGGCGGCGGATTCGGATGCGATGACGCGTTCGCTAGCCGCCGGCGAACGCGTCGTGCTGAACGATGTGGGCCTGTTCGCCGATGGCACCGCGGTGAAACAGGTCGGCGAACTCACCTTCGCGCTGTGCCGGCGCCACGTCGACGGCATGCTGACCGTGGATACCGATGCGATCTGCGCGGCCATCCGCGACATCTACCAGGAAACCCGCAGCGTGCCGGAGCCGGCGGGCGCGCTGGCACTGGCGGGCCTGAAGCAGTACGCCGCCGCGCACGGCCCGTGCGATGGCGCGGTGGTGGCGATCGTCTCGGGCGCGAACATGAATTTCGACCGGTTGCGCTTCGTCGCCGAACGCGCCGAGGTCGGCGAGCAGCACGAGGCCGTGTTCGCGGTGACCATCCCCGAGCAGCGCGGCAGCTTCCGCCGCTTCTGCGCCACGCTCGGTCAGCACAGCATCACCGAATTCAACTACCGCATCGGCGATGCCGAACGCGCGCATCTTTTCGTCGGCGTGCAGATCGGCAGCTGCGCCGAGCGCGATGCGCTGATCGCCGCGTTCCAGGCACAGGACTTCGGCGTGCTCGACCTCACCGACGACGAACTGGCCAAGCTGCACCTGCGCCACATGATCGGCGGCCACTCGAAGCTCGCGCACGACGAGCGGCTGTACCGCTTCGAATTTCCCGAACGTCCCGGTGCATTGATCCGCTTCCTGCGCCACCTGCATCCGGACTGGAACGTCAGCCTGTTCCACTACCGCAACCACGGCGCCGACTACGGCCGCATCCTGGTCGGCATCCAGGTGCCCGATGCGGAGCAGCCGCTGTTCCAGGGTTTTCTCGCCACGCTCGGCTACCCGTACGTGGACGAGAGCGAGCATCCGGCGTACCGGCTGCTGCTGCGTGCCACGGGCGGCTGATACCGCCGGGCCCATCGAGGGGGCTCTGCGCCACCGGCGCGACCGGCCACAGCGTTTCGGACGACATGCCACGCTAGACTGGCACCATGTCGCCAGCCTCCCGCAAACGCCAGCCCCGCAAACCCAATCCGTCGCCCACGACCCGGCCACGACCCGGCACGCCGCGTCCGGTCGTGAAGAAATCGCCGGTGCCGGCGGACAGTTCGACGCGCGCCACCCGCGTGCTGGACTGGCTGCTTCGCAACGTGCCCACGCGCCATCGCGAGAAAGCGCTGGACTATCTGGTGCTGACTCGGATGGACCGGCCGATCGGCGCATTGCTGCTGCTGTGGCCGACGTGGTGGGCGCTGTGGCTGGCGGCCGGCGATTTTCCACCGTGGAAGCCGCTGATCATTTTCACGCTGGGCGTGTTCGCGATGCGCGCGGCCGGTTGCGCCATCAACGACTACGCCGACCGCAAGCTCGATCCGCAGGTGGCGCGCACCGCGGGACGTCCGATCGCCAGCGGTCGGGTGACCCCGCGCGAAGCGTTGATCGTGTTCGCCGTGCTGCTGCTGTTCGCCTTCGTGCTGGTGCTGTTCACCAACCGGCTGACCATCGAACTGTCGTTCGCCGGCGCGGCGCTGGCGGCGCTGTATCCGTTCACCAAGCGCTACACCTATATGCCGCAGGTGGTGCTGGGTGCGGCGTTCGGCTGGTCGATCCCGATGGCGTTCGCTGCGGTGACCGACAGCGTGCCGCCGGTAGGCTGGCTGCTGTTCATCGGCAACATCATCTGGTCGGTGGTGTACGACACCGAGTACGCGATGGTCGATCGCGACGACGACCTGAAGGCCGGTGCGAAATCCACCGCGATCCTGTTCGGCGATGCCGACCTGCCGATCCTCGGCGTGCTGATGGCCACCTTCCTTCTGGCCATGCTGTTCGTCGGCCAGCGCGCCGCGCTGGGTTGGCCGTACTGGCTCGGCCTGCTGGTCGCCGCCGGGCTGTTCGGCTACCAGCTGTGGATGATCCGCGGCCGGGCGCGCGACGCCTGCCTGGCCGCGTTCCGTCACAACAACTGGCTCGGGCTCGCAGTGTGGATCAGCCTCGTGCTGGCGTTGGCGGTGCGCTGATCCATCCAATGGCCGGCATTGGTTACCCGTTTCATGGGCACGTCATGAAACCCGGCTAGGGTTTCCGGTCGACCCGCCGATCCTCCGGTGCGGCCCACCGCGAGAATCGCTTTGTGAAGTCCGACAAGCCGCATGGATTGTCGCGCCTGTTTGCCGAACAGCGTGCGCCACTCAACCGTTATTTCATGAAGCGTACCGCGCATGCCTGGGATGCCCAGGATCTGGTGCAGGAGGTCTATATGCGCCTGCTTGCCACCGATGGCCGCGAAGCGGACAACGTCGTTCGCAACCCCGAAGCCTACCTGTACACGATTGCCGCCAACCTGATGAAGAGGCATGCGGTGATGAAGCTGCGCGCACCGCTGGGCAGCGATGACCTCGAGGACATCATCGAGCGGTTCGCCACACCGTGCGATGCAGCCGCCGGCATCGACCGCGAGCTGCGCCGCGGACGACTCGGCGAGATCATCGGCCGACTGTCGCCAAAATGTCGCGCGGTCCTGGTCATGCATTACCGCGACGAACTCGGCTATCGAGAAATCGGCGACCAGTTGGGCATCTCCACCCACATGGTGAAGAAATACATCGTCAAGGCGCTGGCCGCCTGTCGCCAGGGACTGAGCCGCTATGAATGACGGCTGTCGCTCCACGTCGCACGTCACGCGCCGCGCCATTGAACAGGCCGCTTGCTGGTATCTCGACCAGCGCGAGGGATTGTCCCCGGCGCGACAGCGAGACTTTCTCGCCTGGCTGCGGCACTCCCCGCTGCACGTCGCCGAATACCTCGCCATCGCGCAGTTGCACGGCGACTTGAAGGCCGCAGCGACCATGGAAGCGATGAGCACGACGCAACTGGCGGCGCTGGCAGCCAGTGAGAGCGCGATCGTGAGCCTGCGTCCCGGCATCACGTCGATGCCATCCACGCCTCTTCAACCTCGGCGCGTGCCACGTGCACGAAAACTGCGGCGCTGGGGCGCAGTTGCCAGCGTGGTCGCGATGCTTTCGACTGCAGCATGGCTGCTCGTGCCCGGTTCGCACGACACGCCCGCGGATATCTATGCCTCCAGCGCCGACGCAGGGCGCAGCCTTCAGCTTGCCGATGGCAGCCTGGTGCAACTCGATCGCGACAGCGCCATCACAGTGCGCTTCGACGCACAGCGCCGACGAATCCAGATCATTCGCGGCGGTGCGTTGTTCGATGTGGGTAAGGATCTGTCCCGCCCGCTGCAAGTGCAACTGGGCGACAGCCAACTGCAGGACATCGGCACTGTCTTCAGCGCACGCCGCCAGGCCAGCGGCGGCATCGTCACCGTGCTCAGCGGCCAGGTTAATCTGCTGGCGCCGGCGCACCCGTGGGTGGCGGCATGGCAGCACCGGCTCGGCCGGATACCCGTGCCGGATACCGTTGTCGCAGCGCTCGGCAGTGGCCAGCAGGCCGTATTCGACGGTGATGGCGCGGTCACCGCGTTGACGACGCATGTCGACATCGCGCAAGCCACCGCGTGGTTGCCCGCGGACCTGCGCTTCCAGCACAGCACGGTGGCCGAGGTAGCTCGGCGCTTCAACGCGTACACCTTGCGTCCGCTGGTGATCGACGACCCCAAGGTGGCCGCGATGCGCATCAGCGGCCTGTTCCACGCGCATGACGCGGAGGCGTTCGCCGCGTACCTGGCCAGCCTGCCCGGTGTACAGGTTCAACACGACGATCACTGCATCCGCGTATCCGGCGCCACGCCTGCCGCAACGCACCGGCGGCGGCGACTGTAAGAAAAAATTCATCGAATGGCCGGTACCCGAACCGCTTCGCGGCGGCTCGTAGATGGGTATCCGGCGATGACGGCGGGATTCCGCACGCTGTGTCGCCAGCCCCATCCCCACACAGGCCATGTCCATGCACAAGCTGCTTCCCCTCCATGTCGCGCTGCTGGTCGGCGCCACGTTGCCCGCGCTGGCCATCGCCCAGGCGCCTGCCGCACCCCTGCAGGAACAGGCTATCGGCCCGATGCCGCTGATCCAGGCACTCGACCTGTTGGCACGTCGCAGCAATCTGCAGGTGGTCTATCACTCCGACATCGCCGAGACCGTGCACAGCGGCGGCGCCGCGGCCGGACTGACCGCGCGGCAGCAACTGAAGCAACTGCTGAAAGGCACTGGACTGGACTATCGCTTCGTGACCCCCACCACGGTCACCATCGTGCCGGGTCGTGCGCCGGGAAACGCGACGGCCGCGGACGCGACGGCATCCCGCGGCCTGCCTCCGGCTGATGCCGATGCCCCGCACAACCTCGGTGCTGTCAGCGTGCATGCCAACACCGTAGATACGCTGGCACCCAGCGCTGCGCCGCTGGAAGCCATACAGCCAACCTCGGTGATCGACGAGCGCTTCATCCGTGACGGCCTGCGCTTCAACGCCAACTTCGACGACATCATCAAGTACGCGCCCAGCATCACCGTGACCTCGCCGGAAGGTCCCGGCCTGGGCAAGAACGAGAGCATCAGCATCCGCGGCTTCCAGGATGGCCAGTTCAACATCACCTTCGACGGCATTCCGTTCGGTGACGCCAGCGACCTGCACCACACCACCTCGTCCTATTTCAACAACCACGTGCTGGGCCAGGCCGAGATCGATCGCGGCCCCGGCGGCGGCTCCACCATCGGCAATGCCACCTTCGGCGGCACCGTGGGCCTTCGCTCGCGCGACCCCAGCAACATCCCCGGGATCACCGCCTATCTCACGCTTGGCAGCTGGAACACCCGTGCCGGCGGTATCAACGCGGACGGGCAGCTCGGCGCGGGCACGCGAGTATTCGCCGACGTCTCCAAGGAATCCAGCGACACCTATCTGAAAGGCAGCAACGACAAGCGCGAGCACGTCTTCCTGAAGACCATCAGCGACCTTGGCGGCGACACCACCCTGACCTTCGTGACCAGCTACAACCGCGAACATCAGAACACCGTGCAGGGCGCCACGAAAGACGAGATCGCGCAGTTCGGCTGGCGCTACGGACTCGGCAACGATCCGCAACTGCAGAGCTACAGCGGCTACAACAACGCGGCCTACTACTCGAGCTTCAACTACCTCGGCCTGACTACCCGCATCGGCGGCTGGGACGTGGACAACAAGCTCTACTACAACAGCTTCGATCACTGGGCGCGCAAGACCAGTGATGCCAGCGACAACGATCCGGCCGATAACAGCGTGACTTTCTACAACGCCAGCGGCAAGAAAGTCGCCACCTATGCCAACGACGTGCCCGGCAAGCTCGCCGATTCGGGCTTCCATGCGTTCGGCGACGTGCTGCGACTGGGCCACGACCTCGGCCCGGGCACTTTGCTCACCGGCATCTGGCTCGAACGCAGCCTCGATGCGCGCTACCAGTACCCGCTCGACGAAACCACCGGCCAGCAGACCGGCACCAAGTACGGCTTCCTCGATAACTACCGGCTCAGCGACCGCACCGACACCGTGCAGCCGTACCTGCAGTACGACTGGACGGTCAACGACAAGATCACCCTCAGCCCCGGCGTGCGCTACTCGCAGGTGACGCGGCAACTGACCGCGCCGCTGAACAAGACCGCGCCGGTGCCGCTGGATGCCGAAGCGACCTACCATGCAATGCTGCCCTCGCTGAGCGTGCACGACCAGCTCAGCGACCAATGGGCCGCCTACGCACAGGCGGCCAAGGGTTTCCTGGCACCGCCGATCGACGTGATCGAGGTCAACGGTGCCCGCGGACTGAGCCCGGAGCAGACCACCAACTACCAGCTCGGCACCACCTATGCCTCGCACGACTACACCTTCGGCGCCGATGTCTACTACATCAACTTCACCAACTTCCTCACCGAAACCGAAGTCGCCACCGACAATGGCAACGAGGACACCTACATCAACAGCGGTGGCGCGGTCTTCCGTGGTGCTGAAATCGAAGGCACCTACGCGCTGACCCACACGCTGAGCCTGTACGGCAACGCCAGCTACAACGAGGCGACCTACAAGCACAGCAACGTGCAGATTGCAGCCACGCCGAAAGTCACTGCCGCGCTTGGCCTGCTCTACAGCAGCGCGCAAGGCTACTTCGGCTCGCTGATGGGCAAGTTCATCGGCCAGCAGTACGGACTGGACAACACCACCGACGACAACGGCAACAGCATCTTCCAGAACAGCCAGCGACTGGGCGGTTACGTCGCGGTCGACGCTGCGCTCGGTTACCGCAACCAGCACGGCGGCTTCACCGGCAAGGGCTACTCGATCAGCATGGACGTCAACAATCTGTTCAATGTGCACAAGCTGACCGCGTACGCCGGCACGCAATCGGTCAGCGGCAACGCGCTATTCTTCGGGCTGCCTGGCCGCGGCGTGTTCCTCGACTTGTCGATGAAATTGTGAGCCCCTCCATGACCCATGAAACCCCTGCCTTGCCGTGTCGCACGACAATGTCCCCGGTGCTCCGTTTCGGGCTTGCCGTGCTCGCCGTCGTCTCGATGTCCACACCCTTTCGCTTGCACGCGAAGGACGGCGATCGCGTGATCATGCAGATTGTGCTGATCCGGCACGGTATCCGCGCGCCGACCGCCGCACCGGAGGCCCTGGCCATCTATGCCAGCAAACCGTGGCCGGCATGGCCGGTGGCTCCCGGTCAACTCACGGCGCATGGCGCCCAGCTGATGCGTTCGCTGGGTGCGTGGTATCGCCGCGACCTTTCCGCGGCAGGCATCCCGCCCGGTGCCTGCGATGCCCCGCATCTGAAACTGATCGCCGACAGCACGCCGCGCAATCGTGACAGCGCTTCGGCCATGCTCGACGGACTCCTGCCAGGTTGCCATACCGGGTACTTTGCGCTGGCGGCAAAGCAGGACGATCCGCTGTTCCGCGGCGCCGGTGGCGGCAACGACGCCACCGGCGCCGCGTCAACGACACTGCCGCTCGCAGCGATGGCTTCCCTGCAGCAGGTGCTGCTGGACTGCCGCGACGAGGCCAGCTGTGCGGCGGCGCGGAGCAATGGCAAGCAGGTCGTGCTCGGCGAAAATCCGGCGAAAGCGCTGAAGCACGCCGGTACGCTTTCGGAAAACCTGATGCTGGAATACGTCGAGGGCCTGCCACCGGCGCAAGTCGGCTGGGGCCGCCTCGACGCCGCAGGCGTTGGCCGGATCATCGCGCTGCACAACTCATCGTTTGCCTTTTCGAAGAAATCCCCGGCCTCGGCCCTCGCGCGCAATGGCAACATGCTTGCGCATATCGCCGCCACGCTGGCCGCTGCCGCGGGGCAACCGGCGAAACTGCCGGCGCTGGCTTCCCCCGGTACGCATGCCCTAGTGCTGATCGGACACGATACCGATCTGGCCAGCCAGGCCGCCCTGCTTGGCGTGGACTGGCACCAGACGCAGCAGCCGGATGACTACCCTCCCGGCGGCGCGCTGACCTATCAACTGGTCGAGTCGCATGGGCACTATGTGGTGCGCGTCCGCGTCGTGCTGCCGACACTGGCCGCCTTGCGCGCCGCGAATGTCGACGGCATCGGGGCCATGCACGTGGCGACATTGCATCTGCCGGGCTGCGGACGCCACGAGGCTTGCTCGCTACCGGAGTTCCAGGCACTCGTTGCGAAAGCAGTGGACGATGCATCGATCGTGACCGGGACCGGTAACGAGCCACTGGTGCCTTGATTCAACCACGTGGCGACGGCGCCCGCGCCAGCGCCCACACATCCACGCGCTTCACCCCGCTGCGTCTGAGCAGACGTGCGCATTCGGCCAGCGTCGCGCCGGTGGTCATCACGTCGTCGAGGATCGCCACGTGCGCCGGCAAGGCGCCATCACGTAGGGCGAAAGCGCCGCGTACGTTGCGCCGGCGCGACAGTGCGTCGAGTTCGGTTTGCGGATCGGTGACACGGACGCGTTGCAGCAGGTCGTGCCGCAACGGCACGCCGAACGCATGCGCAAGTGGCCGTGCCAGTTCCAGCGCCTGGTTGTAGCCGCGCTGGCGCTGGCGCTGGCGATGCAGCGGCACGGTCAGCAGCAACTGCGGCAACTGGATCGGGCACGGCTCGCGTTGCCACAGTACGGACAAGACGCGTCCGGCGGCGAGGTCGGCGCCGAATTTGTAGCGTGACTCCAGCCGGTCCAGCGGCCAGCCATAGCGGAACGGCGCCCACGCCGCGTGCCAGGGCGGCGTACGGCGCAGGCATTCGCCGCACATCGGCAGCGGCTGTGCCAGCGGCAAGGCACAGCGCGCGCAGCAGCTCCGGTTGCGCGGCAGCTCGCTGGCGCAGTCCGCGCACAGGTCCATGCCGTCGAAACCGGCGCCGCCACACAGCAGGCAGCGCAGCGGCAACACGAAGTGGAGCATCCGCCGCCAGGGTCGTTTCAGCGCATCCATGCGCATGGCCGATCAGCGTCCCGGCTTGTACAGCGCGGCGTCGAGGATCGACCACAGATGGATCAACCAGCCGAGCAGGATGATCCACAGCAATCCGGCGAGCACGAACATCACGATCGCCATCAGCAGGCGACCCTGCACCAGCTGGCCCAGGCCCGGGATGAAAAAGCTGCATATCGCCGCAAGCACGTTGCCGCTGCTGCCCTGCCCTTCGCTCATGTCGATCCACTCCAGCTGGCGTCTTCGATGGTCCGATGGTAGCGGCTGCGCCGTCTACGCGCCTTCGTCAACCATAAGCCAGTGCGTTTTGGTTGACACGATCCGGGGCGACTTCCACACTCTTCCGCTTCACGCACTGGAGTTGCCGCTTCATGGCCGATATCGCCATCCGTCACGACTGGACCCGCACCGAGGTTGCTGCGCTGTTCGCGCTGCCGTTCAATGAACTGCTGCATCGCGCGCATTCGGCGCATCGCACACATCACGACCCGAACGCGGTGCAGGTATCGACGCTGCTGTCGATCAAGACCGGCGGCTGCCCGGAAGACTGCGCGTACTGCCCACAGGCGGCGCGCTACGACACCGGCGTGCAGGCACAGAAGCTGATGAGCGTGGAAGCCGTGCTCGAACGGGCGCAGGCCGCCAAGGATGCCGGCGCCAGCCGTTTCTGCATGGGCGCGGCGTGGCGCAGCCCGAAGGATCGCGACGTGGTGAAGGTCGCCGAGATCGTCCGCGCGGTGAAAGGCCTGGGCCTGGAAACCTGCGCCACGCTCGGCATGCTCAGCGGTCCGCAGGCCGAATCGCTGAAATCCGCCGGACTCGACTACTACAACCACAACCTCGACACCGCGCCGGAGTTCTACGGCGAGGTGATCCACACGCGGCAGTACCAGGATCGCCTGGACACGCTGGAACACGTGCGCGAGGCCGGCATGAAAACCTGCTGCGGCGGCATCGTCGGCATGGGCGAATCGCGCGACCAGCGCGCCGGCCTGCTGCAGACCCTGGCCAACCTGCCCGAGCATCCGCAGTCGGTACCGATCAACCAGCTGGTTCAGGTGGAAGGCACGCCGCTGAACGGCATCGCCGCGCTCGATCCGTTCGAGTTCGTGCGCACCATCGCAGTCGCGCGCCTGCTGATGCCGGCGTCGATGGTGCGGCTGTCGGCCGGCCGCCAGCAGATGGACGACGCGGTGCAGGCACTGTGCTTCTTCGCTGGCGCCAACTCGATCTTCTACGGCGAAAAGCTGCTGACCACCGGCAACCCTGACGTGGAACAGGATCGCGCGCTGTTCCGCCGGCTCGACCTGCATCCCATGGAAGTGGTCGAGGAGCGCGCCACCGTGCACGCGGACATCCTCGAGACCGCCGAACATCGTGATCGCACCATCGCGGCCTGACCTGCTCGATCGACTGGCCGTCCAGACGGCCGCGCGGGAAAGCGCGCAACTGCGGCGGCGCCTGCGCACGATCGAGCACGCCCAGGGACCGTGGCTGGAAACCGGCGGCCGCCGCCTGCTGTCGTTCTGCAGCAACGACTACCTCGGCCTGGCGCAGCATCCGCAGCTGATCGCCGCGTTCAAGCGCGTGGCCGACGACGAAGGTGTCGGCAGCACCTCGGCGCACCTGATCTGCGGCCACCGTGCCGAGCATGCCGCGCTCGAGGAAGCACTCGCCGAATGGACCGGCCGCGAGCGCGCACTGCTGTTCTCCACCGGCTACATGGCCAACCTCGGCGTGCTGCAGGCGTTGCTGGCGCGCGGCGACGTGTGCGTGCAGGACAGGCTCAACCACGCCTGCCTGCTCGACGGCGCGCAGCTCTCCGGTGCGGAACTGAAACGCTATCCGCACGCCGATGTCGATGGCGCCGCACGCCAGTTGGCCACACGCAGCGATGCCGCGGCGCTGCTGGCCACCGATGGCGTGTTCAGCATGGATGGCGATGTCGCGCCGTTGCGCGAACTTGCCGCACTGTGCGCACGCGAACGCGCCACGCTGATGGTCGACGATGCGCACGGGCTCGGCATACTCGGTGAGCGCGGCGCGGGCAGCGTGCGCGCCGCGAATCTGGGCCAGCGCGAGGTACCGGTGCTGATGGCCACGCTGGGCAAGGCGCTCGGATGTTTCGGTGCGTTCGTCGCCGGCTCCGCCGGGATGATCGAAGGGCTGATCCAGTTCGCGCGGCCCTACATCTACACCACCGCGATGCCGCCCGCGCTCGCCGCGGCGACGCTGGCCGCGGTGCAGCTGGCGCAAGAGGAACAGTGGCGCCGCGACAGGCTGGCCGCGCTGGTCGATCGCTTCCGCAGCGGTGCCAGCCAGCTCGGCTTTGCGTTGATGCCCTCGACCAGCGCGATCCAGCCGCTGGCATTCGGCGACGCGCAGGCGGCGATGGATGCCGCCAGCCACCTCGAAGCACACGGCCTGCTGGTCACCGCGATCCGCCCGCCGACGGTTCCCGCCGGCAGCGCGCGGCTGCGCATCACGCTGTCGGCGGCACATGACGAATCGCATGTCGACCAGCTGCTGGGCGCACTGGAAACCCTGCGCCTGCCGTTGCCATCGCGGGCCGCCGCCGACCCTCACGTATAATCACCGCCTGCTCCGCCGCCTGCACCGATAATTGCTGCCGCATGTCGATCGTCAACATCTCCGCCTACAAATTCATCAGCCTGGACGAGTTGCCCACGCTGCGCGAGCGCGTGCTCGAACGCTGCCATGCGTTGCTGCTCAAAGGCACGGTGCTGCTGGCACCCGAAGGCATCAACCTGTTCCTTGCCGGCAGTCGCATGGCGATCGATAGCTTCATGGCATGGCTGCACGAGGACGCCCACTTTGCGGACATCGTGCCGAAGGAATCGATCTCCGATGCACCACCGTTCGGCCGCATGCGCGTGCGGCTCAAAAAGGAAATCATCACCATGCGGCTGCCGACTGTTCGCCCCGAAGGCGGACGCGCGCCGGCGGTGGACGCGGCCACGCTGCAACGCTGGCTTACGCAGGGCCGCGACGACGAAGGCCGCGATGTGCTGCTGCTGGATACGCGCAACGAATACGAAGTGGCGATCGGCAAGTTTGCCGACGCGATCGATTACCGGCTCGGCAGCTTCACCGGATTCCCCGCGGCGATTGCCGCCGATCGCCAACGCTACGTAGGCAAGACCGTGGTGTCGTACTGCACCGGCGGGATCCGTTGCGAGAAGGCCGCGCTGCACATGCAGGATCTGGGCATGCCGCATGTCTACCAGCTCGAAGGCGGCATCCTGAAATATCTGGAACAAACCGACGGCGCGCACTGGCAGGGCAACTGTTTCGTGTTCGACGAACGCATCGCGGTGGACGCGCGGCTGGCGCCGGCATCGCCCTGCGTGGAAACGCCATGAGTCTGCACGTCGAAACACTGGGCCACGGCCCGGTGCCGCTGGTGATGCTGCACGGCTGGGCCATGCATGGCGGCGTGCTGGAACCGCTGGCCGAGGCCTTGCGAAACCATTGCACGATGCATGTAGTCGACCTGCCCGGTCACGGCTATTCGCACGATTGCGACATCCCGCTGGAGCCGCGCGCCTGCGCTGCCGCGATCGCCGCGATCACGCCGCCGGCGATCTGGCTGGGCTGGTCGATGGGCGGGGCGATCGCATTGACCGCGGCGCTGGAGATGCCGCAACGAGTGCTTGGTCTGGCCATGCTGTGCGCCACGCCACGGTTCGTGCGCGATGCCAGCTGGCCGTACGGCGCCGACGATGCGCTGGTGCACCAGCTCGCCACCGATCTCGAGAACGACTACCACGCCACGCTCGAGCGCTTTCTTGCGCTCGAAGCGATGGGCAGCGCCGATCCGCGCGCCGAGCTGCGCCACTTGCGCACGCTGGTGTTCGCGCGCGGCGAACCGGATCTGCGCGTGCTGCAGGAGGGCATCCGCCTGCTCGAAACCACCGATCTGCGCGCCGCGCTCGCCGGCCTTGCGATGCCCAGCGCATGGATCGCCGGCCGGCGCGACCGGCTGGTGCCGTCGCAGGCCATGCGGTGGTCGGCCGAACAATGCGACGGCAGCTTCGACGAAATCCAGCATGCGGGGCATGCACCCTTTTTCGGATACGCCGACACCGTGGCGCAGATGATGCAGCCGCTGCTGGCTTCCACCCAGGCCAGGTTGACGCCATGAGCGATTTCGAACTCGACCGCCGACAGGTGCGCCGGCACTTCGGCCGTGCCGCATCGAGCTACGAGCAGCACGATGTCTTGCAGCGCGAAGTGCAGCAGGCGTTGCTCGAACGTCTGGAGTTCTATGCACAGGTGCCGCAACGGATCATCGACATCGGCGCCGGCACCGGTCGCGGTACCGCACTGTTGAAGCAGCGCTACGCCAAGGCGGAAGTGATCGCGGTCGACCTGGCGTTGCCGATGCTGCGCGCGGCGAAGAAGAACAACAGCTGGCTGAAACCCTTCATCCGCGTGTGCGCCGAAGCCACTACGCTGCCGTTCGCCGATCACAGCGTCGACGTGCTGCACTCCAACCTGTGCTTCCAGTGGATCGACGACCTGCCGGCGCTGTTCGGCGAGTGCGCGCGCGTGCTGCGGCCCGGCGGGCTGCTGCTGTTCTCCAGCTTCGGGCCGGACACGCTGAAGGAACTGCGCGCCGCCTGGGCCGAGGCCGACCAGCAGCCGCACGTCAGCCGCTTCCTCGACATGCATGACGTCGGCGACGCGATGCTCGCCGCCGGCCTGCGCGATCCGGTGCTCGACGTGCATCGCTATACGCTGACTTACAGCGAACCGCGCAAATTGCTGGAAGAGCTGCAAGGGCTTGGTGCCACCAATGCCGACCACACGCGCATACGCGGCCTTACCGGCAAGATGCGCTACCGACGCATGCTTGCCGCCTACGAAACGATGCGCGTCGATGGGCGCATCCCCGCCACATGGGAAGTCGTCTCGGCACACGCGTGGGGCCCGCCACAAGGTCAAGGCCGACGCGGCGCCGATGGTGGCGAAGTCGCCAGCTTTTCCGTGGATAGCCTGCGGGGTACTCGCCGCTAACTGGTCAGGATCACCCATAGATGCTTTATCGGCATGACCCAGGCCGGTCCTAAGCGAATCATAAGACTCCGGTATCACCATCCAGTGCGCGGCGTCTACGCGGCCACTCTGGGGGTCTTCCGTGAATCATCTACGTTCAATGTCGTTGTGGCTGATTTCACTTCTTGCGATGACAGTGTGGTCGTCCAACGCCCGTGCGGGTGACGGTCCGTTCGGAATCGATCACCGACTCGCCTACGACAACAGCGGCATCTGGAAGCGAAACAATCAAAAAGCGCTGGCCTACGGCACCATTTTTACCATTGGCGCGGGGGCGCTCGCCTTCGGCGACGATAACAAGCTGGGTGACACGTTCTGGCGATCGGTCGACGCGCTGGTCATCAACACCGCCGCAGTGACAGTGGCCAAGCACGTTTTTCGGCGCGAACGCCCGTCCCAGACCGATGATCCCAACCGATTTTTTCAAGGCAGTCACGCCACCAGCTTCCCCAGCGGCGAAGTCTCGACCATCTCGGCCGCCGTCACTCCTTTCATTGTCAACTACGGTGAAGATCATCCCGCCGTCTACGCACTCGCCCTGCTCCCGGCCTATGACGCCGTTGCGCGACTCAAGACACGCGGCCATTGGCAAAGTGACGTGATTGTCGGCGCAGCCGTCGGTACCGGGATCGGCATATGGACCACGCGACGGAAATCATCACTGACCGTTGGCTGGCTGCCCGGCGGCTTCAGCGTTGGTTACGTACACCATTTCAATCCCTGAAAAGCTCAGGCTTGTTGAATCTGCCGACGATCAGGATGCCAAGCGCGAGATCGTTTGCGCGCACGGTGTCCCTCTACACGTATCGATGCGTCTTGTTCTGCGGCAGCGACCATCACATGGTGGCGATGACGTTGTGTACTCCAGCGATTTTTCACATGATCACGCCTATTTCCAAGCTTCGTCATATCACGCTGAGTTGCTGAATCGCGGCGAAGATAGGATTTTCGGAAAGATCGGTGGCACGCGGTCCTGCATGACCCCAGAACGATTCGCGGTAGAGTTCGACGGCCCTTTTTGCCGCCTGCTGCGGAGTCATGCCTTGGGTAACCAGATGAGCATTATGTGATCCGTAGGGTCCGTAGACCTTGGCATCGGTGACAGAAAACATGCCGATCGTTGGGACTCCTGAGGCTGCAGCCAGATGCATGGCACCGCAATCCGCACTGATCATCATGTCGACCCCGGCCATGGCCGATGCCATGCGGCGAATGCTGGTGGAATAGTAGCCGGGCCACTTCGAATCCAGCATCGAACGGCCGTGTACCGGGATGATTTCGACTAGGCTGCAATTCGGACTGGCCAATTGGACGGCAGAAACAAAAGCGTTCCACCAATCCTGGCAGTAGCGCTTTGCTCCCGTAGCCTCCGCGAACAGCCCAATCACGCCACCCGCACTGGATTGACCGGACGCAACGACGATGTCGCGTATCTGCTGCTCGCCCTGCCGCCTTTCCGGTCCGGTCAGACGGATATCCAGCAGAGGGAAATTCTCGACCTCGTTTCCGAGGGTAGGGCAATGCCAACGCGCGAGCATCACGGCACGCTTTGCCATGTGAAGTGGCGCCATGGAATTAGGCACCAGATGGGTCATGCCGCGACGACGACCCGAATCGTCGAAGCCCAGCTTGCGCTGCCCCTGGAATAATCGCGTCAGCAGGCGACTGAAGCCCGAACCCAGGCACGGATCTATTATCAGGTCGTAACGGGTTTTTCGTATTTTCAGTATTTTCGAAAGGAAAACGAAAGGATGCTTAAAACCCCTGGGCGGGAGGCAGTAGATATGCCTGACATTCGGGAATGTACGAAAAATTTCGGCCGCCGCATAACCCTCCGCAACAATATCAATTTCGGCACCTTTGTATAACCGCTCAAGCTCGCCAATCAGGGGCGTCATTAAAATCATGTTGCCGAGACGATGATTCGGGCGGCACACCAGGATGTGATAGATCTCGTTGCCGGGTATGACATCAACCCTGGCGTGGATAGGTAGTGTTTTCACACGTTGCCTCAATGCGGCCTCTGCGCCAGCGCCATGTAATGGAAATCGGGAATCCGGTTTTCGAATTCAAGTATGTTTCCAAAACCTTAGGAGACGATTAGTTATTGTTATTTATTCGTTCAATGTCACCGATGCTTTGCCCATCGCCGGGCATAAGCGCAGATAGGACTTATTTACCGATTCTTCGATTAAATATTTTTCATGAACGCGGAACATTTATGCCGAATTGTTTTCATAGTGCTGGCAGCTACGTTTGGAAGCGTTATGAACGTCGCGACCTGCTTCGTCGCGCAATTCATTCAGGCGGGGCGGCAGGCCACAAGGACCCCGAATTTCTGCCGGGCATGGCCAACTCATGATTTCTTCAACCGACGCGCCACGCGCACCGCTTCAACCTGACCGGAGTATTGAACGTGAACGTACTCATTGTTGAAGATTCGATGCGTCTTCGTGGCTCGCTGGCTCGCGGGCTCACCGCCGCCGGCTTCACTGTCGACCAGGCTGCTGACGGCGTAGCGGCCTGCCATCATTTGGATAGCTTCGGCTACGAGCAGGTGGTGCTCGATCTTGGCCTGCCGCGCAAGGACGGCTTGGCCGTTCTGCATCATCTTCGTCATCGCAGCGAACGTCCACGCGTGCTGGTTCTCTCGGCGCGCGATCAGGTATCCGACAAAATTGGCGCACTGAACAAGGGCGCAGATGACTATCTGGTCAAGCCTTTCGCATTCGACGAGCTGGTGGCGCGATTGCATGCGTTGGCTCGACGCCCGCAAGAAGCAAAGCTGCTTTCGCTGTCCGTCGGAACGCTGAACCTCAATCCTCAGGCGCGACTGGTCGATGTTGCCGGTGTCCCGCTAATGCTGACGCCCAGACAGTACTCGTTGCTTGAAGTGTTACTGCGCCATCGCGGCCGCGTTTTTACGCGTACCGAAATACTGGATCGTCTGTCGGGTACGCAGTCCGATGCGTCCGACAAGAGTATCGAAGTGGTCGTGTTCGGGTTGCGCCGCAAGCTCGCAGAGGCAGGTCTCACTGACGTCATCGAAACGCGCCGCAGCTCGGGCTACCTGATCAAATGATCCAGGCGATGTCGATCAGGCTGCGCATCACGCTGTTCCTTGTGGGCGCCATTGTGCTCACCCTGGGCAGCGCGACCTGGCTGCTTGATACGCGCATCGATGACGAAGTGGCCGCGCAGGCGGATACCAATCTCCTCGAACGTGCCCAGGCGCTGTCCGACATCTATCGCATGGAGCCCACCGCGGCACCGTCCGTCCTCAGCATGGGCCGCATGCCGCAGTTTCTCGCCGATGACGGCATCGTCTATTTCAGCATCCGTTGTCAGAACAAGCACGTGCTGTCATCACTTGCAGCTGCGGGATTGAGTTGGCCGACGCCGGCAGCGGGCAAGCCTGTGTTCGCCGACATGTCGGATGCCCAAGGTAGCGAGTTGCGGGGAGTGAGCCTGAGTTTCCTACCCTCCTCGTTCGCCGAAGCCGGCAAGGGCGTTTCGGCAGTGTCTAGCTGCAGCCTCGGCCTGGCGGTAGATCTCAAGGAGGTGAGAAGTTTTCAGACCTCGATGGACCGCATCGAGTACGGTTGTGTACTGATCGCCATGCTTATCGTCGCACTACTGGCCCCGTTGCTGATCCAGCGTGGCTTGAAGCCGCTGACCAGGCTCGCTGAAGCCGTGCAGCTGATCGGACCCGAATCACCCGAGCGGCGACTGGATACCGACAGCTCATCGGAGCTCAAGCCGCTGATCATGCGTTTCAACGAGGTACTTTCGCGCATGGAAGAAGGCCTGATGCGCGAGCGCCAGTTCGCCAGTGGTGTCGCGCATGAGTTGCGCACGCCGCTGGCCGAGATGCACACGATGATCGAGGTGGAGCTGCGCTATCCGAGTCAGTGCGATCTGCGCGCCTTTTTGGCCGTTATCGGCAATATCGGCATGGAGATGGAGCGCCTCGTCACCGCTTTGCTGCTGCTGACGCGTATCGAGGCGGGCATCGAGCAGGTGCACTATCAGTCCATCGATGTTGGATCATTGACTCGAAGGCTGCTGGAACGCCTCGGCCAGGACATCAACCGGCGGCATCTCGATGTGGTCATCGGCACTCGGGACGTGCTGATCTGGCAAGCGGACCGGACCCTGCTTGAAGTCATCCTGAGTAACCTGCTGAGCAATGCCGTGGCCTACGCACCCATCGGTAGTCGTCTGCTGGTTGGCTACCAATCGAATATCTGGTCGCTGCAAAACGACGCGCCGGGCCTCGACGACGACGATGTGATGCTGATGCATCGACGGTTCTGGCGCAAAGGCCAGGACGCGGGCGTGCATACGGGACTCGGCGTTGCGCTGGCCGCCGCCGCCGCAGGCATTCAGTCCATGCACCTGAGCTTGAAGTTGATGAACGGCCAACTGCACGCCGAAGTGACCACCGAGCGGCCGATCTTATTATCTGCAACCGATGATAACTCCGGCGCTGGAATGTCTTCGCTGCGAAGACTCGCCTCCGAGTGCTGAAGTCGCAGTCTGCGCGGCTCGCGCCGTCGCTGAAAACGGACATCCAAATGCCGGTTGTCGTTTCATTCTGCGCACGCAATTATTTGCGCAAGTCCCGATGTCGTCGCAAGCTGTGACCTTCGGCCACGGCTCGTCATAAATCCTTCATGACACCGTGAAAGTATCCCCGGGTTGATCCACCACCGATGCGCCGCGAACAGGGGTTCGCCACGTTGCGCATCGATATCCCCCGAGGAGATGCCCGTGTTGAACAAGTCCGTTCTCGCCCTAGCCGTGTGCCTGGCGTTGTCGTCGGTCGTGCATGCTGCCGACACCCCGCCACAGGCAACCGTCGATACGGCCGATACCAGCGCCGCTTCGCAGAAAGCGAAGGCGAAGGATCTGGAAGCCATCTCGGTGGTCGGCAGCGGCGAAGCGCGCCAGGTGCAGCGCATCACCGCCAAGAACCTGGCTGTGCTGCCGCCGGGCACCAGCCCGCAGAAAGTGCTGAACATCCTGCCCGGCGTCAACGCGCAATCGATCGATGCGCTGGGCACCAACGAGCAGTCGATGACCATGAGCCTGCGCGGCTTCAACTCCACCCGGCTGGGCTACACGCTCGACGGCATGCCGCTGGGCGACAGCGCCTACAACAACTACAACGGCCTCAGCATCAGCCGCGCGCTGATCAGCGAAAACCTCGGCAGCGCCGACCTCGCCGAAGGCATCGGCAACCTGGGCACGCCGTCCACCAGCGACCTCGGCGGCACCGTTTCGTACAGCTCGAGCAACCCGTCCAAGACGATGGGCGGCCGTATCACGCAGACCTTCGGCAGCGACATGAACCGGCGTACCTTCGCCCGCTTCGACACCGGCGACTATCACGGTTTCTCGATGTACCTGTCCGGCATGCGCGCCACCTCCGACCTGTGGAACAACCAGACTGAGTACAACAAATCCACCAACAAGCAGTTCAACGGCAAGGCCGTCTACAACTTCGACGGCGGCCGCATCACCGCGTTCGCCGATACCTCGCGCACCTCGCAGGCGGACGACTTCTATCTCTCCAAGAACCAGATGTCGCGCGGCATGGGCTGGGACTGGGGCGGCTATGCTCCGGACTTCAACCACGCGGTCGGCATCGCCTACTGCAACGCCGGCACTTTCAACGCCACGCTGTGCGACACCAGCGGCCCGGATACCGATGCCGATGGCGCCTTCACCGGCGGCCAGATCATCCGCGATGACGACCTGTATTACATCGCCGGCGACTTCTTCCCCACCGACGATCTCACGCTGCATGCGCAGGTCTATCACCACGAAGACCTCGGCGACGGCAACAACTGGAACAGCGGCACCTATTCCAACCCCGGCACACCCGAGCAATTGCCGCTGATGGTGCGCAGCACGCTCTACACCATCAACCGCACCGGTGCGATCCTCTCGGCCAACTGGGACCTGGGCATCAACCACATCGAAGGCGGCCTCTGGTACGAACACAACGTCAGCAGCGCGTCGCGCTACAGCTACACCGACGTCACTGGCCCGCGCGACCTCAGCGGCATCGATCCCAACCAGCCGGACATCGGCACGTTCGACCAGCGCACGACCTGGCAGACCAAGCAGGCCTATCTGCAGGACACCATCAAGCTGCTGGACGACAAGCTGAGCATCGACATCGGCGTCAAGAGCCCGCACGCCACCTCGCACGCGCAGGCATTGCCGGGCGATGCGAAGAAACCGATCTCGCCCACTTCCAGCGGCCAGTTCGCCACCGGCAACCTGTCCGCCAGCAAGGCGTTCCTGCCGGAGTTCGGCGTGAACTACCAGTTGGGCGACGGGCAGGAAATATTCGCCAGCTATGCCAAGAACATCGCGATGTTCCAGGGTGGCTTCAAGCTTGGCCCGCAGGCGGTGAGTCAGGCGGTGTGGGATGCCAGCGAAGGCATGCTGCAGCCGGAAGAGTCGCGCAGCACCGAAGCCGGTTACCGTGTCGTGCAACCGACCTTTCAGGCCTCCGCGGCGGTCTACAAGGTGAGCTTCGACAACCGCCTGCTGCAGTACAACCCGTGCAACTCGCGCCAGCCGAACGGCCCCACCTGCGGCAACCACTTCTACAACGTCGGCGGCGTGGACAGCCACGGCCTGGAGCTGACCTTCCTGTGGACGCCGTCCAGCCACTTCAGCTGGTACAACTCGGCGTCGTACAACCGCTCCACCTATGACGACAACTACACGCAGGGCGGCGTGCTCGAACTGACCAAGGGCAAGATCCAGGTCGATACGCCGACCAAGCTGTTCGCCAGCGAAGTCACCTTCACCGAAGGCCCGTGGTTTGCCACGCTGCGTGCCAAGTACACCGGCAAGCGCTACTACACCTACACCAACGACCAGGGTTTCGGCGGCTTCACGGTGTTCGATGCAGGCGCCGGCTACGACCTCGGCGCGGTGTCGTTCGCCAAGGACATGCGGCTGTCGTTCAACGTCACCAACCTGACCAACAAGCGCTACGCCGCCAACTTCGACAACAGCGTGTTCGCGCCGACCGATTCGACCGGCTCGATCTACGTGTTCCATGCATCCGCTCCGGTGCAGATGTTCGGCACACTCGACATCCGCTTCTGATCGATCGGGGGAGCCATGCGCAAATCCGCGTATGGCTCCCCGGTGTTTGCATCTTCCATCGTCGCCGGATAGCCCATGAAATCATTGCTGCTCGCTCTGCTTTTTTCCGGTCAGGCACTCGCGGCGACGAGCTATACGACCGCCCACCTGGACAACGGCGATGGCCCGCATGCGGTGAGCGTGCACGGCCAGACCTTCGTCGATCGCGGACTCGTCGGCAGCGGCAGGCTCTCGGCGCAGACCACGGATTTCCTCGGCGACACACTCGGGTCGTTCTCGTCGCTGGCGATCGACAAGGCCAGCTGGCGCAAAGTGGGCGATCACTACGAAGGCATCCTGTGGACGCTGCCCGATCGCGGTCGCAACGACCCGGCGGCCAACCTGTTTTACGACTATGCGGCGCGCCTGCACCGCTTCCGCATCCGTTTCGAGCCTTACAGCGGCAAGCCGCTACCGGCGGATGTCCATTCCCAGAAGCAGGTGTCGATCATTCCCGACGGCGGTATCGAGCTGCGCGATTTTCGCGGGCAGCCGTTCACCGGCGCCGATCCGGGCGACGGCACGCTCACCGAGAACGGTGTGCTGCTGCCGTCGCCGCACAAGGGCATCGGTGCCGGCAAGATCTCGATCGACGCCGAGTCGCTGCAGTTCACCCATGACGGCAGCTTCTACATCGGCGACGAGTACGCAGCCAACGTGTATTTCTTCGACCCGCAAGGCCGCCTGCGCGGTGTGCTGGTGCCGCCGGCCGCAGTGACCCCGCGCACCGGCGGACAGGTCAATTTCAATTCGCTGGCCGCGCCGGACAGCGGTCGCCGCAACAACCAGGGCGTCGAAGGCATGTCGCTGTCGCCCGATGGCAAGCGGCTGTTCGTGGCGCTGCAAAGTGCCTTGATCCAGGACTCCGCGCGCAATCCCGCGGACAAGAACGACGCCAGCGGACGCGTCGCCACCCGCGTGCTGGTGTACGACGTGAACCGCGAGCCCGTGCCGGCGCAGCCGATCGCGCATTACGTCGTGCAACTGCCTGCCTACAGCGACAAGGGCGACGGCAAGCCGGCCAACAAGACCGCGGCCGAAAGCGAGATCCGCGCATTGAACCGGCACCAGTTCCTGATGCTGGCGCGTGACGGCAATGGCCTGGGCACCGACGCCGACAAGCCGATCGTCTACAAGAGCGTGCTGCTGGTCGATACCGACGGCGCCACCAACCTTGCGGGCACGAAGTACGAAAGAGGCATCGCATCGTTGCTCCAGTCACCGGACAGCGTGGCGCTGAAGCCGGGCATCCGGCCGATGCACTGGGTCGAGCTGGTCAACATGCTCGCCCCCGCCCAGCTCGCACGCTTCGGCCTCAACCTCACGACACGTCCGAAAAACCAGCCGCTGACGATCTCCGAAAAATGGGAAGCGATGGACCTGATACCGGCGCTCGATTCTGCCAACCCGAACAACTTTTTCCTGTTCGTCGGTAACGATAACGACTTCATCGCCCGGCATTGTGTGATGGAAAAGCAGGCCTGCGATTCGGCCTTCGACAACGACAACATGCTGCTGGTGTACCGACTCACGCTGCCCGGCAAGGGACACAGCGCGCAT
This sequence comes from Rhodanobacter sp., assembly GCA_036398675.1. Classification (GTDB taxonomy): domain Bacteria; phylum Pseudomonadota; class Gammaproteobacteria; order Xanthomonadales; family Rhodanobacteraceae; genus Rhodanobacter. The sequence goes on along the minus strand of DASWOQ010000076.1, from coordinate 75,272 downwards.
CCATAGATGCGCGCCGGTGGCGAGAGCGCACGAGCCGCATCCGCTTTCCCCACCACCAAGGCGTCTGACATGAAGAGATCGTTCGCTTGCACCATCGCACTGACCGGGCTGCTCGGCAGTTTTGCCAGCCATGCCAATTCCCCCGCCTACGTCGACAGCAAGGAATACAAGGTGCTGCTGACACCGAGCCTGTTCGCCAGCAACCCGGCGAGTGCCGCTAGCTCGCTGCTGCAGGCGCTGACCACCCGGCTGAACCAGTTGAATTTCGACAAGACCATCACCGGCAGCTTCTCCGCGAATGGCCTGGACACGGTGAGCTACTACGACACGCCCGGAACCTGCGTCGTGCGCAACAGCAAGTACGCGGTGCGCTATCGCACGGGCGACGATGACGATATCGAGTTCAAGTTCAGCCATCCGGATGAAGAGCTGTCCTCGTTCACCGACGTATCCGGTTCCGGCAAGCACAACAGCGGCAAACTGGAAACCGACGTCAGCCCGAACAGCCTGGTCTATTCAAACTCCAGCAAGCAGGACGCGGCATCGGGCGGCGCACCCACCACCGTCAGTGCCCTGATCTCGCAGTTCCCGGGCGCCAGCGCGCTCTCCGCCTATGCGTCGCAATCGCTGGTGAAGGTCAACGGCCTCAGCCTCACGCAGCAGGAATACGACGGCCCGAGTTCCGACCTCGGCCAGTCGGTGGCCGACTTCACGCTGACCCTGTGGTACATCGGCAGCAGCAGCACACCGGCGCTGGCCGAGCTGTCGTTTCGCATCGATGCCGACAGCGGCTCCTACTTCACCACGCCGGTGATGCAGCGCTCGCAAGTGCTGATGCAGGCGATGAGCACGCTGACCAGCTGGGATCTCTCGCCTTCGACCACCAAGACAGCGTGGGTCTACGACTATCACTCGTCGAGCTATCCGAACGGTTTCTGCAACTGAGTCAGTTCGACTCCGGAAAAGCGAACTCCCGCCGGACAGGCGGGAGTTCGTGACAGCATTCCATCGGGGACGGAATAAAGTATCGCGCTGATCTTCCAGCAGGCATCGGTGTTTACCCGTGCAAGGTTTCGTCGCCGATCATTGATCGGCTTGTCGTCGAGCACGAAGACCTCTGGTCGCTACCGCGTTTCAGTCGCGGGATTTCATGGCCCGGTTCACGTACAGAGCCAGCAAGGTGCATGCGGCACCCGACAGGAGATAGACGCTGACCGCGGCCAGGCCGAATTTGACCGATAGCGACAACGCCACCAAGGGTGCGAATGCGGCACCGATCAGCCACGCAAAATCGGATGTCAACGCCGCACCGGTGTAGCGGAAACGGGCCAGGAAATTGGCCGTCACGGTACCGGACGCTTGGCCGTACGAGAGACCCAACAGGGCAAAGCCGACCAGGATGAACGCATCCTGTGCCACCGGCCCGCCGTCGAGCAGCCACGGGGTGAACAGACTGAAGATGCCGATCAGCACCGCGAGCAAGCCGAGCGTGATGCGCCGGCCAATGCGGTCGGCAAGCCATCCGGAGGACACGGTGCTCACAATGCCCACCACCGCGCCGACAATCTGCACCACCAATACGTTATCGATGGCCTGGGTGGATTTCAGGGCGATCCACGACAGCGGGAACACCGTCACCAGATGGAACAGCGCGTAGCTGGCAAGTGCCGCAAAGGCGCCGAGGAAGAGGTTGTAGCCCTGCGCCCGCAACATTTCGCGAATGCCGATCGGTTCCAGCTCCCCCTCTTCCAGCAGCTGCGTGTACTCCTCGGTCAGCACCAGCCGCAGGCGCGCAAACAGCGCCACCACGTTGATCGCAAAGGCCACGAAGAACGGGTAGCGCCAGCCCCAATCCAGGAAATCGGCCCTCGACAGGCTGCCGTGCAGAAACAGGAACAATGCACTGGCCAGCAGGAAACCGATCGGCGCGCCCAGCTGGCCCAGCATGGAGTACCAGCCGCGCTGTGCCGCCGGCGCATTCAACGCCAGCAGCGATGGCAGGCCATCCCACGAACCACCCAGCGCCACGCCCTGCAGGACGCGGAAAAACGCCAGCATCACGATGGCCCAGTTGCCAAGCACGGCGTAGCTCGGCAGGAACGCCATGCCGACGGTGGCGGTGCCGAGCAGAAAAAGCGCCAACGTCAGTTTGAAACCGCGGCCCATTCGCCGCTGTATCTCCATGAACAAGGCGGTACCGAAAGGGCGCGCGATGAAGGCGAAAGAAAAAACCGCGAACGAAAGCAAGATGCCGTTCAGACGGCTCGCGGAGGGAAAGAACACCGCGGGAAATACCAGCACCGAAGCGATGCCGTACACGAAAAAGTCAAAATTTTCGGATGCGCGGCCGATCACCACGCCGACGGCGATCTCGCCGGGAGCCACTTGCGAGTGGCCGGCGGGTACGTGCCCGCCATCGGTCGCGTGGCCGAAAGAGGACGGCTCGGGGTATTCCTGGATGATGCTCGACATCGTCATGCTCGATTCGGGACGTGATGTTGCGTCGCGCATATAATGCGCCCGCAGGGAGGATGACATCCATGGCGTTCGGCTGCCATAGGACAAAATGTCCTATTCTTGCGCTGCAACAAACAGCGTACCTTTAGATGCATCACCAACGCTCATTCTCCGGCAATGCCTCCAAAAAAAATTCTGCATGGACTGCTGATCGCCGCCGGCGCGCTGCTGGCGGGATGCAGCGCCGTGGTTCTGCATCCCCAGGGCGATGTGGCGCTCCAGCAGCGCAACCTGATCTACATGTCGACCGGGCTCATGCTGCTGATCATCCTGCCGGTGATCGCCTTGACGCTGCTTTTTGCCTGGCGCTATCGCGCGTCCAACAAGAAGGCGACGTATACGCCGGAGTGGAACCACTCCACCATGCTGGAGTTGCTGATCTGGTCCGCGCCGCTGCTGATCGTGATGGCGCTGGGCGCGCTGACCTGGGTCAGCACCCACGAGCTTGACCCCTACCGGCCGCTGGGCCGGATCTCCGCCAGCCGCCCGGTCGTTCCCGAGAACCGGCCACTGACGGTGGAGGTGGTGGCGCTGAACTGGAAATGGTTGTTCATCTATCCCGAGCAGGGCATCGCCACGGTCAACGAGCTGGCGGCACCGGTCGATCGGCCCATCCGGTTCAAGATCACCGCGTCCAGCGTGATGAACTCGTTTTTCATTCCTTCGCTGGCGGGCCAGATTTACGCGATGCCCGGCATGGAAACCACCCTACAGGCGGTGATCAACAAGACCGGCGTCTACGAGGGCTTTTCAGCCAACTTCAGTGGCGACGGGTTTTCCAGCATGCACTTTCAGTTTCACGGCATGACGACGGAAGATTTCAACCACTGGGTGCAACAGGCCCGCGACAGCGGCCGCGAACTGAACCGCGATGTCTATCGACACCTGGCGTTGCCCAGCGAGCGCGATCCCGTACAGCTCTATTCACGCGTGGCGCCCGACCTGTACGACGCCGTCGTCAACCAGTGTGTGGAGCCCGACCACCCGTGCATGAAGGATGCGATGAACATGGGTACCCACAGCGGCATGGGCACTCCCGCAAACCCGCCCGCCGGCGCCTCATCCAGCCGCGCGAGTCAAGGCAGCGCGCTGACCGGTATGCCCGCGGCGGGCCACGCGCACTGACGCACTGCATTCCCTCGCCTTCCATGCGTTTCAAGTTCTGGTGCCAATGATGTTCAACCACCCCGATATAACCAAACTGATTTTTGGTCGCCTCACGCTGGATGCCCTGCCGCTTCACGAGCCGATCGTGCTGGGCACCATGATCGCGGTGATGCTCGGTGGCGCGGTCCTGCTTGGCGTGGTGACTTATTACCGGCTGTGGGGTTATCTCTGGCGCGAGTGGTTCACCAGCATCGACCACAAGAAAATCGGCGTGATGTACATGATCCTGGGACTGGTCATGCTGCTGCGCGGCTTTTCCGACGCCATCATGATGCGCGCGCAGCAGGCGTTCGCGTTCGGTCATGCCAACGGTTTCCTGCCCCCCAGCCATTACGACCAGATCTTCACGGCGCACGGCGTGATCATGATCTTTTTCGTGGCCATGCCGCTCATCACCGGCATCATGAACTTTGTCGTGCCGCTGCAGATCGGCGCACGCGACGTCGCGTTTCCGTTTCTCAACAACTTCAGTTTCTGGATGACCGCCAGCGGTGCCGTGCTGGTGATGATATCGCTGTTCGTCGGCGAGTTCGCGCGCACGGGCTGGCTGGCCTATCCGCCGTTGTCGGGCATCGCGCTAAGTCCGGACGTGGGGGTCGACTACTACATCTGGTCGCTGCAGATCGCCGGCGTGGGAACCCTGCTATCCGGCATCAACCTGCTCGTCACCATCATCAAGATGCGCGCGCCGGGCATGAAGCTGATGCGGATGCCGATCTTCAGCTGGACCGCGCTGTGCACCAATGTGCTGATCGTGGCGGCCTTCCCGGTGTTGACCGCGGTGCTGGCGCTGCTTTCTCTGGATCGCTATGCGGGCACCAACTTCTTCACCACCGAGTTGGGTGGCAACGCGATGATGTACATCAACCTGATCTGGATCTGGGGCCACCCCGAGGTGTACATCCTGGTCCTGCCCGCGTTCGGCATCTTCTCCGAAGTGGTGTCCACCTTCAGCCACAAGCGCCTGTTCGGCTACACCTCGATGGTGTATGCCACGATCGTGATCACGGTGCTGTCGTACCTCGTGTGGCTGCATCACTTTTTCACCATGGGCTCGGGTGCCAGCGTCAACTCGTTCTTCGGCATCACCACGATGATCATCTCGATCCCGACCGGGGCCAAGCTCTTCAACTGGCTGTTCACCATGTATCGCGGGCGCATCTCGTTCACTGTGCCGATGCTGTGGACCATCGGTTTCATGGTGACCTTCACGATTGGTGGCATGACCGGCGTGCTGCTCGCCGTGCCACCGGCCGACTTCGTGCTGCACAACAGCCTTTTCCTGGTCGCCCATTTCCACAACGTCATCATCGGCGGCGTGCTGTTTGGCCTGTTCGCCGGCATCAACTACTGGTTCCCGAAAGCGTTCGGCTTCAAGCTGGACGAGTTCTGGGGCAAGTGCTCGTTCTGGTTCTGGCTGATCGGCTTCTATTTCGCCTTCATGCCGCTGTATGTGCTGGGCCTGATGGGCGTGACGCGCCGCCTGAATCACTTCGAAGATCCGTCGCTGCAGATCTGGTTCCAGATCGCGGCCTTCGGCGCACTCCTGATCACGCTGGGCATCGTGTCGATGATCATCCAGTTCGTGGTCAGTTTTCGTCGCCGGGAAGCGCTGCGCGATGCCACCGGCGATCCGTGGAACGGCCGCACGCTGGAATGGTCCACCTCATCGCCGCCGCCGACCTACAACTTTGCCTTCACTCCGCTGGTGCACGATCTCGATGCCTGGTGGCAGATGAAGGAACATGGCCACACCCGCCCGCTGAGCGGCTTCATTCCGATCCACATGCCGAAGAACACCGGCGCCGGCATCATCCTCGCCGGCCTCAGCGCAGTCTTCGGCTTCGCCATGATCTGGCAGATCTGGTTGCTGGTCATCGTATCGTTCGTCGCGCTGATCGCAGCCGCCATCACGCACACCTTCAATTACCAACGCGATTACCACATACCGGCCGACGAAGTCGCCCGTGTGGAGGCGGCGCGTACCACGCTGTTGGCCGACCATGTCTGATACCCACGCCATGCCCCTCACCGACGGCGCGCGCGCGCCGGGCAAACTGCGCTTTTACCTGACCAGCGAACACCATCCGGAAAACGGCACGCTGCTCGGATTCTGGCTGTACCTGATGAGCGACTGCCTGATTTTCGCCTGCCTGTTCGCGGTCTACGGCGTACTCGGCCGCAACTATGCCGACGGCCCGACCGGCGCGCAGATCTTCGAGCTGCCGACGGTCGCCATCAACACCTCGCTGCTGCTGTTGTCGTCGATCACGTACGGTTTTTCCGTGCTCGAAATGCAGCGCGACCGCAAGCGGGCCACCTTGGTCTGGCTGGGCATCACCGGCCTGCTCGGGGCCGGCTTCATCGGCCTGGAACTGCACGAGTTCGCCCACCTGATTGCGATTGGCGCCGGCCCGCAGCGCAGTGCGTTCCTTTCCTCCTTTTTCACCCTGGTGGGTACGCACGGCCTGCATGTCACGTTCGGCATCATCTGGTTGATCACGCTGATGGTGCAGACCGGCAAACTGGGACTCACGCCGGAAAACAAGCGCCGCCTGATGTGCCTGTCGATGTTCTGGCACTTCCTGGACGTGGTCTGGGTCGGTGTGTTCACCTTTGTCTATCTGATGGGAGTGCTGCCATGAGCACGCATACCGACCTGATCCCGCAGGATGGTCATGCCGACGGCCACGACGATCATCACGGCCATGACGCGGGCGCCAGCCACAGCACGCTCAAGGGCTACCTGACCGGCTTCGTGCTGTCGGTCGTGCTTACCGCGATCCCGTTCTGGATCGTGATGAGCGGCGGGCTGCAGCACACGTCGAGCATGACGGCACTGGTGATCCTGGTGTTCGCGGCCGTGCAGATCGTGGTGCACATGATCTACTTCCTGCACATGAACGCGAAGTCCGAGGGCGGCTGGAACCTGCTCGCGCTTATCTTCACCATCGTGCTCGTCGTCATCACCTTGAGCGGTTCGATCTGGGTGATGTACCACCTCAATCACAACATGATGCCGTCGATGATGGAACAGCAGATCAAGAACATGCCCTGAGCGCATCTCGCGCTCGAATGACCGATCATGACCGCCACACTCAAAGCTGCTGGTCGTGGCCCGCGAAGTGCCGCCGTGCTGGTTGGCATGGCTGTCATCGGACTGATCCTGTTCGCCGGACTGGTCGGACTGGGTACCTGGCAGGTCTATCGCCGTGCCTGGAAACTCGATCTGATCGCCCGGGTCGAGCAACGCGTGCATGCACCGCCGGTTGCGCCGCCCACGCCGGCGCAATGGCCCGATGTCAGCGCCGCCAACGACGAATACCGGCACGTGCGTGTGACCGGCATCTGGCGTAACGATTGCGACACGCGCGTGCAGGCCAGCACCGAACTGGGCAGCGGCTTCTGGCTGCTGACACCGCTGCGGATGGCTGACGGCAGCACCGTGCTGATCAACCGCGGCTTCATTCCGCCGGACTGGAAAAGCGCCGCCCCCTCCAAGCCGATGCGTCCGGTGACGATCGGCGGGCTGCTGCGCATCACCGAACCGCGCGGCGGCTTTCTGCGCAAGAACGATCCCACCGGCAATCGCTGGTTTTCGCGCGACGTGCAGGCGATTGCCGCCGCGCGCGGCCTGTCGCAAGTTGCCCCGTACTTCATCGACGCCGACGCGGCGCCACCCGGCGAAGATCATGAGGACAATGCGCCGGTGGGCGGCCTGACCGTGATCTCGTTCCCCAACAACCATCTGGTCTACGCGATCACCTGGTATCTGCTGGCGCTGATGGTCGCGTTCGCGGCGTGGCGCGTGTGGCGCGAAGAAAAGCAACTCCGGGCGCGGCGGCAAAATATGCCAGGCAGCGTCGAAACGCGCTGAAGATCACACTTCGCAGAGATATTTCGGCGGCACGCACTACTGCCCGACACCTGCGGCACGACCTGTGCATGCGCCGCGAAGATGCTGCCCGTGACCACCATGAAATCTCGGCATGCCCGCTGGCCCTCTGCGCAGGCGATCGCTGGCGCGCGCCCATGGGCATCGCCGTTCCACCGAAACAGGGGAAACAAATGATCGAGCTGGAAATCCAGGGCCTCTCGCAAAATCGGGAGGGCCTGCTGATCGACGTGGGCCGGTTGGTGATGGCCCACGGATTCACCCTGCAGCGGCAGCGGCTGGTGCAGGACACCCACGGAATCCTGCTGACCATGGTAGTGCGTGGTTCGCGCGGGGGTAAAAAATCACTACAGGCCGCACTCGACGGCTATGACCGCTTGATCAGCTTTCAGGTGTTTCCTTTCGTCGACGGTGAAATGAAGCCGCATTTCGCAGCCTCGCTTTCGCGGGTGAAATACACTCCGCCGCCGTCCCCAGCACCACTGGTTGCATCTGAACCACCGCCCACCGCCGCGCCCTCGGCAACGCCGAAGACCGTTCCGGCGAAGATCGCCGAGACTGAGGCCGCAGTGGTGACGGCATCGCCACAGGCATCTCCCGCGGAACCGGATTTCGAATTCGATTTCATCCAGCCCATGCCGCGGCCACCTGCACCGGCACCCGCCGCCGCGATCGCATTGCCGTTCGTCGAAAGGGTGCCGTTGGGGCCGGACGAGCCGGCGGTCGAAAAGATGCTGCGCGCGCTGGAATACGACTACCCGAAAATCGCGCCGCAGCTGCTGGCGCTGCAAAAGTCGGTGGCCGAGGCGGCCAGCGAATCATCGCTGGCACTGGCAGGCAAGCGCACGGGAAGCTGGGTGTTCGAGCGCGAATACGCCCTGGACGACGGGCTCGATCTGCGCGAGGCGATCGAACGCATCGGCGTGCCAGCGCTGCGCGCGCTGGTCGAGGTCGATCAGCAGGACACCCAGTTGCATATCCACGACAGCCCGCTCTGCACCGATGGCCATTCCGGCTGCAGCTTCTTCGGCGGCTTCCTGGAAGGGTTGCTGGAGCCCGCCATCATCCCGCGCAGCCTGTCGATCTTCCCGGTCTGTTGCCGCAGCTACGGCGCCGATGCGTGTGTGCTGGATTTGTCGGATTGAGGGGCATGAGATTGCTGTAAAAAGCATCGCGCAAAAAGCTTTCGTCCTCCTTCGGCGCCCGAAACCCTCTACTTCAGCATCATCCATAGAGCAGCCAACACTATCCGGATGTGCCCGCCACAGCGGACATGTCTCATCTAGCGACACCGAATGACGCCAAATCATTTGAATGAACTAAACGAAACTTGAGCCTACGGCAATAAAAGCCAATGACATGGCAAGTATTCCAAGCAGACATAGCCACTCGCCAGCGTCGAAATCCTTGAAAGGGAATGCAAATGGCTTAAACCCGGACCACCATGGCATGCCAACTCGCCGATAGTGAAAAGCGACAAGAACGTTCCCGCCAACGAGCCACGAGGCGAAGCCAAGGCCGATGACGAATTGAGATGCAATCATGTGCAGTCCCGATCAACATGCGCGCAGCAACTTGCCAAGATTTTATTGATCCCGCGTCTACTTTGGGCTGCGATCTTTCGTTCTATTTGCTCGCACACACCGCATGCCGAAAACATCCCACCAAATGATCATTGATCATCCCGGTGGCCTGCATCATCGAGTAGCAGATGGTGGTGCCGACGAAACGGAAGCCGTGCTTTTTCAGGGTCTTGCTCATGTGGTCGGACAACGGCGTGCTGGCCGGCACGTCACCCATGCCGCGCCAGCGGTTGACCAGCGGCTTGCCGTCGACGAACGACCACAGATAGGCGTCCAGGCTGCCGAACTCCTCGATCACGCCGAGCGCGGTGATCGCGTTGTCGCGGGCGGACCAGATCTTGAGGCGGTTGCGGATGACGCCCGGATCGAGCATCAGCTTCTCCAGCTCCCTGTCCTTCATCGCCGCGACGTGCGCGATGTCGAACTGATGGAACGCCTTACGGTAATTGTCGCGCTTGGTCAGCACGGTGCGCCAGGACAAGCCGGCCTGCGCGCCTTCGAGGCAGAGGAATTCGAACAGCGAGGAATCGTCATGCAGCGGCACGCCCCATTCGGTGTCGTGGTAGTCGCGCATCAAATCGTCACTGATCGCCCATTGGCAACGTTTCATATGTGATCGTCCGTGGTGGAGTGATGATCGGCGCCGTCATGGCCGGTGCGCTCATTCGCCTTGACGCGGCGCCGTTTTCAGCAGCGTGCCGAGGAACAGGATCGTGCCCAGTATCAGCAGCCCACTCAGGATGCCGGCAAATCGCTCGGCCGCCGCCGCATAGCTTTCGGCAAGATGCACATCGTGCACGAAGGCGGTGAGGTAGCCAAGGCAGAATTGCGTGCCGATGTAGCTGATGTCCGGACCGCTGCTCTGCAGGTACTGGCCCACCCAGATGCCCAGCGCCAGCGCCAGCCACCACAGCGGCGGCACGTGCCCGGTAAGCAGCAGCAACAGCATGCCGGCGACACCGCCGAACACGCAGCCGAGACAGCGTTGAAGCAGCTTGCGGGTCACCGCGCCTCGGCGGTTCACGGTGAAATCCTTGATCGGCAGCAGCATCACCGCGAATACCGTGATCGACGCCTGGGTAAACGCCGTCATGCGGAAGCCGTAGCCGAAGGCGGCGATGCAGGCCATCGCCAGGGCCGCTTCGCCGACGTGCTGCAGCAGGCTGCGGCGCATGCCCGGCTCGGAGCCCAGCAGCCGGTCGGCCACCGGCGTTCCGAGCAATCCGCGCAGCGATTGCAGGAGCGAGCGCGGACGGGCGCCGGCGGCCAGCGCGAACACCGCGGAAACGATCACGCAGACTGCGGTGCCTACCGCCACGTCCGCCACGCGCAGCTTGGCGAAATGGGCGGTCGCATCCGGCGCCAGCACCGCAAACGCCAGCACCATTACATGGGTGATGCCGAGGAACAGCCACGCGTAGCCGTAGCGGGACAACAATGCGAAATACAGCGTCAACGCACTGAACGCGAAGATCCACGCGATGCGCCACAGCGGGTGATCCACCATTACCGGTGCGAGCGCGATGCCGAGCAGCGCGCCGAGCATGGTGCCGCCGATGCGATAGACGCCGCGCCGGAATGTCTCGTCGAAGCTCGAGCGCATCACCATGTAACCGCTGAATGCCGCCCACCACAGATCGTCCAGCCGCAGCGCTTTCGCCAGCGCGACCGCCAGCATCACCGACAACGCGGCCTTCAGCGATTCGCGGGCACGCGGGCCGCGCCACGACATGCCGGTCAACTCGCGATACACCAATGCGACAGTGCGGCGGGAACCCGCCTTCCATTCCCGCAAGCGCTGCCTGAACCGTTGTTTCACGCAGGCGACCCTTTGAGGAGGGCTGCTACCAGCATGCGGCCATGCAAGGCCGCACGTGCACTTTTGCGACAGTGGCTGCGATGATGCCGTTGCATCGGGAATCCTTCTGCGTGTCGCCCAATGTAGCGCAGCTTCCGCCGTGCGCAGAGAGATCGCCAAAGCGGGCTAGACTCGCATCTCTTCCATCGGGACGGCTGCATGTCGTCCATCGGGACGGCTGCATGTCGCCAACTGTTTCCCATCGACGCGGCGCCGTGCTGGCGTTGCTCGCCACCATCGCGCTGTGGTCGTATAGCTGGATCGTGATGAAGCAGGTACTGGCGCATGCCGGACCGTTCGATTTCGCGGCGCTGCGCTACCTGCTTGGGGCCGCGGTGTTGTTCGCGGCACTGCTGCTGTCGCGTCAGTCGTTGCGTCCACCGCCGTTGCTGCCGACCGTGCTGATCGGCCTGTGCCAGACCGCCGCGTTCCAGGGGCTGGAGCAATGGGCCTTGCTCGATGGCGGTGTCGGCCACGTGGCCTTGCTTGCCTACACGATGCCGTTCTTGGCCGTGCTGCTCGCGTGGCTGATGCTCGGCGAGCGACCCACCCGGCGACATTGGCTGGGCATGGTGCTGGCCGCACTCGGGCTGCTCTGCATCATCGAGCCATGGCGCAACATGGGCAGCGCGGTCAGTACGGTCCTGGCGATCGCCGGCGGCCTCGCCTGGGCCGCGGGCACGGTGTTGAGCAAGCGGCTGATGCGCCATGCGTCGCCACCGCTGCTGGCATTGACCGCCTGGCAGATGCTGGCCGGCGGCGTGGCGCTGGGCATCGTCGCGCTGGCAGTGCCGCAGCGCGCGATCGAATGGAACTGGGCGTTCATCGGTGGCCTGGCCTACAGCGTGGTGATGGCATCCAGCCTGGCATGGTGGCTGTGGTCGATCGTGCTGCAGCGGATGTCTACCGCGGTAGCCAGCCTTTCCAGCCTCGGCGTGCCGATCGTGAGCGTGCTGCTGGCATGGGCGATCCTGCACGAACGGCCGTCGGCGATGGAAACGATCGGCATCGTGTTCGTATTGCTGGGGCTGGTGGCGGTGAGCGGCGTGGGTGGCTCGAATGCCAACAACCCCCTGATCGATGGCGATGGCAGGGCGATCACATAGCAAGCGCTGGGCGATCCTCTTTCCGAAACCTTCTACCAGGGCAGCGCGTGCAGATCGACGTTGCCGCCGGTCAGCACCACGCCGACCCGCTTGCCGGTGAACAGGTCGCGCCGCTTGAGGATCGCGGCGAACACGGTGGCGCTGGATACTTCCACCACCTGCTTGAGTTCCGTCCACAGCAACTGCATGGCGGCGACGGTATCGGCATCGGTCACGGTGATCACCTGCACACGGTGGGCGCGCAGCGCATCGAGATTGCGCTCGCCGACCAGCGCCCGCAAGCCGTCGCAGATGGTGTCGGGCACCACCGTGGTGACGCGCGCGCCGCGCGCCAGCGATTGCGCGGCATCGTCGGCGCCGAGCGGTTCGGCACCGAACAGCGCGAGCTCCGAATCGATGCCGTGCGCGGCGATCGCCACGCCGCTGGCAAGGCCGCCACCGCCGACCGGTGTGATCAGCGCGTCCAGTCCGCCGGACTGCCGCAACAGTTCCAGCGCGAGCGTGCCCTGCCCGGCCATCACCCGGGTATCCGCGTAGGGATGGATCATGACGGCGCCGGTGGCCCGCTGCACTTCGCTGGCCTTGGCCTCGCGCGCAACCTGCGTGGGCGCGCAGCGATGCAGGATCGCGCCGGCACGCTCGATCGCCTCGACCTTGGCGCGCACCGCGCCTTCGGGCACCACCACGTGCGCGACGATGCCGCGTGTGGCGGCGGCCAGCGCAAGCGCATTGCCGTGGTTGCCGGACGAATGCGTGGCCACGCCGTGCGCGGCTTCGTCGTCGCTCAACGACCACACCGCGTTGCATGCGCCGCGGAACTTGAATGCGCCGCCGCGCTGCAGGTTCTCGGATTTGAAATGCAGCTGCGCGCCGCTCAACGCATCGAGTACCGCGCTGCGCAGTACCGGCGTGACGGTCGCATGCGGCGCGATGCGCGCGGCGGCGTCGCGGATGTCGTCGAAGCGGGGCAAGGCATCCATCGGCTGATTCATGGCTGCTCGATCTCCACGCCACAGATGAAACGCCGTTCCGCACCCGGCAGCAGGCGGATCGCATCCGCGCAATCGGGCCGGTCGAACGCGTTGGCCATGCATTCCATCGGCTCCAGCGCGATCGCACGGCGTACATCGCGGCTCACGGTGTCGGCAGTGAACGCGTGCATCACGCCATGCTCCTGCCACACCGCGATGCCCAACCCGTTGCCGGGATTGCGCAGATAGGTACGGATGCGGCCGTCGGCATCCGCTTCGAGATCGGTGTACTCCTGATCGAGGATACTGTCGCCGATCAAGCGTGGCTCGCGGAAATCGAATGCTGGTGCATCGTCCAGCGGTACATAGGCAGCGGCGCCCGGCAACGCGATCAGGTTGGCGTCGGTGCGGATCAATGTCTGCGCGGGAATCTGCAGCCGCCAGCCATCCACTGTGCTGTCGGCCAGGCGGAAATACGGATGCCAGCCGAAAAAACACGGCGCCGCACTGTCGCCGACATTGCGCATGCGCGTCTCCAGCGTGAGGCCGCCGGCGTCGAGGTTGAAGATCACCGCGAGATCGATCGCGTGCGGATAACCCGGCTGCGGGCGGATGGACGACGTGGTCAACGTCACGCTGGCGCCGTTCTCGTCCGCAGCCAACGCGGCGATGTCGAAATCGGTGCCGCGCACGAAACCATGCCGGCTGGCGCGCTGGTCGCCGGTGACGCCGGGCTGCAGATCCTGCGCCTGTCCGTCGAAGGTGTAGCGCGCATCGGCAATGCGGCCGGCGAACGGCACCATGATCGCGAAGCGCGAGCCGGGACGACTGGCGATCTCGGCCGCGTCGCGGTAGCCATCGGCGAGGTCATGCATTTGGCCGGCTATCGTCACCTCGAAGTTCAGCAGGGCGGCGCCGTGGCGCGCGATGCGCAATCGCCGGCCGTTTGCGGCATCGCCCAGCACCACGATGTCCTGATCCCCGAGCACGGCGCGGGTGGCGGCGTAGCGGCTCATCGGATTCTCCTGCAGTTGAAAGTCTTCATGTTAGCCTGACCGATTCCGATTCACTGCTGTCCCCATGAACGACCTTCAAGAGCACGTCCCCGGACTGATCCGGCTTGCCGATTATCGAGCACCCGCCTGGCACGTCGAATCCATCGAGATGGATTTCGACCTCGGCATCGATGCCACTGAACTGACCGCACGCCTGCTACTTCGCCGCGATCCGGCGCAGAGTCTTCCGCTGCGGTTGAACGGCGAGAATCTGGAGTTGCTGACGATCGCGCTGGACGGCCACGCGTTGTCAACCGACGCGTATCGACACACCGACCAGTGGCTGGAAGTAGACGGTGCGAACGACGGCAGCGTGCTCGAAACCCGTGTGCGATTACGTCCGGCGGCGAACACCGCGCTGGAAGGCCTGTACCTGTCGGGATCGCGCGAGGCCGGCTTCCTGCTGACCCAGTGCGAGGCCGAAGGATTCCGGCACATCACGTTCTTTCCCGATCGCCCCGACGTGCAGTCGCGCTACACGGTGACGCTGCGCGCGGATCGCGAGCGCTTTCCGGTGCTTCTGGCCGGCGGCAATCCGGACGGTGCGGGCGAGCTTGCGGACGGCCGGCACTGGGCGCGATTTGTCGATCCGCACCCGAAACCCAGCTACCTGTTCGCGCTGGTCGCCGGCCGGCTGGAGAAGATCGAGCGCGACTACGTCACCGCCGATGGCCATGCAGTGGCCCTCAAGATCTGGGCCGAAGCGGACGCCATCGATCGTTGCCACTACGCGATGGACGCGCTGGAACGTTCCATGCGCTGGGACGAACAGGCCTTCGGCCGCAACTACGACCTGGACGTCTTCCACATCGTCGCCACCCACGATTTCAACATGGGCGCGATGGAAAACAAAGGGCTCAACGTCTTCAACGCGAAGTACCTGCTGGCCGATCCGGACAGCAGCACCGACGACGAGTACCTGCACGTCGAGGCAGTGGTCGCACACGAGTATTTCCACAACTGGAGCGGCAACCGGGTGACCTGCCGCGACTGGTTCCAGTTGTCGCTGAAGGAAGGGCTCACGGTGTTCCGCGAGCAGAGCTTTTCCGCCGACATGAATTCCGCGCCGCTGAAGCGCATCGAGGACGTGGCGCTGCTCCGCCGCGCGCAATTCCCCGAGGACGCCGGCCCGCTGGCGCATCCGGTGCGCCCGGCGCAGTACAGCGAGATCAACAATTTCTATACGGCGACGGTGTACGAGAAGGGCGCCGAACTGGTGCGCATGTTGTCGGGCCGCCTCGGCAAGGAAGGTTTCCGCCGCGGCATGGATCTGTATTTCGAGCGCAACGACGGCCGCGCCGCCACGCTGGAGGATTTTCTCGGCGCGCTGGGCGAAGCCAGCCATGTCGACCTGATGCCGTACCTGGCGTGGTACGCGAATGCAGGCACGCCGCGGCTGAAGGTGCGCGGCCATTACGACGACGCCAGCCGCACGTACACGCTGGCCTTGGCCCAGCAGGCGCCCACTGTCGGCGGGCCGGATGCGAAGCCGCCGCTGCCGATTCCGGTCAAGCTGGCGTTGTTCGCACGCAACGGCGACATGCTGCCGTTGCATCTGGACGGCCAGACGTCCGGCGATCAGCGTGAGCAGGTCGTGGTGCTGACCGAGGCCGAGCAGCAGTTCGTGTTCCATGACGTTCCGTCCGAACCGGTACCTTCCCTGCTGCGCGGCTTCTCCGCGCCGGTGATTCTCGAGTACGACTACGCGCCCGACGAACTGGCGCTGCTGCTGAGCCACGATCCCGACGGATTCAACCGCTGGGAAGCGGGACAGCAACTGGCCGCCCGTGCCTATGAGGAACTGCGCGACGGCGGCGCAGGCCACGCGCTCGAATCATGGTGCGACGCCTTGGCGCACCTGTTCGACACCCTGGAGACCGACGAAGCGCTGCTGGCGGATCTGCTGACGCCACCCGGTGAAGTCGAGCTGGCCGAACGCGAATCCGTGGTCGATCCGCAACGCATTCACGAGCTTCATCGAAAGCTGCAGCAGCAAGTTGCCGAACGCATCGGCGCAGCAGCACTGCAAGACCGCTATAAAACGCTGCTGGCCGGCACCAGTGCCAGGCTCGATGCCGCCAGCCAGGCACGACGCCGGCTCAAGCGACGCGTGCTGGAATTGCTGGACCTGGTCGACGGCGCCACGGCGCGCGAGCTGGCCGCCGCGCAATACCGCGACGCGCCTGGCATGACCGATCGTCTCGCCGCGCTCGCCCTGCTGGTGCGCGGCAATGCAGACCAGGCAACGTCCGTGCTGGCCGACTATCGCGAGCGCTACAACGACAACGCACTGGCGCTGGACAAGTGGTTTGCGGTGCAGGCGCAGCGCCCTGGCGATGCGGCGCTGGAGCAGGTCGAGAGGCTCGAAAACGATCCGGCCTTCACGCTGCGCAATCCGAACCGGGTGCAATCGCTGCTTGGGGCATTCGTGCGCAGCAACCCGAGCGGTTTCCATCGCATCGACGGTGCCGGCTATCGATTGCTCGCCGAGCGTCTGGTGACACTCGATGCGCTGAATCCGCAGGTGGCCGCGCGGCTGGCAACGGCGTTCAACGGCTGGCAGCGGCTGGAACCGCAGCGGCGCGAGGCCGCCCGTGCGGCGATCGGCGAACTGTCCGGACGCGACGGCCTTTCACGCAACCTGACCGAAATCCTCGACAGCATGCTGAAGGGCTGATCGCCGCGACAGGCATGCATGCCGTTGTGCGCCGATGCCGCCGCGCAACGGACCCACCGTCATCAAACTGCCAGGTGCTGCAGCGCGTCGAGCAGGCTGTTCATGCGTGACTCGAGATCCGGCTTCAGCACATCGCGCTCGCTCGCGTCGTGCTCCTCGAGGCGCTCCATGGCCATCTCGACCCGGCCCAGTTCGACCAGCAGGTCATGATGCGGATACACGGGTTGAAAATCGAAGCTCATGTCCATGATTCGTCTCCCCTGAGTGGTACGGAGATGAATGCAACGGGCATGCCAATGTGTGATGCCGATCACACGCCGTCTGCGGACGTTTCCGTGAAACTGACGCAACACGTCATCAGCTGCCGCGAGCCGGCACAAAACACCGTTTCAGTCACCCGATGTTCACGCGTACGGGGTAAATATCGAACCTCGGATCGAGTCTGGTCACGGAGCTGGATCCAACGATTCTCGCTTTCTGGCGCCTGGCAATACGGTCATCCTGGATTCCCCCTGTTCCTGAGACCGCCCGGCGCCAGATCTATAAAAGACAAGACCCCGCGGCTTATACCGCGGGGTCTTGTCTTACCAGCTTCGCAAAAAGCGACGCCCCCTGAAGGGGCCGTCATTGCTACCTTTCCCGGTACGCGATCGAACCCCTGTCCGTTCGATCTCGGCGCGCGTATCGCGCAGCGTCTGCCCTTGAAAGTGCGGAAATCCTGAAGCAGAAACCGTGCCACAGGCAGGACTCGGGACTGGCTTTCCCGCATTGGCGTTACCATGGCGCCCCGTTGCGTCACTTTTTTGCACTGCCAGGTCCGTTTCGATGCGCTACCCGACCCACTACGACGTCATCGTGATCGGCGGCGGCCACGCCGGCACCGAGGCTGCGCTCGCGTCCGCGCGAACCGGTGCGCGCACGCTGCTGCTCGGCCACAACATCGAGACGATCGGCCAGATGAGCTGCAACCCGGCCATCGGCGGCATCGGCAAGGGACACCTGGTCAAGGAGATCGACGCGCTCGGCGGCGCGATGGCCCATGCAGCGGATCGCGCGGGGATCCAATGGCGCACATTGAATGCGTCGAAGGGCCCGGCCGTGCGCGCCACGCGTTGCCAGGCCGATCGCGCGCTGTACAAGGCGGCGATCCGCCATATCGTCGAAACCGAACCGAACCTGCAGCTGTTCCAGCAATCGGTCGACGACCTGATCATCGAGGGTGGCCGCGTCACCGGCGTGGTGACGCAGATGGGCCTGTCGTTCGGCGCCGGTGCCGTGGTGCTCACGGCCGGCACGTTCCTCGCGGGCAAGATCCATATCGGTCCGGCGCAATACGCCGGCGGTCGCGCCGGCGATCCGCCCGCCAGTGCGCTGGCGCTGAAGCTCCGCGAGCTGCCGGTTTCCGCGGATCGGCTGAAGACCGGTACGCCGCCGCGCATCGACATGCGCAGCGTCGACTTCAGCGAACTGGAAGAGCAGCCCGGCGACGATCCGGCACCGGTGTTCTCGTATCTGGGCTCGCGCAGCGAGCACCCGCGCCAGGTCAGCTGCTGGATCACGCATACCAGCGAACAGACGCACGAATTGATCCGCGGCGCACTGGACCGCTCGCCCTTGTACACCGGCCAGATCGAAGGTGTCGGCCCACGCTACTGTCCCTCGATCGAAGACAAGGTGGTGCGCTTCGCCGAGAAAGGCTCGCACCAGATTTTCATCGAGCCCGAAGGACTGGACACGTTCGAGATCTATCCGAACGGCATCTCCACGTCGTTGCCGTTCGACGTGCAACTGGCGCTGGTGCGCTCCATCAAGGGCTTCGAGAACGCGCACATCACCCGCCCGGGTTACGCGATCGAATACGACTACTTCGATCCGCGCGGCCTGCAACCGTGGCTGGAGACGAAGGCGATCGCCGGCCTGTACTTCGCCGGCCAGATCAACGGCACCACCGGTTACGAAGAAGCCGGCGCGCAAGGTCTGGTCGCCGGCCTGAACGCCGGTCGCGCCGCGTTGGGCAAGGCACCGTGGTATCCGCGCCGCGACGAGGCCTATATCGGCGTACTGATCGATGATCTCACCAGCAATGGCACCATCGAGCCGTACCGCATGTTCACTTCGCGCGCCGAATACCGGCTGCATCTGCGCGAAGACAATGCGGATCTGCGCCTCAGCGAAACCGGCTACGAGCTTGGCGTGGTACCGCAGGCGCGCTTCGACGCGATGCGCACGAAACGCGAGGCGGTCGAGCGCGAAACCCAGCGCCTCGGCACGCTATGGGCCACGCCCACCAATGCGGTGGGGGCCGCCATCGAACGGCAGCTCGGCGTTGCAGTGAGCCGGGAGACCAGCGCGCTGGATCTGCTGCGCCGGCCCGAGCTGGACTACGCAAAGCTGATGAGCGTCGACGAACTCGGCCCCGCCGTCGACAGCGGCGATGTCGCCGCACAAGTCGAGGTGCAGGTGAAATACGCCGGCTACCTCGAACGCCAGCGCGAGGAGATCGCGCGGCAGCGCCGGCACGAACACACCAGCATTCCGCCGAGTTTCGATTACGACAAGGTTCGCGGGTTGTCCGCCGAAGTGCTGCTGAAGCTCAAGCGGACGCTGCCGGCCACCGTCGGCCAGGCGGCGCGCGTCAGCGGCGTGACCCCGGCGGCCATCTCCCTGCTGCTGGTGCACCTCAAACGGCGCGACGCAGCCTGACGCGATCCATGGTGGCCGGGCTTCAATCGCGCAGCGATTGACCGGTCGACGCACGACCCGAAAACATCGGGACTTCCGGCCTGCGGAATCTGCGTTCGCCCGTGGCATCATGCCGCTTTCACCAGCATGGGGAGCGCGCGATGGAAATCTGGATCGGTCGGGACGGCGAACGGCATGGGCCGTACAAGGAAGATGACGTGCGGCAGTGGCTGCGCAGCGGACAGGTCAGTCGCGATGACCTGGCGTGGTACGAAGGCCTCGCCGACTGGCAACCATTGTCGGTACTGTTTCCCGACGTGACCGCGGCCAGTCCTTCAGCCACTTCCGCAACGCCGGCGCCTCCGGCTCCGCTGCCGCAAACCACCACGGCGGCATTGGAAGACTACGCGGGATTCTGGAAACGGGTCGCGGCGTATATCCTTGATGCGATCATCATGTACATCCCCCAGCTTCTCGTGCAGAAGATGCTCGGTGGCGACGCGGCCAAGGCGGTATTGCAGCAGGCGGCGATCAACGGGGCCGGCGATCCGCACCTGATCCTCGCCGCGCAGCAGCAGTACTACGTCGCGATGTGGCCGGCCTTTCTCATCATGACCATCATGACGTGGCTGTACTTCTCCATCTGCGAAAGTTCGGCATGGCAAGGTACCGTGGGCAAGCTGGCGCTCGGCATCCGGGTTACCAACGACCGCGGTGCGCGGATCAGTTTCCTGCATGCCACCGGCCGCTACTTCGCGAAATACCTGAGTGCGATCATCCTGGGCATCGGTTTCCTGATGGTGGCCTGGACGCGCCGCAAGCAGGGCCTGCACGACATCATCGCCGGCACGCTGGTGCTGAACGGCCGGGCCAGCGAGTTCAAGCCGACGGCAACGCCATCGGGCGGCGGCAGCTCGTTCAGCGCCTGATGCAGCATCCATGAAAGCGGCGCCCGGGGCCATGCTCCGGCGCCGCTTTCGTGTTTCTGGAATCACCGCTCGCCCCTCGCTTGTATCATGGTCGGCTCGCCGCACTGATCAACATTGTCATCGCAAGGAATCGAAGCCTCCCATGCTCAGCATCGAACAACGCATCGCCCAGGACATTGCCGCCAGCACCGGACAGGTGAAGGCCGCGGTTGAACTTCTCGACGGCGGCGCCACCGTGCCGTTCATCTCGCGCTATCGCAAGGAAGTCACCGGCGGCCTCGACGATACCCAGCTGCGCCTGCTGGAAGAACGCCTGCATTACCTGCGCGAACTCGAGGACCGGCGGGCGACGATCCTCGCCAGCATCGAGGAACAGGGCAAGCTCACCGATGCGTTGAAGAACGACCTGCTCGCCGCCGACACCAAGGCCCGGCTGGAGGATCTCTACCTGCCGTTCAAGCCGAAGCGTCGCACCAAGGCGCAGATCGCCCGCGAGGCCGGGCTCGAACCGCTCGCGCTCGACTTGCGTAGCGACCCGACGCAATCGCCGGAGACACTCGCCGAATCGTTCGTCGATGCCGAAAAGGGCGTGGCCGATGTACGTGCGGCGCTCGACGGTGCCCGCGCGATCCTGATGGAGTCGATCGCCGAAGATGCGCACCTGGTCGGCGAGCTGCGCGACTGGATGTGGGCGCAGGGCCAGATCCGCGCCAAGGTCGTTGCCGGCAAGGAAAACGAAGGTGCCAAGTTCCGCGACTATTTCGATCACGTCGAGTCGATCGGCAAGATTCCGTCGCACCGGTTGCTTGCGCTGATGCGCGCGCGCAACGAAGGCATCATCGAACTCGAACTGCATCCCGGCGTCGACAGCGAGCAGGGCCATGCCGAAGGCGAGGGTCGCGTCGCCGCGCATGCCGGCATCCATGATCGCGGCCGCGCCGCGGACGCATGGCTGCGCGAAACCGTGCGCCTGACCTGGCGCGTGAAGCTGCATCTTCATCTCACCCTCGACCTGTTCGGGCACGTGCGTGAAGGCGCCGAGGATGAAGCGATCCGCGTATTCGGCGACAACCTCAAGGACCTGATGCTGGCCGCACCAGCCGGCGCCAAGACGGTGATGGGCCTGGACCCCGGCATCCGCACCGGGGTGAAGCTGGCGATCGTCGACGCCACCGGCAAGCTGCTGGCCACCGACGTGATCTACCCGCACGAGCCGCGCCGACAATGGGACGAATCGGTGGCGCGCATTGCCGCGCTGTGCAAGCAGCACGGCGTGAACCTGATCTCCATCGGCAACGGCACCGCGTCGCGCGAAACCGACAAGCTCGCCGGCGAAGTGATGAAGAAGCACGCCGCGCTCAACCTGTCCAAAGTGGTGGTGAGCGAAGCAGGTGCCTCGGTCTACTCGGCATCGGAGCTTGCGGCGAAGGAATTTCCCGAACTCGACGTCACGCTGCGCGGCGCGGTTTCCATCGCGCGCCGCCTGCAGGATCCGCTGGCCGAGCTGGTGAAGATCGAACCGAAGGCGATCGGCGTCGGCCAGTACCAGCACGACGTCAACCAGATCAAGCTGGCACGCGCACTCGATGCGCGTGTCGAGGATTGCGTGAATGCCGTCGGCGTCGATGTGAACACGGCCTCGGCCGCGTTGCTGTCGCGCGTGGCCGGGCTGAGCGCCGGCGTCGCCGAGAACGTGGTGAAGCATCGCGATGCCAACGGTCCGTTCGCGAACCGCAAGGCATTGCTGAAGGTGCCGCGGCTGGGCGACAAGGCGTTCGAGCAGTGCGCCGGATTCCTGCGCGTGTCGAACGGCGACAACCCGCTGGACGCCAGCTCGGTGCACCCGGAGGCCTATCCGGTGGTCGAGCGGATCATCGCCCAGTGCGGCCGCGAGGTGCGGTCGATCATCGGCGACACCGGCTTTCTGCGCGCACTCAAACCCGAGCAGTACACCGACGAGCGCTTCGGCGTGCCGACCGTGCGCGACATCCTGAAGGAACTGGAGAAACCCGGCCGCGATCCGCGCCCGCAGTTTGTCGCGCCGAGCTTTGCCGAAGGCGTCGACGACGTGAAGGATCTCAAGCCAGGGATGATCCTCGAAGGCCGCGTCACCAACGTCGCGGCGTTCGGCGCCTTCGTCGACATCGGCGTGCATCAGGACGGACTGGTGCACGTCTCCGCGCTCTCGCACACTTTCGTGAAGGATCCGCGCGATGCGGTGAAAGCCGGCGACATCGTCAAGGTCAAGGTGATGGAGATCGACCTGCCGCGCCAGCGCATCGGGCTCAGCATGCGGCTGGACGACGAACCCGGACAGTCGCGCGGCGGTCGTCCGGCGGAAGGGAAGCCCGCAGGCCCGCGCGATCCGCGCAATGGGGCGCGGTCTTCCAGCGCGATTCCGAAACCCGCGGCGGCTCCGGTGAACAGCGCTTTCGCCGATGCCCTGGCCCGCGCCGCCAAGCGTTGATCCATATCCGCCATCCAATGCGTTGCGTTGCAGCATGCGCTTCCGTATGGCGTGCATTAACGTAACGAACGTATAACGAGGCCATTCCGGTCTAAGGGAGTGTTACCGATGCTTCGCACCCGCCAACTTGCCGGCGCCATTGCAGCCACTTTGCTCTTCAGCAGCGTCGCTGCCGCCACCGATTTCAGCCATGTCGTCGTGTTCGGCGACAGCCTCAGCGATGACGGCAACATTTCCCTGGCCACTGCACCGGGCGTGCAGCCGCCGCTGAAATTCACCACCAATCCCGGGATGGTGGGAATTGAGAACGTCGCCGACAAACTCGGCCTGAGCCTGAGCCCGTCGCTGCTCGGCGGCACCGACTACGCATGGGGCGGCGCGGGCGTGCTGACCAATTCGCCGGGCACACCCTCCGCGGTGCCGACGCTGACCAGCCAGGTCGGTGCGTACCTCGCCGGTGGCACGGTCGACAGCAAGGCGCTGTATTCGATCTGGGGCGGCGCGAACGACATCTTCTATCACGCCACTGCCGCCGGCGGTGCCGCTGCCGCGCAACAGGTGATTGCGCAAACCATTGCCGCACAGGTAGCCGCAGCCCAGGCAGGCGGCTTGCCGGCGAGCCAGGTCCCGGCATTCACCGCGCAGATCACGCCGATCGTCACCGCCCAGGTGAACGCGGCAGTTGCAGCGCAAGCCGGTGTCTCCGCGCTCGAAACCGCCGATCAAGCACAGGCCGCTGTAGCCGCCGCCGCGCAGCAGGAACTGAAGCTGATCGGCCAACTGCAGGGGGCCGGCGTCAAGAACATCCTGGTGTTCAACCTGCCGAATATCGGCACCACCCCCCAGGGGACCGAACAGGGTGCCTCTGCCGCCGCGTCGCTCACCGGCCTCAGCCAGTTGTTCAACGGCCAGCTGAATTCCGGGCTGGGACAGATGAAGGTCGGGATCATTCCAGTCAATGCTTACGGATTGCTCACCGAAGTGATTTCCAACCCGACCGCCTACGGGTTCGCCAACGCCACCGACCCGGCGTGTGGCGTGGGTTCGAGTTCGGTGCAATGCGGACCGCAAGGTTCCGGGCTGCCCTATACGTATGCCGCGGGTACGGACCAGAGTTACGTCTTTGCCGATGGCGTGCATCCGACGACGGCTGCGCACGCCCTGCTCAGCCAGTACGTGCTGTCGATCATCCAGGCGCCGGAGCAGATCTCGCTGCTCGGCGAAGCGCCTTTGCAGGTCAGCACAGTGCAGAACCGTGTCGTGCGCAATCAGATGGTGGCCGACAGCGATGGCGGCCAGACCCGCACGTTCGTCAACATCGACTACGGTCGCCAGCGCTATGACGCCGGCAACGGCGTCGTGAAGACCAACAGCAACGACGTCAACCTGACCCTCGGCGCGGACATGCACGCCACCGATCACGTGTCCGCTGGCGTGGCCCTGGGCGTCGCCCAGAACAATGCCTACTTCTCCGGTGGCGGCGGCTACAAGTTGCAGGACATCAGCGGACTGGGCTACGTCACCTATCATCAGGGCGGCGGCTACGTCGGCGGCTACGCCAACTTCGGCCAGTCCAATTTCAAGGACATCGATCGCCGCATCGACTTGGGCACAATGCAGCGTACGGAAACCGGCAAGGCCGACGGCTCGCATCTGGGCGGCGGCTTCACCGGCGGCTGGTGGTTCGATGTCAGCAACCTGCGCACCGGCCCGTTTGCCACCATCGACTGGGAAACCATCAAGATCAACGGCTATACCGAAAACGGCAACGACAGCAGCGCGATGTGGTTCGGCCGGCAACAGCGGGATGCGCTGATCGGCACTCTCGGCTGGCGCCTGCAGGGCCATTTCGAGGCGGGCAACCTGGTGCTATCGCCGTACGCCGAACTGGCCTGGAACCACGACAGCAAGGCGGATCCGCGGGAAGTCACCGCCGGCCTCAGCAGCATGAATGGCAGCTTTGCGCTGACCGGCTTCATCCCCGACAAGAGCTGGGGCACCGCGGACCTGGGCGTCACTGCACAGCTCACTCCGACCGTGACCAGCTGGGTGGGTTACAACGGCCGCTTCGGCGACGACAGCCAGAAATACAACAGCTTCAACATGGGCGTAAAAATCCTGTTCTGACCGAAGCGTTCTGATCGAAGGCGCGCCCACAAAAAAGCCGTCCGTGCGAACGGACGGCTTTTCATGTCTGGACGTCTGGACGGCTTATTTCTTCTTGCCGTTGGTCGCCAGGTTGAGGATTTCCGCACCCTGCTTGTGCAGTGAAGACGCCGTGCCGGCATCCAGGTCCTGCGTGCTGCCGCCGGACTGATGCTGCTTCAGCACCAGGTTGCCGCTGTCGTCCCAGCCGGCGCTGTCGACCGAACTCGGCTTGGCATCCTTGTTGGCTTTCTTCTGCTGGACGACTGCCCACAGATTGCCGCCCTTGAAGGCGTAGTCGGTGCTGGTGAAACCCTTGTCGCCGTAATCCACCAGCTCGCGGATGAACTTCACTTCACCGGCCTGGCGGAACACCTGCCAGCCGCGCGAGATGTCCTTGTCGAGCTTGGTGCCACTGCTGACCTTCATGCCGCCGATCTGCTTCTGCACGTCGTTGAACGAGGCCAGCACCTTCTCGCCGGCCGTCTGCTCGGCGACAAGCTCGACCGTCACGCCGGAGCTCTTGCTGCCATTGGTCAGCACGGGCGCCTGGATCGGCATCGTGTAGCGGCGATCACCGTCGGTCAGCGAGGCCTGCACCACGTACATGTCACCCGGTTTCACTTCGGCCGGGTTGAAGGTCAACTGGAAAGCCTGCGGAAACGAACCGGCGGGAGCCGTCTTGGTGGCCAGCGGGGCGGAGCCTGCGGCACTGGAAGATACGTCCACCAGATTGATCACCAGGTTGGCATTCGGCGACAACTGGCCGGCGCCACGCAACGAAATGGTGCCGCTCACCTGATTGGCGGGGGCGGCAGGAGCGGCGGCCGGAGTCGTGCCCGCCGCTGTCGGCGTGTTGTTCGCACCGTCGCTCGCCTGCTGCGATTGGGACGATCCACCATTGCAACCGGCCAATGCCAGCGCTGTTACCGACATCAGCGACAAAACCATCTTGCGCATGGGAAAACCTCATTCACGTGGAAACAAGCACGAAACCGGTCAGACGCCTGCGCGCCGCGGCTTTTTCGCGGGGGAAGTTTCAAGCATAGCCGAAAAATACCGGCACGGAAAAGTCAAGTCAGCCAATGGCCTACCCATGCGCAGCCGTACACAGTTTCGTCATGCCATGGACACGGTTTCATGGTCTGCGTTCGAATCGTGTCCGTGCCACTTCGGGAGATTCGGAGCGGGCTTCAACCACGGCGTAGCGCCCGGTGCGCGATATCGCGGCGACAGAAGGCACCTGGATATCGGATTTTGCCCACGGCGGCGTAAACCTCGTCGCGCGCGCGGCCGATATCCTGCCCGAGCGAACAGACCGTCAGCACCCGACCACCCGCGGTGACGACCCGGCCTTGCGCATCGAGCCGGGTGCCGGCATGGAAGACTTTCACGTCCGGGCCGAACGATGCATCCAGGCCGTCGATCACGTCGCCGCTGCGGACCTTGCCCGGATAGCCGCCTGCCGCCATCACCACGCCGACGGAGACGCGGGAATCCCAGCGCGCCTTCGCGTGTTCCAGCCGACCATCCAGCGCGGCGTCGATCAACTCCACCAGATCGGACTTCAGCCGCAACATGATCGGCTGGGTTTCCGGATCGCCGAAGCGCACGTTGAACTCGATCACCTTCGGCGTGCCGCTCTTGTCGATCATCAAGCCGGCATAGAGAAAGCCGATGAACGGCGCGCCTTCAACGGCCATGCCGTGCAGCGTCGGCTCGATCACTTCTTTCAGGATGCGCTGCTCGATCTGCGGCGTCACCACCGGTGCCGGCGAATAGGCACCCATGCCGCCGGTGTTTGGGCCCAGATCCCCTTCGTCGCGCCGCTTGTGGTCCTGGCTGCTGGCCATGGGCAGAGCATGCGTCCCATCGCTCATCACGATGTAACTCGCTTCCTCGCCTTCCAGGAACTCCTCGATCACCACGCGTGCCGACGCGTCGCCGAAACTGTGCGCGCCCAGCATGTCGTGCAGGGCCAGTTCCGCATCGGGCAGGGTCAGCGCCACCACCACGCCCTTGCCCGCCGCCAGTCCGTCGGCCTTGATCACGATGGGCGCGCCGTGTTCGCGCACGTAGGCAAGCGCGGGTTTCAATTCGGTGAACACCGCATAGCGTGACGTGGGGATGTTGTGGCGGAGCAGGAAATCCTTGGCGAACGCCTTGGAGCCTTCCAACTGCGCGGCAACCGCCCGCGGACCGAAGATGCGCAGACCCGCCGCGCGAAAGCGGTCGACCACGCCGGCCACCAGCGGCACTTCCGGACCCACCACGGTCAGGCCGACTTTCTCGCCTTTCGCCAGCTTGAGCAGGCCGTCGATGTCGTGCGCCGCCACCTCGATGTTGCGCACGCCCGGCTCGCGCGCGGTGCCGGCGTTGCCGGGGGCGACGATCACTTCGCTGACCTGCGGCGACTGCCTGATTTTCCACGCCAATGCGTGCTCGCGGCCGCCGTTGCCGATGACGAGAACTTTCATGCTTGAACTCCGGGAACACTTGCGCGCCGTGCGGCGCAGCTGCGCATTGTAATGGCTGTGTGGATTACCTACGCCCGGTCAGGCATCAGCAGCGTGCTGCTGGAGCAACCGCAGCAGCGCTGCGCGCGGCAATTTCCCGGTCTCGTTGCGCGGCAACGCATCGACCAGACGCAACGGCCGCGGCAGGAACAATGGATCGATCGACCGGCGCAGTGTGTCCAGGATCGCGTGCTCGTCCAGGCCGGGCGCCACCACCAGCGCCGCGATGCGATGCACATCGAGCGCGTCGCCGCCGTCGAGCTGCAACACCACTCCGTCGTGCACACCGGGTATCGCCAGCAGGCGACGCGTGAGATCGCCAAGCGATGCGCGCTTGCCGGCAATTTCCAGCATGTCGGCATGGCGACCGCGCAACTGGAAACGACGCCCGCCCGCGGCAAGGCTGACGATATCGGCCAACGTGACCGGCGTTGAAAGCTGTGGTGCGTCGATCACCGTGCCATCGGGCTGGGGATGCAGGTTCACCCCTTCGTACAATTGCCACCCTTCGTCCTGCGCCGGCCGGCGGCTGGCGAACACGCAGGTTTCGGTGGAACCGAACACTTCCAGCAAGGGCGCTGCAAACCGCTGTTCCGCCTGCACCGCCAGATCGATCGGCATCGGCGCCGTGGCGGACAGCATCGCCGCGATCGGCGGAAGCTCGACGCCCGACTCGACCAGCGCGCGCAGATGCACCGGGGTGGTGACCAGCACCCGCGGCGACGGCACCCCCGCCAGCGCGGCCGCCACATCCGCGGGGAAAAAGGGGCGGCCCGCATGAATGCCCAATCCGCCCAGCAGCGGAAGCAGCACCGACATCTCCATGCCGTACATGTGCTGCGGCGGTACGGTAGCGACGATTTCGAAGCGCTGGCCGACCGCAGCGCGCAGCATGCGCAGGTTGCCGGCGTTGCTCGCATGAAAGCTGCGCCAGGTCTTCACGTTGGCGCTGGGCAAACCGGTAGAGCCGGAGGTGTAGCCGATCGCCACGATCTGCTCGGCCGGGATCGATGGCCATTCCGGCGACGATGCCGCATCCGCTGAAACTGCGTCCAGCGATGGCAGGCGCCGATATCCCGGCGGCGCGGGAGAAAGATCCAGCTCCCCCAGCGCATAGCAACCCGGATGTGCCGCCATCACTTCATCCACGGCCTGCGGTGCGCGCGAGGACGGCAGCAGATTGGTCTGGCCGCGCAGGGCGATCGCGCAGAACGCCACCAGGAACGCATAGCGGTCCTCGCACAGATTGACCGCGGCGCCGGCCGACGGCAACGTGTCCGCCACCGCGCGAACGTGGGCCAGGAATTGTGCCCGGCTTATGGCCCCGCCGCCGCGCCATGCCAACACATCGCCGGATCCGGCCACACTCAGCAGCGGCAACCGCAGTGGCGCCTCGCGTTCAAACGTATCGTAGACAATGGCCAAGCACGGACTCCCTGACTTCGTGGACGCATGACGATGCCGGGGAAGCATTACCCCGAACGATGAACCACGACGTGAACGGCGAAAGCGGCGACATTCAACCCATCGCACACAAGCTTTCGGCTCCCCGCGTTCCCCTGAACGCTCAAGCGCGAATGATAGCGCCGGTCAGCGCGTCGCGGATCACCGTGGGACGTGCCTGATCGCCCAGCGGCGCATCGAGCACGCCATCAAGACCGTCGCCGAAATAGTCCGCGACACGTTGCGCCGAGCGCGCGGCCGGTTGTCCGTGCGGGTTGGCACTGGTGGACACCAGCGCACCGCCGAACGCCCGGCACAGTGCGGCGGCCGGTTCGTGCGCAGTGATCCGCAAGGCGATGCCGGCGTGCGTGCCGGCGATCCATGCGGGCACTTGGTTCGAACGCGGGAATATCCAGGTGTTCGGCCCAGGCCAGCCGGCCTGCACCTGCCGCAGGATGCCGGCAGGCACGGACGCGAGATCGATGTAACGCTCGACGTCGGCGAACTCGGCGGCAATCAGCAGCACGCCTTGCGTCGGAGGGCGCTGCTTGAGCGCGAACAACCGCTCGAACGCGGCGTGGTCATGTGGGTCACAGCCAAGCCCGAACACCGCTTCGGTCGGATACGCCAACACTCCGCCACCGCGCAACAGCGTGGCGGCGGCGGCGAGTTCATCGAGCGTGAAACGCTGCAGCACTCAGGCCTCGGCTTTTCCCGGCGCAGCCTTCTTGGTGGCCGTTTTCCTGGCGGCAGATTTCTTGGCCGCACTCTTTTTGGAAGACGCCTTCTTGGCGACGGATTTCTTGGCGGCAGGCTTTTTTACCGGCGTCTTCTTGGTCGCCGGCGCGGCTTTCTTCGCCGCGGCCTTCTTGGTGGCTATCTTCTTGCCGAAACGCCCCTTGCGCACCGGCGCCGCAGCCAGCAGTTCGAGGCACTGCGCCTCGGTCAGCTCCTTGGGCTCCTGATCCTTCGGAATGCGCGCATTCTTCTCGCCATCGGTGATGTATGCGCCGTAACGGCCGTTGAGCACCTGCACCCCGTTGCCGAAATCGAGGATCAGCCGGTTCGCCAGCATCTCCATTTTTTCCTGCACGATCTGCAGCGCGCGCGGAAGCTCGATGGTGTACGGATCGTCCTCCGGCTTGAGCGAGGCATAGGTGCTGCCCTGCTTGACGAACGGGCCGAAGCGGCCGACGCCGACGCTGACCTCGTCGCCGTTTTCCGCCTGGCCCAGCTTGCGCGGCAGCTTGAACAGCTCCAGCGCATCGGCCAGGGTGATCGTGTGCATGCTCTGCCCGGTGCGCAGGCTGGCGAAGGTCGGCTTGTCTTCGTCCTCCTTGGTGCCGATCTGCGCGAACGGCCCGTAGCGGCCCAGGCGCACCGACACCGGCTTGCCGGTTTTCGGATCGGCACCCAGATCGCGCGCACCGGTGGCCTCGTTGCGATCGACCGACTCGGTCTTCTCGTCCACCTGCTGCTTGAACGGCTGCCAGAAGCGTTCCATCAGCGGCACCCACGCCTCCTCGCCGCGACTGACCGCGTCGAGTTCGTCTTCCATCTTGGCGGTGAAGTCGTAGTCGACGTAACGGGTGAAGTGCGCGGTCAGGAATTTGCTGACCGCGCGACCGACGTCGCTGGGCTTGAAACGGCGGCTGTCCAGAAAGACATATTCGCGGTTCTGCAGCACCTGGATGATGCTGGCATAGGTCGAGGGCCGGCCGATGCCGTGTTCTTCCAGCGCCTTGACCAAGCTGGCTTCCGAATAGCGCGGCGGCGGTTCGGTGAAATGCTGGTCGGCGACGATCTCGTGCAGCGGCACCTGCTCGTCCACTTGCATTCGCGGCAGGCGACGGCCTTCGTCGTCGTCCTCGGCGCTCTTCTGGTCGCGGCCTTCCTCGTAGACGGCGAGAAAACCCGGATCGATCACCGTGGTGCCGCTGGCGCGGAACGACGCGTCGCCACCGGCGACATGCTTCAACGCGAACTCGACCGAAACGGTGTTCAGGGTGGCGTGGATCATCTGGCAGGCGACGGTACGCTTCCAGATCAATTCATAGAGTTTGCGCTGGTCGTCATTGAGGAAAGCCGCCACCGACTTCGGCGTATGCATCGCCGAGGTGGGACGGATCGCCTCATGCGCTTCCTGCGCATTCTTCGATTTGGTCTTGTACACCTGCGGCCCGTCGGGCAGCGCCTTGGTGCCGAAGTCGCGCGCAATCAACTCGCGCAGTTCCGCCACGGCGTCGTCGCCGAGCATGGTCGAGTCGGTACGCATGTAGGTGATCAGGCCGACATTGCCCTCGTCGCCGAGCGCCACACCTTCGTACAGCCCCTGCGCCACCTTCATGGTGCGGCTGGTGGTGAAGCCGAGCTTGCGCGCGGCCTCCTGCTGCAGCGTCGAGGTGGTGAACGGCGCGGCCGGGCGACGCTTGCGCTCCTTGGAACTGACGTCGCTGACGGTCAGACGGCCGCGGGCTGCCTCTTTCAACGCGGCGCGCGCGGCCTGCGCATCGGTTTCGTTGGTGAGGTCGAACTGCTCGAACTTCTTGCCGTTGAGCTTGCTCAGCCGCGCGGTGAAATCACCGTCGGCATGCTTGAGCTGCGCCTCGATGGTCCAGTATTCCTGCGCCTTGAAGGCTTCGATTTCCTCTTCGCGCTCGACGATCATGCGCAGCGCCGGCGATTGCACGCGGCCAGCGGAAAGGCCGCGCTGCACTTTGCGCCAGAGCACCGGCGACAGGTTGAAGCCGACTAGGTAGTCCAGCGCGCGGCGCGCCTGCTGGGCATCGACCAGGTCGTGCGAAAGCTGACGCGGCGCGGCTACCGCCGCCTTGATCGCCTTCGGGGTGATCTCGGAAAACACCACCCGGTGCATCCGCTTGCCGTCGGTGAGGCCGCGTTCTTTCAGAATCTCGCTGATGTGCCAGGAGATCGCCTCGCCTTCGCGATCCAAGTCGGTCGCCAGATAGATGTCATCGGCCAGCTTCGCCGCCTTGGCGATGGCATCGACATGCTTTTCGTTGCGCTCGATGACCTCGTAGGCCATGGTGAAACCGTGCTCAGTGTCGACGGCTCCCTCCTTTGGCTTCAAGTCACGCACGTGACCGTAGGAGGCGAGGACCTGAAAATCCTTGCCGAGGTATTTATTGATCGTCTTGGCCTTGGCCGGTGATTCGACGATGAGCAGGTTTTTTGCCATGAAGCGGGATTTCCAGAAGCGAACCACCGGCGCCTGATGACGGCCGGACACATATATATAGTTGAAACCATGCCGTGCCCGCGGCTGTCAAGCCCGGACTCTCCGGACATGCTGGACACGTCACACACAGGGGTCACTTTCCCTTACCGCCATCCGGCAATCGCTGGTAGCGGTTGCCCGGCAGGCTTTCGACCCGGGCCTCCAACTCCAGCATCAACAGCATCGATGACAATTCGGATGCAGGCTGGCCGGTACGCTGGACAAGATCGTCCAACGTGGTCGGCTCGTAGCCCAAATCGATTAACAATCGTCGATATTCGGGTTTCTGCGAACTTGTCGACGCGGCAAACCCGCGTTGTTCGATGACCTGTGGCTCCATGCCGTCTGTGCATCCTTCCGCCAGCCTGGCGGCCAGTTCGCCGCCAAGCATGCACGCTGCCGGCGCCAATGTCTCGACAATCTCGGCGGCGTCCTCCACCAGGCGGGCACCATCGCGAATCAGGCGGTGGCAACCGCGGGCCAGCGGATTATGGATGGAACCGGGCAAGGCGAACACCTCCCGCCCCTGTTCGCCGGCCAGTCTCGCGGTGATCAACGAACCGGATTTCAGCCCGGCCTCGACAATGAGCGTGCCCAGCGACAGGCCGGCGATGATCCGGTTGCGCCGTGGAAAGTGATCCGCGCGCGCAGCCGTGCCCGGTGAAAATTCGCTGACCACTGCGCCATGTTCCGCGATGCGCCGGGCCAACGCGTGATGCTTGCGCGGGTACACGCGATCCGGGCCGGTACCGATCACCGCCACCGTCGGCGCGCCCGCATCCAGTGCCGCCGCGTGGGCCGCGCCATCGATGCCGTCGGCCAGGCCGCTGGTGACCACAAAGCCGGCCTGCGCCAACGAACGCGAGAATGCCCGCGCATGTGCCAGCCCGCCGACGCTGGCGCCGCGCGCACCGACGATCGCCACCTGCGGATACAGCAACAGGCTGGCATCGCCGATCACGAACAGCGCCGCGGGCGGCTGCGGGATGTTTTCCAGTTGTGGCGGGAAATCCGCATCCGTGCAGCGCAGCAGCCGATGGCCGGGTTCCGCCAGCCAGGCAAGGTCGGCGGCGAGTTGCGCTTCGTCCGGCTGCCTGAGCCAGGCCTTCGCTGCCTCGTCCAGCGCCGCCGACGGCCACCGCAACCGGGCCAGCACCGCTTCGATGCCGTTACCGGATGCTTTCAGCCGATCACGCAGGCCGCCGGGGCCAAGACCCGGGATGCGCAACGCGATCATCCATGCGCGCAGTTCTTCCATATCGTTCATGCACAGCAGTTTACGTAAACGGCACAGACAGGAACGGCGCGGTGGTGACCGCGCCGTTCTGTAGGGTAGTGCCGTTGCCACGGCTTCGAAGCCGCCGAATTACTCCGGCATGCGCAGGCGATTGCCCTGGTGCACCGGCCGCAGGCTGTCCATGACCAGGCCGTAGCTGACGCGATCGAAGGTGCGGAACACCATCACGTGGCCGACGAACTCGTCGGGCAACGTCACTTCCTTGCCGACGCCGCGACGCCAGCTGTTGCTGGCCACGTCGTCGTGGATCGTCTCGCCGGGCTCCTCGATGGTGAAGGTCTGGCCATTGTCGACCCCGTCCTTGGCACCGATCGACAGCATCACGACCTGGCGCGAACCAGCGGCATCCAGGGCATCGGCGAAACCGATCACGCGTGCGTTTTTCGGCACCGATTTCGGCGGATGCGGGTAGTAGAAAGCATCGTACGGCGAGTCGTCGACCGGCAGGACGCGATCGCCGCTGCGGATCTCCATGGTCGAATCCAGCAGCAGCAGGGTCGACGGGTCACCGGTGCGCAATGTCTCGGCGTTGCCGATTACGCTGACTTCCACGCCCATGTCGTTGCCGCGGCCGTAATGTCCGTCGTTGCGGGAGTCCTCGATCCACGGCGCATCGACCGTGGCGGCATTGCTGTCCAGCTCATGGCTGACAATCTCGTTCTCCGCATCGTTCGGATCGCCCTGCTCGAAACCGCGGAATACATGCGTTGGCCGGACGATGGCCCAGCGCTGGCCGGGCGCGCCCTGCAAGCCGCGAACATAGATGTTCTGCCCGACGGCGCCGCGCAGCCGCGCTTCCTCCAAGCCCACCACATAGGGGGCGGAGCGAACGGCATTCGAATCCAACACGCGCATCTCTTTCAGGAACATCCGCAACTCGGACAGTGGAATCGCCGGCACCGCCTCGCCTTCGGCATGCACGCCGGGCTGCAGGCTCAGATGCGGACCACCATTGCCGTTGATGAAGGACAGGTTCAGCACGTCTCCCGGATAGATCAGATGCGGATTCCGCACCTGCGGGTTCGCTTGCCAGATTTCCGGCCACAGCCACGGCTTGGCGAGGAATTTGGTCGAGATGTCCCAGAGGGTGTCGCCCCGGTGCACGGTATAGGTATCGGGGTGATTGGCGCGCAGTTGCGCACCGGCCGCATAGACGGCAACGGTCACCAGCATGCCGGCCAGCAACACGATAATTTTCTTGATCATTCGCGGGAATCCCCCTTCCCCATATGCTCGGCCGAGTGTAACCGAAGCGTTAAGGCACGCAACAGGTGCGAGTTGGCAAAAACCGTCTGCAAGCAACACGATGGAGCACGTACAATGTGTCCATTCTATGTTGCCGCCGGGCTTGGTTTTCACCGATTTGCCCGCAGTTTCGGCGCCGAGGTGAGAACCATGTCCGTTTTATCGATTCTCGAATTTCCCGACCCGCGCCTGCGCACCCGCGCGGAGCCGGTGCGCGTGTTCGACGCGCAGCTCAAGCAGTTTGTCGCCGACCTGTTCGAGACGATGTATGCCGCCAACGGCGTCGGCTTGGCCGCCACACAGGTCAACGTGCACCAGCGCGTGCTGGTAGCCGACATGAGCGACGACCGCAAGCATCCGCTGGCGCTGATCAATCCGCAGATCCTGGAAAAGGAAGGTTCGCAGGTCTACCAGGAGGGCTGCCTGTCGTTTCCCGGCCTCTACGCCGACGTGACCCGCGCGCTGAAAGTGAAGGTGAAAGCTCAGAATGCCGACGGCACCGAGTTCGAGGTCGAAGCGGAAGGCCCGCTCGCGGTGTGCATCCAGCACGAAATGGATCACCTGGAGGGCAAGGTGTTCGTCGATTACCTGTCGTCGCTGAAGCGCGCGCTGTTGCTGAAGCGCCTGGATAAGCAACGCAAGCAGGCGGCGGGGGCTTGAACAAGCCCGATTCGAATGCGCCGTCCTTGCGAGTGGTCTTTGCCGGCACGCCCGAATTTGCCGTGCCCTGCCTTGAAGCCTGCCGAGGCAGCGGTGCCGACGTGCTCGCCGTCTATACGCAACCGGATCGGCCCGCCGGGCGCGGACGCAAGCTGGCCGCCAGCCCGGTCAAGCAGGCGGCACTCGCCAGCGGCATCGCCGTCGAGCAGCCCGAGTCGTTGAAGTCGGCCGAGGCACAACAGACGCTGGCGGCGTACCGGCCCGACCTGCTGGTGGTCGTTGCCTACGGCCTGATCCTGCCGCGAAAAGTCCTGGCCATTCCGCGGCTCGGCTGCTGGAATGTCCATGCCAGCCTGTTGCCGCGCTGGCGCGGGGCGGCGCCGATCCAGCGCGCCATCCTGGCCGGCGACAAGGAAACCGGGGTCGACCTGATGCAGATGGAAGCCGGCCTGGACACGGGTCCGGTGCTGCTCGAACGGCGCACGCCGATCTCGCTGCAGGACACCGGCGGCTCCCTGCACGACCGCCTGTCCACGCTGGGCGCCGAGACGCTGACCGAAGGCCTTGCCCGCGTGCTGCAAGGCGAAATGCTTGCGGCACATCCACAGCGCGAGGACGGCGTCGTCTATGCGCACAAACTGGAGAAGACCGAGGCCAAGCTCGATTTCAGCCGGCCAGCCGCCGAACTGGAACGCCAGGTGCGCGCGTTCGATCCGTGGCCGGTCGCCGAAGGCATCATTGAGGGCGAGCCGCTGCGCATCTGGAGCGCGCAGGCGATCGAGCGCGAACATCACGCCATTCCCGGAAGCGTGCTGGCCGCCAGCCGTGAAGGCATCGACATCGCCTGCGGTCATGGCGTGTTGCGCGTAACCTCGCTGCAGCGGTCCGGCGGCAAGCGCATCAGCGCGACCGATTATCTCAATGCACGAGCCGGGCTGCGCCAGCTTCGATGAAAGCCGACACCCGCGCGCTCGCTGCCAGAGGCCTTGCCGACGTCGCCATGCGCGGCGCTTCGCTGCGCGAGGTGATGGAACGCAACGCGCCGAAACTCACCGATTCGCGCGATCGCGCGCTGCTGATGGCACTGCTCAGCGAGGGCGCGCGCTGGTGGTTGCGCTTCGATGCGGCCATCGACGGGTTGCTGGAGAAACCGCTGCGGCACAAGGACCCCGCCGTGCATGCGTTGATGGTGCTGGGCCTGGTGCAACTGGAAGTCCTCGAACTGCAGGATTACGCCGCGGTCGCGGCCACCGTCGAAGCCGTGCGTGCGTTGGGCCGGCCGCAACTGGCGGGGCTGGTGAATGCCGTACTGCGACGCTGGCAACGCGAGCGCGAAAGCCTCGTCGCACGGCTCGACGCCAAGCCGCAGACACGCCACG
Source organism: Rhodanobacter sp. (assembly GCA_036398675.1). Classification (GTDB taxonomy): domain Bacteria; phylum Pseudomonadota; class Gammaproteobacteria; order Xanthomonadales; family Rhodanobacteraceae; genus Rhodanobacter. Next base: position 38,442 of record DASWOQ010000076.1, on the reverse strand, counting down.
CGCACCCGGCCTGGCTTGCCGACGCGTTGATGCGCGACTGGCCGGCACAGGCCGATGCGGTGATGGCGTCCGATAACCGCGAACCCCCGCTCATGCTGCGGGTCAACCGCCAACGCAGCACGCCGCAGGCGCTGATCGAACAATTTCGGATAGCCGGCTATACGGCCACAACACATCCCTGGCTCGGCGATGCGCTGATCCTGCCGCACAGCACCGATGTCACCCGCATGCCGGGGTTCGAAGCCGGCGCTTTCGCGGTGCAGGACGGCGCCGCGCAAGTCGCCGCCGACCTGGCCGACCTGCACGACGGCTTGCGCGTGCTTGACGCCTGCGCCGCACCCGGCGGCAAGGCCTGTCACCTGCTCGAACGCGCACGGATCGACCTGACCGCACTGGAGTTCGACGCCAAGCGTGCCGAACGCATCCGGCAAAACCTGATGCGCCTGCGGCTGGACGCAAAGATCGTGATCGGCGACGCCGGCGCGCCGGCAGGATGGTGGAAGCGCCAGCTCTTCGACCGCATCCTGATCGACGCGCCGTGTTCGGCCACCGGCGTATTGCGGCGGCGACCCGACGTGCGATTGCATCGTCGCGAAAGCGACATCACCGCCATGCACACGCAACAGTGCTGGATCCTGTCCGCGCTGTGGCCGTTGCTGGCACCGGGCGGAAAACTGGTCTACATCACCTGTTCGGTGCTGCGCGCGGAAAACGAGGCGATCGTCGCCGGCCTGCTGGCCGCACAGGCCGGCGCGCGCGTCGTCGATTTCACGCTTCCGGCAGGCCAAGCCGCCACCGTGGGCTGGCAGATCCTGCCGGGTGACGGCGATCTGGACGGGATGTATTACGCCGTGCTCGAAAAACAGCACTGACCGGCAAGGTTCACGACTCGTCACATATCGCGGGATATGCTTGTCCGCGCCACCGTCCCCGATGGAACCGTTTCGCCGTGACATCCCCGGCATCCCTGTCCCGCGCACACCCATGGCGCTTGCGCAGTGCCCGACGGGAACTGTTCCTGTTCGGTGTTTTTGCGCTACTGCTGCTGGGCATCGGTATCGGGCTGCGCGACCCGTGGCCGTCGGACGAGCCGCGATTCGCGCTTGCCGCGCGATGGATGGTGGAGCACGGCCAGTGGCTGTTTCCGCATCGCGGCCACGAACTGTATCCGGACAAGCCACCGGTATTCATGTGGCTGCAGGCAACCGCGTACCTGATCGTCGGAAACTGGCGGGTTGCCTTCCTGCTGCCTTCGCTGCTCGCCACACTGGGTGCGCTGGTCCTGGTCTACGACCTCGCCCGTCGCCTGTGGAATCACCGCAGCGCCCTGCTGGCGGCCGCAACTCTGCTGCTGACCCTTCATTTCACCTACCAGATGCGCAACGCGCAGATCGATCCGCTGCTGCTCGGCTGGGTCACCCTGGCCAACTACGGCTTATTGCGCCATCTGCTGCTCGGACCGTCGTGGCGATGGTTTGCCGCTGGCTGCTTTTTCGCCGGTGTTGGCGTGGCGACCAAGGGCGTCGGCGTGCTCGCCCTGCTGATGCTGGTTCCTTATCTGGTCGCACGCAGGGAACGCTGGAACCATCTCGCGATGATACCAGGCGGTTGGCGCTGGGCCGGCGGACTGGCCTGTTTCTTTCTGCCGGTCCTGGCGTGGCTGTTGCCAATGCTGCTGGTGGCACACGCCAACGGCGATCCGCAGCACGCGGCGTACGTGCAGAACATCCTGTTCGGGCAAACCGTGCAGCGCTATGCGACACCGCCGGGACACTTCCACTCGCCGCTCTACTTCCTCGGCGTCATCGCGATCGACTGGCTGCCGCTGTCGCTGCTGCTGCCATGGGCGTTGCCGGCATGGTGGCGGCGACTGAAGCGGCGCGACGCGCGCTTCCTGCTGCCGCTGGGCTGGATCGTGCTGGTGCTGCTGTTCTTTTCGTTCAGCCCGGGCAAACGCGATGTCTACATCCTGCCGGCACTGCCGATGACCGTGCTGGCATTGGCGCCGTTGCTGCCCGGCCTGCTGCGCAAGCGCAGCGTGCGCTGGTGTGTGTTCGCGCTGAGCTTCGCCCTGAGTGCCATCCTGACCCTTGCCGCTGCGATGGCGCTGTGCACGCATCCCCACTGGACCGCTCACTTTGAGCAAAGCCTGGATCCGCGGATCTGGTGGCTGCTGCTGGGCATCGGGCTTGCCGGCCTGCTGGCGGTTGCAGTCACCCGCGTGCGCCGGGCGCCACTCGGTTGGCTGCTGTTCGCCACGATCATGTGGGGCATATATGGCCTGTGGGGCTATCCGATGCTCAACGGCGATCGCTCCGCACGCGACGTGATGATCCGCGCCCGCGCCATCGCCGGGCCGGATGCCACCATCGGCCTGCTCGCCTGGAAGGAGCAAAATCTGTTGATGGCACAGGGACCGACCACGGAATTCGGATTCCTGCAGCCATGGCCGCAGCAGTATCTCGATGCCACTGCGTGGCTTGGCGCGGATCCCGCACGGCGCTGGACATTCAGCCTTGATAAGGCCATGGGTGCCTGCGTGGATCGTCGCCGCGCCGTCCCGGCTGGCCACGCCAACCACCGCGACTGGTGGATGTTCAGGGCCAATGCCGTAGTGCCGGGATGCTTGCCACGCACCCACGATACCGATGACGAAAGCGACCCACCCTGAAAACTTGCTCCGTGGCACAACACGGTGCGCATGCAGGGGCAAGCTATAATGGAGTTATTCCCATGCCGGATGATGCAGATCCGGTGATTGCCTTGAAGGATTTTTGAATTGGTTTCACTGCCCGATCGCTTGGATATGCGACGGGATTCATGGCGAACATGGGTCCTTTCGGTGTTGGTAGCGATGATGCCGGCGTGTTTCGCCATCTCTTCGCAAGTCAAGACACTGCCCATGGCCGCCTTGGTGATCGTGGGCTGTACCCTACTGATCACGCGCACAGAAAGCCGCACCTGCTATCGCCTTGCCTGGCCGGTAGCGGCGGCCTGCGCATTGCGACTGCTGTACGACCTCGGCAATTTTCTGGGGCACCGGCTGGGTTGGGCCACGCTGGACCTGCCCGCGCAGACCTTGTTGTTCCTGGCCATCGCGGCGGCGTTCACCGTCCCGCTGAAGACCCGCGTCGTCGCCATCGGTTTCAGCCTTACCGCAGTGATGCTGGGCATCACCTGCCTGGTCCAGCGTTATGTGCAAGGCTACGATCGCCCATTCGGATTGAACGGCGGCGACTGGGCAGCGATCGAATTCGCGATGTTCCTGCTGGTCATGGTGCTGCTGTCCATGCTGCAGGTACTGCGCTCCTCGACGACCCGTGCCGATCGCATGCTGCATGCCGCGGCCGCGATCATCGGCCTGTACGGCGCGATATTGACCCAGAGCCGCGGGCCGCTGCTCGCTTTTGGCCCGGTTTTTCTGGGCTTGATGCTCTGGTATGCGATGAGGTCTCGGCTTTGGCGTCGCGCACTTGCGCTGTGCGCCATGACGATCGCCGTGATGGCCGCCGTCACGGCGACCCTGCACCGGGAAATGATCGATCGATTCAACGATGTATCCACCGAACTGGCCGGCTACGACCATGGCAACCCTACCGGGGCCGTGCATGAAAGACTGGAGATGTGGCACGTCTCGCTGCGCGCGTTCCATGCCCACCCGATGGCGGGCATCGGCCTGGATCAGTTCGGCCCGTATGTCCGGTCCCAGGTCACGGGCGGCATGGCCAGTACCGCGATCGCCAGCTACGTGCACCCGCACAATGAGTACCTCGAATCACTGGTCGCGGGCGGCATCCCCGCCCTGTTCGTGTTGCTGGTGTTTTTCGGCGTTCCATTTGGCTACTTTGTACGCCATGTCAATCATCCACAGGAAGCCGTCGCCGCCGCTGCGGTGAGCGGACTGATGGTGATCGCGATGTATGGTCTATGTGCGTTCAGCGACAATGTGTTTTATCGGGCGATGCCTCAATCACTGTATCTGTTTCTGGTGCTGGGTCTAGCCGTGAGCATCGGCAGACAGATACGCCATATTTCACCCCGCTGATCGACTCATGGCCCGAATCAACCTGCTCGCGTGGGACAACCAGCGCGGACTCAGCCACGACATCCGATTGCTGTCCGACACCCTGCTTTCGCTCGGCCACGAAGTGCATGTCACCCGACTGGGTTCCCATCGCCGGGACGGCAGCGGCAAGAGCTGCCTGCTGTACCTGCGCATGCTGTGGCTGCGGCTGCGCACCGGCAACCGCAAGGCAACGTTGTACGACGTGAACATCGCGCTCGAGCATGTGCGCCCGACGTTTTTCACGCTGGCCCGGCTCAACCTGCTGATGCCAAATCCGGAGTGGATGTCACCGCGAAGCCAGCGCTATCTTCCACGCTTCGACGCCATTCTCTGCAAGACCCGCTACGCCGTCGACGTGTTCACGGCGCGCGGCTGCCGCGCCATCCATATCGGCTTCCACAGCATCGATTGCCTCGACGAAACGCTCCCGCGCCAGGAAGCCTTCCTGCACCTTGCCGGCGCCAGCCGGATGAAGGGAACCCGACGCTTGCTGGCGCTATGGCAACGCCATCCGGAATGGCCGAAACTGCTTCTGCTCCAGTCGCCCAGGACAGCCGCCAACGTGCCGCAGCCGCTTGCGAACAACATCGAGCATCGCGTTTGCTACCTCGACGACATTCGCGAGATCCGGCGTCTGCAGAACATGCATCGCTTCCATCTGTGCCTGTCCGAAACCGAAGGCTGGGGCCACTACATCGCCGAGGCAATGAGCTGCAAGGCTATCGTATTCACCTGCGACGCGCCGCCGATGAATGAGCTGGTGACCGGAAACCGTGGCGTGCTGGTCGCGACCACTGAGCCGCAGCCGTTCAACCTGGTCCAACTCTATCCCTTCGACGATGCGGCGCTGGAAATGGCGATCGAGCGCGTGATCGCCCTGTCTCGGCACGAACAGGCCTGCCTTGGCGAACATGCGCGCGATTGGTTCGTGTCGAACGGCGCAGCATTTACCGGCCGAGTGGATGCTGCGCTACGCCAGCTGCTGTGAACGCCGTGCGTGGCCGCGCACGATGTCGCGCAAATCCATTGGAGCCTGCGCGAATTCACCCAGATGCTGGTCCAGACCCCGTTCGCAACGGACCAGTTGCCGCGCCCGCGTATCATCGAGGATCAAGTCGTTGGGATTGCCGACCACGTGCTTGCGGGTGCGGTGGAACAGATGCACCGCCAACGCGCTGAAGCGCAGGTCCCGCCGCCGCAGCCCTGCATGAAAGGCACGCGCGGCGAGTTCGGTGTCCTCGCGCCCCCAACCGGTCATGGCTTCGTTGAATCCGTTGAGGCGCAGCAGATCCTCTCGCCAGAACGCCATGTTGCAGCTCTTGATGCCGCGCCGGCGCGTACCCGGCCTGGCATAAGCGCGGGCCAGCCACGGCAGCCGCAGGGTATGCCGTCTCCGCTCGATGCCCCAGCTGAAGAAGCCCGGCATCCACGCCGGATGCTCCAGCATCCGGCGGGTCAGCGCGGCGTCGGTAAGCACGCGCGATCCCTGTGCGAAGCAACCTTGACGCGCGAACACCAGATGGTCGGCGAGGAAATGCCGCTCGCACACCATGTCGCCGTCCAGCAGGATGACGTAGTCGCCCTGCGCCGCGACGATCGCGCGATTGCGCGCGCGACTCATGCGGGCTCCGTCATCCGGTTGCCACAGGTGAACCAGCCGAACTGGATAGTCCGCCGCGATGCGTTCGAGCAAGTCGCGCGTGGCCGGGCTCGAACCATCATCAGTGACAATCACTTCATGCGGCAACGTGGCCTGGCGGGCCAACGCTTTCAATACCAGTTCCAGCGCCTCGGGCCAGTTGTAGGTGATGACAGCCACACTGACGCGAGGTGTGGTCATGCTGCTCCATCCCGGCGCAGTTCCCGCCGCGAGCGCAGGCCGTGCCAGAACACCGGCCACAGGATCGCCAGGGCTCGCTCCAGATTGACCAACCAGGAACCTCGTCGCATGCGAGCCACCCGCGCATAACGTTTGGCCTCGCGCCAGGACGGGTTCGGCTTGGTGCGGAACTCGTGCTTGGTGTTTTCCACGCAGCGCACATCGAGCCCGATGCTGCGAGCATAGATCTCGATAAGGCAGCGCGAACGGAACCGGTTGAGGTATTGGTTAGCGGCCGTCTGCTTGCCCCACCAGCCATTGTTGCCATGGATGCGATAGCGCACCGCACCGGTTCGCAGATAGTACTTGCGCGCACCCAGCACACTGGCACCAAACACCAAGCAGTTGTCGGCGGAAATCCGCCACGTATGGCCCAACTCCATCGGCAAATCGAGCACGCGAACAGCCCACGGCATGCGCAGCGACAATGCTGACGTCGGCGCACCGTACCAATGCATCAGCATGTAGGTGCTGATTACGGTGAAACCGAGATCCTGCGAATGCTCGGCATAACCCATCCAGCGACTTTCATCGCCGAACAACTGCATGTCGGAAAACACGAAATCGATGTCGCGGCGACTGTCGTAGATCTCGCCAATGCGCTCCAGGTAATCCGGTTGCCAGCGATCGTCGGCATCAAGAAAACAGATCACGTCGGCGCGTGCCTGCGCCACACCACGCTGGAAGGCAACCAGTTGGCCGCCGTTCTCGCCGCATACAAGGGTGATCCGCGGATCGTTGCCGTAACGCTCGCTCAGATACTCGGGCGAGCCGTCGCTGGAACCATCGTCAACCACAATGATATGCGCCGCCGCCCGGGTCTGTGCCAGCGCGCCATCGATCGCCGCACCGACGAAATCGCGGTAGTTGTAGTTGGTGACGATGACCGCAAAGCTGGTCATGCACCCTCGCCATCCTGCAGCAAGCGGCGGAAATAGCCGATGGTTTCCTTCAGGCCATCCTCAAGCGCCACGGTCGGCTGCCAGCCAAGCTTGTCGCTAGCCACGCCGATATCCGGCTGACGCTGCCGCGGATCGTCCGACGGCAACGGCCGGTACACCAGCTTCGAGCGGCCACCGACCAGCGCAATCACCTTCTCGGCCAGTTCCAGCATGGTGTATTCAATCGGGTTGCCGATGTTCACCGGGCCGGTGAAGTCGCGCCCGGATTCCATCATGCGCACCATCGCTTCGATCAGATCGTCGACATAACAGAAGCTGCGGGTCTGGCTGCCATCGCCATAGATCGTAATGTCTTCGCCGCGCAGCGCCTGCATGATGAAGTTGCTCACCACCCGGCCATCGTTGGGGTGCATGCGTGGGCCATAGGTGTTGAAGATGCGTACTACCTTGATGTCCAGCGCGTGCTGGCGGTAGTAGTCGAAGAACAGCGTCTCGGCGCAACGCTTGCCCTCGTCATAGCAGCTGCGGATACCGATCGGATTGACCTTGCCCCAGTAGCCCTCGACCTGCGGATGCACCTCCGGATCGCCGTAGACCTCGCTGGTCGAGGCCTGCAGGATGCGCGCCTTCACCCGCTTGGCCAGCCCGAGCATGTTGATCGCGCCATGCACCGAGGTCTTGGTCGTCTGCACTGGGTCGTGCTGGTAGTGCACTGGCGATGCCGGACAGGCCAGGTTGAAGATCCGTTCCACCTCCACGTACAGCGGAAATGTCACGTCATGCCGCATCAACTCGAAATACGGATGCGTCAGCAGGTGCGCCACATTCCGCTTGCTGCCGGTAAAGAAGTTGTCCACGCACAGCACGTCATGGCCGTCCCGGAGCAGACGATCACACAGGTGCGATCCGAGAAAGCCAGCACCACCGGTGACGAGGATTCGTTTCATGAGTTGCCATTCGATCGATTGCAGGAAATGCGTCAGGTCGGCTCGACCGCCGCCACTCACCGCGGGTGAATATTCTCATGGATTCCAGCGCAAGAACGCGAATCGTCGAACCAGGTTCGGGGCAACATCCGGGGGCGGCTTTGGCCATGCGGATGTGCCGCCACCTTCAGCTAGAATCCCGCCCATGCCTCCGACCCTGCCGCTGACTCTCGCCGTCATCACCCACAACGAGGCGGGAAACATTGCGCGCTGCCTGGACAGCGTGCCGTTCGCGGCCGAGAAGCTGGTGGTCGACAGCGGCAGCGACGACGCTACCGTGGCCATCGCGCAAGCGCACGGCGCGCGCGTCGTGCACCAGGATTGGCTCGGCTTCGGGCCGCAGCGCAACTTCGCCAGTACGCAATGCAGTCACCCATGGATCCTGGTGCTGGACGCCGACGAATACCTCACGCAGGAACTTGCAACGGAATTGCAGCAGCGCCTGCCGGCGTTGATGGCCAGCGGTGCACCAGCCGCCTGGCTGCGTCGAAGCACGATCTACATGGGCCGTGCGATGCGCTGGTACCGACCCGCCGTGGGCGAACGCATGGCACGCCTTTATCACCGCGACCGCGCGCGCTGGACCGATGCGCGCGTGCACGAATCCCTGCGCTTCGACGGCACCGCGCCGACGCTGCACGCGCCGTTCAATCACGTCAACAATCCCACCTTGCCGCACAAGCAGCTGAAAGTGCTGCGCTATGCCGAGCTGAAGTGCCGCGACTGGCGCGACAAGGGCAAGCCGACGCGGATGTGGCAGACACCTTTCGTGTATGTGCTTGCCTTTCTCAAGGACTATCTGTTCCGACTCGCGTTCATGGACGGCTGGCGCGGTTTCATCATCGCGCAGACCGCCGCCAGCTACGCCGTGTACAAACGCATGCGCTATTACGAAATGGTCAACAACCCGGAATCGGTGGCCGGCGCCGCCCGCATCCTCACGCAGCACGGCATCGATCGATGACGATAAGCAAGCAACCGTCCCCAGCCAATCCGGCAGTCAAGAACTACCTGCTGTACGGATCGGAGCGCTATGCGCTGGCGATCCTGCGGCCGGTGCAGACGGCCATCCGCGCGCGCGGCCACGAGGCGGCCTGGTTCTTCGACGGCCCCGGCGCGGAAGACCTGGTCGAGGGCGAGCGCCTGCTCAGCGTGGCCGAAGTGCGCGCCTGGAATCCAATCGCGGTGATCACCTCCAGCAATGCCCTGCCGCATTTCTTCCCCGGCGTGAAGGTGGAGACCTTCCATGGCTTCGATGCGGGCAAGCCGCGGCACATCTACATACGCGGCTTCTTCGATCTGTACTGCACCACCGGCCCGCGCGACACCGCGCAGTTCCAGGCCATCGCCGACAAGCTCGGCCATTTCGCGGTGACCGAAACCGGCTGGCCCAAGCTCGATCCGTTCATGCGCGAGATCGCCGGGCCGCTGCCGGCGGTACGGCAACCGCCGGTGATCCTCTATCACTCCACGTTCTCCCCGTCATGGAGCGCGGCCGACATCCTGTACGAGGAAGTGAAGCGCCTGTCGCGCGACGGGCGCTGGCGCTGGATCATCACCTTCCATCCCAAGATGAACCCGGAGACGCGTGCGCGCTACAAGGCGCTGCAGAACGCGTTCCTCACATTCGCCGAGAACGACAACATCCTGGAGCTGTTTCCGCAGGTCGACCTGATGTGTTCAGACACGTCGTCCGCGCTCAACGAATTCCTGCTCACCGGCAAGCCGGTGGTGACGTTCAAGAACCGCCGGCCCGGGCCGCAACTGATCGATATCGACGATCCGGCGCAGTTCGAGCCGGCGATCGAGCGTGCGCTGGCGCGGCCGCCGGAGTTGCTGCAGGCGATTCGCGATTACGCCGATGCGATCCATCCGTATCGCGATGGCCGGTCCAGCGAGCGCGTGCTCGACGCCATCGACGCGTTCATCGCCACCGGCGCGCGCAACCGCCGCCGCAAACCGTTGAACCTCTGGCGCAAGCTCAAGCTGCGACGGCGGATCGGCTACTGGGGACCGGCCTGAGCCCGCCTTGTTACTCGGCGGATAACCGTGCCTCCGCGCGACGCAGGCTAGAATTGCCTTCCATTCGCCGCGGAGTCGCCTGTGTCTGCCAGCTTCTATAGCCGCTCCGAACACCTGCGAACCGTGTGGCCCTGGCTTCCGCTGTGGACGCTGGTGGCCTTGCTGGCGATCTTTTCGCATGGGCCGATGCCGCTGTATTCCACCCGCACGCTCGCCGTGGCGTGGGAGATGTGGAGCCATGGCCATTTTCTGGTGCCGCACATCAACGGCCAGCCGTACAGCGAAAAGGCGCCGCTACTGTTCTGGCTGATCCAGTCCGGCTGGCTGGTGTTCGGCGTCAGCGACATCTGGCCGCGCATCCTCGAAGTGCTGATCGGAGGCACCCAACTGGTGCTGGTCTCGATGCTCGCCCGCCGGCTGTTTCCCGGCCGGCCGTGGATGAGCAAGGCCACGCCGTGGATGCTGCTGGCGTTGGGCTACGCGTTCCTGTTCGGGCTGCAGGTGATGTACGACGTGCTGCTGGCGGTATTCGTGCTGGCGGCGTTGCTGTGCCTGACGCCGAAGACGCATCGCGCCGAGCCGCGCTGGCTGCTGTTCGGCGTGTGCATCGGCCTGGGCCTGCTGACCAAGGGGCCGGTGATGCTGCTGCACATCGTGTTTCCGTGGCTGCTCGGCCCGTTGTGGAACGTATGGGCACGGCAGCATCGCGCGCGCTGGTACGGCGCCGGCGTGCTGTCGATCCTGCTGGGTGGCGCCATGCTGCTGGCATGGGCCCTGCCGGCCGGCTTCTCTGGCGGCGACGAGTACCGGCATCGGCTGTTTTTCACCCAGACTGCCGGCCGCGTGGTCGATGGCCTACCGCAGGTAAGGGATCTGCAAAGCCATGCAGGACCGATCTGGTTCTATCTGCTCGGCCTGCCGCTGTTGCTGTTTCCTTTCAGCGGCTGGCCGCGCGTGTGGGTGGCGCTGGCCGCACTGCGTCGACCGCTGGAACCGGGCGTGCGCTTCGCGCTGTGCTGGCTGCTGCCCAGCTTCATTGTTTTTTCGCTGATCAGCGGCAAACAGTTGTATTACCCGCTGCCGGAATTCGGCGGCGCCGCGCTGCTGATGGCCGGGGCTATCGCCCTGCTGCGCGAACACGGAACGGCGCTGGCCGAAACCGGCTGGCTGGGGACATGGCCGCTGGGCATCGGCGGCATCCTGTTCGGCGTGTTCCTGTTCCTGCTGCCAATCCTGGTCAACGGCAATCACCTGCACGGCGAATGGTTCGACACGGCGGCCCCCTACAGCCGCTACTTCAGCGCGGTGTTCCTGCTGCTGGGCGCCCTGCTGTTGGTGCGCGGCCGTGGCGAACTGCGCCGGCTTGCGGTAGCCGGCCTGATCGGTGCGCTGGCGCTCAACACGCTGTTCACCCTCACGCTGTGGCGGCACTACGACCTGCACCCAACCTCGCAACTGCTTGGTGCCGCCGAAAGGGCGAAGCATCCGATCGCCTATCTGGGCAACTACGAAGGGCAGTTCCATTTCGAGGGGCGGCTGACGCAACCGATCGCCGAATTGTTCGGGGACCGGGCCCTGCAGGATTTTGCCCGTGCACACCCCGATGGCGTGATCGTGACGCATCCGGAAAAGCTCGACGCCAACGACCTGCGCTACGCGCTGCTGGTGCAGCCGTTCCGCTCATCCTGGCTGGTGGTGTGGCCGGCCGCGTCGCTGGCCGATCTGAAGAATGGCCTGACGCCACCTGAGCTGCCCCAACCCACCCAGGTCTATCCGACCAACGACTGGCGCTACCGCAACCGGCCATGAATACGTCGCTGATCGCCAGCCTGCGCAGCCAGCGCGACGGTCCGCGCGATGGCGCGCTGCTGCGTTTCTCGCTGGGCAATGCGCTGTTCGCTGCCGGCGATCTTGAAGGCGCGATCGACGAGCTGCGGCATGCGCTGACGTTCGACCCCGGCTATTCGGCCGCCTGGAAGCTGCTCGGCAAGGTCTTCCTGGACGCCGGCCAGCCACTGGCGGCAGCCGATACCTGGCGTCATGGAATCGCCGCCGCCGCGCAACGCGGCGACAAGCAGGCCGAGAAGGAAATGACCGTGTTCCTGCATCGGGTGGATAAAACGTCGCCGTAGTTGCGGCTATCCGTTTTCGCGATCGTACGGGCTGGGCCGGCCATTGGCCGAGTAGCGCTTGTACTGCCACTGGTACTGCGCGAACGCGAGTTCGACGCAATCCTGCACGCCGCGATTCAACGCCGTGCATGCGACCACGGGGTCGGCATCGGCCAAGCCCAGCGGCGCAGGCAGCAGATGGACGCGGTAGCCTTTGCCGCGCGGCAAGCGCTCGGCAAAAGCAAACAGCACGGTGGCCCCGGTGCGCGCCGCCAACCGCGGCAGCAAGACCATGGTCAACGCCTCGCGGCCGAAGAACGGCGCGAACTCGCCCTCGCCGGCCCGCGGCTTCTGGTCCGGCAGGATCCCGACGGTACCGCCAGCTGCCAGCCGCTTGTACAGCGTGCGCACGCCGGCCCCGTCGGCGCGCACCTGCTCGGGCGCCAGCGCGCCACGCACCTTGCGCAACAGGCCCTCGATCGCGGCGATCCGCGGCGGCCGGTACAGGATCGCCATCGGTGTCTTGCGGCACAGCCAGTAATTGAGCACTTCCCAGCAGCCGAGATGCGGCGCCGCGATGATCACGCCCTTGCCCGCCGCGAGCGCCGTATCGAGCAATGTTTCGCCGCGCACTTCGCGGATCAGCGCCAGCGATCGCTCCGCGCCCGCGCCCCAGACCTTGACGATCTCGCTGGCCGATTTGCCGCTCTCGCCCATGACCTCACGCAGCAACGCCGCCTGGGCCGCATAGTCCAGATGTGGCCGCACGATGCGCAGGTTCACCGCAGTGTTCTGAGCGGTCTTGCCGTGGCGCCACAACACCAGCCGGCCAAGTCCGCTGCCGAAGGCGTGAAGCACGCGCAGCGGCAGCAGCGCCAGCAGGCGCAAAAGAAGGTAGAGGGCAACCATGTCGGCACGCATCCGCGCAGTTTACGGGAGTCGGCGAATGGACCGTGGCCTACTACATACTTCCGCCTGTCGCGCAGGTGGCCTTAAGCTGCACATCCACCCATTGTCCGTGCCGCCATGATTGCCCTGATCCAGCGCGTACTCTCTGCCCGCGTCGATGTCGGCGACGAAACCATCGGGGCGATCGGCCCCGGCCTGCTGGCGCTGGTGGCGGTGCAACCGGATGACGGCGAAGCCCAGACAAAGCGCATGCTCGAGCGTCTGCTCGGTTACCGCGTGTTCGCCGACGCCAACGGCCGCATGAACCGCTCGCTCACCGACACCGGCGGCGGACTGCTGCTGGTGAGCCAGTTCACGCTGGCGGCGGATACGCATTCGGGGATGCGGCCCAGCTTTACCAGTGCCGCCACGCCCGAACACGGCCGGCGCTGGTTCGACCGCTTGCTGGAACTCGCACGCGTTGCGCATCCAGGGGTGGAAACCGGGCGCTTCGGCGCCCATATGATGATCCAGCTGGTGAATGACGGCCCTGTAACTTTCTGGCTCGACACCCGTTGAATCACACGAACGCGGTCGCTTGATGGCCCGGCCTTCGCAAGGCGCTGCAAAGTCCTGCACTGGCGTGATTTTTGCGTCCCTCTCCGAAACTTTTTCCACTTGAAATCTGGTCAAAAAAGCAGCACATCGCTATAATGTCCGGTTCTTGAACCCCGCGGCGGTCGGTTAATGAATAGCAAAGCTCCCCACGAGCAACAGTCCGAAATCAAGGCGCTCATCTCCAAGGGTCTGGAGCAGGGTTACCTGACGTACGCCGAAATCAACGATCACCTGCCCGACGACATCGTCGATCCGGAGCAGATCGAAGACATCATGGCGGTGCTCAAGGGCGTCGGCATCGAAGTGCACGACGCCGCACCCGACACCGACACCATTGCCGATGGCGCAGCGCCCGGCAGCACCTCGGGCGACGATGACGCCGCCGCCGAGGAAGCTGTCGCACTGCTGTCCGCCGTGGACGCCGAAGTCGGCCGCACCACCGACCCCGTGCGCATGTACATGCGCGAGATGGGCACGGTCGAACTGCTGACCCGCGAGGGCGAAATCGCCATCGCCAAGCGCATCGAGGAAGGCCTTGGCCAGGTGCAAACCGCGCTGGCCAGCTTCCCGCTGACCATCGAACTCCTGCTGGAGGAATACGACCAGCACCTGGATGGCAAGCGCCGCCTCAGCGAAATCCTGGCCGGCTTCCTCGACCTGGAAGAAGCCGCCGACCTCGCGCGCAAGGAAAAGGAAGCCGCCGCGCTGCTGCTACCCGAACCCGATCCCAGCGACGAAGCCGAAGTCGAAGACGACGAGGCCGCGACCGAGGACGAGGAAGAAGCCGGCCCCACCGGGCCCGATCCGGAAGAGGTCAAGCGCCGCATGGAGCTGCTGCGCGACTACTACGGCAAGTTCCAGAAGGCCGCGCCGAAGGCTGCCAGCATCACCGACAAGAAGATCGTCAAGCTGCGCGACCAGATGGCCGAGGAGTTCCTCAAGCTCAAGCTGCCGTCCGCGCTGATCGACGGCTTCGTGCGCAAGCTGCGCGAAGTGGTCAACGACATCCGTCACCACGAGCGCGTGCTGATGGACATCTTCGTCAAGCAAGTGAAGATGCCCAAGGCCGAGTTCATCAAGACCTTTCCCAGCAACGAGGGCAACCTCGAGTGGGTGGCCGAGCTTGGTCGCAAGCGGCAGAAATGGTCGCCGAACATCAAGGCCCATCGCGAAGCCATCGACGCCGAGCAGGAAAAGCTCGCCAGCATCGAGCGCAAGCTGTTCCTGCCGTTGATCGACATCAAGGACATCAACCGCGCCATGGCCAGCGGCGAGGCCAAGGCCCGTCGCGCCAAGAAGGAAATGGTCGAGGCCAACCTGCGCCTGGTGATCTCGATCGCCAAGAAGTACACCAACCGCGGCCTGCAGTTCCTCGACCTGATCCAGGAAGGCAACATCGGCTTGATGAAGGCGGTGGACAAGTTCGAATACCGTCGCGGCTACAAGTTCTCCACGTACGCCACGTGGTGGATCCGCCAAGCCATCACCCGCTCGATCGCCGACCAGGCGCGCACCATCCGTATCCCGGTGCACATGATCGAGACGATCAACAAGCTCAACCGCATTTCCCGCCAGATGCTCCAGCAGTTCTGCCGCGAGGCCACGCCGGAAGAACTGGCCAAGGAAATGGAGATGCCCGAGGACAAGATCCGCAAGGTGCTGAAGATCGCCAAGGAGCCGATCTCGATGGAAACCCCGATCGGCGACGATGAGGACTCCCATCTGGGCGACTTCATCGAGGACGGCAACGCCAGCTCGCCGATCGATTCGGCGACCGAAACCGGCCTGATGGAAACCGTGCGCGACGTGCTCGCCGGCCTCACCCCGCGAGAAGCGAAGGTGCTGCGCATGCGCTTCGGCATCGACATGAATACCGATCACACGCTGGAAGAAGTCGGCAAGCAGTTCGACGTCACCCGCGAGCGCATCCGCCAGATCGAAGCCAAGGCCCTGCGCAAGCTGCGCCATCCCAGTCGTTCCGAGCAACTGCGTTCGTTCCTCGACGTCGAGTAACCATCACCATCGTGACAAACGGAGAAGCCCCGCCATGGCGGGGCTTCTCCGTTTCAGCGGGACACGTTCAATCCATGACGTAGAAGACCGCTCCGCCACGATCTTGCCACCGTGCGTGCGATACCCGCAGATCCCGCTTATGCTCATCCACACTGCATTTCAGACTTGCAGCTCACCACTCTCGTACGCAACCTGCACGCTACGGTAAACTGCCGCCCTTGCACGGGCCTATAGCTCAATGGTTAGAGCAGAGGACTCATAATCCTTTGGTTCGAGGTTCGAGTCCTCGTGGGCCCACCAGATACCCGTCCGATACCAAGCTGTGTTCTGGAAAGCATAGTTTGGCCTGAATGGCCAACTTATGATTTCCAGAAAGCATAGTCAGACCGAGGCCTCGTTGGGCGCCCTCTCATGGCTCCAGCGCTCTCAGCGCCGGTAGCCACCACTGCTGAATGGCCTCTCGCAGCACATTTTTTGGGATGCCGGTTTCGCGCATCAAATCCGCCAAGAGCCCTTTCCGTGACAGAGGCTTGGTGTGCCTTTGGCGTCAAGTATGGATTCCATTGAACGTGGCCTCTCGAGCCTGGGCCTTCTTCCTATTGAGTTCTGCTGTCAGATACCCCGCCCATGCCAACGACAGTCGGTTCACAAGCCCAGGAAAATGGTAACGCATGGCTCCGACTGTGGTTCCAATATCTCGCGCTGCTTGCCTCAAAGAGATAGGAGGGCTTGTTTCAAGCGCGGACAGCAGCCTCTCCTCGATCGCCTTCGTGTCGACCTTAGGCCCGCGTTTATCTGGACGCATGGACTCTGGCAAAAGCTGCTCTGTGGCAAAACCAAATGACTGCACGGAAGGGCGGTCACCCTCAAGAAGCTCGTAGAGCGGCATTTCTAGCAAATAGGCAATTCGGCGGGCGGCAGGCAAAGTCACTGGCTCGTTGACGGATGCATACCTGATGCAATCATCGCGCGGCAGTCGTTTCCAGAGTTCATGCTCACGCCTGCTCGCCCAAGCTTCCGAGAATATGTAATCGACGTAACGATTGGTTGCTCCCACAGGGAACGGGACACTTCTGTGCGCCAAATCACCAACAAATTTGATCAGGTCTGGCGCCGCTGCCTCTGGGTTGACCTGAAGAACGTCGTCAGCACCCACTCTGTTCAAGGGAGTGGCACAGCGTTGGGTGTAGGAGCCTCAATAGCGCTCCATAAGACGGATACTTGCCCTCGAAAAGGCGGCGATGATGAATGCTACGAGCAATACGAGAAAGAATCGTATCGTTGCATGCGCTGGGAAGGCCAAGGACCACCTGATGATCCTAATCGCTGGGCTCGCGCATGTGTTGATAGAGCAGCGCTCCGACGAACCCTTTGCTTAAAGGGTATCGAGGATGGGCCGCCGCCTTGGTCCATTAATGACTTGAAATGAGAGACCTCATGAACAACAACGAACTGCAAGCCCACCGTGAATATTTTCCCAATGGGCAGCTCAAAACGGAGTGGTTCGAGAAAGATGGAAAGATTGAAGGATGGCGCCGTCATTGGCTCAAAAATGGGCAACTATTTTCGGAAGCTGAGTATCGTGATGGACTTACTAATGGCGTGCTCCGTGAGTGGTCGGAAGACGGTCGACTGATTTTGCTGGCTCATACCAAGGATGGAGAATTTCATGGGCACTACCAGGCATGGTGGGATGATGGCCTGCGAAAAGAAGAAGGTGTCTATTTTCATGGGAAACCGACGAACGGTTACCGCTGGTATCGTGTTAATGGTGAATTTTGGAAGGAACGTAGCGACGAATCATCTTGAATTTGACCAAGCCCTGCAGCCGAAGGGCCTTGGCAAAACCTGCAGCTGGCGAGTCTACGTGGCCATGAGGCTGAACTTGCCGCGCCGAGGCAAGCAACGTCTGCCTGATCGCATCCGCGAGCCGCTGGCGATTCCCGACCAGGCGAACCACACCTGGTCGGCGGACTTCATGGCCGATACCCTGTGGTCCGGACGGCGCTTCCGCACCTTCAACGTCAACGATGACTTCAATCGCGAATCACTACGGGTCGAGATCGACACCAGCCTGCCGTCCCTGCGGGTGATCCGGCCGCTGGACGAGCTGGTGGAGCTGCGCAGTGCGCCCCAACGCCTGCGCCTGGACAACGTGCTAACTGCGAAGTCAAGCACGACGTTGAGGCGTACGCATCCGAAAGGCGCCATCAGCGCCTTTATCGACAGCATCAGCGACTGCCAAGAAGCGATCCGTGGGCTTCCACGTGACAAGAAATCCCTTGATCTGACCATAGTGAACACGAGGTCCGCGTCGTTCTGCGGCCTCGACCGTGCTTAAAACAGCATAGGGTCCCCGTGGAAGGTCCGAGCATTATCTACAGGATCCTAAGTGGTCCCGACGGCCCGACTAAGAGGGATCGATCCACGGGGTAAAGCGTCTTCGGCGTAGCAGCGATACAGGGTTTGATGTTTGATCAGCGCATAGGCCACACGGGCCATCTTGGCGGCGACGGCCGTCATGGCCTTGCGTTTGCGATCGGCGTTGAGAGGGTCGCTTTGGATATAGCGCGCGTATTTTTCGCGGAAGCTGTTCTCGCGCATGCGCACGGCAATGGGCACAACAGCACAACGTCGAACTACTGCACATCCAGCCCGGCAAGCCGACCCAGAACGCCTACATCGAGCGCTTCAACCGGACCTTCCGCACCGAGGTCCTGGATCGTTACGTCTTCACCAGCCTGCACGAGGTGCGCCGCATGGCCGAGGACTGGCGCCACCGCTACAACCACCAACGACCCCATCGCTCACTCGGCGGGCTCCCGCCCGTCGCTTACGCCATGGCATCATCAACCACCTCTACTTCCGAGTGACTCGGAAAAACGAGGACGCTTCAGCCACGCGACTACCAGTCCAGCGGGGCTCATAGAATACTTAACCTTGTCGCGGCCAACGTCTCATTCACTAAATCCTGTCACCCGCCGGCTCGGGGTTTTTGTCCAAGACAGAGAATTTCTTTGCAATCAATGGCCCTCTGTCAGCGACAAGGTTACGCATCATCGACAACACTTAGCCCTGTCGCCAAGTGACAAAAACTACTTAACCCTGGCGCTGGTGCGTTTCGTAACGCCGCGTCCAAGCAAAAAAGATCATTAGTACCAATCAGTTGCTTTCGACGACAAGGTTAGGTGTTGCCGACAGCAGCGGAGGCACAAGTTATTGCAGCGCATCAGCACGTGCGGGTCGAGAGCTTGGTAGGGGAACCGCTTCGTTCGGTGCTCCCCAACCTTTGCGCTACCGGACGCTTGGCGCTCCCGGGCAGCGCCGCGCCGGTCGATGTGCCCTTCGCGTTCGCGTCTCTGTTCGCCGGTGTCGCCGGCTTCATGTTCTTCCTACGGGCGCTGGAGGGGTCATCGGTCAGCGAAGGCTGGAGCCAACATCTGTTTAAATCCCCGACCCCTCTGATGCGGCAAGCGCGGGGGAGGCAGGAGGCGTGCTCGTGTTGCACCAACTTGCATTTACTTTTGCCCCGGATGAGCGATGTCGCGTGACCGGAGCTGCCTTGGGCCAAAAATCCCATCCATGTATGGGAAGGGCATGTGCACAATTTTGTGTGCCAAGCCAACCTCGTCGAGGTTGCGGACAAACTATGCCGGATGGACGTGGACAAACTATGCTGGATCGCGCAGCTGCGCTGAGGCCTCAAGAGAACGCCGTACCGCGTTGCTGATACGGGCGCGATGACAAGCCGGCGCTGACAGGAGTTGCGGCGATCATCCGTCAGAAGGATGGCAAGTCAGTCGACATCGCTCCGGGGCAACCGCTTGTGTGTTTGATTCACGGGCGATCCATCCGTGAATCGCATCAGCGGGTTGTTTTTTAACAACCCGCGAAGTGGCAGAGCGAACGTTGGGATAATTCAAGCCTGGCCAAAATCAAGGACGACGCGCGACGGCACCTCGCCTTTCTGCAGGCGGTCGAAAACATCATTAATGGCGGATAGTGGCTGCAGCTCGATATCTGCCTTCACCTTGCCCTGCGCCGCGAAAGCCAGGCATTCGGCCATGTCGGCGCGATTGCCGACGAACGAGCCGCGCACGGTGATGCAGTTGGCCACCACGTCGAACAGTGGCACGGGGAATTCGCCGGGCGGCAAGCCCACCAAAACGCAGGTGCCATGCTTGCGCGTCATGCCAACGCCCTGCTTGAACGCACCCAGCGACGGCGCGGTGATCAACACGCCGTGCGCACCGCCATCAGTCGCTGCACGCACGGCTTCGATCGGATCGCCGTTCTTCGCGTTGACCACGGCATCTGCTCCTAACCGCGTAGCATGCGCCAGCTTGCCGTCATCGATATCGACGCCGCAGACTTTCAGCCCCATGGCCTTGGCGTACTGGACGGCCAAATGGCCCAGACCGCCGACACCGGAGATGGCAATCCACTGACCCGGCCGCACGTCGGCGACCTTGATGCCCTTGTAGGTCGTGATGCCGGCGCAGATGATGGGCGCTGCCTCTTTCGCAGCTAGATCTTGCGGCACGTGCGCGACATAATCCGGGTCGGCCAGGATGTATTCGGCAAAACCGCCATTCTTGGTATAACCGCCGAACTCGGCCTTGGCGCAAACGGTTTCCCATGCGGTGAGGCAATACTCGCAGTGGCCGCAGGCCGAATAGAGCCATGGCACGCCGACGCGCTCGCCCTCTTTGACACTGGTGACGCCTGCGCCCAACGCGACCACGATACCGATGCCTTCGTGGCCGGGGATAAACGGCGTCGAAGGCTTGAGCGGCCAATCGCCGCGCGCCGCATGTAGGTCGGTATGGCAAACGCCACAAGCTTCCGTCTTGATCAGGATCTGGCCCGGGCCAGGCGTGGGAATGTCCCACTCGCGCAGTACCAGCGGCTTGCCGAAGGCTTCAACGACGGCGGCGTGCATTTGACGGGTCATGAGGAGATTCCTGGAGATGGAGGTAAACGTGGTGCCGCGGCCAACATGTGCTCGCTTGGCTGGTCGCAGCCGATCAAACAGACCGCGTTGATATCAAGGTGATGGACGGCCATATACTTCGTCAGGCCATTCACATCGACAGCCGGACCGATGCCACAATGTGGTTGCCGGCAAGGTTGCTCGGCGTGTGGCCGTTGGTGTCGTAGTAGCGCAGGTCGAGCGCGCAATGCTTATTGAAGGCGTAGCTTGCGCCAGCATTCCAGGTCGAATAGTCATTGCCACCACTGACCGTCTGGCGACCAAACGCCACGCCACCCGACAATGCCTTGGCGATCGGAAACGCCAGGTTGACTTCGCCGTAGGTGGCGCTGTCGTTGCTGCCGAAGTAGTTGGACGTGTGATACACCGCACCGCCCAGCGTCATCGGCCCCAGCGGATGCGAGACGATGGCACGCAGTTCCACCGTATCGATACGCGATGGCGCATCAATATAGCCGTAGCGGATCACGCCCAGGTCGACGGTGTAGCCGGCGAGCAACTTGCTCCAGCCGACCGATACGTCGTACTCCGCGTCGGTGCTGTTGTTGAAATCGACGTTCTCGGCGCCGAGTGTGGCGTAGAACGAATCGTACGAAACCCGGCTCCACGCAAACAGCACCGGATCGTTTTCGGTCTGGCTGACACCGCGAAAAATGTAGTCGCTGGCCGGCGTCAGACTGAACGCGTACTGCGGCGACGTAGCATCATCGGCATACGCACCGGTCGCGCCCACAAGGGCGAGCAAGATGCCCAGCGCAACTGAACTATTCTTCTTGTTGATGCAGGTTTTCATGATGGATCCAGAGGACATTGAATAACTAAACTAAGAGTCAGGCGGCGGCAGAAACGCCGAGGCCACGAACGGCTTCGATCATCCCGGCCATCACCGCCTGTGCGTCGCCGTAAACCATGTTGCAGTTGTCGGCATAAAACAGTGGGTTGACGATGCCGGCGTAGCCTTTGCCTTCGCCGCGTTTGACCACATAAACCTGCTTCGCCTTGTCGGCGTTGAGGATCGGCATGCCGAAGATCGGCGAGGCCTTGTCGCTGCGCGCGGAAGGATTCACCACGTCGTTGGCGCCGATGACGAGTACCACGTCGGTACTGGCGAAGTCGTCGTTGATGTCTTCGAGCTGGAAGATCAGGTCGTACGGCACGCCAGCCTCGGCCAGCAGCACGTCCATCTGTCCCGGCATGCGACCAGCGACCGGATGCACCGCGAAGCGCACTTTCACGCCCGCCGTAATCAACAGCTTCACGAACTCGTACAGCTTCTGTTGTCCCTGCGCGGCGGCGAGGCCATAGCCCGGCACGATGATCACACTGCCCGCATAGCGCATCGCGATACCCGCATCGCCAGCCGCCGTCGGCTTGAGGCTGCCGGTGATCGCGCCCTGCTTCTGCTTGACCACATCACCGAAGTTGGTGAACAGCACGTTGCTCACCGAGCGATTCATTGCCTTGGCCATCAGCAGCGTCAGCAAGATGCCCGCCGCGCCGACCAGCATGCCGGCAATCATCAGCGCGGGGGTTTGCAGCACAAACCCTTCCAGGCCCACTGCCAGCCCGGTGAACGCGTTGTAGATCGAGATCACCACCGGCATGTCGGCACCGCCGATCGGCAGCGTCATCAGGATGCCGAACAGCACCGCGCTACCGAAGAACAGCCAGATCAGGCTCTGCATCGGCAGGATCGGCGTCATGCCACTCTGCACGATAAACATGATGTAAAAACCGATCACCAGCGTGACCAGCATCACCACCGCATTGATGATCTGCTGTCCCTTGATGCGCAGCGGCTTGTTCAGCACGCCCTGCAGCTTGGCCCAGGCGATCAGCGAACCGGACAGCGATACCGCGCCGATGATCGCGCCGAGCAAGGTCACACCCAATTGAGTGATGCCATGGGCATGGCTGCCGAACAACTCCATCGCGGCAATCGCGCCGGCAGCGCCGCCGCCCATGCCGTTATAGAGGGCCACCATCTGCGGCATCGCCGTCATCGCCACCTTGCGTCCACTCCACCAGGCCAGGCCACCGCCAATGGCCAGGGCGATGCCGGCCAGCGCCAGATTCATCGGTAGATGCGGCTGCGCAGCGGGGCTCACGTTGAACGTGTAGAGAAAGCTGGCTACTACGGCGGCGAGCATGCCGACACCGGCGACCTTGATGCCGGTCGGTGCGGTGACCGGCGAAGACATGCGCCACAGTCCGAACATCAGCAGAAAGGCGGCGGCGATACCGACGGTATCGATGAGCAGTGGGGGAATCATCGTGAGCATGTCCGTTCCTCAGCCTTTCTTCGGCGCGGTGGCCTTGCGGCGGTGACTGCCGGCCTTGTGGGCGGCGTGAGCAGGCTGATGCCCGCTGGTTTGAAACATCGCCAGCATGCGATCGGTTACCGCGTAGCCGCCGGCGGCGTTGCCGGCACCGAGCAGCACCGCGACAAAACCGATACCCTGCTCCAGCGCGGTGCTGGCGTTGAGCAGCGCGTAAAGCCCGCCAATCACCACGATGCCGTGCACGAAGTTGGAGCCGGACATCAACGGTGTATGCAGAATCGCCGGCACGCGACCGATGATCACCCAGCCGGCAAACGCGGCGAGCATGAAGATGTATAGAGCGACGAAGCCGTCAATGGTCATGGCAATTCCAGGGCAGGATGATGAGCGGGTCGCTCATGCTGCTTTTGTGGTGGATGGTGTCGCGGCGTGCTTGTTCGCGCCGGCCGGTCTGGTGTCGGATGTGTCGGTGACGGGAGCCACCGGCGCTTTCTTCAGCACGCCGGCATGCGTGAGCGCGGTGCCGGCGAGCACTTCGTCGGTCCAGTCGATGGTGATGATGTTGTCCTTCATCATCAGCGCCAGCAGGTTGTACTGATTCTTGGCGTACAGCTCGCTGGCATCCTCGCCCAGCAGCGACGGCACGTTGAGCGGTGCCACGATGGTGACCAGGCCAACCGTGGTGGTTTCACCCGGCACGGTGTCTTCGCAGTTGCCGCCGCCTTCGGCGGAAAGATCCACAATCACCGCACCCGCTTTCATGCCGGCAACCTGTGCCTTGCTGATCAGCTTGGGTGATGCCTTGCCGGGAATGGCAGCTGTCGTAATCACCAGATCGGCTTGCTGGATATGCTTGGTCAGCACGTCGGCAACGGTGGCTTTTTCTTCCGCTGTGAGTTCACGCGCGTAGCCGCCCTGGCCTGTGGCATCGACACCGGTGTCGACGAAGGTGGCACCCAGCGACAGCGCCTGCCCCTGCGTATCCGGCCGCACGTCGTAGCCCTCGACAACGCCGCCGAGTCGATGCGCGGTGGCGATCGCTTCCAGTCCGGCAACGCCCAGGCCCATCACCAGCACCTTGGCCGGCCCTATCGCACCGGCGGCCGTAGTGATTTTTGGCAGCACGCGCGCAAGATGCGTTGCGCCCAGCTGCACGGCGTAATAACCCGCCAGCGCCGACTGGCTCGACAACGCGTCCATCGACTGCGCGCGCGAGATGCGTGGAACCCGCTCCATCGCGAAACAGGTGATCTTTTTATCCAGCAGCTTCTGCACCAATGCTGGTTGCTTTTCCGCATAGATAAAGGACACAAGAATGGCGCCTTCCTTCATCGCGTCAACCACATCGATAGCCGGCGGCTGCACAGCCAATACGACATCGGCATCGCCGACCAGGCGCCTGTGCTCCTTGATGAACGCGACATCCGTATAGGCAGAGTCGGGCAGGTGGATCGCTTTGCCCGCACCCGACTGCATATGCAGTTTGGCGCCGAGCTTGATCAGTTTTGGCACGACCGAAGGCACCAATGCCACGCGGCGTTCGTGCGACTGTGTTTCTTTGAGAACGGCGACATTGACGTACATCGGGAACTCCATGGTCAGGTAAGAACGATTGCAGCCACACGGCGAAGCCATGACGCGAATCAACAAGGTCAGACGACGGGCGAATGAAACTCATCGACTAGAGGGATCTCGCGGTGCTGCAGCAGCGCCTGCATGGGCGGATGGCGATCACTGAACTCGATCAGCGCTGTTACGCGGGTATAGGCGACTGACGATAACGGGATGCTCGACACCAGCTTATCCAGGTGCTGGGTCGACTCGACCTCGGCGATGAAGCGCAGTGCAATGCTTCCCGCCACTGGTCCGCCGGCCAGGATGCATCCCTGTTTGACCAGTGCTCCCGCACGATCGAACGTTGGGAGGACCACCTCTTCGATAAAGGTGCGCGCTGCAGCGGCATCATTCGACCACTGGCCCGTTTTCGGGTGATCCATTTCGACGAGAAATTTCATGATGTTGCCTTTGATGGCGCGACGTTCGGCACGCAAGCAGTCACGTCCATGGCGCGTATTGGCTGGAAGCGAGGCGCTTCGTCACAACGCGCCTCGCCCGCGCGTGCCGATCAGAGCGGCGCTTCGACCTTGGCGTAGCGCACCAGTTTCTTGTTGACGAACGCCTGGATACCCATGTCGCCGAGTTCACGCCCGTAGCCGGAATCCTTGATGCCACCGAACGGCAGTTCGGCATCGGACCAGCTGATGTTGTTGATGAACATCATTCCAGTCTCCACGCGACTGGCAACGCGACGACCGCGCTCAATGTCCTTGGTGAACACCGATCCGCCCAGACCGAAGTCCGAATCGTTGGCCAGTGCGATCGCTTCGTCTTCGTCCTTGACGCGGAAGAACATCGCCACCGGACCGAAAAATTCATCACGGAACGCGGGATTCGTTGGCGCCACGTCGGTGAGGATGGTCGGCTGCATGAACGAGCCGGGGCGATCGACGCGCTTGCCGCCCATGAGGACGCGTGCACCGTGCGCCACGGCGCTGTCCACCTGGCCAAGCAGTTGCACCAGCGCCGACTCTGTCGACAGCGGCCCCAGCGTGGTCTTCTCATCCAGCGGATCGCCGGCCTTGAGCCCGCCGAGCGCCGCCGAGAATTTTTCGAGAAACTTGTCCGCGATCTTGTCCACGACGATGAAGCGCTTGGCTGCACAGCAGGTCTGCCCCGTGTTGTACATGCGGCCCCACAGGGCCCACGGAATCGTGTGGTCGAGGTCGGCGTCTTCCAGCACGATGAACGCATCGCTGCCACCCAGCTCCATCGACGACGGCTTCAGGTTCTGCCCTGCCCGCGCCGCGATGCTGCGGCCGGCGGCCACGCTGCCTGTCAATGCCACGCCCTTGATGCGGTCGTCGTCCACGACCTTGTCGGACTGCTCGTGCGAGATCAGCAGGTTGGTGTAGAGGCCGACCGGCGCACCGGCATCAATGAACAGTTGCTCGAACGCGATCGCACACTGCGGCACGCAGCCGGCATGCTTGATCACCAGCACGTTGCCGGCCATCAGGTGCGGTCCGGCCACGCGGGCGAGCTGGTAATACGGGAA
The DNA here is from genome assembly GCA_036398675.1 of Rhodanobacter sp. Taxonomy (GTDB): domain Bacteria; phylum Pseudomonadota; class Gammaproteobacteria; order Xanthomonadales; family Rhodanobacteraceae; genus Rhodanobacter. The sequence continues at coordinate 12,567 of DASWOQ010000076.1, read as the reverse complement.
GTTCCACGGCTCCACGCCGAAGATCACGCCGATCGGGCTGCTCTCCATGTGTGCGTCGCCGATCGTCGGATTGAGCTTTTCCGGTGCCAGGAAGCGCTCGGCGTTCTTGGCGTAATACGCAAGAATGTCGGAACTGAACTTCACTTCGCCGCGGGCCTCATCAATGCGCTTGCCCATCTCCAGTGTCATCGTGTGCGCGAATTCGTCTACGCGCTCGCCAAGCAACTTCGCGGCCTTGGCGACGATCTTCGCGCGCTCGGCGTAGCTGGTGTGCTTCCAGGTCTTGTAGCAATTCTCTGCAGCGGCCAGCTTTTCTTCCAGCTGCTTGTCGGTGAGTTGGTCGAAGCTCTTCAGGAGCTTGCCGTTGAACGGATTGACGCTTGAATAAGCCATGATGTGTTCTTCCAGTGGATTTGCAGGAGCCGGTTAAGTCGGCGGGGATGAGTTCGGTCGCGCTACCGTGGCTGTCTTATCGTCAGGCTTCGATCAGAACCTTCAGCGCCTTGGTATCGGCGGCGTTACCAAAGGTTTTGTAGGCATCGAGAATCTTTTCGAGCTTGAAGCGATGCGTGATCAGCAACTTCGGGTCGATCTTCTTGGTCCGTAGCGTCTCCAGCAACATCGGCGTGCTGACCGTGTCGACCAGTCGCGTGGTGATGGTGATGTTGCGATCCCACAGCAGCTCGAGATGCAGCTCGACCTTGGTGCCGTGCACGCCGATGTTGGCGATGGTGCCGCCTGGCGCGATCAGCTTTTCGCAGAGTTCGAACGTGGCCGGAATACCGACGGCCTCGATCACCGTGTCGACGCCGCGATCGCCGGTGAGCTTCATCACCGCCTCCACCGCCTTGCCGTTCGTGCTGTTGACGGTGGCCGTGGCGCCAAAGCGCTTGGCGACTTCCAGCCGGTTGTCGTCGAGATCGATCATGATGATCTCGGCCGGGGAATAAAATTGCGCCGTAAGCAATGCGGCTAGACCGATCGGCCCCGAGCCGACAATCGCCACTGTATTGCCCGGCTGCACCTTGCCATTCAGCACGCCGCATTCGAAGCCGGTCGGCAGAATGTCACTGAGCATCACCAGTGCCTCTTCATCGGCGCCCTTGGGGATTGGATACAGGCTGGTTTCCGCGTAGGGAATCCGCACGAACTCCGCCTGCGTACCGTCGATGCTGTTGCCGAGAATCCAGCCGCCCGTGGTGCAATGCGAATACATCAGCTTGCGGCAGTACACGCATTTTCCGCAGGCGGTAATGCAGGAAATCAGTACGCGATCGCCCACCTTGAAGGTCGTGACGGCGGCACCGATCTCGGCGATCACGCCCACGCCCTCGTGACCCAGAATGCGGCCCGGCTTGCAGGTCGCCACATCGCCCTTGAGGATGTGCAGATCGGTACCGCAGATCGTGGTCTTGCTGATCTTGACGATGGCGTCGGTGGGTGCGGTGATCATCGGCTTGGGATGATCTTCCAGCGCCTTCTTTCCCGGGCCTTTATAAACGAGCGCCTTCATCAACGAAACGGAAGCTTTCATCGCCTGTATTCCTAATCAATTATTGCGTGCGGAGTCCGATAGCAGCATCTTTACCGGCTAGAAACCAACATTCTCTTGGGTCTTTTTCCTGTTACCTTTTTACGCGCTATCGACCGTCCCTCATTGATCCAGATCAATCAAAAAGGACATAACACCTGTCTTGGCGACAATCCCATTTTTCGCTGTCCTGGATGTCACACATGACAGCGAGCGAGTCGGGCTTGAATGGCGGCGTTTTCATGGAGAGACTTTAGGCAGCCGCCACCCTGCCCCGTTTGAGCGAAATCAATCGAATTCACATTCGATGTTGCCAGGTGCGTCAGACAGCTACTGCAAGTCGACCGGCGCTGGCGTATGCTTTGAATGGAGAGTTTCGTTTAGCCAAGCACCACGGGGATCGGAGTTTCAGATGGCCATGTCGCCCAGTCCTGCGTCGTCTGCAATTGTGCCGACACATCTGCTGGTGGTTGATGACGATACCGAGATTGCCCAGATCCTCAGCCGTTACTTCGGCAGCCACGGCTTTCGGGTCAGCACGGCCGGCGACGGCACCCAGATGCGCCGCATTCTTGGTAGCGAAGCCGTGGATATCGTCATACTCGATCTGGGTCTGCCCGGCGAAGACGGCTTCAGCCTCACTCGCCATTTGCGCGAGCATTGGCATGGTCCGGTGATTATCGTGACCGGACGCGGCGAATCGGTGGATCGCGTCGTGGGCCTGGAACTCGGCGCGGACGACTACGTCACCAAGCCATTTGATCTACGAGAGTTGCTGGCACGCGTGCGTAGCGTCTTGCGGCGCAGCGTGCCACCGGCCAAGGCTGACGTCAAAGCGGATCACCCCCGGCGTCTGTCATTCGATGGCTATGTGCTCGATCCACGATCGCACACCTTGTCCGGGCCACAAGGCGAACCGATCCCGCTGACCAGCGGCGAATTCACCTTGCTCGGTATTTTCGTGGAGCACTTCAATCAGGTTCTTACCCGCGACCAGTTGATGACGCATATCCATGGCCGCGACGCAGGGCCATTCGATCGGTCGATTGACGTGCAGATCGGACGCCTGCGCCGCAAGATCGAGCTCGATCCCTCTCAACCGCAACGGATCAAGTCGATCCGCGGTACGGGCTATCTGTTCTCGTCGACGGTTCGACGGGTGTAACCCGCGACATGTTCAGCAAACAAGTCCCGGATGCAAGCCTGTTCCGCTCATTATTCGAGATGGCGCCAGATGCGATGATCGTGGTCGATCTGCAAGGCGTCATCGTGCTGACCAATGCGCATGCAGAGCGTCTGTTCGGCTATGGCGAGGGCGCTCTTGCCGGTTTGAAGGTGGAAGTGCTGCTGCCAGCGGCTTTGCAGCAGGCGCATATCGCGCATCGTACCCATTACATGTCCAATCCGCGCGAACGCCCGATGGGCGCCGGCTACGAATTGACCGGCATACGCGCCGATGGTCAGTCCTTTCCCGTGGAAATCGGCCTGAGCCCGGTCGTTGCATCGGAGGGAACGCTGTATGCGGCATCTATCCGCGATATCTCCGAAACGCAACGTGCGCGCCAAGCGCTGGAACGTGCCCGCTTTGACGCCACCATGGCCCAGATGGGTCGTCGTCTGCTCGAGGCCACGCATCACGAACAAGCCATTGGCGAGATTCCCGGGCTGGTGGCGGCCACCCTCGAAATTCCCGCAACGGCGATCCTGCTGACCGATATGCACCATGTCCGCCTGCAAGTCCCCGCGTCGATGGGCTTGCCTCAAGCAGTGCTGGAGAGCTTGTCGAGCGATCCCGCACTGCAGGCATTGACACGCAGCGCAGCGACGGACGTAGATGAGCAACCGCCCCAGCAAGGAGCTGTCATCGAGAGTCTTCGGCGCATATGCCCGTCGCTGGGCAGCGATTACCAGGATGCCGCCCTCGTGTTACTGCCTGATCGGCACGCACCGTTGGGACTGCTGTTGGCGCTCGCTGGCCAGAAGGGCTATTTCGACCGTGACCGACTGAATTTTCTGCAATCGGTTGCCAATATTCTGGCCGCTTCCATTCAGCGCGAGCGCAGCGAAGAGCAGTTGGCACATTCGCAGCGCCTCGACGCGCTGGGTCAGCTCACCGGCGGCATCGCGCACGATTTCAACAATCTGCTGACGGTGATTTCCGGCAACTTGCAGTTGCTGGAAGTCGACATGCCGGACGATAAGGAAACACGGGAAACCCTCGAAAGCGCTTCGCGCGCAGTCGATCGTGGTGCAGCGCTTACTCGAAAGCTCCTTGCCTTCTCACGCCGTCAGCATCTGTTGCCGCATGCCGTGCACACAGTGCAATTGCTGGCCGATCTGAGCGACATGCTGGGGCGTACGCTGGGCGAACGTATTGTGGTGACCGCCGAGTGCGCCAAGAATACGCCTGCCGTGTACGCCGACTTGGGAGAACTTGAAGCGGCATTGATCAATCTGGCACTCAACGCGCGCGATGCGATGCCGCGCGGCGGACGTCTTGCAATCAAGGCACGCTCTCATAACGTCGTCAATGGCGAGGAAGATACCAAGCTGCAGCCTGGCTCGTATGTCGTCTTTGCCGTATCGGATAACGGTGCGGGGATGCCGCCGGAAATCCTTGCGCATGTGCTGGAACCCTTTTTTACTACCAAGGAAGTCGGCAAAGGCAGCGGACTTGGCCTCAGCATGGTTTACGGGTTCGTAAAGCAGTCCGGTGGGCACCTCCACATCGAAAGCCAACTGGGTTTCGGCACGCGTGTTGAGCTTTATCTGCCTGCAGCCGTCTCGGCCGATACTGAAAAGCCATCGGTCTCGACATCGCGTCGGGGGCACGAAACTGTATTGGTGGTGGAGGACGAATCGGAAGTACGGCGTGTGGCCATCGCTTTTCTGCGCACGCTAGGCTATCTGCCCTTCGAAGCCAACGACGCCACCACCGCGCTGGAACTATTGGCGAAACATCCGGAAATCGATCTGCTCTTTACGGATATCGTGCTGGGCGGTGATATGACGGGTTTCGAACTGGCGGCGACCGCACGTGAGCGGTATCCGAATCTTCCCGTGCTTTTCACTTCCGGCTACGAATACGCCTCGATGGAGGTCGGCACCCATGCTTCCGGTGCCTTCGAACTGCTGCGCAAACCCTATCGCCGCGAGCAGCTCGGTTCGGCCATGCGCCATGTACTCGATCGGGACACCAGCGTCTGATGCCGCTCAATTCAACGCCGTGCTTATGCCTGCCATCGAGCGCAATCCATCGACATCCAGCACTCGTATTTCGCGGCGCTGCACGTCGATGAAGCTTTGATCGTGCAAGCGCGACAGTGCCCGGCTGACGGTTTCATGCTTTAGCGCCAGAAAGCTGGCCATGTCGATGCGGCTCATGCGCAGGATAAAGTGTTTCGCGCTGTAGCCCAGGCGCGCGTAGCGTGCAGCCACGTCGAGCAGAAAGGCGGCAACACGGCGTTCGGCTGCCAGCGTGCCGAGCATCAGCATCCATGAACGGTCACAGCGAATTTCCGCGGCCAAGGCGAATGTCAGGCGTGATTGTAGCTCCGGCATATGCAGACAGGCGCGCAGCACCGCCGGGTAAGGCAGTTCCCACACTTCGCTGTCTTCCAGCGCAATCACGTCGCTCGAATAGGTTTTCAAACCAATGGACTCCACACCGATCAGGTCGCCACGCATACGGAAACCTGTGACTTGTTCACGGCCGTCCTCGGCCAACTCACTGGTCTTGTAGGAACCGGCATGCACCAGATAGATCGCCCCGAACGGCTGACCAGCGCGATAGATGCTCTGTCCGGCGATGTTCTTGCAACGCCGGACAGGAACGTGTTCGCGAATCGCTTCGATATCGATGCCTAGATCGTTGCTGGTAGCTGCCAGGGCCATGAATGCGTATGGCCTATCTACCGGTGTGGTGCGAACGTCTGTTGCCAGCAAAGTCATGATACTTACCCCCGAGCCGCAGTCCATATTGACTACGGAGGCAACTCTAGATCCGGCTCGTAACGGCAATAGTCTGACTCGGCAACGGTTTGTAACGGTTTGTAACAGCAAGCCCTTTCTATCGACGCTTGATGCGCACCAGGCAGCCCCCATTGTGTCAGTCAGCCTAAGATCAATCGCTAATTCCGGCAGACTGCCATGCGCGCCACCGATACCGGAACTTTCCGCGTCATCCGATTGAACGAGTCGTCTACCATCAACGAAGGCGCCTGCACCATGCATCCGCACGACATGGTCTGCGCGGTGACGGGCTACCTGTCCAGAGGCATCGTGACCGACCACGATTTGATCATCCATTTTTCGGCCAAGGATATCGGTGAAGAAAAACTTTGTGCGACATTCAATCTGCGCCGTTGGCGGCTTGCCATGCGGGCGCGATAGTCAACGAGCTCATCTGCATGATGCTGGGTAGCGATGGCCGGCGCATGCCGATTGCCGGCATCGTGTGCCTGGACGATGTGATGGCTGCGCTGGCCGAGTAATGCAACGCGCTTCGCAAGTCCTGACCTGCTCATGGTGTCTACCGCCCAGTATCAGCTCGCCCACCCGCGAGTGGCCCCATGCACCCATTGCCAACAGATCTGCGCGCATGGCATAGGCCTGCTTGAATAGCGCTTCGATGGCTTTGTCGTCGATGGAAACAGCTGCATCCCATGCGACTTAATGCCCCGCCTCGTGAGCCAGCCATGTACCGGCAGCGGCGGTGCGATGCCGGGCATTTCGTCGCTTGTACCATCGATCAGGAACACCATTTCGGCCTCGCGCAGGAACGATACGGAAGCGCGTGAGGTTGCGCATGGATTCCTGCGTGTTGTCCCAAGCCACAAGATTATTTCCTAGCGGAAGTTGCCCCCCACTTGGGCGGAAGGCGAAATCTTTATTTCACTTGATCGTCGTCAAGTGCTTGCAGGCGCCGGTTCGCTAAAAGATACGCATGGCCCAAAGCAAAGGGCCTCCTACCAAGTTGCGAGGTCTTCGCCATGCCTTCCACTGTAAAACAACCGTCGACCGCTCTTGAAGGAGATCATTGGATCGAAACCTTGCGTGATGGGACACGGGTGCTGGTACGTCCGCTAGAACCGCAAAATCGCGCCATGGAAGAGGAGTTCATCCAGCGGCTTTCACCCGAAGCGCGACGATTCCGCTTCCTGGGTGTTTTCAAGGAGCCTGACAAGGCTCTGCTCGATCATCTGATGCATGTCGACTATGTCCACGACATGGCATTCGTGGCGATGGCCCACGACAACGGCCACCTGCGCGAAGTCGGTATCAGCCGCTATTCGACGACGGGTGACAGCAAGCAATGCGAATGCGCCATTACCGTTGCAGACGACTGGCGCAACCGTGGCTTGGCCGTCCTGCTTATGCATCACCTTATCGACTTCGCACGTAAGCAAAAACTGACCCGAATGTTTTCGATCGATGACGTCAACAACATACCGATGCGCGAGTTAGCCAACTACCTTCGTTTCAAGCGCGAATCGCACCCGGACGATCCGCGATCGGTGGTGTACTCATTGGCGCTGTAACTATCCGCGCATTCGCCTGCATGGGATATCGCCATGCTTGCCGCTCAGCCTCATGAAGCGTCCCGTACAAGGTCATGCATGGCGAAACGCCTGCGATCGAAATTCACGACATTCTCGTTCTGGCCACATCCACCGGTTCGTGGAGTGCCGCGCTGCTGGCCACCATCGATATCGCGGCGCGATGGAGTCGCCCATGTCACCGACTGCTACATACCCGACAGCCTACGCGAGCATCGAACTTATGAATCCAATTCGACGGTAATGATTTTGCTGCTGCCTTTCATGCCTTCGCCACCGGGCTCGGCGTGCGTGCTTGACAGACTCCTGAAGCTCCAACGCGTTCATACGGCCTGCTCGCGCTCAACCCGATGGCAGGTTATGCAAATCGCCAAAGACTGCCTTGATGCCGACTCAACTGACCATCACAACCCCCTTCCCCGATGCAGCGGTGGATTGCACGATGATGTCCAGCCCAATCGACGATTACACATCGAGTTGACGGTGATCAATATCTCGGCAATCGCTTGGGTCACCATAATGTTCAAGTGACTGAGTGCAGGCGCGACATCCCAACCCGCTGAAGGCTTTACTTATATATGCCCACTGAAACCAGTTTGAGCCCGGAGCCAACCCAGACACGGCGAATGGCGCCGTTCCAACACTTGCTTCTACCGATCGACGGATCGGATCTTTCGCTGCGAGCTTTCAGCATGGGCCTTGAACTGGCGAAGACATTTGGCGCCAAGGCGCTAGCGTTGCACGCAGTGCCACCATTCAACTCCATTGCCTACATGGCTGAACTTCTTGCTACTGCAGAGCTGAGTTTTAGCCAACAAGCGGTGCAGACCGCTTCTCGCTACCTGGAAGAGGCCAAAACACTGGCCAAAGCCGAGCAGGTGCCCTGCGAATGCCACTACGCCTTCGGCGTAAGCCCCCATCAAGCCATTCTGGAAGCTGTCAGCGAGTACCACTGCGACCTCATTGTAATGGCCACCCATGGTTGGCATGGCTTGAACCGGCTGATGCTGGGCAGCGAAACGCAAAAGGTCTTGCTGCAAAGTACGATTCCGGTACTGGTCTGCCGCTGACTACTGGACGAAATGTATGCTTTTTCGATAGGACCCTTGAGCATTACGCGCTGAAGGATGTCGCTGTCGCGAAGACACTCAGCCGGGTGTGGCGATTGGAGCGGAATCTGGCGTTCCAAACCCATCACGGCCTGGCCGGCGGGCCGATCGCATGCTGGACCGGTCGTTCGGCACGGCATGAAACAGCCAGAGCGCGCGATGACAGAGCGCTGATCGAGGCCGTTCAAGTGCACCTGAAAGACAACCCCGGCCATGGTTTTGGCCTGTTGTTCGATCAGGCCTTGATTCCGAAGGGCTTCGGCAAGACGCGCAGCTGACAGGTTTACGTCACACTGGAACTCAACCTGCCGCGTCACGGCAAGCGGCGTCCAAGGTAAGGTCTGATTTACCCACGTCCGGTCTAGATAGATGCCGGCGCAGTAGTCGCGGATGGCGAACCTTGGATTTCCCTGCCGGTGCGTGTGCCGTTTCGAGCCGAAGACCGGCTCGGCGGTCTTCGCAAGCAATCTTTCTATGATCCTTGCAGCAGCTTCCGCCGCGCCATCCACACGTTGGCCAGCGCGAACAACGTCGTCACCTGTGCCGCATTCTTCGCCAGTCCCGGATAGCACACCTTCACGTACCACTGCTGCAGGCCAGTCCATTGATCATGGAACGATTAGATAGATTTTCTGGATAATCCATCCAGTCCGAGATAGCTGATCCTTTACGCGTTTGCTGTCTAGACTCGAACTTCCCCGCCAAACGCACTCAAGGAGATTCACATGGCAGACCATTCCATCAAAGGCAAGACCGTCCTCATCGCCGGCGGCGCCAAAAACCTCGGTGGTTTGATCGCCCGCGACCTGGCACAGCAGGGTGCCAAGGCTGTGGCTGTCCACTACAACAGCGCGAGTAGCAAGGCCGATGCCGATGCGACCGTTGCCGCGATCCAGGCGGCCGGAGCGCAGGCCGTCGCGATCCAGGCCGACCTGACGACGGCTGGCGCCGTCGAGAAGCTGTTCGCGGACGCCATTGCCGCGGTCGGCAAGCCGGACATCGCGATCAATACCGTGGGCAAGGTGTTGAAGAAGCCGTTCACTGAAATCAGCGAGTCCGAGTACGACGCAATGACGGCCGTCAACTCCAAAACCGCCTTCTTCTTCCTCAAGGAAGCAGGCAAGCACGTCAACGACAATGGCAAGATCGTCACCTTGGTGACTTCGCTGCTGGGCGCGTACACGCCGTTTTACGCTGCCTATGCGGGCACCAAAGCGCCGGTCGAACACTACACCCGCGCAGCCTCCAAGGAATTCGGCGCGCGCGGCATCTCGGTCACTGCAGTGGGCCCTGGCCCGATGGACACGCCGTTCTTCTACCCAGCCGAAGGCGCCGATGCAGTGGCGTACCACAAAACGGCCGCGGCGCTCTCGCCGTTCAGCAAAACCGGCCTGACCGACATCGAGGACGTGGTGCCGTTCATTCGCCACCTGGTCAGCGACGGCTGGTGGATCACCGGGCAAACCATCCTGATCAACGGCGGCTACACCACAAAGTGAAGTTGCGCGCCGATCGGCGCGGCGCGCGTATGCCGATGATCTGATCGGGCACGATGGGCTATGACTGCACTGCAGCGTTCGGTCATTTCCACAAGCTCGATGAGACATCATTTTCGGCCTCATGTGCAGCAAAGAGCTCCTTTGGCAAGCCACTGATCGAGGATGGCCGCCTACTGTTCGAACAGATCGCCGAATTCGGCACTTTTCGTAGCAAAAATGGCGGAATGAAACGCTTTTCCCCGACAGGAGTTTGAAAATGGTTGCTATTGCTCATCAAGAAGTCCGCAAGTCATTTCCTTCGGCAACAAGCACAGGCGCGCGCCGCTTCGTTGGCAAGACCGCGATCGTTGTGGGTGCCTCTGCCAACGTGGGCAAGGCGCTGGCCGAACTGCTGGCGCAGGAGGGCGCCGATGTCGTGGTTCACTACAACTCGGCGTCGAAGCAGGGGCGGGCCGAAGAAACTGCCACGGCCGTGCGCGGATACGGCCAGGAGGCTCTGACGTTCCAGGCCGACCTCACCAAGCCCGCCCAGGCCACGGCGCTGTTCGATGCCGCCCTGGCCAAGTTCGGCAAGGTGGACATCCTCATCAACACGGCGGGCAAGATCATCCGCAAGCCGCTCGCAGAATTCGAAGAAGCGGAATTCGACGATCTGTTCAACGTCAATGCGAAGGCCGCCTTCTTCCTGCTGAAGGAAGCCTCGAAGAAAATTTCCAACGAAGGCCGCATCCTCAGCTTCGTCACCACCATGGTCGCGGCCTTTGCGCCTACCTATGCGGGCTATGCCGGCAGCAAGGCGCCGCTCGAGCACTTCAGCAAGGCACTCGCCAAGGAACTGGGCATGAGGGGCATCACGGTTAACTGCATCGCACCGGGACCGCTCGATACCTCCTTCTTTTATCCCGCTGAATCCAACGAGAACATCGCTTGGCTCCAGTCGATGTCGATAGACGGCGGCCTCGGCAACATCGCGGACATCACGGGCCTTGCGCTGTTCCTTGTCTCGCCGGAAGCGCGCTGGATGACGGGCACCACCAGCTTCATCAATGGCGGCATCGTTTCGCCGATCAACTGACGGGTTGAAGGCGAAAACAACTGAACGGCATCCCCGCCTTGCACCCACGGGCCGGATGACGGGAGGGATGCGTCTGGGTTCAGGACCAACGATTACACCCTATGCAAATGATGGCTTCGTAACGGAGGGATGGCATGTCCAACAAATTTCAGGCGTTGCTCGATGCGCAAAAGGCGCATTTCCTGAGTGACAAAACGAAATCCCATGAATGGCGCATCGACCAGCTTGACCGCATGGAGCGGATGTTGCTCGATCACCAGGACGAGTTCTGCGCCGCGTTGCATCAGGATTTCGGCAAGCCGCCCTTCGAGCAGTTGTTCGAGATCACGGTGCCGATCGGCAATGTCCGGTATTACCGTGACAACCTTCAAGCGCTGATGGCGCCGCAACCGGTGGCGATCCCCAAAGGTCTGGAAGCGACCGGCAATCGCGGCCTGATCCTCAAGGAGCCGTATGGCGCAACATTGGTCATCGGCCCGTTCAACGCCCCCATACTGCTACTGCTCGACCCAGCCATCGCCGCACTGGCGGCGGGCAACACGGTCGTTCTGAAGCCCGCCAGCACCACGCCTGCGACTGCAGCGCTGTTCCAGAAGCTGGTACCGCAGTATTTCGCACCGGAAAGCGTGACCGTCGTGACCGGCGGGCGCGAGGAAATCGCCGATCTGCTGGCACTACCCTTCGACTTCATCTTCTTTACCGGCAGCTCGACTGTGGGCAAGATCGTGATGCGCGCCGCGGCCGAAAACCTGACGCCGGTGATTCTGGAACTCGGTGGCCAGAACCCCACCATCGTCGACGAGACCGCCAACCTCGACATCGCCGCGGATCGCATCGCCTGGGGACACAACGCCATCTCCGGCCAATGGTGCATCGCGCCGGGCTACGTCTACGTGCACGAGCAGGTCGCGGACGCGTTCATCGCCAAGCTCAAAGCGTCCATCGTGAAGATGTACGGAACAGATCCCCGGCAGAGTCCCGATTTCGCGCGCATGATCAGCGAGCACGACGCGCAGCGCGTGGCCTCCTACATTATTCCCGAGAAGGTGGTGCACGGCGGCCGGTCGGATATTCAGGCCCGCTATGTCGAGCCGACCATCCTCTACCCCTCGACCTGGGACGATCCGGCGCTCCAGCAAGAAGTATTCGGCCCGGTGTTGCCGGTGATGCCCTATACCGACTTGAAGGAAATCGTGGGCATCATGAAGCGCAAGCCGAAATCACTCGCCGCCTACATCTTCAGTAAGAACCAAGCGAACATCGACCTTGTGCTGGGCAGCCTGTCCTTTGGTGGCGGATGTGTGAATCAGACCAACCTGCATTGCTGGATTGACAGCCTGCCTTTTGGCGGCGTCGGCTACAGCGGGATGGGAAAGTATTACGGCAAGGCAGGTTTCGATGCGCTCAGCAACACCAAGGCCATGCTGATCGGCAACCCCGACCTCGAACTCGATGTCTTTCCGCCTTACGCGGGCAAGGACATCGCGAAGAATCTGAGCGTATTCTCCTGAGCGGGAGATGGGCCCCGCACCCAGGGAAAGATTGCCTGTTGGTCGTGCACCGGTACGTAGAAGCTACGTGCTGGAGCACATCGCCAGAATCATGCATATCCAGCGGATGGACCTGGGCCAAATGCTCCACCACGCTTTCGCGTTCGACCACCCTCATCTGCAGGGCACCATCGTTCACTGCCAAAGCGGCGACGAAGGATGGACGTGGATGCAGGGTCTGGCCTCCATTCTGAAACGAGACGAACGAGGGTCTGGCATGCATGCGTAATGGTCATCCATCCGCT
>DASWOQ010000075.1:0-22475 GCA_036398675.1 Rhodanobacter sp. | reverse complement strand
TAGGCCTTGAACTCGCCTCCGAAACGTTCCGCACCGACCTTCGTCAGCGCTGCCGTCAGCGTCGTCTTGCCGTGATCCACGTGACCAATCGTGCCGACGTTGACGTGCGGCTTGGTGCGTTCGAATTTACCCTTTGCCATGCGCGCTAAACCCCGATGGAGTCAATGAATTGAAAAAACTTACCCTTGCGGGACGATGACCATGACGGTCAAAAGATGGTGCTCATAACAGGAATCGAACCTGTGACCTCTTCCTTACCAAGGAAGTGCTCTACCGACTGAGCTACATGAGCGTGGTGTAATGGTGTACTTCAGCCATCTTCCCTGATGGCGAACTCCAGACCGACATCCTGCCGGACTCTTCAAAATAAGGCATCAGTCCACGCAGCAACTGCTTCGATCGACGGCACCTGACACTTGCAGCGCAATGGAGCGGAAGGCGGGAATCGAACCCGCGTAATCAGTTTGGAAAACTGATGTTCTACCATTGAACTACTCCCGCCCTGCGCGGACTCTGCTGGTGGAGGGAGGTGGATTACTCCGGGCATCCTGCCCTCCGCCCCTCCGGGGCCGCGCCGCTTTCGCGTCGCGTTCAAAATCGCTCCTGCGATTTTGTCGAACCACGGCGGCGGATCTCATCCACCTCCTCGGCCCTGCTTGTCAGATTCTCTACAAACTTGATTACCGACGGCACTCAAGCTGGTGGAGGGAGGTGGATTCGAACCACCGAAGGCGTAAGCCAGCAGATTTACAGTCTGCCCCCGTTGGCCGCTTGGGTATCCCTCCAACAAAGAACGCGTATTGTGTGGATCGGGGCCTTTGCTGTCAACACTCGAAGCAACCATTCGGGCCGCGTGGCGGATTTCGAAGCGGGCGGCGCAGGCAGGATTCAGTTCAGTTCGGCGCCACGCAGGTCGACCAGTTGCTCCATCCCCTTGGACAGCTCCAGCAACCGTTTCGCCTGCGCCTGCAAATGGCGTTCGTGGTCATCGCGCGGCTCCCAGCGCGGCACCGGCGTCGGCTTGCCGTCGGGACTGTCCAGCGCCACGAAAACCATCACGCAACTGGTTGCCAACCGTTGCTCGCCCTTGCGCAGGTCGCGTGCCAGCACGTCGACCGCCATGTGCATGCTGCTGGTGCCGGTATGGATCAGGCGGGCATGCACGGTGACCAGATCGCCGATCAGGATCGGCGCCACGAACTGGATGCCACTGACCGACGCCGTCACGCAATAGGCACCGCTCCAGGCCACCGCACAGGCGTAGCCGGTCTGATCGATCCACTTCATCGCCATGCCGCCATGCACCTTGCCACCGAAATTCACATCGGTGGGCTGCGCAAGAAAACGGAACGTCACTTCACTCTGCTGGCCTGGCATGGCATATCCATTGGTAGGGCCGGCGGATTATGGCAGTTGGACGCCGCGTATTCGATGGGTTCACCTCGATGGAACGGGCTGCGGCAACGCGTCGCCGCTGTGGATCACCACGTGCGGCACGCCATCGGCGCCGATCCAGCCGCGATACATGCCCTCGGTGTTGAACGGCATCGACACGCTGCCGTCGGCGCCCAGAATGATCGCACCGCCGTCGCCGCCCCTTTGCGATATCTCGTCGTTGATCACCGCCTTGCCGGCCTGCTCACCAACGGACATTTCCTGCTGACGAAGGATGTAGCGCCATGGCGCCTATGGGCGCCCCCCGTCTCGGGCGGGAATGCCACGCAGCTGACCTCGGGCGAATTCAGTCTCGGCACCGATCAGGGAGGCACAACCACGCCCGCCTGGAGCCGCGACGGCAAGCGCATTGCGTTCACCCGATATCCGGGCGTGCATGGGCATCGATGTTTCGTTCCGTCATCGCCGGAGTGAACGTCGCGAGCCACGAAATGCGAACCCTGGTTCCAGCCGAACTACCGCGGCAGCCCCAATCTGGGCGACGCGTACGGACATGCCATTTACCGCAACACCGGCGATGGCCCAGGCAAGGACGTGATGGCGGGTCTCGCCGCGATGGAGAAGTCAGGCATGGTGGACGAGAGCCGCATCTGCGTATCCGGCTGGCCCTATGGCGGCTACATGACCACCTAGCTCACCAGTCATTACGACGTATGGAAAGCGGCCGTCGCCGGCGCGCCGGTCAGCGATGTCTATCGTCGATGGATCGGATGGATGGAGAAACATCTCAAGTGACCGGACGGACCGTTACCGCCCGGCGTGTGCCGGCGGATCACCGCATCATCGCTTCGACGACCCCGCTGCAGTGATTGCGGCCCTCGCCGCCCGGCCACCGTGGAAGTCAGGAACCTGCGGCGCGGCCGACCTTCAGACGTTGAACAGGAAGTGCAGTACGTCGCCGTCCTTGACGATGTATTCCTTGCCTTCCTTGCGCAGCCGGCCGGCCGCCGCCGCGCCGGCCTCGCCCTTGTACTGGATGAAGTCGTCGTAGCCGACTGTCTCGGCACGGATGAAGCCGCGCTCGAAATCGGTGTGGATCACCCCGGCGGCCTGCGGCGCGGTGGCGCCACGTTTCACCTGCCACGCGCGCACTTCCTTCACCCCCGCAGTGAAATAGGTCTGCAGGTCGAGCAGCTTGTAGCCGGCGCGGATCACCCGGTTCAGGCCCGGCTCGTCGAGGCCCATGTCCTTCAGGAATTCGTCGCGATCGGCGTCTTCCAGCTGCGCCATCTCCTCTTCGATCGCCGCACACACCGGCACCACTTCGGCACCTTCGGTGACGGCGCGCTCGCGCACGGCGTCCAGCAGAGGGTTGTTCTCGAAGCCGTCGTCGGCGACGTTGGCGATGTACATCAGCGGCTTCAGGGTGAGGAGAAACAGATCGCGCACCAGCGCCTTCTCTTCCTCGTCCAGGCCCAGGCTGCGCGCGGATTTGCCTTCGTTGAGGCCGGCCGACAGCTTCTGCAGCACCGGCTTCTTCGCCAGCGCTTCCTTGTCGTTCGCCTTGGCCGCGCGCTCGGCACGGTTCAGCGCCTTGTCGACCGATTCCAGGTCGGCCAGCGCCAGCTCGGTGTCGATGGTGTCGATGTCGGAGATCGGATCGACCTTGCCGGCGACATGGATCACGTCGCCCTCGAAACAGCGCACCACGTGGGCAATCGCATCCACTTCGCGGATATGCGCCAGGAACTTGTTGCCAAGACCCTCGCCCTTCGATGCACCGGCAACCAGGCCGGCAATGTCGACGAACTCGACCGCGGTCGGGATCACCCGCTGCGGCTTGACGATCTCGGCCAGTTGGTTCAGCCGCAGGTCCGGCACCGGCACGATGCCGACGTTCGGCTCGATCGTGCAGAACGGGAAATTGGCCGCCGCGATGCCGGCTTTCGTCAACGCGTTGAACAGAGTGGACTTGCCGACGTTAGGCAGACCGACGATGCCGCATTTGATGCCCATGTGAACTCCGGGATTCGGGGTGGGGATTCGGGATTCGGAAAAGCAGGATCCGCCAGGCTTCTGACGAATCCCGAATCCCGAATTACGGATCCCGGCTTGTATGTAGCTGTTTCATCGCCCTGTCGAACTGGCCTTCCACCGCCAGCGGCAAGACATCGAGCGCGCGGGCGATGCCGCCGAGGATCGCATCCTCGTCCTTCGCGGAAGGCCGGCCAAGAACCCACGGCGTGACCTGATCGCGATGGCCGGGATGCCCGATCCCCACGCGCAGGCGATGAAACCTGCCGTGGCCGAGATGCTCCATGGTGTCGCGCAGACCGTTCTGGCCGCCGTGGCCACCATCGAACTTCAGGCGCACGGTGCCGGGCGGCAGGTCCAGATCGTCGTGTGCGATCAAGCATTGCTCCGGTTCGATCTTGTAATAGCGCAACGCCGAGACGACGGCGATGCCGCTCTTGTTCATGAAGGTGGCTGGCTTGAGCAGCCAGACCGGCTCGCCGCCGATGCGCACCCTGCAGGCTTCGCCGTGCAGCTTGCCGTCGAAACCGAACCGTTCGCCCTGCCCGCTGGCAAGCGCGTCCACAAACCAGAACCCGGCGTTGTGCCGGGTTCGGAGATATTCGGCACCGGGATTACCCAGCCCGACGATGAGTCGCAAACCAGCCATGCAGGCAGACATGCGAAACCCCGCGCATCGCGGCGCGGGGTTTCGATGGCTTACTTCTTGTCGGCAGCCGGCTTGGCGGCCGGCTTACCGCCGGACTTCGCGGCGGCGGCCTTGGCGGCCTCGGCCTCGGCAGCGGCAGCGGCATCTTCCGCGGCGTCGGCAGCGCTTTCCCTGACCACGGTGGCGGTGACCACGGGGATATCGTGATCTTCACCGAGCTGCAGCGCGGGAATCTCGACGTTGGCCGGCAGGATCAGCTGCGACAGGTGGATGATGTCGCCTTCCTTCAGCTCACCCAGGTCGAGTTCGATGAACTCCGGCAGGTGCTTGGGCAGGCAGGACACTTCGACTTCGGTGAGGTTGTGCGAGACGACCACGCCGGAGGTCTTCGCAGCCGGCGACTTCTCCTGGTTGAGGAAGTGCAGCGGCACGTTGACGCGAACCGCCTGGTTCTCGTCGACACGCAGGAAATCCATGTGCATCATCAACTGCTTGAACGGATGCTTCTGCCAGTCGCGCACCAGCACCTTCTGCACCTTGCCGTCGACATTCAGATCGAGGATGGACGAGAAGAACCACTCGTTCTTGGCAGCGAGCAGGATGGTGTTGTGTTCGATCTGGATGCTTTCCGGATCCCGACCGGCACCGTAAACGACAGCAGGCACGAAGCTCGCATGACGCAGGCGGCGGCTCGCACCTTTCCCCTCGTCCTTGCGGCTTTGCGCCTTGATTTCATGAGTCTTGGTCATTTCAGTTGCTACCTTGGTTTGTGTTTGCCGCCTCGCGGCAGCTGGGTGACTTCCCCGCGACCAGGGAAGTCGGTTGTCAAGAGATTCGGGAGACGGGATTCGGGATTCGAAAAAGCCGCATCGCAGCACTCCGAATCCCGAATCCCCAATTCCGAATCCCGTCAATCAGTCGACGTACAGCGAACTCACCGACTCGCCAAAGGCAATGCGGCGAATGGTTTCAGCCAGCAGCTCGGCCACCGAGAGCTGGCGGATCTTGGCGCAGGCCTGCACTTCGGCACTGAGCGGCAAGGTGTTGGTGACCACCAGCTGGTCGAGCTGGGAGTTTTCGATGTTGCTGACCGCCGCGCCCGACAACACCGGGTGCACGCAGTACGCCACGACCTTGCGCGCGCCGCGCTCCTTCAGGGCCGCGGCGGCCGCGCACAGCGTTCCGGCGGTGTCGACGATGTCGTCCACCAGTACGCAGACCTTGCCGCTGACATCGCCGATGATGTTCATCACGGTCGCCACGTTGGCCTTCGGCCGGCGCTTGTCGATGATCGCCAGGTCCGCATCGTCCAGCCGCTTGGCCAGCGCGCGGGCGCGCACCACGCCACCGACGTCCGGGCTGACCACGATCAGGTCGTCCATGCTGTGGTTGCGCCAGATGTCGGCCAGCAGCACCGGCGAGGCATACACGTTGTCGACCGGGATATCGAAGAAACCCTGGATCTGGTCGGCATGCAGGTCGACCGTCAGCACGCGGTCCACGCCCGCGGCACCGATCATCCGGGCGGCCAGCTTGGCGGTGATCGGCACCCGCGCCGAACGCGGCCGGCGATCCTGCCGCGCGTAACCGAAGTACGGGATCACCGCGGTGACGCTCGCCGCCGACGCCCGCTTCAGCGCGTCGGTCAGCGCCAGCAGCTCGAACAGGTTCACCGCGCTCGGTGCGCCGGTGGGCTGCAGCACGAAGACTTCCTGCCGGCGGACGTTTTCCTCGATCTCGATCTGCACCTCGCCGTCGCTGAACGTGCCGACCAGCGCCTTGCCGAGCGGCACACCGAGGCGGTGGGCAACGTCTTCCGCCAGCGCGCGGTGCGCGTTGCCGGTAAACAACATCATCGAAGTGGAGGTATCCACGATTCAACCTCGGAACGAGCCATCATGAGTGGCTGGGGCGGCAGGATTCGAACCTGCGAATGCGGGAATCAAAATCCCGTGCCTTAACCAGCTTGGCGACGCCCCAGTATTTTGTGTGTTCGCTGATACTTGTATTCGTTACCCGTTGACCGCGCCGCTGTGTCCAATGCCGCCGCGATGCCGCTCCAGCGCAACCTGCAAAGGTGATACGTCCACACCCGCGGCCACTCGTGCCGTGAATGCCGCCGGACACCGCCTGGCTATCGCCATGGCCCGATCGAATGATTTCGCTTCCAGAAACACGCAACCGCCACTGCCGGACAACCGGGCCAGACCAAAGCCACCCAGCCAGTCCAGCGCGGCAGCCACCCGCGGGTGTCGCGCGCGCACCACCGGCGTGAAGGCGTTTTCCATCGTTTCGCCGGAAGCAAAGGATGAAATTGTCGCCCGCGCGGCATTTCGTGTCAATTCAGACGCTTGAAAAAGCGCGGCGGTCGGCACCGTTTCGTGCGGATCCAGCACCGCGTAGTACCGGCGTGGCAGCGACATCGGCGTCAGCTGCTCGCCGATGCCCTCGGCCCAGGCCGAACGGCCGCGCACGAACACCGGCACGTCTGCACCAAGCGTGCGAGCCAGCCCGGCCAACGTATCCTCGGACAGTTCCAGCTTCCACAGCAGGTTCAGCGCCACCAGCACGGTGGCCGCGTCGGAGCTGCCGCCGCCGAGCCCGCCGCCCATCGGAATGCGCTTGTCGACCTCGATGTCGACACCGTCGGCCGCGCCCGAATGCTCCTGCAGCAGTCGTGCGGCACGGACGACCAGGTCGTCGGACTCCGCCACGCCAGGCACCTCGGACTGACGCTGGATTCGACCGTCGTTCCGCAACCGCAGCCGGATCTCGTCGCCCCAGTCGAGCAGCCGGAATACCGTCTGCAGCTCGTGGTAACCATCCTCGCGCAGGCCCACGATGCGCAGGAACAGGTTCAACTTGGCCGGCGCGGGCCATGTCGTCCACCCACCATGCGCAGGCGCCGACAGCGGTCGACTCATGAACACGCGCAGGTGATCGGGGAAACCATTCTCGCGGTCGCGCCGCAGTGCAAGTGCGAAAGAGGGATCGCTCTTGTCCACCACCGCGAAGCCATGCTTCGCATAGAACGGCGCGTTCCACGGCACGTCCGCCAGCGTGCCGAGATCCATCCTCCGATAGCCGGCGGATCGCGCCCATTCGCAGGCGTGTTCGAGCAGCGCGGCGCCGATGCCGCGCCCGCCGTGCTCGGGCAATACGTCGATCTCGGCAATGCCCGCGCCATCGCCATTGCCGCCGTCGTCCAGCCAGACGAAGCCGACCGGCCCGCCGTGCGTGCCCAGCGCGACCCAGACCAGCCCGCGCTCGATCGCCTGCAGCAGCAGGTCCGGCGGGATCGACATGGCCGCGTACGACGGCCACGCCGCATGTCCGCGGAACAGTTGCACCGCCTTGCGCTCGATGGCGCACAGCGCATCGACCTGGGTCGGATCGGCACGTTCGATCGAAAAAGACATCGTGATTCCGTCACTCGCGCGATGCCCGCTCACCGGATGATCGCCGCAGGCCGCACAGCCTAGCGCAACCGGCGTGCGGCGAACCCGCTTACTGGAACTGCCAGGACTCGATCGACAGCCGCACCTTGTACGGCAGCTTCTGCGCGAACACCTTCTTCGGCAGCGGCGGCTGATGCGCGGCATCCCATTCGCGATAGTCCACCGTCCAGCCATCCTGCTGCAGCAGCGAGGGCAGACGATCCGCACCAAAGTCCAGCTCGGCCGCGCCGCTGTCGGCACGCAGGCCCAGCACCCAGGCACGCAGGTCGCCCAGCGGCACCTCCCAGCCCACCGCCTTGCGCATCAGCACCTCGGCGTCGGGACCGCGCAGCGGGCCTTCGCGCAGGCCTTCGAGCAAGGCACCTTCCGGGCCACCGGTGAGCCGGAAATTCGCGCCGCTGATCGCCGGGCCGCGGATTTCAAACGTGTAGCGATCGCCCTCCTGCTTCCACGTCAAGCTGCCGCTACCGCCACCGCCCTTGCCATCGGAAATGCTCAACCGTCCCTGCAACGTCCAGTGATCGGCACCGGCCAGCTGCTGTTCCCGCACACGCTGCGCGGCGAGCTGGGCACCGTCGCCCTTCATGCGCACCGCGGGCGCACAGGCAGCGAGCAGCAGCGGCAGGACAACCGCCAGGAGTCGGAGCTTTCTCTTCATGGGTTCACGCGTTCAAAGGTGGAGGCGCTTGAGGGTGTCCTGCAACGCGCTGTTGTGCGGATCGAGCTTGCGCACCTCGTCGAAGACGCGCTGCGCATCCTGCCGGTGACCCTGCTTCCACAACACCTCGCCCAGATGTACGCCCACGTCCGCGTCCTTGCGCGCCAGCCATGCGCCACGCAGCGCCTGCGCCGCCTGGTCGAGGTGGCCGAGTCGGTATTGCAGCCAGCCCCAGGAATCGGCGATCGCCGGATCGTCCGGCTTGGCCGTGCGCGCGCTGCTGATCAACCGCTCAGCCTCGGGCAGGTCACGATTGGCGTCAGCCAGCGTGAAGCCGAGCGCATTGCTGGCGTCGACATCGCCGGGCTTGATGGTCAGCAGGCGTTGAAAATCCTGCACCGCCTGGTCGATCTGGTTGGCCTCGGCATAGGCCAGGCCGCGGCCGTAGAGCAGGCCGGGATCGTCCGGCACGACCTGCAGCGCGCGACTGAACGCCGCTACCGCCTTCGCATAGTTCAACTCGCGCATGTACAGCTCGGCGTCGACCTCGTAGGCCTGGCGCAGTTGCGCCGGCTGCTCGAGGAAATCCACCTGCATCTGCTCCAGCAACTGGTGTGCTTCGGCGCTCCTGCCCTGCGACTGCAGGATGACCGCACTGCGCAGGTCGCCGTCGAAGGCGTGCGGATCGTCATCGCCCATCTGCCCGTACCAGCTCAGCGCCTCGTCATCGCGATGCTGCATTTCGGCCAGTTGCCCCAGCAAGTACGCGCTGTGTTCGAGCACGTCCGGCGACGCCTTCTGCATCTGCTGGTACAGCGACGCAAGCGTCTTGCCGTCCTTGTTCCGCGCCGCCAGGCCGGCACGCATGGCGTAGGTGTCGGCATTCTGCGGGCCGCCGTCCAGCAGCCGCGAGGCCGCGGCGAAATCGCCCGCATTGGTCAGCACGCTGGCATAGGTCAGGCGCAACTGAATGTTCTGCGGCGCCTTGGCGATCGCCTTCTGCAGCAGCGCGCTGGCGCCCGAACGGTCACCGTCCTTGAACTTCATCTGCGCCGACCACGCATAGGTTTCGGCGGTGCCGAAACGCTTCAGCGCCGCGTCGGCGATGCGCACGGCGTAGTCATGACGATTGAACTTGCCGCCCAGCTCGCTCATCGCCAGCCACGCCTGCGGGTCGGCAGGCAGGCGCTGCGGCGTGGCCAGCGTCTCGAGCAGGCGGGCTGCCTGCGCCTGGTCGCGCACGCCCAGCAGCACACGCCCGAAAACCCGCCAGGCATCCTTGTCGCCGCTGCCGGTGAGGAGTTCGAGCTGGCGCTGCGCTTCGGCCGTGTCGCCACGCGCGAGGGCCAGTTCGGCCCTCGCCTCGGCCATCGCCGCCGGCTTGCCGCCCAGCGCCTGCCAGCGATCGAGGGCGCGCTGCGCGGCATCGCCGTCATGCACGGCGATTGCCAGCCCGGCCGCACGCTCGGCGACGCGCGGGTCGCCGCTGGAAGCCATCGCCTTGCTGTAATAGTCCGACGCTTTTTTCAGATCGGTGTGATTGAGCGCCATTTCGCCGGCGAGCAGTTGCGCGAGCACGTCGTGATCGGCATCCGGCGTGGCCACCACCAGCCGCTCGAGCGGCTGCGGCGCGGCGGGAGCCTGCCGCACCGGCCGCGAAGGCGCCACGGCACAGCCCACCAGCGCGAGCAGCACGACTGCCGTAAAATGCCGCAGTTGCTTGAACTTGGCCGTCCTGCTCCGCACACTACTCTCCAAATCGATAGCCCGACTTCATCATTCCTGCCGCGCATGACATCGCGCGACATGCCCGCCAAGCTTAGCCTACGCCACCGACCACCGTCCTCCGGGAAGCTCCACTCCGACCATGCCGCTGATCGCCCTCGGGCTCAATCACCTCACCGCGCCGGTCACCTTGCGCGAACAGGTGGCGTTCGACGCGGATGCCGCCGGTGAGGCGCTGCTCGAGCTGACCCGCGAGCCGGGCGTGGAGGAGGCGATGATCCTTTCCACCTGCAACCGCACCGAGCTTTACGTCGGCGTAACCAGCGGCGCGGAGAACACTCCACTGGCGTGGTTGAGCCGCCACCATCGTCTGACCCCGGGCAAGCTGGACGAGTTCCTGTACAGGCACGATGAACAGGATGCCGTGCGTCACATGTTCCGCGTCGCCACTGGGTTGGACTCGATGGTACTGGGCGAGCCGCAGATCCTCGGCCAGGTGAAGGATGCGTACCAGCAGGCACGCGATGCGCAGGCGCTGAAGGCACCGCTCGATCGCCTGCTGCAGCACACCTTCGCCGTCGCCAAGCGCGTGCGCACCGACACGCGCATCGGCGCGCATACCGTATCCGTCGCGTTCACCGCGGTGCGGCTCGCCGAACAAGTGTTCACCGACTTGAAACAGGCCTGCGTGCTGCTGATCGGCGCCGGCGACACCATCGAGCTTGCCGCGCGTCACCTTGCCGACAAGCAGGCGCGCCGGCTGATCGTCGCCAACCGCACGCTGGAAAGCGCGCAGGAACTGGCCGGCCGCTACGGCGGCTATGCGATTGCGCTGGCCGACCTGCCGCAACACCTGGCCGATGCGGACATCGTGATTTCGTCCACCGCAGCGCGGCAGCCGGTGCTGACCCGCAGCATGGTCGAGAAAGCGATGACCGCCCGCCGGCGCAAGCCGATGTTCATGGTCGATATCGCCGTGCCCCGCGACATCGAAACCAGCGTGGGCCAGTTGCCGGACGTGTATCTCTACGGCATCGACGACCTGCGCCAGGTGATCGACGACAACCGCCGCTCGCGCGAAGCAGCCGCGCGCGAGGCCGGCGCGATCATCGACCTGCAGGTCGACCGCTACATGGCCTGGCGCCGCGCGCTCACGTTGAAAAACCCCGCGCTCGACATGCGCCAGCACGCCGAAGTCCACCGCGACGAAGTGCTGGACAAGGCGCGCGCCATGCTGGCCCGCGGCAAATCGCCGGACGAGGCACTGGCGTTCCTCGCCAACACGCTCACCAACAAGCTGCTGCATCACCCGAGTGTGCGCCTGCGCGAAGCGGCGCTCAGCGGCGACCTCGACCTGCTGCACGCGGCCGGCCGGCTTTACGGACTCGACGAAGACACAGGGACAAGGGACGAGTAGCGAGGGCGGCTTGCTGCCGCTTTCCTTGCACCCTCCGTATCGGTACAGGCATCACGCCTTTACTCGCCCCTCGCCACCCGCAACTCATCCCTTCAGCCAATGACCCCATCGATCCGCCGCAAGCTCGAAGCGCTGGCCGAGCGCCACGAGGAAATCGGCCTGCTGCTGTCGCAGCCCGACGTGCTTGCCGACAACACGCGTTTTCGCGAGCTCTCGCAGGAATACGCCCAGCTCGAACCCGTGGCGCACTCGCTGCGCGAACACCGTGAAGCCGAGCGCGAACTGGCCGAAACCCGCGCCATGCTCGACGATCCCGAAATGCGCGAGATGGCCGCCGACGATGTCGCGCGGCTGGAGCAGCGGCTGCTCAATCTCGACAACGAACTGCAACTCCTGTTGCTGCCGAAGGACCCGCGCGACGAGGCGAACCTCTATCTCGAAGTGCGCGCCGGCACCGGTGGCGACGAAGCGGCGATCTTCGCCGGCGACCTGTTCCGCATGTACGTGCGCTATGCCGAAAGCCGCCGCTGGCATGTCGAGGTACTCAGCGAACACGCCGGCGAGCACGGCGGCTACAAGGAAGTGGTGGCGCGCATCGAGGGCAAGGGCGCGTATTCGCAACTGAAGTTCGAATCCGGCGCGCACTGCGTGAAGCGCGTGCCGGCCACCGAATCGCAGGGCCGCGTGCATACCTCCACGGCCACCGTGGCGATCATGCCGGAGCTCGACGAGATCGAAGAGGTCGAGATCAACCCCGCCGACCTGAAAGTCGATACCTTCCGCGCATCGGTTGCCGGCGGCCAGCACGTCAACAAGACCGATTCGGCGATCCGCATTACGCACCTTCCGACCGGCACCGTGGTGGAATGCCAGGAAGAACGCAGCCAGCACAAGAACCGTGCACGTGCGATGAGCCTGCTCAAGGCACGCCTGCTCGACGCCGAGCGCAGCAAACAAAGCGCAACCCAGGCCGAATCGCGCCGACTGCAGGTCGGCACCGGCGACCGCAGCCAGCGCATCCGCACCTACCGCTACAAGGACAATCTGGTGACCGACCACCGTATCGGCCTGAATCTCTACCATCTTTCGGAGATCATGCAGGGCGATCTGCGCGAACTGATCGACACCTTGACGCGCGAGCACCAGGCCGATCAACTGCAGGCGCTCGGCAGCGTCTGAGCCGATGGTCGCGCGAGACCAGGACGACCCACCATCACGCCATCACCCGCGAGGCAACCATGGGCAAGCACTACCGCACGGTCATGAAGGAACTGCAGATCGAACTGGTGCGGATGCAGTACGCGTTGCACTGCAACGGCAAACGGCTGGTGGTGATCTTCGAAGGGCGCGACGCCGCCGGCAAGGGTGGCGTGATCAAGCGCATCACCGAAAGCCTGGACACGCGTGACTACATCATCGCCGCCCTGCAGAAGCCGAGCGAGCAGGAATCGACGCAGTGGTATTTCCAGCGCTACGTGGCGCACCTGCCGAGCGCAGGCGAGCTCGTGCTGTTCGATCGCAGCTGGTACAACCGGGCCGTGGTGGAACCGGCGATGGGTTTCTGCAGCAAGCAGCAGTACGAAGCATTCCTCGACGCCGTGCCGACATTCGAGAAGCTGCTCGCCGACGACGGCATCATCCTGCTCAAGTACTGGCTCACCGTGGATCAGGCCGAGCAGGAACAACGCTTCGCCGAACGTGCCGACGATCCGCTGAAACGCTGGAAGCTCTCGCCGGTCGACCTCGCCGCACGGCAAAAATACGCCGAAATGGGCCAGCTGCGCGACGTGATGATCGAGCGTACGCACAGCGCATACGCGCCGTGGTTCGTGGTCGACTTCAACGATCAGAAAAAAGGCCAGATCAACCTGATCCGGCACCTGCTGCAACAAGTGCCGCTGAACGACAAGCCGATTCCCGAAGTGAAACTGCCCAGGCTCAAGGGCAAGCCGAAAACCGAGCACATCACCGACAAGGCGCAATGGGTGCCCGACACGTTCTGATGCTCAACCGGTGCGGAAGCCGCGCAATTCCTGTTCGGCGACGTCCTCGCGGCTCACCGTGTCGACCTGCGCGGCAGGCGGGCCCACGCGCAGCCAGCGCTCGAGCATATCGAGTGTGTCAGTCGTGCCCGTGGCCAGCACTTCGACGCGCCCATCCGGCAGGTTCTTCGCGTGGCCGGCAAGGCCCAGCGCCAACGCCTGCTCGCGGGTGCTGGCGCGATAGAACACGCCCTGCACTTTTCCGCTGGCGATGAACCTTGCCGTCGGCATCACTTGCCGCCGATGACCGCGCTCAGCGATGTCGCCGTCACCGGCCCGACGAACTGCTTGGCGACCTTGCCGTCCGGCGCGATCAAATACGTGGTGGGCAAGCCTCTCGGCTCGTCGAAATCCTTCAGCGGCTTGTCCAGCGCAACCTGCGCGATCGGATACACCACCGGATGCCTGGCGACGAATGCCTTGATGTCGGCTGGATCGCTGTCGTCGTACGCCAGCCCGATCGCCGCCACGTTCTTGTGGCTGGCGACGAAGCGCGAGATGTCCGGCATTTCCTTGATGCACGGCACGCACCAGGTCGCCCAGTAGTTGACGATCACCCACTTGCCGCGATGCGCGGCCAGATCGAACGTCCTGCCGTCCAGCGTCGCCACATGCAGCGTCGGGATTGCCGGCATGGCAGCATGCGCCGGCATGCCGAGCGCGAGCATCGCGGCGAACGCTGCGGATTTGGTGAGCGTGGATGGGAAAGTCATGCGGGGATTTCCTTGATGTCGGACGCGCCATCCGCGCCCTGGGGATAGATCTGGTCGAGCCGGCAGCGCAACTGCGCCTCCAGCGTGCGGCCCGCTTCGGTGAGCAGCGCCAGCAGCGGCGCCGGCAGTTCGATATCCAGCGCCGCGGCTTCTTCCGCCGGACGCAGCGGCAGTCGAAAACGAGTATGCCGGTACACGCGCAGCAAATCGGTGCTGTCCAGGCTGCGGCTCAACAGCCAGCCGCCGTTTTCGGCGCGCCGGATCAGTTCGGCCTGGGCCAAGTCGTCGAAATAATCGGCGATCAGATGGCCGTGCAGGTACGGCTCGCGCATGCGCACAGTGGCCTGGTCCAGGCTGTCGCCGGTGCGGTGCGCGTCGATGAAATGCTTCAGCACCATCAGCAGGCCGAGGAACTCGGCACCCTCGGGCAGCATCTTCTTCGGTGCGTGATAGTCGAACGCCGACGCCGACGCGGCGATCGATGCCGAAAAGATCACGATCACCCACGACAGGTAGATCCACAGCAGCAGGATCGGGATCGCCGCCAGCGCGCCGTAGATCTGCTGGTAGGTCTGCGCGCGGTGCACGAACAAGGTGAAGCCCCAGCGCACGATCTCGAAGAGTACCGCGCCGATGAGGGCGCCGATCGCCGCCTCGCGGCGCGATACCTTGCAGTTGGGTATCGAGGTGTACATCAGCCACAGCGTGAGAAACGTCACCACGAACGGCAGCACGCTGAGCAGGCGATGGCCGATGCTGGTGATCTGGCCCGCGGCACCCTGCAGCAACGGCGTGGCGGTGAGATAGGACGTCACCGCGATGCCGCCGACGATCAGGATCGGCCCCAGCGACAGCGCCGCCCAGTACAGCAGCAGCCGCGAGCCCCATCCGCGCGGCTGCTTCACGCGCCAGATGCGGTTGAGCCGGTCCTCGATGCTGACCATCATCGACAGCGCGCTGAACAGCATCACCAGGATACTGATGCCGGTGAGCCTGCTGGCGTTGTCGGCAAAACTGGTGAGGGCTTTCTCGACCTTCTCGCCAGCGGCCGGCACGAAATTGTTGAACACAAAACCGATCAGCGTATTGCGCGCATCGGCGAACACCGGAAACGCCGAGAACATCGCGAATACCGCCACGGTCAACGGCACCAGCGACACCAGCGTCGTGTACGAAAGCGCGCCGGCGGTCTCGAAGCATTTGTCGTCGACGAAGCGCCGCCACAGGAAGTGGCCGAAGCTTTTCGTGCGATCGCGGTCGAAACGTCGGGCCATCGGGTTCCTTAGCTCGCCGGCGCAGCGAAGCGCCAACATCATGGAGATCGATCGGTACACTAGCGCATTGCCACTGAACGCCTCAAACGCGCGAGCGACGCCGCATGAGCCAAGACATCCTGGTCCTCTACTACAGCCGCAGCGGCCATACCGCCCAACTGGCGCGGCTGATCGCGCGTGGCGTCGAGGAAGTGCCCGGCATGCGCGCGCGCCTGCGCCAGGTGCCGCCGGTGGCCCCCGTCACCGAGATCGCGCAGCCACCGGAACCGGAGGATGGCGCACCGTACGTGACGAAACAGGATTTGCACGACTGCGTGGGACTGGCGTTGGGCAGCCCGACCCGCTTCGGCAACATGGCCGCGCCGCTGAAACATTTCCTCGACACCACCGGCGCCGAATGGGCCAGCGGCACGCTGGTCGGCAAGCCCGCCGCGCTGTTCACCTCGACCAGTACCATGCACGGCGGCCAGGAAAGCACGCTGCTGACGATGGCGTTGCCGCTGCTTCACCACGGCATGCTGCTGCTCGGCCTGCCGTATACCGAAGCCGCGCTGACCACCACGCAGAGCGGTGGCACGCCCTATGGCGTCAGCCATGTCGCCGGCGCGAGGGGCGACAACGCGATCAGCGAACACGAACGCGAACTGGCGCGCGCACTCGGCCGCCGGCTCGCCGACACCGCACGCAAACTGACGGCGAATCCGTGAGCCGGCATCCCGCCCTTCCGAAGGAACAACGAGTGGGCCTGCTCGCCTGGGCCGCGCTGACTCTGCTGCAAGTCGTGTGGCATGGCTGGATGTTTCCGCCGCAACTGATGCCGACATGGCTGGTGCTGGCGATCGCGGTGGTGCCGCTGCTGCTGCCGCTGCTCGCCCTTCGCGATCCGCGCCGCGCGCTGCTGTGGGTCGGCATCCTCAGCCTGTTCTATTTCTGCCACGGCATCGCCGAAGGCTGGAGTTCATCCAGCGAACGCTGGCTGGCGCTGCTGGAGATCGCGCTCACCCTGCTGCTGATCGGCACGCTGGGCGCGGGCGTGAAACGCAAACCCCGATAGGAGAACGGTCATGGCTTTCCTGCAAGACGCCCCGCAACTCGCGCATCCCTGGCACGACGACCGCTTGCTGCACGCACTGCTCGACCGCGCGCTGCCTGCGTCGCGGCGCGAGGCGCTGGACGGCGATCTCGCCGCACTCGGCGACTACGCGCAAATGACCTGGCAACGGGTGTCGCAAAGCACGCGGCGCAAACCGGTCCTGACCCAGTGGGATGCATGGGGGCAACGCGTCGATCGCATCGAGTTGACCACCGCTTGGCAGGAAGGCCCGCGCATCACTACGCAACACGCGGTGCTGGCCTCCGGTCATGCCGACAGCGAGCACGCGCGCCTGGAAGAGTTCGCCCGCGTCTACCTCTATCACGTGGCCAGCGAGTTCTATACCTGCCCGCTGGCGATGACCGACGGCGCGGCCACCGCGCTGAAAGCCTCCGGCAACCAGGCGCTGATCGAACGGGCGCTGCCGCGTTTCCTCAGCCGCGACGCAGCAGGCTTCTGGCTCAGCGGCCAGTGGATGACCGAGAACGCCGGCGGCTCCGACGTCGGCAACACCGAAACCATCGCCAGGCAGGACGCCGACGGACAATGGCGCCTGCACGGCCGCAAGTGGTTCAGTTCGGCGGTGGTCGGCGAAGCGGCATTGGCGCTAGCGCGTCCCGAAGGCGCGGGCGACGGCACCGCAGCGCTCGCGCTGTTCTACGTCGAGACGATGGACGGCGAACGGCGCAAACCCGAGCTGGTCATCGACCGGCTGAAGGACAAGCTAGGCACGCACGAGCTGCCCACTGCGGAAATCCACCTCGAAGGTCTTCCTGCGTGGCCGCTGGGCGAACTGGGCCACGGCGTGCGCCAGGTGGCCCCGATGCTCAACGTCACGCGTACGTGGAATGCGATCTGCGCGGTGGCCAGCATGGCGCGCGCGATCAGCCTGGCGCGCAATTACGCGAATCGCCGGCAGGCATTTGGACGTCCGTTGATCGAGCAGCCGCTGCATGCGCAGACGCTGGCCGACATGCAGGCGGAATTCGAAGCTGCCTTCGCCCTGGCATTCGAAGTCGCGCACCTGTTGGGCCGCGTCGAACACGGCACGGCGGCCCCGCATGAGGTCACCTTGCTGCGCCTGCTGACGCCGCTGGCGAAGCTGTGGACCGGCAAGCTCGCCATCAGGATCTGCTCCGAGGCGCTGGAGTGCTTCGGCGGCGCAGGCTACATCGAGGACACCGGCCTGCCGCAGCTGCTGCGCGATGCGCAGGTCTATGCGATCTGGGAAGGCACCACCAACGTGCTGTCGCTGGACAGCCTGCGCGCACTGGCCGGCGACAGCCTCGGCGCCTTGCGCACGGCAATCGCGGCATGGCTGGAAGGCAACGATGACATGCATGCAATCAGCGCGATCCGGCAGTCGCTGGATGCCGCCGCGCGCTGGCTCGATCGGCATGCAGCCACACGCGACACGCTCGAGGCAGGCGCCCGCGGACTCGCCTTCACGCTGGCGTGTTGCGCCGCGGCTGCCTTGCTGGCACGGCAAGCCAACTGGTCGACTCGTCACGGCGACCGACGCCCGGCCGCGGCACTGCACCGTTTCGTCACGCTCGGCCTCGACCATCTGGTCACGCCCGACGTGGGCAACACCGCCCTGCTGCTTGGCTAGCACGCGTTCCTGTGGGAGCGGATTCAGCCGCGACGATCTCCGGCACGCGGGTCAAGAGCGTCGCGGCTGAAGCCGCTCCCACAAGAGGCCGCTCCCACAACAAAGTCGACGCAACCGCGCCACGCACGCACGGGCTAAAATGCTGCGAATCCCTCCACGGCCCACCCACATGCAGCATCTGACCATCGTCACCACCGGCGGCACGATCGACAAGATCTACTTCGACGACAAGTCGGACTACAAGATCGGTGCGCCGCAGATCGGCGATATCCTCGGCCAGCTCGGCGTGGCGTTCCAGTTCGACGTAATCCCGATCCTGCGCAAGGACAGCCTGCACATGGGAGCCGAGGATCGCGCGCTGGTGCGCTCCACCATCGAGGCGCAGCCGCATCGCCACGTGCTGGTGACGCATGGCACCGACACCATGGTGGAAACCGCGCGCGAACTGGCGCACATCGAAGGCAAGGTGATCGTGCTGACCGGCGCGCTGAACCCGGCGCGTTTCCAGGGTTCGGATGCGGTGTTCAACATCGGCTGCGCGGTGGCCGCGGTGCAGACCCTGCCCGACGGCGTCTACATCGCCATGAACGGACGCGTGTGGGATCCGGCCAGGGTGCGCAAGAACCGCGATGCGAATCGCTTTGAAGAAGCCTGACAACGGATTTACATCAGCCTGTCGCCATGAGGATGACCCATGTTTCGCATCGATGCGCAAAGCAACCGCATTACCAAAGTCGAGCAGGTCAGCTTTGCGGAACTCGGGTACGGGGAACGAGCCCACCTTCAAGAGTGGATTGCCAATCAGCCGGATGCTCTTGGCGAAGATCTTCTGATCGTCCAGAAAGAATTCGATGGTTTCGATGACACTCGCGAGCGGCTGGACTTGCTGGCGATAGACAAGACTGGCTCACTTGTCGTCATTGAAAACAAGCTTGACGATTCGGGTCGCGACGTTGTCTGGCAAGCCATAAAATACGCTTCGTATTGTTCAACGCTTTCCAAAACAAAGATTGTCGACATCTATCAGAAATACCTGAACCGTCACGGTCTCGATGAAGGCAGTGCGCGCGAGAAAATCGCCGAATTCCTAGGGGAAGAGGATTTCGAAAACATCGTGCTTAACGCCGGCACGACACAGCGCATCATTCTCGTGGCCGCCCACTTCAGAAAAGAAGTGACCTCGACCGTTCTCTGGTTGATGAAGCATCAAGTGAACGTGGTCTGCTTCAAGGCCACGCCGTACCGGGCAAGCGGGCAAACTTTCTTGACCCTCGATCAAATCATTCCATTACCTGATGCGCAGGAATTGATGATCGGAATATCTGAAAAAGAGCAGGAAGAACAATCCACAGAACGTGGCATGCTCGCCCGGCACCAGCTTCGACTCGCATTCTGGCGTCAGACGTTGGACGCGCTAGAAAACGACGGGGTAACCCTTTACGCCAACGTAAGTCCCGGCAAAGACAACTGGCTGTCGTCTGGATCAGGCCTGAGCGGAGTGATCTACAGCATGGTGTTCAATACCGATGAAGTGCGGGCGGAATTCGCACTGAATCGCGCAAAGGAACAGAACAAAGCAATTTTTGATTACCTGTTCGCGCAAAAAGATCAGATTGAGCAGGAGTTCGGCGAGCCGCTTGAATGGCGCCGGCTGGATGACAAGAAGGCGTCGATGATCGTGAGCGCCCATGCTTGCGCGGGGCACGATCGCGACCAATGGCTTGAGGCGACCACATGGCTGGTCGATCACATGAAAAAGATACACCGAGTGTTTTCACCGCGAATCCCGCAACTCAAGTCACTGCTGCGCTGAAATTCAGCGCTTGGGTTACAGCATGCCGGTTTCGAGCTTGGCCGCATCCGACATCATCGAGTGGCTCCACGGCGGATCGAACACCAGGTCCACATCGGCCTCGCTGATCGTGGGGATCATCTCCAGCTTGGTGCGCGCGTCGTCGACCAGGATGTCGCCCATGCCGCAGCCCGGCGCGGTCAGCGTGAGCTTGACGTAGACCTTGCGTTCGCCCGATTCGGTGGGTTCCAGCGTGAGGTCATAAACCAGGCCCAACTCCACCACGTTGACCGGGATCTCCGGATCGAACACGGTGCGCAACTGGTCCCACGCGAGCTTTTCCACGTCGGCGTCGGTGGCATTGGCGGGAACCTCGATCGGCGGCGGCGGCTCCTTGCCCAACGCATCGGCGTCGATGCCGGCGATGCGGAACAAGTTGCCTTCCACGTAGACCGTGAAGCTGCCGCCCAGCGCCTGGGTGATGTAGCCGATCTGCCCGGCCGGCAGGCTCACCACGTCGCCCTGCGGAACCATCACCGCGTTGCAGTCGCGCGACAGGGTGAAAGGTTCGCTGCTCAGACTGAAACCACTCATGCCAACGCCAATCCTGTTGATGAGGGTGCGACCGAACGCCGGACCCAGGTCGTGCATTATGACGCCCGCCCATGGCGGACGCCCGTTCTTTACAGGACTCCAGATCAGGCCACGCCGGCAAAACTCAAGGCGCACGGCTCTGCCGGCGAGCCGCGAGGATTCCACGTCACGCTATGATGAGCGCTTTGCCCGATGGACCAACGCATGCTTCCACCTGTTTTGCGGTTCGATTGCCGATGAGCGCACGCGCCCTGTGGATGCTGGTGTTCGCGTTGTTCAGCGCAGCGATGCTCGGTCTGGCGGCAGGCGCGGTGTGGATGGTCGCGACGTTGTATCTGCGCCATCCGGTGCCATGGCTGGCACTGCCGGTCGGTGCCATGCTGGCTTGGACCATTCGCGCCGGCGTGCTTTCGCCCGGACGCAACGCGGCGCTGCTGTCCGCCCTGGCGACGGCATTGGCCGCGATCTACGTCAACGTGCTGATTGCCGGCGTGCAGATCGCCGGCAACATGAGCATGGGCCTGGTCGATGCGCTGCGCACCGCCGGCCTGGCGATGCTGTGGGAGCTTGCGCGTTTCTCGCTGCGGCCCGCGGATATCGGCTGGACGATCGCGGGCATGCTGCTGGCGGCATGGCTGGGCCGGCGCATGCCGCGCAGGCCTGCGCGCAAACCGTGAGCGGATCGTTCGACGCTCAGCTGTCGAGCGTCTTCAACTCCGTCACCAACTGGCCGGCCGCCGCCTGTCCGTCACCGTAGAGCATGCGCGCGTTGTCTGCGTAGAACAGCGCGTTCTCGATGCCGGCGAAACCGGTGCCCTTGCCGCGCTTGACCACGATCACATGCTTGGCGTTCGACACGTCGAGGATCGGCATGCCGTAGATCGGCGAAGCGGGGTCGGTTTTCGCCAGCGGATTGACCACGTCGTTCGCACCGATCACCAACGCCACGTCGACGTTGGGGAATTCCGGATTGATGTCGTCCATGTCGGCGATCAGGTCGTACGGCACGCCGGCCTCGGCCAGCAGCACGTTCATGTGCCCGGGCATGCGGCCGGCGACCGGGTGGATCGCGAACTTCACCTTCACCCCGCGCTCGATCAGCAGCTTGGCGAATTCCCACACCTTGTGTTGCGCCTGCGCCACGGCCATGCCGTAACCCGGCACGATCACCACGCGCTCGGCGTACGCCATCATCACCGCCGCGTCATTGGCGTCGATCGGCTTCTGCGCGCCGTCGATCGCCTGCGCCTCGCCGCCGGCCGCGCCGAAACTGCCGAACAGCACGTTGCCGAGCGAACGGTTCATCGCCTTGGCCATCAACTGGGTCAGCAAGGTGCCGGCCGCGCCGACCACCATGCCGGCGATGATCATTGCCTCGTTGCCCAGCACGAAACCCTCGAACGCCACTGCCAGGCCGGTGAACGCGTTGTACAGCGAGATCACCACTGGCATGTCGGCACCGCCGATCGGCAGAGTCATCATCAGGCCGAACAGCAGCGCCAGCGCGAAGAACAGCACGATCAGCGCCAGGCTGGCATGCCCACTGACCAGCACGATGCCGATCACCACGGCAGCCGCCAGCAGCAGCAGATTGACCACGCGCTGGCCGGCGAACACGAAACGCTTGTCGAGCCAGCCCTGCAGTTTCGCGAACGCGATCAGCGAGCCGGAGAAACTCACCGCGCCGATCAGCGCTCCGAGCACTCCCAGCGCCAATTCGACCGGCGACAGCAGGCTCACGGCCGGCAGCGTCGACACCGCGTTGATCGCCCAGCTTTCCGGCCGCAGCGGCGAGGTGTCGGGAACACCAGCCGGATGCAGCAAGGCATAGCTGTGCACGTAGCCGATCAGTTCCACCGCGCCGATTGCTGCCGCCGCGCCGCCACCCATACCGTTGTAGAGAGCCACCATCTGCGGCATGTCGGTCATCGCCACCCGCTTGCCGCTCCACCAGGCCGCGCCGATGCCGATGACCACGGCGGCAACAATCAGTGGAAGGTGGTGCATGCCGGGCAGGAA
>DASWOQ010000074.1:0-53422 GCA_036398675.1 Rhodanobacter sp. | reverse complement strand
CGGCTCGAAGATGGCGTCGAGCTCTTCTTGCGTGAACGCCCGCCCCGTGTCGTCCTCGGCATTGAACTTCGAGGCCTTGGCGACACCCTTGAGTGGATTTTTCTGCAGCTTGTCGTTGTCGAGCAAAAAGTTCAGGAAGACCGACAGGCGTTGCCGGTGCTTATTTGAGGTGTGAGAAGCAAGACTTGCCACGCCGCAGGCTTTGGCCTTTTTAATGATTTCTTTGATGGACGCCCCGGCATTTTCAGGCTTCCTACTCGCGTTCTTCGGCCAGAACTGCACTTCATCGAAGAACAACCTGCACTCAGTTGCACCCAAGGCAGACACCGGCCGGTCGCCCACGATGCCGAGAAACAAGCGGAGGGTATGCCGACTGTCGAGCACGGTTTTCTTATCCCGGCTGGCACGCTCAAGGTCGCGAAGATGTACATCCATCTGACTTGATAGAAGGTCTTCCTTTTTTGGTTTGGCCTTGGGTGGCGACGGCACTGGAGCGACCGAAGAAATTCCCGTTGCCGCATGCATGAGGGCATGGAGTTGCCGCTCATCTTTGGGTGTGTTGACCTCGACGTTTCGAAGAACAGTCCCATTTGGCAGCTCAACAGATCCGAGAGTGAGGTCAATGCGACCAAGACCTTGGGCAGCCTCCAGCGCCTTCTTCAAATCCACGACATTCCCCTGTCGAAGTCCCTCGAATGCAGTTGAGAGTGCCACAGCCATGCTGGCAGCGGCGAGTCTCGCACGGTCTCCCATAGGCAAATGGAGGGGGCGGACAACATATTGCCCGCCAACAACGGCCCGCAGGTCCTTGGGAATGAGGAAGCGAACGTAGAGCCCGGCAGGGCGAGACAAGAAAAGCGGCTTTGGCATCGAAACAGTACCTAAAACAGTACCCAGGAGGGCCGTTTCAAGTAACGCTTCTTTGCCAGATAAATTTGATTTAAGACAGGCACTTGGCCTGTCAAATCTCAAATTTTGGAGCGGGTGAAGGGAATCGAACCCTCGTCAGTAGCTTGGGAAGCTACAGCTCTACCATTGAGCTACACCCGCGTTGGCCGGGAAGATGGTAACCCGGGATTCGCGCGCTTGGAAACCTCGCCATTGCGTTTACTTCGATCGACACCCTCGACTTCGCCGTCGGCGCGCTTGCGGGCGCAGCCGGCGGCCCGCTGAATCCATTGGCGCCATGGAAAACTGAACCATGTTCTGTCCGCGGCAGGCATGCACATGATGTGCGCGTCATCGCCATTGCGTGTGCCGCGTTGATGCGCATGCGACAAAGAGATTTCCTGCGCCATGTCCTCAAGCCCGTTTCCTGGAGAACCGCATGCGATCGTCCACCGTCCTGTTCGCGTCCTGGCGTCGCCGCTGCAAAGTGCTGGCGATGGTGTTGCTGTGCGTGACCGCGGGAATGGCCCATGCGCAGGATGCTGCCAGCGACGATAACGCCGACCCGCCGAGCCGGGTGGCGAGGCTTTCCTATATCGCCGGCGACCTTGGTTTTCTGCCTGCGGGGGCCACCGACTGGAGCGATGCCAGCGTCAACCGGCCGCTGACGACCGGCGACCGCCTGTCCACCGGCCAGGGCTCGCGCGCCGAACTGGAACTGGGCGGCGGCACGCTGCGCATGGCCGGCCGCACCGAATTCGGCGTGCTGGAACTGAGCGACCAGATCGCGCAGTTCGAACTCACCGAAGGCACGCTCAACATCACCGTGCGCGACCTGGACGAAGGCCAGAGCTACGAAATCGATACACCGACGGTGGCGCTGGTGATCGATCAGCCCAGCACGTTCCGCGTGGATATCAACGACGACGGCGGCGGCAGCAGCACGCGCGTCACCGCGTTCGACGGCCGCGCCACCGTGTACGGCGAAAACAATGCGCAGCGCACGGTGCTTGCCGGACGCTCGTATCGCTTCGTCGATTCCAGCCTCGCCGCCGTGGCGATCGACGACATCGGCGGCGGCGACGAATTCGATGCATGGTCCAGCGAGCGCGACAGCAGCTACGCGCAATCGAACTCCAACCAATATGTCGGGGACGATGTCATCGGCTCACAGGACCTGGACCAGTACGGCGACTGGCAGGACACCGACGACTACGGCGCCGTCTGGTTTCCGACGGACACGCCCGCCGACTGGGCGCCATATAGCGACGGCCACTGGGCGTATATCCTTCCCTGGGGCTGGACCTGGGTGGACAACCTGGCATGGGGTTTCGCCCCGTATCACTATGGCCGCTGGGCCTATGTGCGCCATCGCTGGGGCTGGATTCCCGGCCCGCGCGGCGTGCGCCCGGTCTATGCGCCGGCGCTGGTGGCGTTCGTCGGCGGTGGCGGCTGGTCGGCAGGCATCGGCGGCGGCCCGGTGGGCTGGTTTCCGCTCGGCCCGGGCGAGATCTACAACCCGTGGTATCGCTGCGGCCGCCGTTGCTATACCAACGTCAACGTCAACAACATCCGCGGGCGTCAGGGCGAGGATCGTACCCGCTTCATCGAGCATATCCACGACCGCTACAACCACTACAAGGGCGGCACGCCGGTGCCCGGCGAGCACTACGCGAACCGCGATGCGCCGCGCGGCTTCACCGCCGTGCCCGGGCAGGTCTTTGCCAGCGGACGGAACCTGCGGCACGACGTGCTGCACGTGGATCCGCGGCAACTCGCTTCCGCGCCGGTGCTGACCCGCGGTGCCGGTGTCCGTCCCGCGCCTGGCGCCATCGCAGGTTCGCGCAGCCCGCATGCCCGCGCATTGCCGCCAGGCGGCTTCGAGCGCGACGTCGTCGCCCGTCAC
Source organism: Rhodanobacter sp. (assembly GCA_036398675.1). Classification (GTDB taxonomy): domain Bacteria; phylum Pseudomonadota; class Gammaproteobacteria; order Xanthomonadales; family Rhodanobacteraceae; genus Rhodanobacter. The sequence continues at coordinate 50,628 of DASWOQ010000074.1, read as the reverse complement.
ACACCAACGGAAACGCTGGCCAATCACCGATCCGGCAGCTCTCCGCGAAATTCCCAAGCAAGTACGGCGCCCGCCAATGTTCACGTGCTGGATCCCCGAACGGCCGCCGGGCATGGCTCCTATTCGCCCGACGACAAACAGGCAGGCCGCGGCCTGAGCACTGCCGGCAACTTTACGCATCCATTGCCGGCAACACCGAACCCTGGTGCCGCAGAGCCGACCGCGACACGTGAAACCGTCGAGCGCCGCGAGGGATTGCCATCCTCCCGGTTCGCGCACTCGCAGCCACGGAACATGCCAGATCATGGGATCAATAGTCGGTCCACAACGCTGGGGCCGGGTGAGGGCTACATCTCCGGCTCCGGCAACGGACAACCACGTGAGAGTTATCGCGGCCCGTCGACGCTGCCGCAGACACCGCATATCCAGCGCGCCGCGCAGATCGACCAGGTGACATCGGATGCGAGCCGCGAGCCGCGCATCGGCAACGGGCCTGCGATGCGCAATGACTCCCCGACGCGCGAAAACATGCCGGCACGGCGTTTCGACCGGAGCAACGATGTCATGCGCATGCCCGACCGTCCGGCATACCAGCCGGCCCGCGCCGAACCGATGCGCCAGAATTACCAGCCGCGCTACGAAGCGCCACAGCGGGCGGCGCAGGAGTTCAGGCCGCAGCCGCACATGGAATCGCATGAACAGCGGTCGGCGCCATCGCACGGCGAATCGCACTCCGGAGGCCATGCGGCATCCGGCGGAAGAGACGATTCGCACGGTCATTGACCGCTGACCGCACGCTGCGCCCAGGGATACCGGGGCGCAGCGGATCGGTTGGCGCCGGCAGTCGCTACAATGCGCGCATGTCGATCATCCATTGCAGCCACCGGCGCGGACATCCTTGCCGCATCGTCGTCATGACCCATGGACCGGGTAGCCATGCACGAGACTGACGAAACCACCTCGCCCAACGACAGGTCGCCCGACTACATGCGCCGCATCCGCAGCTTCGTGTTGCGCGAAGGCCGCATGACCCCCGCGCAACAACGCGCGTTCGATACGCTGTGGTCACGGTTCGGCATCGACTATCGGGGCATCGCGCAGAATTTCGGCACAGTGTTCGGTCGCGCCGCGCCGCGAGTGATGGAGATCGGCTTTGGCAACGGCGAAGCACTCGCCTGGGCCAGTGAGCACGATCAGGCGCGCGACTTCATCGGCGTCGAAGTTCACGGCCCCGGCGTCGGCCGGTTGATGAATGCACTGGCCGCGCGCGACGCCGGCAATGTGCGGTTGTACAAGCACGACGCGGTGGAAGTGCTGCAGCACGAGATCGCTCCCGGCACGCTGGCCGAGGCGCGCATCTGGTTTCCCGACCCCTGGCACAAGAAGCGCCACAACAAGCGCCGCCTGATCCAGCCGGAGTTCGCCGCCCTGCTCGCTTCGCGCATGGCGCCCGACGGCCTGCTGCATCTGGCCACCGATTGGCAGGCCTATGCCGAACACATGCTCGAGGTGATGGAAGCCGCGCCCGCGTGGCGCAACCAACTCGGCCCCGGGCAGTACGCGGAGAAACCCGAGTGGCGCATCGAGACCCACTTCGAGCGACGCGGCATGAAGCTGGGGCATGGCGTGTGGGACCTGTTGTATCGCCACACCTGACCGCGCCGCGACATGGCTGCGATTCACCAGCCGCGGCATTGGCGCGCTTATACTGAGGCGATCCAGACAGGGACGAATCGACGCCGCGTGAAGCTTTCACCGCCCCGCCGCATGCACCGTTGCCAGCCGGCCCGCCAGGGCACCGGCTAATGGGACTCTCGCTCACTCCCGAAATGATCATGGTGCTCGGCCTGGTGGCCTTCACCATGCTGATGCTGGTGCTGGAATGGATCCGCGCCGACATGGTGGCGCTACTGGTGGTGGTGGCGATCGGCCTCACCGGACTGATCCCGTCCGATCGCGTGTTCAACGGCTTCGCCGGCAACGCAGTGATCGCGATCATCGCGATCATGATCATGGGCGAAGGACTCGACCGCGCCGGCGTGCTCAACCTCACCGCGCGTTTCGTGATGCGCATGGCACGCGGCGTGGAATCGCGCCTGGGCGTGGTGATCAACCTGGTCGCCAGCCTGTTCAGCGCGGTGATCCCCAGCCAGGCGCTGGCCGCACTGATGATCCCGGTGAGCAGCCGGCTCGCCGCGCGCACCGGCGTGCCGCTGTCGCGGCTACTGCTGCCGATGGCGTTCTGCATCCTCACCGCCACCAACACCACGCTGATCGCCAATTCGCCGCTGATCGTGCTGAACGACCTGATCGCCAGCACCAACGTGAACCTGCCGCCGGGCGCGCACACGATTCCGAAGTTCGGCCTGTTCAGCGTGACGCCGGTCGGCCTCGCGCTGGCAGCGGTCGGCGTGCTGTATTTCTACTTGTTCGGACGCAAGCTGCTGCCGGGTCACGAAGATGAACGGTTGAAGGTGACGCCCGGGCGCACCGAAAGCTACTTTGCCGAGACCTACGGCATCGGCGGCGAAACCGCCGAGCTCACGGTGACCGCGGAGAGCCCGCTGGTCGGCATGAGCATCATGGAGGCGGAGCAACTGCACGGCGCGCCGCTGATCCTGGCGATCAAGAGCGGCAACGAGGCACGCATGGCGCCGCCGGCGGATCACGTGATCTGGGTCGGCTCGGTGCTCGGCGTGCTCGGCCCGCGCGAGCAGCTCACCCAGTTCGCCAACAACCAGCTGTGCCGCCTCTCCACGCGCATGCGCCAGCTTGGCGAGCTGTTCAACCCGACCCGCGCCGGCATTTCCGAGGTGGTGATTCCGCCGGTGTCGCGCTTCATCAAGCACACCGTGGGCGAACTGCGCCTGCGCAAGCGCTTCGGCATCTCGGTGCTGGCGGTGACGCGCGGCGACCAGGTGTTTCGCGACGACGTGCGCAGCGTGAGCCTGCGCGCGGGCGACACGGTGGTGCTGCACAGCAACTGGCGCGATCTCGCGCTGGCCTCGGAAGACAAGGATCTGGTCGTCGTCACCGACATCCCGAAAGAAGAGCAGCGGCCCGGCAAGATCTGGCAGGCGGTGGGTTTCTTCGTGATGGCGAAATGCCTGGCGCTGTTCACCAACCTCGACCTGTCGGTGGCAATGATGACCGGCGCGATCGGCATGCTGCTGACCGGCGTGCTGAACATGGACGAGGCCTACCGCGCGATCAACTGGAAAACCATTTTCGTCACCGCCTGCCTGATCCCGTTGGGCTGGTCGATGGATGCCACCGGCACCGCCGCGTGGGTGGCGCAGGAAGTACTGCAGCACCTGGGCGGCCATTCGCACTGGCTGCTGCAGCTCGTGCTGGCGATCCTGACGCTGCTGTTCTCGCAGGTGATGTCGAACGTCGGCGCCACCGTGATGATGGTGCCGATCGCGATCAGCGTGGCGGTCGCCACTGGCGGCAATCCGTCGGCGTACGCGCTGATCGTGGCGGTGTCGTCGTCGAACACGTTCCTGCTCAGCTCGGGCCATCCGGCGCTGATGATGGTGACCGGCCCGGGCGGCTATCGCAGCAAGGACTTCCTTCGGGTTGGCCTGCCGCTGACTTTCGTGGTGCTGATCGTCACGCTGGTGTCGATCAACCTGCTGTTCCACTGACCGTCGACTGAGGCGGGAGCTTCAAGGCGCGAGACGGATGTCGCCACCATCGACGCGCACGGCCACCCTTCTGAGATGCTCGCCCCGGCATGGTCCGGCAATGCACAGGCCATCCTCGCGGTTGAAGGTGGCGCCATGCACGGCGCAGATCAGCGTGTCGTTCTTCAGCAGGAATTTGCCCGGCGCATAGTCCAGTTGCCGTCCAGCGTGCGGACAGACATTGAGGTAGGCGCGAACCTCGTCGCCACGTCGCAGCAAGATCACGCTGTCCTCGCCATCGGCCAGTGCGGCAGCGACCGCAGTGGCGCCGCCATCGGGGATGTCGTCGAGACTGCAAAGCACCCGGCCCGAAGGCGGACCGGCAAAGGTTACTGTATCCATCGGCACTTGCCTCGCAGGCCGGATGGCCCCATGGTTGCACGCGTAAGTCATTGATTTTACCACACGGATTTTTAACACATGCGTGCCTTCATGCCTTCTGCCCGTCGCACCCGCCATCCACTGGTGCGCGCCCTTTCGCTGCTGGTCGGCGTGGCCTTGATCGCCATGCTGTTGGTGTTCGGATTGATGGTCGCGTCGGTACTGCTGGTCGGCGGCGCGTTGCTGCTGGCCTGGCGCCAGTGGAAGCATGGCCGCATGTTCGCCAACCCTGCCGCACCGAAACCGGCGCACAAGCCGGCCGTGCTGGAAGGCGAGTTCGTGGTGTTACAGCAGGGGCGTCCAGTCGCGCACTGAGCGCGCTCGCTTCCATCGCATCCGCTTCGATCACACATGCTTCCATCGCATGATCCGGATGGCCGCCATCGGTCGATGTACCTAACCTGTTGGCATCGTCAATGGATGCCGCCATGAACACTCGCAACCCATCGAATGAACCCGCGCTCGAACGCGTGCGCCTGCAACTGGAGCGCGCCGAGGAAGCGCCCACGCTGAACGCGTTGGCGCAGACCGCCAAACTCAGCCCCAGCCACCTGCAGCGCGCCTTCCGTCGCCGCTATGGCATGAGTCCGGCCGAATACCACCGTGCCCGCCGCTTCGGTCAACTGAAGTCCGCGCTGCGCGACGGCGAACCAGTGAGCACCGCGGTATACGAGGCTGGCTTCGGCTCGGGCAGCCGCGTCTACGAACACAGCGATCGCCTGCTCGGCATGACGCCCGCCAGTTACCGCGCCGGCGGTGCCGGTGCCAGCATCCGCTACACTACGACGGACACACCGCTCGGCCGCTTGCTGGTTGCCGCCACCGGCCGCGGCATCTGCTCGGTCACACTGGGCGCCAACGATGCCGAACTTGAAACCCGGCTCGCCGCCGAATTCCCCAAGGCCGCGCGCGAGCGCGTCGACAATGGCCGCGAAGAATGGCTCGACGCGGTGATCGCCCGCATCGCGCACGACCTGGGCTGGAACGATGCGGATGCGCCCGCGATGCCGCCGCTGGATATCGCCGCCACCGCGTTCCAGTGGCGCGTGTGGGATGCGCTGACGCGAATCCCACAAGGCGCCACCAAAAGCTACGGCGAACTGGCCGCGGAACTCGGCGCGCCGAAGGCGGCCCGCGCGATCGGCAATGCCTGCGGCAACAACCGCCTCGCCCTGATCGTGCCCTGCCATCGCGTCGTGCGCGAAGACGGCTCGCTCGGCGGCTGGCGCTGGGGCGTCGAGCGCAAGCGCGAACTGCTGGCACACGAACGGCAGGCCCGCGAACAGTCCGCGCAACCGCCCGCCGATGCCGGTGCCAACACTCGTCGGCGGACGTCGGCTCACGGATAATCGCGGCAATCCATCCACCGCGTACGCTTCAATATTCCCTGATTCCACGGATGGCGCGGCCCGCACGCGCCGGCTGAACGATCCCCGCGTCCTCATTCCGCGGGCGCTGTTCGCGCTGTATGTGATCTGGAGTTCGACCTGCTTTGGGATCCACTACGCGTTGGAAAGCTATCCGCCGTTCCTGCTGGCTGGCATCCGTTCCGGCGTGGCGATGCTGGCGTTCGGCTTTGCGATGGGCGAACGCCTGCCGTCGCATCCGACCATGCGCGCACGACGCTTGCAGCGGTTTACCTCGCGGCGTTCGGCTCGATCATCGCCTTCAGCGCCTATCTTTACGTGCTCAAGCACGCGCAGCGCGCATTGAGCACTAGCTATCTATGCCTATGTGAACCCACCCGTGGCCGTGCTGTTCGGCATCATGCTGGCCGGCGAACACGTCGGCCCGTATGACCTGGCCGGCATGGCGGTAATTACGCTGGCACGGCAACGACGGGCCGCTTGATGAACTATCTACGTTGCGGCAGCACCCCTTGCTTGAGCTGCTTTGGAGTACTTCGGCTCGAAGGTGGGACAGGCCGTTGAGCCGGCGTCTGGCAGTGCCTTCATCCACTGGAGAATCGGCTGAAACAAGCGGTCCGTGCGCAGCGGCAGGGTCATGTGATTCTCATGGGCAAGCTCCGCGTGAACTGCACGCGATGTGCGCGCAGCCAGTCGGCGCATATCCTCCTCCGTGGTCAGTTCATCGCGGCTACCACGCACGATCAACGTACACACCGGAGCACGCGCCAGCGCATCACCGGCATCGAGGTGAATCAGGTCCACGCCGAGTTGACGACTGGCGCGGGCGATCGCCTTGTCCATCGTCTTCTTCCCGATCACCGCGCTGACCCAGGGGTGGCCAAACAACTGGCTGGAAGGCGCCCGCCGGATCACTGCCGCCGCATTCGCGTAAGGTTCCAGCGCAATTACTCCGCGCATATCGGGCAAGTCCGGGGCACTGAACATCGCCACCGTACCGCCGTAGGAGGCGCCCATCAGGTAGAGCGGCCCTGGCAACTGGCCCGACTGTCTGAGTTCATGCGCCAGCGCGACGATGTCCTGCGCTTCGCGCGGCCCGTAGCCTACCGGCGCGTCGGCGGAGTCGCCCTGGCTGCGAAGATCCGGCACCACCACCACGTAGCCAGCGTCGGAAAACAGTAGCGCCCAGGTCGCAAGCGACGAACCGTCCATGCTCCACGGATGCAACAGCAGGATGCTGCCACGCGGTGACAACGCCGGAGCCCGCGATGGATCACCGTCAAAATGAACGTCGAAATTCAACTGGTACTTGCCATGCTCGACGTTCGATGCAACATCCGCGCTGAAATGCGTGGCGCGCGGCCGGCCGATCCGATAGGCCATGCGAACGCCCGTTGGGAGCAACAGCGTGCGCTGCTCGAATCCCCCCATTTTCAGCAACTTCGCAAAGAACGCGAGCTGCCGGCGCTGTGCCCGACTTTCATGGCCGGGTGTTTCGATCTGATGGGCCACATACGTCGCGCAGCCGAACAAGCCCAACCCCAACAGCATGACCAGCCATCGCGCATGTCGCACAGTCACCCCAGACCGATTCCAGAAGCCTGATCATAGTTCGCGCAGCGCGGTGGTCACCGGCAACCGCGCCGCACGCAGCGCCGGGAACAGGCCGCCGATGAAGCCGATCGCCAGCGCCCATTTCAGGCCGTTCCACAGCAGGTGCGGCGCGACCTTGAAGCGGAACACCACCTGGGTGAAACCGCTCAACGTCGAGGTGGTGTAGCCGTTGAACACCAGCCACACGATCAACGCGCCGAGCAGGCCGCCGAGCAGCGCCAACAGCATGGTTTCCAGCATCACCGACACCACCACCGGCACGCCGCGGAAACCGATCGCGCGCAGGGTGGCGATCTCGCGGGCGCGCGAGGCGACCGCGGCGAACATGCAGTTGAGCGCGCCGAAGATCGCACCGATCGCCATGATGATGCCGACCGTCAGGCCGACGATGCGGATGGTCGTGGCCAGGCCCGAAGACTGCTTCGCGAAATAGTCGACGGTGGTGCTCGCCTCCACCTTCAGCTTGGGATCGGACGATAGCGCAGCGTTGAATGCACTGAACGCATCGGCGCCGGTGAGCCTGACCAGCACCGACTCTGCGCTGTTGCCGCGGCGATAGACCGAAGACACGGTCTGGCGATCCGCCCACAACTCGGAATCGTAGGCATCGCCGGATTCGAACACGCCAACCACCTTCCACGATTCGGTGCCCAGCTTCAGCTCGTCGCCCACGTTCATGCCGGCGAACTGGGCTGCGGCTCCACGGCCCACGTCCAATTCACGCAGACCGGGCTTGAACTTGCGCCCCTCGACAATCTTCAGGCCGGGCCGCAGCGCCCAGGCTTCGTCGTCGACGCCGCGCAACTGTGCGTTGGCGTCTTCACCGGAACCTTTCTGGCTGACATTGGCGGCCACCACCAGTTCGGCCGAAACGATCGGCTTGCCGCGGGCATCGCGCGCGATGCCCGGCGCCTGCGTGACCGCATCGACGTCGTCGCGCACCAGCACCGACGACGACTCCGCTGCCGATCCGCCGCGCAACACGATTGCGGTATCCGCACGGCCGCCGCTCTGCAGCGTGGCGGTGAGCCCCTCGCCCATCGCCAGCAGCGCGACCAGCACGCCGACCACGCCGGCGATGCCGATCACGATCACCGACGACGAACCGAGGCGCTGGCGCAACGTACTGACGCCGACCGCGGTGACCGACGATGTCTGGCGCCCGGTTCGCGAAAACAGCAGCCAGGCGGCGAACACGATGGCGAGCGCCAGCACGCCGAACCACGGCAGCAGGGTCCATGCAAACACTGCGAAAGCGACCAGTATGAGCAGGCCCAGATTGATCAGGAATGTCTTCATGGCGATCTCCTTCTAGCGGCCGCTGAGCGCGTCGACAATGTTCAGGCGCATCGCGCGCCACGCGGGCATCCAGCCGACCACCACGCCGATGCCCAGCATCAGCGCCACGCCGATCAGCCACGTATCCGCGCTGACGCCGTGTACCGGGATCATGCCGCCGCTGGAAGCTCCGATCCCCGGCACGATCGCCGACACCAGCGCCATGCCGATCACCCCGCCGAGCAACAGCAGCAGCACGCTTTCGGCAAGCACCATCGCCTGCACGCTGCGGCTGGAAAAACCGATCGTCTTGAGCACCGCCAACTCGCTGGTGCGCTCGCGCACGGCCTGCATCATGGTGTTGCCGGTCAGCAGCAGCAGAGTGAAGAACACCGCGCCCATGATCGACATGACGATCAGGCCGATGTTCACCAGCTGCTTGATGAAGGAAGCCTGGAACGCCTGTTCGGTCTGCGCCTTGGTTTCATGGTCCGAGTTGGCCGAAATCGCATCGATCGCCTTGGCCACCGTGTCGGCGTTGTCCGGATTGGCCACCTTCACCACATACCAGTGCACGGTGCCGGAACCGAACGCGTTGTTCTCGTCGAAATATTTCCAGTGGAACATCAGCATCTGCTCACGCCCGGCTGAGCTGTCGTCCTTGGCGTGGAAAATGCCGGTGATGTCGAACGTCCAGGTGTTGCCGCCTGACGCCTTGGAGGGAAAGATGGTCGACTGCAGCGGGATCTTGTCGCCGATCTTCCAACCGTACTTCTTCGCCAGCGCGGCGCCGACGATGGCACCGGTGCGCGTGCGATCCCACGTCGCACGCTGGTCCGCCGGCATCACCAGTTCCGGATACAGATCCAGGTAGTCCGGGCTCACCGCGAAGCTGATGACCTGATTCTTCGGATCCTGGTAGACGCCGCCGAACCAGTTGGCCGTGGCCACGGCGGTCACGCCCGGCACGCTGCCGAAGCGGGCGCCCAGACTTTCCGGCAACGGCTGCTGCATCGACATGCGTGAGTTGACGATCAGCCTGCCGGCGCCATCGACACTGTTGCCCGCCGTGAAGGCCACCCGAACCGAATCGAGCAGGCCGAAAAGCAGGAACGCGGCGACGATCGACACCAGCGTGAGTATCGTGCGGGTCTTGCGCCGGAACAGCGCGGCCCAGATCAGATGAAGGTATTTCATGACGGAACCCTCTCAAGATCGTTCGCGCATGGCTCCCTCCCCTGCGTGCAGGGGAGGGCTGGGGCGGGGTCGCTCTTACGTTGGATACCATGGCCTGCACGCACCCCCTCCCAGCCTCCCCCCTGCAAGCAGAGGGAGGGGCGAAACCTCGTGCTGTCGAAGTGAAGTGCCGAGGTTCATTACGCCACCGCCTGCTCGACCAGCGTGCCCTTGTCCAGGTGCAGCGTGTGGCTGGCGTATTCGGCGGCCTTCGGATCGTGCGTGACCATCACGATGGTCTTGCCGTGGTCGCGATTGAGCTGCTGCAGCAAGCCAAGCACGTCCTCGGCGGATTGCCGGTCCAGGTCGCCGGTCGGCTCGTCGCAGACCAGCAGCGTCGGATCGGACACGATCGCACGGGCGATCGCCACGCGCTGCTGCTGTCCGCCGGACAATTCGCTCGGCTTGTGGCTGGCGCGATCGGCAAGGCCCACGAGTTGCAACGCGATCGACGCATTCTTCTTGCGCTGCGACGCGGACAGTTTGGTCAGCAGCAACGGCAACTCGACATTGCGCTGCGCCGAGAGCATCGGCATCAGATTGTAGAACTGGAAGATGAAGCCGACATTCGATGCGCGCCACTTCGCCAGCGCGCCGCTGCCGAGCTGGTCGATGCGCTGGCCGCCCACCTTGATGCTGCCGGCGGTCGGTGTATCCAGGCCACCGATCAGGTTCAGCAAGGTGGTCTTGCCCGAACCGGACGGTCCCATAAGCGCGAGGAAGTCGCCCTCGGCGATGTCAAGGTTGACGTGATGCAGCACCTCAACCTTCTGCTTGCCGCGCTCATAGGTCTTGGCGAGATTCTGGATTTCGATCAGTGTGCCCATGGCATGTCTCCGATGAATGCTTTCCTGCAACGCTTGCAGGGAATGGTTTCCGCGCCGTCTAGGGCGTCGAGGCTTTGGTCTGGACGTCTGAACCATCGTGCAGCTCCGTCGGTGGCGACACCACCACGCTGTCGCCGGCGTTCACTGCGGCCGGCAGCAGGCGCAATTCGCCGAAGGCCTGCGCGGCGGGAGTCACCACGCGCTGGCGTGCCTTGCCGTCGTCGATCACGAACACCACGCTGTGGCCATCGCGCTGCGCGATCGCCGCGGCCGGCACCAGCACGCCCTGCGGCAGCGGTGCGTCGTCCTTCGGCTTCAGTTCGAGGAACGAGACACGCACGCCCATGTCGGGCACGATGCGCGCGTCCTTCTTTTCCAGCGCCACGCGCACCTTGATGGTCGCCTTGCCGCGGTCGGCAGTGGGCACGATCGCGATCACGTGTGCAGGGATAGTCCAGTCCGGATACGCGTCGAGCACCGCTTCGGCCACCATGTCCGGCTTGACCCGGCCGATATAGGCCTCGTTGACATCGACGTCGACTTCCAGCGAATCCATGTCGACGATGGTGCCCACGCCGGTGCGGGTGAAGCCGCCGCCGGCGGACAGCGGCGAGATGATCTCGCCGACCTGCGCATCCTTGGTGGTAACCACGCCGGTGAACGGCGCGCGCACCACGCAGTAATCGAAATTGACCTGCGCTTCGGTGACTTGCGCATCGGCCGAGGCGGCCTGCCGTTCCTGCGAAGCAAGCTGCGCACGCGCTGTATTGGTCAGCGTGCGCGCCTGCTCGGCAGCCTGCGTCGATACCAGCCCGCGGGTCGCCAGCGATTCCGCGCGCGTCGCATCGCGCATATCCTGCGTCAGCTGCGCACGGTACTGCGCCACCAGCGCATGGGCCGCGGCGGCCTGCGCCTTGGCCGTATCCAAGGCGGCCTTGTAGGCACTGTCGTCCAGACGCGCCAGCACCTGGCCGAGCTTGACGCGGTCGCCTTCCTCGATCAGCACCTCGGTCAGCGTACCGGTGATCTGCGCCGATACGGTCGCCTGCCTGCGTGCGGTGACGTAGCCGGTGGCCTGCAGCACCGCGCCGCCTTCGTTGTTCGACGACGGCACGACCGCGATGGCCGTCTGCACAGGTACGGCGCGATGCCCCAGCACCATCCATGCGGCGCCGCCCAGCAATGCCAGCACGATGACGATCGCGGCAACGATCCATGGCCCGCGGCCTGACCCGCCGGCGTGATCGTCACGCTGGTGGCGTTCGATGCGCAGTTCTTTCAGCAGGTCGGCATTGCTCACCGGCGTCCCCATCCGATTTCGATAGACGAACGGTACACGACAGGGCAGCGGCCATACCAAGTGCCGTTATCAGCTTTTATCGGTGACAGGTGTCACCCGCAGGCGGCGATCATTGAGCTTTTCGAGCGGCGCGAATGGGCTGTCGATCGCCTTGCGGTGCGGCGCAATCCGCATGCTGCAGGCAGCCCGCTCGCCTGCCGCCGATGGCATGTACGGAACGGCCGTCCTGCCGCCGGACAACGGGCAATCACTGGCAACCGGCGCTCGCCATCGTGTTGCGTCCGCACGGTCCGTGAAAGCGGTGGCTGGAGGTCGCGATCCCGACCAGGGGTTTGCTACGCTTGCCGCATGACCTACATCATCGATGCCCCCGCCATACCCAGCCTGCCCGTCATCGGCAGCGACCAGCGGTTTCCGATCCGCCGCGTGTTCTGCATCGGCCGCAACTATGCCGAGCACGCGAAGGAGATGGGGTCGGCCGTGGAGACGGGCATGCCGATGTTCTTCGGCAAGCCGGCCGATGCGGTGGTCAGCGACGGTGCCGACGTGCCCTACCCGTCGGCCACCAGCGACCTGCATCACGAAGTGGAAATGGTCGTGGCGCTCGCATCCGGCGGTGTCGACATCCCGGCTGCGGATGCCTTGGCGTGCGTGTTCGGCTATGGCGTGGGCCTGGACCTGACCCGGCGCGATCTACAGGCGCAGGCCAAAGCGAAGGGACAGCCGTGGGACATCGCCAAGGGCTTCGATCATTCGGCCCCGGTTTCCGCGCTGCGACCGGCTCATGCGGCGACGCCTGACGCGCACAGCGAGCTGCGGCTGCACGTCAACGGCGAACTGCGCCAGCACGGCATGCTGGGCGACATGCTGCACGGCGTGCCGCAGATCATCGCCGCACTCTCGACCTTGTTCGAGCTCAAGGCCGGCGACCTGATCTTCACCGGCACGCCGGCCGGGGTGGCCGCCTTGCATCGGGGCGACCGTTTCCACGCGGAGCTGGCGGGGATCGCCGAACTGGACGGCCGGATCGTCTGACCCGCAAAATCCCGGACGAGCCAGACTGTCCGTCTGTCGCGCGTCGCGCTAGAGTCCGCTCGTCATCCTGCCAACCCGAGGGAGTATCAAAGATGGGCATGCTCAAGGAATTCCGCGATTTCGCCATGCGCGGCAACGTTGTCGACCTGGCTGTCGGTGTGGTCATCGGCGGCGCATTCGGCAAGATCGTCACATCGCTGGTGGACCAGATCATCATGCCGCCGATCGGCTGGATCACTGGCGGCATCGATTTCTCGGCCCTGAAATGGGTGCTGAAACCCGCTGACGACACCGACCCGAAACACAAGATTGCCGAAGTGGCCATCCAATACGGCGCCTTCATCAACACGCTGATCCAGTTCATCATCATTGCGTTCGCGATCTTCCTGGTGGTGAAAGCGCTCAACCGGGTCACCCGCAGGCTGGACGCCGCACCTGCGGCACCGACAGCCGACCAAGCGTTGCTCGCCGAGATCCGCGACCTGCTGAAGAACAAGCAATAAGCCGCGCATGACCCTCGGCGGGAGCGGCACCAACCGCTCCCGCCGCATGGCATCCGACCGGAACGGCATCCGGCGAAAGCGCCATAATCGGCACTTTCTCCGCGGAGTGCCCCGATGCGCCATCTTTCCGTCGCCATGCTCGCTGCAAGCCTGTCGCTGGCTGTCGGCAGCACCCATGCCGCTTCCACCGATACGGTTATCCCGGCTTCGGCCGTAAAGACGGCCGAACAGTTGCGCGACAAAGCCATGGGCGACGATACCGGCTATCGCATCGTCGCATCGCTGACGACCGAAGTCGGCCCGCGCATGGCCGGCAGCGCCGCTGACGCGCGCGCGCGCGACTGGGCCATCGCCAAGTTCAAGGCGCTGGGCTACGACAAGGTCTACACCGAGGCGGTTTCGTATCCGCTGTGGGTTCGACGCAGCGAGCATGGCGCGATCGTGGCGCCGTTTCCGCAGCCGCTGGTGCTGACCGCGCTGGGCTATTCGCCCGGCACGCCGAAGGGCGGGCTCACCGCGCAGGTCGCGAAGTTCGACAGCCTCGACGCGCTGAAGGCCGCCGACCCGGCCAGCGTGAAGGGCAAGATCGTCTACATCGGTTTTCGCATGAAGCGCGCGAAGGATGGCCACGACTATGGCATGGGCTCGGCCGTGCGCACCGCCGGCCCGGTGGTCGCCGCCGCCAAGGGCGCCGCGGGATACCTGCTGCGATCGGCGGGCACCGATGCGAACGAGCGCATTGCGCATACCGGCGTCACCGGGTTCACCGACGCGGCCAAAGGGATTCCTTCTGCGGCGCTTTCCAATCCGGATGCCGACCAACTCGAGCGCGTGCTTGCCTATGGCAAGCCGGTGAATATCCGGCTCGATCTCGATTGCGGCCTCGAAGGCCAGTACACCGGCGCGAACGTGATCGGCGAAATCACCGGCAGCAAGTATCCGGATCAGGTCGTGGCGATCGGCGGTCATCTGGATTCATGGGATCCGGGCACCGGCGCGATCGACGACGGTGCCGGCGTGGCCATCGCGATGGCCGCCGGCAAACTGATCCGCGAGCTGCCGCAACGACCGGACCGCACGATCCGCGTGATCGCCTTCGCCAACGAGGAAATGGGCCTGTGGGGCGGTCGCGCCTATGCAAAGAAACACGCAGCCGAGGTCGGCCAGTTCGTGCTGGGCACGGAATCGGATTTCGGCTCCGGCCCGGTCTGGCGCATGAGCGCGAGCGTGAAGCCGCAGGCGCGCAACGCCATTCGGCAGATCGCCGATGTGCTCTCGCCGATCGGCGTCGCCTACTCGCCGGACCGTCCCGGCGGCGGCGGCTCGGACCTGTCGCAGATGCACGGCATGGGCATGGCGGCGCTGACCCTGACCCAGGACGGCACCGACTATTTCGACTGGCACCACACCGCCAACGACACACTGGACAAGATCGATCCGAAGGAACTGGCGCAGAACGTGGCGGTGTATGCCGCGTTCTCGTACATGGCAGCGCAGGCGGATGGCGACTTCGGTTCGGCGCCGGGAGCATTCGCCGGCGACGGTGCAGGCGACTGAAGCCGGTCGATCCTGTCCGTAAAAATAAAAAGGCGACCGCAAGGTCGCCTTTTACTTACCGGTTCATTCGCCTCAGTTCACGTGTGCGGGATTACCTGGCGCCTTCTTGCCATGAGGTTGCAGGCGCTGCTGCAGCCGATCCATGTAGACGTAGATCACCGGCGTCAGGTACAGCGTGAGGACCTGCGACACGATCAGTCCGCCGACCACCGCCAGGCCCAGCGAGCGCCGGGTTTCCGCGCCTGCGCCGATGCCGAGCGCAATCGGCAGCGTGCCGGCGAACGCCGCCATGCTGGTCATCATGATCGGACGGAAACGCACCTTGCACGCCTCGAAGATCGCGTGATGCGGCTCCATGCCTTCGGCATTCTGCCGCTCCAGCGCGAAGTCGATCAGCATGATCGCGTTCTTCTTGACGATGCCGACCAGCATGATGATGCCGACGAAGGCGAACAGATCCAGCGAGGCGTGGAACAACACCAGCGTCAGCAGCGCACCGACGCCCGCTGCCGGCAGGCCGGACAGGATCGTCAGCGGATGGATGAAGCTTTCGTACAGGATGCCCAGCACCAGGTAGATCACGAACACCGCCAGCGCCAGCAGCAGGCCCATGCCGCTCATCGATTGCTGGAAGGCCTGCGCGGTACCCTGCACGCTGCCGGTGATCGAGTCCGGCAGGTTCATCTGGTTCATCGCCGTGGCCATGCTGGACACCGCATCGCTCAGCGATACGCCGGGCGCGAGGTTGAACGAGATCGTCACCGACGGCAACTGGCCTTGGTGGTTCACCGTCAACACCTGCGGCTCGCGGCGGAAGCTGGACACCGCGCTGAGCGGTACCAGCGCGCCGCTGCTTGACGTGACGTAGAGCTTGGACAACACCGCCGGATCGCTCTGCAGCGAACGGTCGACCTGCAGGATCACCCAGTACTGCGTGATCGAGCTGTAGATCGTCGAGATCTGGTTGGCGCCGAACGCCGACCCCAGCGCCGACTGCACCTGCGCCATGGTCAGCCCCAGCGGCGCCAGCCGGTCGCGATTGACCTTCAGCACCAGCGATGGACTGTTCATGTCCAGGTCGTCGGTGACGTCGAGAAAGCCCGGCAGTTTCTGGAACGCCGACAGCACCTTGCCGCTCCACTGGAACAGCGCGTCCAGGTCGGTCGACTGCAAGGTGTACTGGTATTGCGAATTGGACTGGCGGCCGCCGATCTGGATCGCCGGTGGATTCTGGATGTAGGCGTTGATGCCCGGCACGCTCGCATACTTCTTGCGCAGCTCGCTGATGATCTGGTCCGGCGTGGCACGCTGGTTCGCCGGCTTCAGCACCAGCAGCAGCGAGCCGTTGTTGACCGTGGCGCGCGAGCCGCCGGCACCCACGGTCGACATGAACGAGGCGATGTTCGGATCCTTGGCCGTGATCGCCGCCAGCTTCTGCTGATACGTCACCATCGCGTCGAACGAGGCGCCGTCGACGGCCTGCGTATTGACGCGAAGCTGGCCGGAGTCGCCGGCGGGGATGAAGTCCTTCTGCGCCACCATGGCCAGCAGCACGGTCGCTCCGAGGCTCAGCACGAACACGCCGAGGATCAGCCCCGGCCGCGCCATGCTCCATTCCAGCGTGCTCGTATAGCCGTTCGTCACCGCCGCAAAGCCGCGGTCGAAGCCGGCGATCAGCCAGTTCTTTTTCGTATGGTCATGCGCCTTGATGAAGCGGCTGCACAGCATCGGCGTCAGCGTCACCGCGACGATGCCTGAAACCAGGATCGCCACGCTGATCGTCACCGCGAATTCATGGAACAGGCGGCCGACGATGCCGCCCATGAACATCACCGGGATGAACACCGCGATCAGCGACAGGGTCATCGAGATGATGGTGAAGCCGATTTCGCCGGCACCCTTCACCGATGCGTCGTATGGACTCAGTCCGGTCTCCATGTGCCGGATGATGTTCTCCAGCATCACGATCGCGTCATCCACCACGAAGCCGACCGCCAGCGTCAGCGCGAGCAGCGAGAGATTGTCCAGGCTGTAGCCGAGCGCGAACATCACGCCGAAGGTGCCGATCACCGAGATCGGCAACGCCACCGCCGGAATCAGCGTGGCGGAGAGATTGCCGAGGAACAGATAGATCACCAGCACCACCAGCCCGCCAGCCAACAGCAGGGTGTACTGCACGTCGTCGACCGAGGCGCGGATCGACTGCGAACGGTCGTACAGCACATCCAGCTTCACGGACGGCGGCAGGGTTTCGGTGAAGCCCGGCAAGACGGCCTTGATGCGGTTGACCGTATCCACCGTGTTGGCGCCGGGCTGGCGTTGGATCGCCAGCTGGATCGCGCGCTCGCCGTTGTACCAGCTGGCCGACTGGTCGTTCTGCACGCTGTCCGCGGCATGGCCGACGTCGCGCAGGCGCACCGGCGCACCGTTGCGGTAGGCGACGATCACGTCGTTATACGCGGCCGCCTTCATCAGCTGCCCGTCGCTGGTCACCGGCAGATTCTGCTTGGAACCGTAGAGCGAACCGGTAGACTGGTTGACGTTGGCGTCGGCGATCGCCTTCTGCACCGTGTCGATGCCGATGCCGGTAGCAGCAAGCCGGTCCGGATTGACGTTGACGCGCACGGCGTACTTCTGCGAACCGTACACGCTGACCTGCGCCACGCCGTCGATCATCGACAACTGCTGGGCCAGCTCCGTTTCGCCGTAATCGTCCACCGTCGACATCGGCAGTGTCCGCGAGTGCACCGCGATGTAGATGATCGGCGCATCCGCCGGATTCACCTTGCGGAAAGTCGGCGGTGTCGGCATGTTGGTCGGCAACTGGCGCTGCGCGGCCGAGATCGCCGCCTGCACGTCCTGCGCGGCGCCGTCGATGTTGCGATCCAGTTCGAAGCTCAGCGTGATGGTGGTCGAGCCCAGCGCACTGGTCGAGCTCATCTGGCTGATGCCGGCGATCTGCGACAGCTGCGCCTCGATCGGCGTGGCCACTGCCGAAGCCATGGTTTCAGGCGAAGCACCCGGCAGGCTGGCCGAGATGTTGATGGTCGGAAAATCGACGTTCGGCAGCTCGTTCACCGGCAACTGCGGATAGGCCACGATGCCGAACACCAACAGCGCCGCCATTATCAGCGTGGTCATCACCGGTCGTCGGATGCAAAGTTCCGGCAGATTCATGGAGCGGCCCTCACTTGCTGCTGATCCGCACGTGGCTGCCGTCGACCAGCTGCAGCTGGCCATCGGTCACCACCTGCTCACCCGCGGCCAGCCCCTTGTCGATCACCACACGGTCCGCGGTGCTGACGCCCGCCGTCACCGGACGCTGCTCGACTGTCATGTCGGGCTTCATCACGAACAGGAAGTTGCCGATGCTGGCGCTCTGCAGCGCCACTACAGGCACCGAGATCGCATTCGCGATGCGCGTGGTCGGCAGGCTCACGTTGACGAACTGCCCCGGCGTGAGGCGGTCGTCGGTGTTGCCGAAGCGCGCCTTGAGCGTGATCGTGCTGGTGGTGGCGTCGACGGCGTTGTTGACGAATTCCAGCGTGCCGTCGATCGGCTTGCCGCTGTCGCCGTCCAGTTGCGCCTGCACATGCACCACGCCGCGCACCTGCGCCAGCCGCACCGCAGGCAGGCTGTCCTGCGGCAGCGCGAATGCCACCCATATCGGCTCGATCTGGTTGAGCACCACGATGCCGGTGCTGTTGGCGGCAACCACAGCACCTGGATAGACCAGCGGTGCGCCGAGCACGCCGTCGAACGGCGCGACGATGCGCGTGTAGTTGAGCTGGGTCTGCGCAAACTCCACCGCCGCGCGATCGGATTGCAGCGTCGCCGCGGCCACGCCGAGGTTCGCCTTGAACGTGTCGAAGTCGGCGTGCGACACGAAGCCCTTGGTAAGCATTGCCGTGTAGCGCGCGACGTCGGCCTTCGCCTTGACCAGGCTCGCCTCGTCGCGGGCCACGTTGCCGCGGGCCTCGTCGAGTTGCGCCTGCAGCGGGCGCGGATCGATCTGCGCGATCAACTCGCCCTTGCGCACATGCGCGCCCGGCACGAAGGCCAGCGACTGGATCTGGCCGTTCACCTGGGAGCTCACGGTGACCGTGGAATAGGCCTCGACGTTGCCGACCTGGCGCAGCGAGAGATCCACGTCGCCGCGCGTCGCGACGGCGACCTGGATCGGCACGACGACAGGCGCCTTGACCTTTTTGCCGGCATCCGCGCCGCGGTAATGTTCAAACCAGAAAACCGATACGGCAACCAGGGCCAGCACGATCAGGATCAACAGGAATTTTTTGAAAGACATGCGTCCGGTACTCGCCGTTCCGATGCGCTAGCCAGCGGCAACATCACGGGCATCTGATGGGTCGACGTGGCGCCACAACGTTGGAACGGTCGCTGTTCGCGGCACAAACGATGTTAAACGCCGCAGCGGCCGATTCGTTTACCGGCCCGGCCGCCGATTCTGCCGATCCGCCCCGCATGCCGGAATCGAAATCTCCTGCACGCCGCCGGCGGAGTCTACCGCCCGCGCATTACGGTTCGGTTGGGAGCTGTTCCAGCGCCAGCAGGTTGTCCTTGATCCGGTTGATCACCGCCAGCGCCTGCCGCAGTTCGTCCGGCTCGATGCCGCCGGTGGCATCCCTGCGCAAGTCGCGGGCGATCGATTCCATGTCGTCGACGATCACGCGGGCCTGCTCGGTGGTGTACAGCCGCCACGCGCGCCGGTCTTTCGGATCAGGGCGCCGCTCGACGAAGCCGGCAGCCTGCAGGCGATCGATCACGCGGCCCACCGCAATCGGCTCCATTTCCAGGAACTCGGCCAGTTCGGTCTGGCGCAGCCCTTCGCGGTGATACAGGACCTTGGTGGCCCGCCACTGCGCGCGGGTCAGCCCGAATTTCACCGCGCGTCGATCGAAATGCTTGCGGAACAGCAAGGTCACGTCGCTGAGCAGGTAGCCGAATGAAATGTCTTCCGTCTTCGCCATGATCCGTGCAACCTCTTCGTACCCGGGGACTCGCCCGCAGCAGCATACGGCGCCATCATCCGCCAAGCCATGCCCATCCAGGTCATCCATGCCGACATCACCCGCCTGCGCGTGGACGCGATCGTCAACGCAGCCAACCCGTCGCTGCTCGGTGGCGGCGGCGTGGATGGCGCGATCCATCGCGCGGCCGGCCCGGCCCTGCTGGATGCCTGCCGCGCCCTGCCCGAAAGCGCACCCGACGTACGCTGCCCGACCGGCGAAACGCGCATCACGCCCGGCTTCGCCCTGCCTGCACGCCATGTGATCCACACGGTCGGCCCGGTGTGGCACGGCGGCGCCCGTGGCGAGGCGGCGCTGCTCGAACGTTGCCATCGCAACAGCATGCAACTGTTGCGCGAGCATCGGCTGCGCTCGATCGCCTTCCCGGCGATCAGCTGCGGCGTCTACGGCTATCCCGCCGAGCAGGCGGCGGCTATCGCCATGTCGACACTGCGCGACGAACTGGCCGGCGGCCCATCCTTCGAGGTCACGCTGTGCTGCTTCAGCGAAAGCATGCGGGAGATATTCCAGGCCGCACTCAGCGCAGCTTGAACGGATACAGCGGCGGCAGGTCGGGATTGTCGTCCCCCGCATCGGCGACACGCCACGCGAAGCCCTGCTTGAACGCGCCGGCGAACTGCGACCGGTCGCCAACCGCAGGTGCGGCGGCATAGCGATGCTGTTCAAGAAGGGCGATGACCGCGCGTTGCTGTTCGTCGCCGAGCGCTGCCGACAGTTGCCCAAGATTGTGGATCGCGGGCCGCTCGGCGCGAGCCCAAGCAAGCAGGCTGCGTGCCTGCGCCGTCGTGTCGTCGCCGCGCACGCTGTCCAGGAAATCCCGCTGCAGCTGGCGCGCCGAACGTGGTTCGGAAGTCCTTGGCTGCCGCGCGCTGCGACCCGGCTTCGATGACGACGGCCGGCGACGCCACAGCAACCACACCAGCATGCTGAGCAGCCAGAGCCCGAGGCTGCCGATGGCAATCCATAGCCACGGCGTGGCACGTGCCGCGACGCTGACCGCTGTGGGACCCGCCGCAGCGCGGACACTCGGTACGCCAGCCGGCGCGGACGGCTGGCTGGCGCCGCCGACCGCAGGCAAGACGGTCACGCTGCGCGCGGGTATCTGCGCCGTTTCCATCCGGTCGGCCTGCACGTTCCACCATTTCAGCGTGGTGGCGGGAATGCTCAGCGTGCCGGCGCGTTCGGGCACGACCGCGAACGATTGCTGGCGCCGGCCCACGATCCACGGGCCGTCGACATGGTTGCCCATGGCTGGCTTGTCCGGGTACACGGTCGCCCCGTCCACAGGCGGAAAACTCAACGCGGGCAGGCTGTCGTAGGCGAGGCCGGTGGCCTGCAGGTTCATGGTCAGGTTCAACGGCTGTCCGACACGCGGCGGTTCGTTCGCACCGGGCCAGCCATCCAGGGTCAGCGTGAGTTGCCGTGCGGGCAGCCATGCGCTGCTGCCCCAATCTGCGGGCGCCGGTTTCACGTCGATGGCGACCGGCGGCGCGCTGACCGACACCGGCGTACCGGCGCCGAAGAAACTGTTCGGGTCGTTCGGATCGACCGCTTCGCCCTGGAAGCTCGCCGCATCGATACCGATGTGTCCCGCATGCTGCGGAATCAACGCAAAGCGCCGCTCGCGCACCTCGTAGGTGCGGCCGTCGCGCTGCGCCGTATACGTGACATCGCCGCCGACCTGACTCATCTCCACGCCATTGACCGCGGGCTGGTCCAGCGAACCGTTGCTGAGGTTGACCGCGTAGAACAACCGCAGCACGTAGCTCAGTTGCTGGCCGACATAACCATGGCCGGGTTCGACCTGCGCCTCCACGAACACGTCTTTGTGCGTAGCGGCAGCGGCGGCAGGATCGGCCGCGCTGACCTGCACCTGCAGCGGCGCGGTGCGGCCGCCGTTGATGTCCAGCGCGGGAATCTGCAGCACGCCGACATGTTTCGGCCGCAGCGCCACGCTGAAGGTCAGCTCAGACGTCGCGCTGCCGTTGACGATGCTGAGGCTGCTGTTCTGCGACGTGCCGAGGATCTCGAAATCCTGGTTGAGCACACTCAGGTCCGGCATCGAAATGTTGCTGCCGGCACCGGCGAGGCGCAGGTTCAACGTCACCGTTTCGCCCAGTTGCACGCGGCTGCGATCCAGCGTGGCCTGCACGTCGGCGGCTCGCACCATCGCCGGAACCAGCAGCAGAAGCAGCAGCCAGCCTCGGAAAAAACGTTGCGTCATCACGGCTGATCATCCTCGCTTGGCGCACCGCCGTGGCGCTGCTGGTATTCCAGTTCGAACTTGCGTCGCAGCAGTGCACCCGGATCGTCCGGCACGCGCTGCAGCGCATGCTGCAGGTCCGCAGGCAGCTTCGACTGTGGATCGTCGACGGCGGTCGCGCCCAACTGGTGCGCCGGCGGCTTGCCCTGCGGGTCGTTCTTCGGTTCCTGCGCGCCCAGCGCCTTGTCCATCTGCTGCTTCAGGGCCTGCTGTGCCTGTTCGGCACGCGCTTTCTGTTCCGCCTGCTGCTGCGGTGTTTCGGGTTTGGGCTGGTCGCCTGGCTTGTTCTTCGAATCGTCGGATTGATTCTTGCCGTCCTGGTCCTGCTGCTTGGACTGCGCATCCTGTCCAGGCTTGGATGATTGCGACGCTATGTCGTCCTGCTTCTGCTGAGCATCCGATTTGTCGTCACTGCCCTGTCCGTCCTGCGACGACGAATTCTTGCCGCCCTTGCCACCTTCGTGTTTCTTCTGGTCCTGCTGCTGGTCCTTCGGCTGCTTCTGCTGTTGTTGATGCAGCCAGTCTTCGACCGCCTTACGGTTGGCTTTGGCATCGGCATGAACAGGGTCGAGTTTCAGCGCCCGGTCGTAGGCGTCGATCGCCTTCTGATACTCGCCCTGCTTCGCCAGTGCATTGCCGAGGTTGTACGCGGCGTCGGCACCGGATGCCTGCTGTAACGATTGCGCCGCTGCGGCGAAATCACCAGCCCGATACGCCGCCGCGCCGCGCAAGGCCGGATCGCGCGCGAGCTGCTGCGCCTGTCTGGCCTGTCCTTGCCGCAGTGCCTGTGCCGCTTGCTGGTCGGGCCGCTGCC
This sequence comes from Rhodanobacter sp., assembly GCA_036398675.1. GTDB lineage: Bacteria > Pseudomonadota > Gammaproteobacteria > Xanthomonadales > Rhodanobacteraceae > Rhodanobacter. Next base: position 27,719 of record DASWOQ010000074.1, on the reverse strand, counting down.
ACAGGTCGCTCCAGGTGGTTGCAGCAGCGCTGGTCGGCAGCATTGGCAGCAACACCAGCGGCAATAACAACAACCAGCCACGACGAAACGCCAGAGCCACGATCAGCAGCAGCAGCGGCAGCAGCCACGGACCGCGATCCTGCCATTCGTCGCCCTGCTGCCCGACCACCGCCGCGGCCGGCCCGGCAGTCAACTGGCCGTGCAGTGCGTCGATGTCCGAGTGGTCCGCGGTCATCGTCACATGGACGCCACCGCCAGCCGCCGCGAGCTTGTCCAGCGACGGATCATCGCGCCGTGCCAGGGTCGTCCGGCCCTGCTCGTCCTGCAGGAAACCGCCGCCGTCCAGCGGCACCGGGCCACCTTGCGGCGTGCCCGTGCCCAGAACCGAGACGTGCACGCCGACGGCAGCCGCCTTGCGCGCGGCGGCATCGGCGGCGGCATCGGCCTGGTCGGTGACCAGCACGATCGAACCATGGTCCGCGTTGGCATCGTGGATCAATGCCACACCACGTTCGATCGCCGCGGCCGCGTTGTCGCCATCGACCGGCATGGTGTCCGGCGACATCGCTTCGAGCAGGTCGCCGAGGCTGCCCGCGTCGGAGGTCAGCGGCGCCACCACGAACGCTTCGCCGGCATAGCCGACGAGCGCGTTCAGGCCATCGCGATTGCTGCTCAGCAGATCGCGCGCCTTGTAGCGCGCGCGATCGATGCGGCTCGGCGCGACATCGCGCGACAGCATGTGCCGCGACAGCGAGATCGCGACTACTTGTGCAGCGCGGCTCGCGTACAGCGGTTGCGTGACGCGGCTCCAGGTCGGCCCGGCCAGGGCCAGCGCGGCCAGCGTCCAGCCCGCGGCGAACAGCCAGATCGGCAGGTAGCGATGACGGGCACGTCCACGCAACAGGTACGGCAGCAGCTCGGCGTCGACCAGCCGCGACAGCTCCGGCGTTCCCGAAGCACGGCGCACGGCGATCAGGCCGAACAGCGGCAGCGCCAACAGCGCGATCAGCCACCATGGGCGAAAAAAATGAAACTGCTGCAGCGCCTCGCTCATGCATGCCGCTCCGGCGCCCGGGCGAATTGGCGCGGAAGGATCGCCAGCAACAGCAACGCCAGCGAAGCGAGCAGCGGCCAGCGGAACAGTTCGTGCCGCGGCCGCAAGGTCGGGCCGTGCTGCTGCATCGGTTCCAGCGCGTCGATCGCGCGATACGCATCGACGAGCTGGTCGCTATCGGTGGCACGGAAGAATCGCCCGCCGGTCTGGGTGGCAATCGCCGTGAGCATGTCCGCATCGAGATCCGCCGACGGATTGACCACCTGGCTTCCGAAGAAGCCCGGGATGTTCATCTGATTGGCACCGATGCCGATGGTGTAGATGCGCACACCGGCCGCCTGCGCCGCGCGCGCCGCGTCGCGCGGCGCGATGCTGCCGGCATTGTTGACGCCGTCGGTGAGCAGCACCAGCACGCGCGCCGGTTGCGGCAATGCGGACAGTCGCTTCACCGCCACCGCGATGGCGTCGCCGATCGCCGTTTCGGTGCCGGCCAGGCCGACGGCAGCGCCTTGCAATTGCGCACGCACGGCGGAGAGGTCGTAGGTCAGCGGCGTCACCAGGAATGCCTGGCTGCCGAACAGGATCAGGCCCATTTCATCGCCGCTGCGACGGGCGATGAAATCGCCGGCAATGGCCTCGACCGCGCCGAACCGGCTGACCGGCTGGCCGGCAAGCTGCATGTCGCCGGTGCGCATGCTGCCGGACAGATCCACCGCCAGCATCAACGCGCGCCCGGTGCGCTGCTGCGCCTGCGGCGGACCGATCCATTGCGGTCGCATCGCCGCTGCCAGCAGGCACAGCCATGCCAGCGCCAGCAACCACGGAACGATGCCGTGGCTCGAGTTGCCCTTCATCGTTTTCAGCCGCAGGCCCGGATGCGGTAGGTGCAATGCCTGCCCCGGCGACGCCGGCCGCAACCAGCGGCGCAGCAGCCACGGCAGCGGCAGCAGCACGGCGATCCACGGCCAGGCGAACTCAGTCATGCGCCTGCCTCGTCGCTGCGGCTTTCCATGTCTTCGGTTTCAGCGCGAGCGACAGCCACTGGCGCACGGCGGCTATGGCGGCGGCGTGATCGAACGTGGACGCCGGGCGATAGATCGCCGACTCCAGCGCCACCAGTTGGTCGAGCGTTGCGGCATCGACCGGCACGCGCGCCAGCGTATCGCGCCATGCATCGCCGCGCTGTCGCGCGGCACTTGCCGCATGGCGTCGAGCCACGCGACGCAGCAGTTGATGCAGTCCGCCAGCGAGTACGGTGTGATCGCCGTCCCGGGCATGACGGCTCGAGAGCCGCTCCAGCTCATCCAGTACACGCTGCCTTCGATATGCGGCATCGCGACGCCGGCGCCCCCACCATGCGGATGCCAGCAGCACCAGCAGCAGAAGTACCGCAAGCGCCCACCAACCCGGTGCGGGCGGCCACCACGACGGCTCCGCCGGCAGGTGGATGTCGCGCAGCACCGGACCGGGCACGCTGGCGGCGGGCGCTGGCTGGACGGGAGCCATCATCGCGGCGGCCTCTTCGCACCCAGCAATGCCGTGACCGGCTCGAACACGTCGGCAGCGGTATCGATGCTGCTGCAACGCAAGCCCAGCGAGCGCGCGAGTTCGCCCAGCCGCGCCGGGCCGGTGCCGAGCACCTGTTGAAAATCCTGGCGCTGGCGTTCGGACTGCAGCAGCACGTCGCTGCGCTCGCCCGCATGTTCCAGCGGATAACGGCCCGCCGGCGCGAGTGCGAGTTCAAGCGCATCGGCAACCACCAGCACGCTGACCGTAGCGCGCCGATCGAGATCAATCAGGCGCTGCCGTGCCGAAGCATCGCAGCTGAAACCATCGCTGATCAGCAGCACGCGGCTGGCGCCGTGCAGCATGCGACCGGCGCGCGCGAGGGTGTCGCCAAGCAACTCGGATCGACCCGGATCGACACCGGGCAAGCTGTCCCAGTCGGCGAGCGCGCCGCATACAGCCAGCGCGCCACGCGGCCCGGCCTGCGGACGTTGCAGGCGTTCGACACCGCCGAACGCCATCACGCCCACCCGTTCGCCGGCACGAATCGCGTACCAGGCAGCGCTGGCCGCCGCGCGCGCCGCCTGCACCGACTTGAAGCGCACGCGCGTGCCGAACTGCATGCTGGCATGGGTATCCAGCAGGATCAGCAGGCAACCCTCGCGGTCTTCCTGGAACAGCTTGGTGTGCAGCCTGCCGCTGCGCGCGGTAAGCCGCCAGTCGAGCCGGCGCACGTCGTCGCCCGCTTGGTAGACGCGCGACTCGGCGTAGTCCATGCCGCGGCCGTATAGGCGGCTGGAGTGCTGGCCGCTGCGCGCGGCGCGGCTGGCGATCGGCGGTACGCGAACCCTCGCCACGCGCGCGCGCAACGCGATCAGTTCCGCCAGCGAAACGTGCGCGCGTCCGTCGCCGTCGACGCGGTGTGATGCTGCGGCAGTCACGGCAGCGGCACGAGATCCAGCAGGCGATCGATCACCTGATCCGGCCGCACACCCTCGGCTTCCGCTTCATAGCTGAGCAATACGCGATGGCGCAGCACTTCGTGGGCAATCCCGTGCACATCCTCCGGCAACACGTAATCGCGGCCGGATAGCCAAGCCTGCGCACGTGCGCAGCGGTCCAGTGCGATGGTGGCGCGCGGGCTGCCGCCCCAGGCAATCCAGCGCTTCAGTTCCGGGCCGTAGCGGCCGGCGTCGCGTGTCGCCAGCACCAGTTGGGTCAGGTATTCCTCAAGCGCCGGCGCCATGTGCACGGCCATCGCGGCATCGCGTGCGGCAAACACATCGGCCTGGTTGAGCAGTGCCGGTGTCGCCGCGGCCGGATGCGCGCGCCGGCTGGCCTGCTCACGCGCCAGCTTGAGGATCGCCAGCTCGGCGACGGCGTCGGGATAGCCGATGGTCACGTGCATCAGGAAGCGATCGAGCTGCGCTTCGGGCAAGGCGAAGGTGCCTTCCTGCTCGATCGGATTCTGCGTCGCCATCACCATGAACAACTCGGGCAGGTGCCAGGTGTTGCGCCCGACCGTGATCTGCTGTTCGGCCATGGCTTCCAGCAGCGCGGACTGCACCTTGGCCGGCGCGCGGTTGATCTCGTCGGCCAGCACGATGTTGTGGAACAGTGGGCCGCGTTCGAATTCGAAGCTGCCGCTCTGCGGACGGAAAACATCGGTACCGGTGAGGTCGGCCGGCAGCAGGTCGGGAGTGAACTGCACGCGGTGGAAATCCGCCTCGATGCGCGCAGCCATCGCCTTTACCGCCGTAGTCTTGGCCAGGCCGGGCGCACCTTCCACCAGCAGGTGACCGTCGGCCAGCAACGCGATCAACAGGCAATCGACCAGGTGCGGCTGGCCGATGATGCAGCGCTGCAGGTCGTCGCGCAGCAGCGCAAAGGATTGCTGCAATCTAGACGATATCGGTGTGGGCGTTTGGGGGAAATCCATCATTAGTTCCGTTGGGCAGTTCGATGCACGCAAGCCACAGTCGCGAGCTGCGCGGCGTGCTTGTGACCGCAGAAACACCGGGAAGTTTAATCAGCTCCATCGCGCTACTTTCAAACAAAAAGGCGGCCGAAGCCGCCCGTTCGTTCTTGCTTCCACACCTGCTACTGCAGGGTATCGCTGAGGATGCGCGGAGTCACGAAAATCAGCAGCTCAGCCTTGGTATCGCTGCGCGATGTACTCCGGAACAGGGCGCCGATACCGGGGATATCGCCCAAGCCCGGTACCTTCGACACCGTATTGGACTTATTGACCTCGTAGATGCCGCCGAGCACCACGGTTTGTCCGTTGTCCACCAGCACCGAGGTATTGATGGAGCGGGTATCGATGGTCGGAATCTTGCCGCTGCCTGGCGCATCCACGTAACCGTCGAGCGCGTCTTTGGTGACGTTAATCGCTAGGTAGACACGATTGTCGGCCGTGATTGTCGGAGTCACTTTCAGCTCCAGCACGGCGTCTTTGAACTGCACTGTGGCCGTGCCGCTACCCGGAGCGCTGCCGGCGCTGTTCTGAAAAGTGACGTAACCGATTTCCTGACCCTGACGAATGACCGCTTCCTGCTGGTTGGCAGTAATCACGCGGGGACTCGAGATCACCTCGCTGCGGCCTTCGGTCTGCGCGGCAGAAAGTTCGAGATCGACGGCATAGTTGGCGCCGAGGATAGCCAAGCCAAGGGTACTAGCCGTACCGGTTGTGGGCGTTGCCGGCAGGCTCACATTGAACCCACTGTTAGTAGTGCCATTTCCATTGGCTGTACCACCGATTGAAATGATGTTGCCGCCACCCTTTCCGTTTGCGAGATCTGAACCGGTACTCGTGTTGCTGTGACTCCCGCTGATACCGAACTTAGCGCCCAGATCACGCTCAAAGTCATCGGTGGCTATCACGATGCGCGATTCGATCAGCACCTGTTGCACTGGCTTGTCCAGCACCGCAATCACATCGCGCAACTGCTTGATCTTCTCCGGCGTGTCGTTGATGAGCAACGTGTTGGTGCGCTCGTCGAAGGAAACGCTGCCGCGCGTCGACAGGAACCCGCGGGCGCTGTTGCTGCTGGCCCCGCCGCCGCTCGTTCCTTGCATGCTGCCGGTGGTCAGCAAGGTGGCGATGTCCTTCGCCTTGCCGTAGCTGATCGGCACGTAGTCGGTGACCAGTTCTGCGGTGTCCTGCGCCTTGAGCTTGGCGTCGGCGACGTCCTGTTCGTACTTGGCGAGCTCTGCCTGCGGAGCCACCCAGATCACGTTGCCGTTGCGGCGCTTGTCGAGGCTTTTCGCGCGCAGGATCACGTCCAGCGCCTGATCCCATGGCACGTTGTCCAGCCGCAGGGTGACACTGCCACCGACGGTATCCGACGCGACGAGGTTGAGCTTGGAGACATCGGCGATCAATTGCAGCGCCGAACGCACCGGGATGTCCTGGAAGTTGAAGGTCACGCGCGAACCGTTGTAGCTCGGCTCCTGGCCCAACTTGCCGCCGGCCTCCGCCTTGGCATCGATCTTCTTGGGCGCGATCTCGACGACATACTGGTCCGGCGTCTGCGTAGCCGACGTATCGATCGCACCCTTGGTGGCGATCTCCATCCGCACGCCACCGCCTGGGCCTGCATGCGTGAGGATGGACTGCACCGGCGTGGCGAAATCGAGCGTATCCAGCCGCTGCGCGAGATTCGTCGGCAGGTTGGCGTGGTCGATGCTGACCAGCACCTTGTCGCCTTTGTGGCTCATCTGCGCATTCGCGCCGTTGCCATTGAAGCTGATCAGCACGCGGCCTTCGCCGTTGGGCCCGCGACGGAAATCGATGTTCGAAACCGCCGGGCCGTCCATCGACGACGGCAGCGCCTTCGAAGGATCGATCGTGGCTGCCGTGGTGATCGAGCCGTCGGCGGTGCCATTGTTGACCGTCAGCACCAGGCTGCTGCCCTGGACGCGCGAATGGTAGGTCGACTCGCGCATCAACTCGACCACGACACGGGTGCGGCCGCCGGCTTCCACCGAGGACACGCCGGAGGTCGAACCCTTGCCGATGTCGAGGTGCCGCGGCGCGGCATTGTCGGTGTCGGCGAAGTCGATCGCGATGCGCGGCGGGTTGCCGGTGGTGAAGATTCTCGGCTGAGGCACCGGGCCGTTGCCGAAGTCCAGATGCAGCTCGACCGCGCCGCCAGGCAGCGCCTCGTAGCTGACGTTCTTCAACGTGGTGCCAGCCGCCAGCGCGGCATTGGCCCAGGTCGCGCCGGCGATCAGCAGGCCCATCAACATGTAACGGCTCGCATGGCGCATGACACGGCCCCGGACGGATTGGATTTGGTTGGTCATTGCATCAGCCCCTGTATTCCTTATTTCTCGTCGAGCGCGATACTGGCCGGACGTTCCATCCAGCCACCATTACCGTTTGAGACAAGCTCGACCAGATCGATGCTGCTTTCACTGATGGCGGTGACATGTCCGTAGTTCTGGCCCATGTATTCGCCGGTATGCACACGATGGATGACGCCGCCCGGATCCTTGATCAGGACTTCCATGGAAGAACCCGCGCCAAGCGTGCCCACCATCTTCAAGCTGTCCAGCGCGAACCTCTCCAGCGGTTGCTGGGCGCGGTTGGCGTCCGGACGCGGGCCGCTGGTGGCGACGCTGGCCTGCATCTCGGCCGCGCTGGGGCTGAACGGATCGCGCTTGTCCTGGTCTTCGTACTTGAAGGTCTCGAACGTCTTGATCACCGGCAGTGGCTGGATCGGCGCACCCTTCTTGGCTTTTTCATGCGAAACCCAATCGTGCAGGTCGGACACGCCGCGAGTGCAACCGCCGAGCACCAGTGCGACCGCAATCATCATGACGACGCGCGTGACGTGGAAGGGCGTGATGGCAGCAAGCTTGTTCATTTCCGCCCCTTCGCCTTGTTCTTGTCCGCGGCTGCGGCTGCGGCGCTCTCTTCATCGTCCAGGTAGCGGTAAGTCTTCACCGTTCCTTCGAGCACGAGCTTGCCATCGCCTGCCGCGTCGCCCTTGGATGGCGACTTCGGCCTCAGCGAGACATCGTGCAGGGTCAGGATCACTACCCGCGGCAACGAAGCCACGCCGCTGATGAAGGTGCCGAACTGATGATAGGTGCCGGTCATGCGCAGGGTGATCGGCTTTTCGGCGTAGAAGTCCTTCGGTGTTTCCGGACCGGGCTGGAACAGGTCGCTCTCCAGGCCTGCCGACAGCGCGGTCTGCGAGATGTCGACCAGCAACTCGGGCATTTCGGTCTTGCTCGGCAACTGGCGCAGCAACTGGCGCAGCATGTCCTGCATTTCGTCGAGCTGCTGCTGCAGCGCTTCGAGGTTGACCGCCTTGGCCTGCTTGGTCGAGAACTCCTGTTTGAGCTGCTCTTCCTTGCTTGCCAGCGAGGTCAGGGTGTCCTGCTGGTCGCTGACGTAGAAGTACCAGCCCGCCAGCATGACGATCGCGAACACCAGCACGGTGAAGAAAATCTTCACCGACTGCGGCCAGCCACCGACGTTGTTGCGGTCGAGATTACGGATATCGTTGAGGAAACTCATGGCTTGGCGCCCCCCGTGGCAGCCGCGTTCACCGGCTTTGCCTGCGGAGCGGTCGCCGCGCTGGATGGCTTGGCTGGCATGCCGGCCATCGCTTTCGCCGCCGCCCCCAATGCCGCCGGAACTGCCGGGGCTGGAGCCATGCTGGCGGCATTCGCCGGTGCCGATGCCGAGCCATCGGCACCATCGGGTTGATCCGACTTGGGTCGGCTCAAGGTGACGTCCAGTCCGAACGTGTATGGCATGCGGGTGGAATCGTGGCTGTTTTCGGTCTTGCGCAGATCGGCGTGCCCCATCCACGGCGACGATTCGATATTGCGCATGTATTCGGCAACGCTGGCGTTGGACGATGCCACACCATCGAGCGACATCGACTGCCCGTTCTGCTTGAGGCCGGCCAGACGTGCGTTCGACGGAATCGTCTTCACCAATTCGTCGAACAGATGCACCATCTGCGAACGATCCGCCTGCAGTTGCTCGATGATCTGCTTACGCGCCAGCAGATGGCTGCGCACCGTTTCCAGATCCTTGATCTTGGCAATGCGCGCATCGAGACTCTTGATCTCGGTCTGCAGATAGGCGTTGCGTTCGGTCTGGTTGTCGATGCGCTGATTCATCCAGAAGATCCACAGCAGCAGCACAGCCAGCGCCGCCACGAACGCGGCAGCGAGCTGCATGTAGAACTCGCGTTCACGCTGCTTGCGCCGTTCGGCCCGCCACGGCAGTAGGTTGACGTGTGCCATCAGTCGAAGCTCCTCAGGGCGAGTCCGACCGCGATCATCAGCGCCGGCGCATCCTGCGCAAGCGCCTGGGCCTGCACCCGCGGCGACAGCGACATGCGCGCCAGCGGGTTGGCGACGATGCAGGGCACTCCGAGCTGCTCCTCGAGCATCGGGCCGAGGCCTTCGATCGACGCGCAGCCGCCGGCCAGCACGACCTGATCGACCTTGCTGTACTCGCTGCCGGCGAAGAAGAACTGCAGCAACCGGCTGATCTGCTGGATCAGCGATTCCTTGAAGGGCTCCAGCGCCTCGCTTTCATAGGATTCGGGCAAACCGCCCTTGCGCTTGGCGCGTCCGGCTTCCTCGTAGGAAAGCCCGAAGCGCCGCATGATTTCATCGGTGAGCTGCTTGCCGCCGAACACCTGCTCGCGCGAATAGATCGTGCGCTGGTTGCGCAGTACCGACAGCGTGGTCATGGTGGCGCCGATGTCGACCACCGCCACCAGGGCGTCGCGGCCGACATTGAGCTGGTCGGCCAGCATCGCGAAGGCGTTCTCCATCGCGAAGGCCTCGACATCGATGGCGCTGGCAGTGAGCCCGCCAAGGTCCAGCGCGGCCACGCGCATGTCGACATTCTCGGTACGCGATGCGGCCAGCAGCACGTTGTTCATGTCGGGGTTGTCGCGAACCGGACCCAGCACTTCGTAGTCGAGGCTCACTTCATCGATCGGATAAGGGATGTACTGGTTCGCCTCGACCTGGATCTGGCCTTCGAGGTCGTCCTCGGAAAGGTCGCTCGACATCGGGATGATGCGGGTGATCACCGCCGAGCCGGCCACCGCCGCCGCCGCATGCTTGAGCTTGGAACCGGACCGCGCCAGCGCGCGGCGAATGGCATCGCCCACTGCCTCGACTTCGACGATGTTCTTTTCGACCACGGCATTGGGCGGCAGCGGCTCGACGGCGTAATGTTCCACGCGATAGCGGCCGCCGGCCTGGCTTAGCTGCAGCAACTTGACTGCAGTCGAGCTGATGTCGACACCAATTAGCGCCGGCTTCTTGGGTGTAAAGAGCCCCACGGTGTTTCCCCCTTGCCCCTGACGCCCGTACCAGAATCCTGGCGGGATATGCCGTGGCATTAAATCGAAAAATTAACGCAATGGCAACGGCCTACGGGAACTTTCTCATGTGATTCGCGTGATGCCCGCCACATTTGCATCAACAGCCCGAACTGGCTCAACCTTTGCTTTGGCCGACCACGCCGCATGCTGGGAATACTGCAACATCTATACTCTGGCATGTTTTGACTCAGGTCTCGCTATTCCACACCATGCGAATTTTCAAGCGTTTGTTGCGCTGGGCTCTGATCCTGGCCTTTACCGGGTTGCTTTTTGCAGTTATCGCAGTCGGTGCGGCGTATTGGCTGATAGCCCCGAGCCTGCCGTCGGTGGCGAATCTCAAGGATTACCACATGCAGGTGCCGCTGCGCGTGTTGAGCGCGGATGGCAAACTGGTCGCCACCTTCGGCGAGACCCGACGCATTCCGGCGGCCATCGCGGACGTGCCGGATCTGCTCAAGCACGCGGTGCTGTCGGCCGAAGACGCGGATTTCTATCATCACCCGGGCGTGGACTGGCATGGCATTGCGCGAGCCGGCTGGCATGTGATCGTGACCGGTGGCGACAAGGGCCCCGGGGGCTCCACCATCACCCAGCAGGTGGCGCGCAATTTCTTCCTGAGCCCCCAGAAGCTCTATTCGCGCAAGCTCGCCGAAATCTTCATCGCACTGCGCATCGAGCATGAACTCGGCAAGGACCAGATCCTCGAGCTCTATCTCAACAAGATGTTTCTCGGCCATCGCGCCTATGGCGTCGGCGCCGCGGCTGCGTACTACTACGGCAAGACCCTGGACCAGCTGACGGCCGCCGAATGCGCGATGATCGCGTCGACCTTCCAATTGCCGTCGGTGGTCAATCCGCTCAACAGCCCATCACGCGGGATCGCTCGGCGCAACTGGGTACTCGGCGAGATGCTCCGGCATCAGTACATCACCAAGGACGTCTACGACCAGGCGATCCTCGAGCCCAACCATGCCTACCCGCATGAGCAGCCGATCGAAGTCGATGCGCCCTATCTCGCGGAAATGGTCCGGCGGCAGGTGCTCGACCGCCTCGGCAACGATGCGCTGACCGAAGGCTATGTGGTGAAGACGACCGTGCAAAGCGCACGTCAGCAGGCGGCGATCGAAGCCGTGCGCGACGGGCTTTCCATCTACGATCATCGCCATGGCTGGCGTGGACCGGAAGGCCATCAGGACCTTCCCGAGAATGCCGGCGCAGCGGATTACGATCGCGTGCTTGCCAGCTACGTCAATGTCTCGGGCATGCAGCCGGGGTTGGTGGCGGCCAGCGATGCGAATCAGGCCACGATTTACCTGTCCAGCAAGGAAACCGTGACGCTGGAACTCCCGGCGATGGCCTGGGCCCGCCCGCACATCAACGACGACCGGGTGGGCGCCGCGCCCGCGAGCGTCGCCGGCGTGATCAAGCGCGGCGACATCGTCAGGCTGTCGCACGGCGACAAGGGCGAGTGGCAACTGGACCAGATCCCCAAGGCGCAGGCGGCACTGACCTCGGTCAATCCGGAGGACGGCTCGATCCAGGCACTGGTGGGCGGCCTCAATTTCGGCCGCAGCAAATTCAACCGCGCGGTGATGGCGGCGCGCCAGCCGGGTTCGAGCTTCAAGCCGTACCTCTACTCGGCGGCGTTCGATCGTGGTTTCACGCCGTCCTCGATCATCAACGACGCGCCGCTCGCCCTGCCCGACCCGTCGCGGCCGGGCGGCATCTGGACGCCATCCAACGACGACGACAAGTTCGCCGGACCGATGCGCCTGCGCGAAGCGCTGGTGCAATCGAAGAATCTCGTGTCGGTGCGTCTGCTCGACGCCATCGGCGTCCGCTATGCGCGCGACTACATCACCCGGTTCGGCCTGCCACTCGATTCGCTGCCGGCCAACCTGTCGATGGCACTGGGCACGGCGTCCGTGTCTCCGATGGGAATGGCGCGCGGCTATGCCGTGTTCGCCAACGGCGGTTATCTGGTCACGCCCTATTTCATCAGCGAGATCGACGACCGCAACGGCAATCCCGTCTACCAGGCCAACCCCGCGCGCGCCTGCCGCAATTGCCAGGAACGCCTGCTCGACACCAGTCCGCCGGGCCCGCCGCCGCTGGACATGATCAAGACACCGGCCAACAACGTCGTCGCTGCTGCAACGACTGCCGCACCCGCCACGGCCAGCAGCGTCGACGGCGTGGGCGAGGCCGTGCTACCCGCCGACGTGCATGGCGAGAGCGCGCACCCGCCGGTTCTGGCCCCGCGCGTCATCGACACCCGCAACGATTTCCTGATCACGTCGCTGATGAAGGACGTGATCCTGCGCGGCACCGGTTTTGCGGCCAAGGCGCTGGATCGCGCCGACCTGGCCGGCAAGACCGGCTCCACCAACGATCATCGCGACGCCTGGTTCGTCGGCTTCAACGGCGACCTTTCCACTGCCGTCTGGGTCGGCTTCGACGACTACAGCTCGCTGGGCCACGGCGAATTCGGCGCCAAGGCCGCGCTGCCGATCTGGATGGACTATATGGGCACGGTGCTGAAAGGCATGCCGCTGAACAGCTTGCCGATGCCGCCAGGTATCAGTACGGTGCAGATCAACCGCGAAAGCGGGTTGCCGACCTCCGCCGATGATCCCAACAGCATGAACGAGATATTCAAAGTGGAGGACGTCGACCGCCTGCGCACCCAGGCTACCCAACAGAAGGACCAGGACCAGCAACACGCCTACGATATCTTCTGAACTGACGGAGCAGCGGCCGGTGACGGTTTCGACCGCATCCCGCTGTTGATCACCGAACGACGAGGATCACGCCATGTCCCGAGGCGAACATCACCGCATCCACGCGCACGACCGCTTGCAGCGCAACCGCGTACGCATCGCCCAGGAAGCCGCACGCCTGATGAGCGAGCACGGCATCCGCGATTTCCATCACGCCAAACTGAAGGCCGCCGAGCGGCTGGGCATCCTCGACACGCAGGCGCTGCCGCGCAATCTCGAGATCGAGCAGGCGCTGCGTGAGCACCAACGCCTGTTCCTTGCCGACAGCCAGCCCGAGCTGCTTCAGCAACGACGCGAAGCCGCGGTGGAAGCGATGCGCTTTCTTTCCGCATTCGAACCGCGGCTGGTCGGCGCGGTTCTCGAAGGCACCGCCGACGCACATTCCGCCGTCTGCCTGCACGTGTTCAGCGACGACCCGGATGCGGTCGGCCTGTATCTGCGCGAACAAGGCGTGCCGATCGAGACGCAGACCCGCCGGCTGCGCAGCAGCCGCGCCGAACAACCGGAATACCCGGTCCTGCTGTTCGCCGCCGACAACCTTCCGTTCGATCTCACCGTGCTGCCGCGCGATGCCTTGCGCCAGGCACCGCTGGATCGTGTCGAGGAAAGGCCGATGCGCCGCGCATCGCTGGCGCAGGTCGAGATCATGCTCGCGCAGAACGACGACGATGCCTTCGAGCAGCAGTTGAACCAGGCACTGCGCTGAGCGCGTAGCCGCCTCATCCGTAACTCCGTACAGCAAGACGCCCGGCAAGCCGGGCGTCTTGCATGGAGCAGTCGAAGCGGTCGGCTATGTAGCGTGTGACCGGACTCAGCGCTTGTCGGCCGGCTTGTAGTCGCGGACGTCGGCACCGGTGTAGATCTGGCGCGGGCGACCGATGCGCGATCCGGGCGTTTCGTGCTGCTCGATCCAGTGCGCGATCCAGCCGGAGGTGCGCGCGATGGCGAACATCACGGTGAACATCTCGGTCGGGATGCCCAATGCCTTGTAGATCAGGCCCGAGTAGAAGTCGACGTTCGGATACAGCTTGCGCTCGACGAAGTAGTCGTCCTTCAACGCGGCCTCTTCCAGCTTGAGCGCCACTTCGAGCAGCGGGTCGTTGACACCCAGTTCCTCCAGCACCTTATGGCACATCTCGCGGATGATCTTGGCGCGCGGATCGAAGTTCTTGTACACGCGATGGCCGAAACCCATCAGGCGGAAGCTGTCGTTCTTGTCCTTCGCGCGCAGCACGGCCTTCTCGACCTGATCGGCGGTGCCGATTTCCTTCAGCTGCTTCAGCACCGCCTCGTTGGCGCCGCCGTGCGCGGGCCCCCACAGCGCGGTAATGCCGGCCGCGACCGAAGCGTAAGGGTTGGCGCCGGTCGAACCGACCAGGCGGACGGTCGAGGTGGAGGCGTTCTGCTCGTGATCGGCGTGCAGGATGAACAGCAGGTCCAGCGCCTTGGCCACCACCGGCTTCAATTCCAGCGGCTCGCTCGGCACCTCGAACATCATGTGCAGGAAACGATCGACATAGGCGAGGTTGTTGCGCGGATAGCGGAACGGCCAGCCGATGGAATAGCGGTAGCACGCCGCGGCAATCGTCGGCATCTTGGCGATCAGGCGAATCGCGGCCAGCTTGCGGTCGGCCGGATCCTCCACATTCAGATCATCGTGATAGAACGCCGACAGCGAGGCCACCGCTGCAGCCAGCATGGCCATCGGATGGGCGTCGTGATGGAAACCCTGGAAAAAGTTCTTCTGCGCCTCGTGCATCATCGTGTGATGCGCGATCTCGTGATCAAAGCTGTCGAACTCGGCCTTGTTCGGCAGCTCGCCGTTGAGCAACAGGTAGGCCACTTCGAGGAAACTGGATTTCTCCGCCAGTTGCTCGATCGGGTAGCCGCGGTACAGCAGTACCCCTTCATCGCCATCGATGTAGGTGATCGCACTCTTGGTGCTGGCGGTACTGCCGTAACCCGGGTCGTAGGTGAAGTGGCCGGTGTCCTTGTACAGCGTGCCGATGTCGATGCACGCGGGGCCCAGCGTGCCGCTGATCAGCGGAAGTTCGCTGCTGCGTTGGGTCGATTCGTCCACCAGCTTGACGATCTTGGATTCGGACACGGAAACCTCCTTCATATGGGTCACCACCAACGGCGACCGCATGACGGCGCCGTCCGGCGAGGGGAATGCTGGACATGGCATGTCGGGGAAAACATGCGATGCATCGGACGCCCTTGGCGTCTGTCACTCACCATTATCGCACAAGCGCCAACGAACGTTCGACAGTGAATGGACAAATTACGGGCGCAAAAAAGCACGGGGCGACATGACTCGCCCCGTGCTTTTCAGAAACGCTTGATCCGTCCGGCCATCGCGCTGCGACGACCGTGCAGGCACTTACTCTTTGGCAGCGCCCGCATAGCGGCGACGGAACTTGTCGACGCGGCCGCCGACGTCCAGCGTCTTCTGCTTGCCGGTGTAGAACGGGTGCGAATGGCTCGAGATATCCACTTTGATCAGCGGGTACTCGTTACCGTCTTCCCACTTGATGGTTTCCTTGCTGGACATGGTCGACTTGGTCAGGAACGCAAAGTCGGACGACAGGTCCTGGAACACCACAGGCTTGTTGTTCGGATGGATATCGGGCTTCATGACAGGCTCTAAAGCAGGGCGAAAAGAGCGGCATTGTAACGGCGAACCGCCGGATGCCGCAACCTGCCATGTCAAGCGTGGCTCGACGGCCGCTTTCCGATATCAGCTCTCGGCGCCCAGCGCACGCCGTACCATCGCGGAAAAGCGCGGGTGATCGACCTCCAGCACGATATTCGCGCGGGCCGGCAGGCCCAACCGGTTGGCCCAGTCGACGACGGTGGCACCGCGGGTCAGGCGGCCATCCAGTTCCACCGACACCGCACGCTTCTCGCTGCGCGTGACGATCGACGGATCGATCGCCACCGCCATGGCCAGCGCGTCGGCGGCAATGACACCGCGGCGATCATGCGTGGCGTTGTAGCGACGGGCCGTGGCGACCACCTTGCCGAAGAAGTTCGCGCGCTTGTCACCGGCCGCCAGCCAGGCGTCGAACTCCGCATCGTCGAAGGCATGCCGCAAGGTGGCCTCCCAATCGACCAGGTCGAACGAGGGAAACGCCTCGAACACCACGTGCGCGGCTTCAGGGTCGAAGCCGATATTGAATTCGGCCGGAACCTTGCCGGTGTTGCCGTGCCCGGTGACCGCGCCACCCATCACCACCAGCCGCGCCACCCGCTGCGGCAAGGTCGGGTCGAGTCGCAGGGCCAGCGCCAGATTGGTCAGCGGCGCCAGCGCCACCAGGGTCAGCTCGCCGGGCCGTTCGCGCGTCAGCCGAAGCAGCGCATGCGCGGCATGTTCGTCGGACGCTTCGGTTTTCGGCTCGGGGAATCCGATGTCACCCAGTCCGTCCATGCCATGCACATGCCCGGCGTACTCCTCCGGCATGCGCACCAGCGGCGTCGGGCAACCCGCGAATACCGGAATGTCCGCATCCAGCAGGTCGACCAGCGTGCGGGCATTGCAGACAGTATGACCGAGACCCACATTGCCGGCGGCAATGCTCAATCCGGCGATGTCGGCATGCGCATGCGCCATCAGGATGGCCAGCGCGTCGTCCACGCCTGGATCGGTATCAATCAGCAGTTGCGGCTTGGTCATCGGTGCATGTCGTGGCGTTGCAATCGATTAGCTTAGACGGAAACGGCCTCGTGCGTCGCTCCACCCGTCACGCATGTGCGTAGCGTGCAGCGCCGCCGATCCAACGTTCGATCAACCGGTCAGTCTGCGAGGGTTGTGTCTGCAACATGAATTCGCCGACCTGCTGCACCGCCGGCAGCAAGTGCGCATCGCGAGTGAGATCGGCAATGCGGAAACTGAGCTGGCCGGTCTGGCGGGTGCCGAGCACTTCGCCCGGCCCACGCAGTTGCAGGTCCTTTTCGGCGATGGCGAAACCGTCGTTGGTGGCGCGCATCACCTGCAGGCGCTCGCGCGCCAGTTGCCCGAGCGGCGGCTGATACAGCAACACGCAGTTCGAAGCGATGGCACCGCGGCCTACCCGGCCACGCAGTTGATGCAACTGCGCCAGGCCGAGCCGCTCGCTGTTCTCGATCACCATCAGGCTGGCGTTGGGCACGTCGACACCCACTTCGATCACGGTGGTGGCGACCAGCACCGAGAGGTCGCCGGTCTTGAACGCATCCATCACCGCCTGCTTTTCCTTCGGCTTCATGCGGCCATGGATCAGGCCGATCCTGAAACCGCCGAGCACGGCGGAGAGTTCGGCGTAGGCTACTTCGGCCGCCTGCGCGCGCAGCTGTTCGGATTCCTCGATCAGCGTGCATACCCAATACACCTGCCGGCCTTCGCCGCACGCCGCGTGGATGCGTTCGATCACTTCGAGCCGGCGCGCGTTGGAGATCGCGATGGTCTGCACCGGCGTGCGGCCGGGCGGCAATTCGTCGATCGAGGACACATCCAGGTCGGCGTAAGCGCTCATCGCCAGCGTGCGCGGAATCGGCGTCGCGGTGAGAACGAGCTGATGTGGCACCTGCTCGCCTTCCAGTCCCTTGTCGCGCAGCGCGAGTCGCTGCTGCACGCCGAAACGATGCTGCTCGTCGACAATCACCAGGCCCAGCTTCGCGAACCCGACCCCTTCCTGCATCAGGGCATGCGTGCCGACGACGACCTGCGCGCCGGCCGCCACGCGCTCCAGCGCCGACTTCCGCGCCTTGCCGGTCACCTTGCCGGCCAGCCATTCGACGTCGATGCCCAGCGGCCGCAACCAGTGGCGAAAATTGCGCAGATGCTGTTCGGCCAACAATTCGGTCGGTGCCATCAGGGCCACTTGGTAACCCGATTCGACCGCGGCCAGCGCGGCCAGCGCCGCGACCACCGTCTTGCCGCTGCCGACATCGCCCTGCACCAGCCGCAGCATCGGTTGCGGATTCGACAGATCCTTCTCCACTTCCTTGCTGACCCGTTGTTGCGCCGAGGTCAGGCGAAACGGCAGGCTTTCCAGCAATCGGGCGCGCAGACCGCGATCGCCGCCAAGTCGCGGCGAATGACGCAGGCGAACCGCCGCACGCATGCGTTTCAGGCTCAGATGCTGGCTGAGCAATTCCTCGAACGCGAGCCGCTGCTGTGTCGGATGGTGGCCGAGCGTGAGCTGGCCCAGGTGCGCATCCGGCGGCGGCCGATGCACATACAGCAAGGCATCGCGCAATGATCCGAGACCATGTGCACGGCACAACTGCGACGGGATCAGTTCCAGTTGCGCATCGGGCGGCAGCAGCGCGAGCGCCTTGCCGATCACTCCTGCCAGCCGCTTCTGGCCCAGCCCTTCGGTGGTCGGGTACACCGGACTGAGCAGATCGTCGACCGCGACGGCGTCTTCGCTGCCCAGTCTCTGGTACTGCGGATGCACCATCTCCAGCCCGTTCGCGCCGCACCGCACTTCGCCAAAACATAGCAGCCGGGTTCCCGGCAGCAGTTGTTCCGCCTGTGAGCGATTGAAGTGGAAAAAGCGCAGCAGCAAAGTCTGCCGACTCGCGTCGCCGATGACCACTTTCAACTGCGGCCGATAGCGAAAGCCGCGCTCGACTGCCTCGACCACACCCTCGACCTGCGCCCGTTCGCCGACGCGAAGATCGGCGATAGCCGTCACGCGCGTCCGGTCTTCGTAGCGCAGCGGCAAGTGAAACCACAGATCCTGCACCCGCTCCAGGCCGAGCTTCGCCAGCGAAGCGATCAGCGCGGCGCTGACACCGGGCAGCACGCTGACCGGTGCGATACCGGGATCGGCTTCAACGGCGGGATCGAGACGGGCAATGCGGGTGGCCATGACGTTCAAGCCTAACCGAGCGTGGCCCATCACCGTAAGCTGCATGCCGACCGCAAATGTCGGCGAAGGTCGCCGCTGCGATTAGTCCACCCGGTTACGCCAGCACCATCACCGCATCGACCTCGACCTGTGCGGCCTTGGGCAAGCCGGAGACTTCGATCGTCGAGCGTGCCGGATACGGCGGCTGGAAGTACTCGGCCATGACCGCGTTCACCGCCGCGAAATGGGCAAGGTCGGTGACGTAGATGCCGACGCGAACGATCTGCGCCAACGATCCACCGGCAGCCTTCGCCACCGCGTCGAGGTTGTCGAACACCCTGCGCGTCTGCGCGGTGATGTCGCCGTCCACCAGCGTCGCGGTCGCCGGGTCGAGCGGAATCTGGCCGGAGAAATACACCGTGTTGCCGGCACGCACAGCCTGCGAATACGGACCGATCGCGGCGGGTGCCTGTTCGGTGGCAATGATGCTCAGGGGCATGGGGAAGCTCGCGTTGGGGAAAGCGCGAGTGTAAGGCGAGAGGCGGCAGCGAGTAACGAAGGCGTTGTTTCGACAGCCCCGGCTACAGCGGATAGCGGTGTGCCCCGCTGACCACGCCGGTGCGGCGCACGCGACGGATGACGTCCGCCAGGTGCTTGCGGCTTTTCACTTCCATCGTGAACAGCAAGGTAGCGGCCGAGGCATCGCGCTCGACGTATTCGACGTTCTCGATGTTCGAGTCGGCAGCGGCGATCGCTGCAGCCACCGTCGCCAGCACGCCGGGGCGATTGATGACTTCGATGCGCAATTCGGCGCGATAGTCGCCCTGCACGTCGCGGTCCCACTCGATCGCCACGCAACGCTCCGGCGATTTGCGCAGCTCCACCACATTGGGGCATTCCTCGCGATGAACCACGATGCCCTTGCCCGACGACAGGTAGCCGATGATGTCGTCGCCGGGCAGCGGATGGCAGCAGTTGGCGAAGCTCAGCACGCCGCGTTCGGCACCGGTGATGCGGATCTTCTCGTGCGAGTGCGATGGCACCTGCGGCACGTCCCCTGCCCGCTTGCCGCGGGATGCCAGCAACTGGCCGGCGACCACGTCGGGCATGCGGTTGCCGAGCGCGATGTCGGACAGCAATTCCTCCAGCCGCTTGAGCTTGGATGCTTCGAGGAAACGGTCCAGCACTGCGGGTGGAATGCCGTCCAGGCTGCTGCCGCGCGCATCCAGCGCGCGATCGAGCATGCGATGGCCGAAGTCGACCGCATCCTCGTGCTGCAGGTGCTTCAGATACTGGCGGATCGCAGTGCGCGCCTTGCCGGTCACCACCACTTCCAGCCAGGCCGGGTTCGGCACCGCCGACGGCGCGGTGATGATCTCCACCAACTGCCCGGATTCCAGTTTTGCGCGCAGCGGCAGCAGCTTCTTGTCGACGCGCGCGGCCACCGCGTGATCGCCGACATCGGTGTGCACCGCGTAGGCGAAATCCAGTGCAGTGGCGTTGCGCGGCAACGAAAGGATGTCGCCGCGCGGAGTGAACAGGTATACCTCGTCGGGGAACAGATCGATCTTGACGTTCTCGATGAACTCGGACGACGACGCCGTATTCGCGGAGCTGTCGGCCAGCGACGAGAGCCATTCGCGCGCGCGCGCCTGCGCGCTGTTGGCCGGCCCGCTGTCCGTCTTGTAGGCCCAATGGGCAGCGACGCCGCGCTCGGCCACCGAATCCATTTCGGCAGTGCGTATCTGCACCTCGATAGGCGCACCGAACGGCCCCAGCAACACCGTATGCAGCGACTGGTAGCCGTTGGCCTTGGGGATCGCGATGAAATCCTTGAAGCGCCGGTCGACCGGCTTGTACAGCGAATGCACGGCGCCCAGCGCCATGTAGCAACTCATCGCGCTATCGACCACGACGCGGAAACCGTACACATCCATCAACTGGGCGAAGCTCTTGTGCTCGTCGTGCATCTTGGAATAGATGCTCCACGACGACTTGATCCGGCCCACCACATGACTGTGCAGGTGATCGGCGGCCAGACGCGCGGACAACGCCGTCTCGATCCGGCCCATCGCCTCGCGCCGGTTGCCGATCGCCGCGCGGATGCGTTCGCTGATCACCCGGTAGCGGTCCGGGTAAAGCGCGCCGAAGCCCAGATCCTGCAGCTCGGCCTTGAACTTGTTCATGCCCAGGCGTTGCGCGATCGGCGCGTAGATCTCCAGCGTTTCGCGCGCGATGCGCCGGCGCGAGGCGGCGTCCTTGGCGCCCAGCGTGCGCATGTTGTGCAGGCGGTCGGCCAGCTTGATCAGGATCACGCGCAGGTCGCGCGCCATCGCCAGCAGCATCTTGCGAAAACTTTCCGCGTCGGCTTCCTGGCGGCTGCTGAAACGCATCTTGTCCAGCTTGGTGACGCCGTCCACCAGATCGGCCACCACCTCGCCAAACTCCGCCGCAAGCGACTCGCGGCTGAGCTCGGTATCTTCGAGGGTATCGTGCAGGATCGCCGAGATGATCGTCTCGGCATCCAGACCCAGCTCCGCCAGAATGCCGGCAACGGCCACCGGATGGGTGATGTAGGGCTCGCCGCTCTTGCGCTCCTGGCCGGCATGGGCCTCGGCCCCGACCTCGAACGCGCGCAGCACTCGTTCGACCTGCGCCTCGGGCAGATAGGCAATACGCTCTTTCAGCGCCAGCACATAGGGCGGCAAATGGGACAGATCGACGGAAACGGATTTCGTGACCGCGGTCATCGATGTGGGCGCCAGCTCAGGCGCCTACCTCGCGACACTGGATCAGAACGACGACCGGACGCGCGCAACGCCATGATCCAGACAGGCCGGACTGGCGGGAAAGCACGCTACTGCAGCCGTCATCCATCAGTCATCGCCACCCTTGGAAAGGTCGTCGTCCACCTCGGCGGCCGCCCATTCCAGCGCCTCGCGCTCGGCACGCTCACGCTCGGCCTTGTCGATCTGGTCGATGGTGGCCTGGTCGATGCGGCGGTCGGCGATCTCGCGCAGGGCCAGCACGGTGGGCTTGTCGTGTTCGGGATTGACGGCCGGCTCGGCGCCCTTTTCCAGCTGACGCGCGCGCTTGGTTGCCATCAGCACCAGCTCGAAGCGGTTGTCGACCACTTCGAGGCAGTCCTCTACGGTAATGCGTGCCATGCGAAATCCTCAAGGAATAAATAACTTATGGTATATCAGTGTAGCCAGCGCACGCTTTCCTGGCAATCTGGCAGCGCGTATGATGGCCGGCTGGCCGCACATCACGGAAAGCACACTGAAAGCCGTGCAAGATATAAAACCAGACAGTACAATTATGCCACTTCCCCTGCGCGAATCCCTGCATCGCATGTCCCCTTCGCTCCGCTATCTCACCATGAGCCGCTGGCTGGCGTTGCTTGCGGTCGTCGTACTGGCCGGCTGCGCGATCGCCAAACCGCGCACCGACGATCCGCTCGAGCATTACAACCGCAAGATCTACAAGTTCAACGACACGCTGGACAAAGCGGCCATCCGCCCGGTCGCGGTGGCCTATCGCAAGGTCACCAACCCACCCGTACGACGGTCGTTCAGCGATTTCTTCACCAATATCCGCATGCCGATCACGGTCGCCAACGACCTGCTGCAAGCTCGCCCGAAGCAGGCTCTGCAGAATACTGGCCGATTTCTGCTGAATCTGACGCTGGGCCTTGGCGGGTTCTTCGACCCGGCCAGCCAGATCGGACTGCCGCTCGAAGAGAGCGATTTCGGCATCACGTTGGCGCGATGGGGTGTGCCGGAAGGCGATTACGTCGTCGTGCCCTTCGTGGGCCCGACCACCGTGCGCGATATCTGGCGCCTGCCGGTCGACAGCTATTTCTTCGATCCATTGAGCCTGTACGCCGAAAACCATCACGACAACGGCCTGCAGTACCTGCCGCAAGCCATGTACCTGGTGACGCTGCGCTCCCGTGGCATCGACGCGGAAAGCTTCCTGCAGTCCGCCTACGATCCGTATGTGTTCCTCCGCGACGCATATCGCCAGCAGCGCCTGTACCAGATCTACGATGGCAATCCGCCAAGCTCGGTCATCCAGCAGATGCAGGGATTGGACGACAAGAACTTCGATCCGGACGAACTGCTGGACCAGCAGCACCAGTGGGAAAGCTCGCATCCGAAGCAGGCCGCTTCGAAACAATAGCTTGGGTCGGGAAGCCGATCGACAACGAAGTGACTTACAGCAAGAAGGGCCGCAAGGCCCTTTTTTGTTTGCAGTGTTTCGTCGCGATCAGGCGGCAGGATCAGTCGATGAACCGGTCGACCTCGCAAACCTGCGCCAACGCCTGCAGGCCGGACGGCATGTGCACCACCTGCAGCGGCCGTCCTGCATGGGCGGCCTCCGCCATGACCGCGACTACACACGACAGGCCGGCGCTGTCGCTGCGCCGGACGCCGGCCAGATCGAGCAGGGTCACCCGACCCTGCGCCACCGCGGAGCGCATTTCCTGCAAGGCCGCAGCCGCGGTGTCGAAACTCAGCACGCCACTCACGCCCAGCGTGCCGGGCACACCGAGGTCGAGCTTGAAATCGCCTGCGCCTTCGCTCGTCACTTGGCGCCCTTGCTGTCCTTGTCCATCGCCTGCAGCGCCTGTTCGCCGCGGGTTTCGAGGTTGGTGATCAGCTTGTCGATGCCGACCTTGCGGATTTCGGCGTCCACCTGGTTGCGGTAGTTGGTGACATACGAGATGCCCTCGATAATCACGTCGTAGGCCTTCCAGTCGCCGCTGCGGCTCTTGCGGAACGCGTAGTCGATCGATACCAGCTTGCCGTCGTCCAGCACGACCTGGGTGCGCACGACAGTGCGCTTGTCGTTGAGGTCACCGTTGAACGGCAGCACCTTGACGCGGCCGCGCGTGTAATTGAGCAAACCTTCGGCATAACGATGGGTGATCGAGTTGTAGAACGCCTTGGCGAAACGCTCGCGCTGTTCCGGCGTGGCTTCGCGGGCATGCTGGCCGAGCACCAGGATCGAGGCGTAGTCCAGGTCGAAGTGCGGAAGAAACACCTCATCGATGACGCTGATCAGTTTTTCCTGATTCTGTTTCAGCTCATCGCGGTGACCTTCGATCGCCGTGGCGAGCTGGTCGGCGATGGTCTGCACCACCTGGACCGGCGCCTGCTGCGCGGCATCGGCGCTGGGTGCGCCGTTCTGCGCGATGGCGGGGGCCGCGACAATAATTCCGAATGCGATGGCGGTGGCAAGAGCCAGTCTGCGCAACATGGGTAACTCCTTGTGCAAGAACCGGCTCACTGTTTGCCGGCGGGGGTATCGGTTGATTTGCCGGTGCTGGCATCTTTCTTGTCGCTGGGCGAACCGTTCACCAGGAACTTGCCGATCAGGTCCTCAAGCTGCATCGCGGACTGGGTCAGCACCATCTCGTCACCGTTCTTGAGCGCGTCGGGCGAGCCGCCAGGCTGGATCGCAACATACTGAGTGCCGATCAAACCGCTGGTGAACACTGCCGCGGACGAATCGTCCGGAATCGCGTTGTAGCGCTTGTCGATGGACAGGATCACCTCGGCGTCCAGTTTCACCGGGTCCGCATGCACCGACTGCACGCTGCCGATCGCCACGCCTGCCATCTTGACCGGCGCGCCGACGGAGAGCGAACCCACGTTGGTGAAGCGCGCCTTCACGGAGTACGTGCCGCCCAGGTTGTCGGCCACACCGCCGGCGCCGAAGAACTTGCCGAGCATCTCTTCCAGCTGTTGTGCCGGCTTGGTCAGCGCCAGCGTGCCGCCTTCCGCCACCAGATTCTTCGAGCTGCCGTACTGGATGCCCACATACTGGTCGCCGAGCAGGCCGCTGGTGAAGATCGTCGCCACGGAATCGGCCGGTATCTTGTTGTAGCGCTGGTCGATGGCGAACTTCACGTCGGCCGCTTCGTCCGCCGGATCCAGCGTGATCGACTGCACCTGCCCGACCCTGACGCCGGCCACCTTCACCGGCGCGCGCTCCTTCAGCTGCCCGACGTTGGCGAAATGCGCGTGGACGGTGTAGCTGGCGCCCTGATGCACGTTCGCCACCGAGGTGGTCTGCGTCGCGAGATAAGCCAGCGCGGCAAAACCCAGCACGATGAACAGGCCGGTGCCGACGGCATAGGAACTTCTCTGTTGGCTCACGGCACAATCCTCGATGAAATGCGGCTCGATGAAATACGGTACGTCGGTTCAATGGTCATGGCAGTCACATCAGTGCATTCACATGAGAAACGCGGTAAGCACGAAGTCCAGCGCCAGGATGGCGATCGACGACGCCACCACGGTGCGCGTGGTGGCATAGGCCACGCCCTCACTGGTGGGTGGCGTGGTGAAGCCCTGATACACGGCGATCAGCGATACCACCGCGCCGAACGCGAGGCTCTTGAGCAGCACGCCGTTGACGATGTCGGTGTGGACCTCCACCACCGCCGTCATGTTCGACCAGAACGTGCCGTTGTCGATGCCCAGCCAGGTCACGCCGACCAGATGGCCACCGAACACCGCCATTGCGCAGAACATGATGCACAGCAGCGGCATCGCGATCAGCCCGGCCAGGAAGCGCGGCGTGGCGACATAGGCGATCGGATCGACCGCCATCATCTCCATCGCGTCGATCTGGTCGGTGGCGCGCATCAGGCCGATCTCGGCGGTGATCGAGGTGCCGGCGCGACCGGCGAACAGCAGTGCGGTGACCACCGGCCCGAGCTCGCGATACACCGCCACCGCCACCACCATGCCGCTGGCCGAGGTGCCGCCGAAGGTGGAAAGCACGCTGTACAGCTGCAGCATCAGCACCATGCCAACGAACAGGCCGCAGACCATGATGATGGTCAGGCTCATCGCGCCGACGAACCAGAGCTGGCGGATCGTCTCGCGGATGTAGCGGAAGCTGCGCGGGATCGCCGCCAGCAGGGTCAGCAGGAACAGGCCACAGTTGCCGATCTGCGCCAGCGACTGCGTCACGATGTTGTTGCCCTGGGGTGCGCGTGCGCTCATTTCGCCGCTCCGGCAAAACCCAGCGCCTGCGCGTAGTCATCGGCCGGATACTGGAACGGCACCGGGCCATCCGCTTCGCCGCCGAAGAACTGCCGTGTCCACGGCGAGCCATCCTGGGCGATCGTTTTCGGATCGCCCTGCGCCACCACCTTGCCGTTGGCGATCAGGAACACGTGATCGGCGACCTGCCGGACCGCCTCGATCTCGTGCGCCACCAGCACGCTGGTGATGCCGAGCGTCTGGTTGAGCGTACGGATCAGTTTCAGCACCTGATTCAGCGCCACCGGGTCGAGTCCCACGAACGGTTCGTCATAAAGGATCAGTTGTGGATCGAACACGATCGCGCGTGCCAACGCCACTCGCCGCGCCATGCCGCCGGACAATTCGTTCGGCATCAACCGTGCCGCACCGCGCAGACCGACGGCCTGCAGCTTCAGCAACACCAGGTTGCGAATCAGCACCTCGGGCAAGGCGGTGTGCTGGCGCAGCGGGAACGCCACGTTCTCGAACACGTCGAAGTCGGTCAGCAGCGCCGAATTCTGGAACAGGTAGCCAATCCCCTCGCGCATCTTGTACAGCGCCTCGCGTGACAGACCCGGCACGTTCCGGCCATCCACCCGGACCTCGCCGGCATCAGGACGCATCTGGCCGGTGATGTGCTTCAGCAGGGTGGTCTTGCCGGTACCGCTGGGGCCCATGATCGCAGTGACCTTGCCGCGCGGAATGTCCATATCCAGCGCGTCGAAGATGGTCTTGCCATTGAGCACCGTGGTCAGGCCGCGGATGCACACCAGCGTGCTGTCATCGGGCGTGGCGGGAACGGGCTCGGTCATGGGCGAAGGGTATCGGTAGGAAGCGTTCAAGGTAGCCCATGCGGCGGCGGAAGGCCATGCGACAAGCGTCGCGCAGCAAGGTTCAGGCGTCGTCGGCCAGCAGGTCGTCAGCCAGAAGTTCAGCGATCAGGCCTTCATGCCGGCGCCACTGAAGCGCGCTGCGCTGGCGCACGGCCCGCACGATCGCCCGCAGGTCGGCCAGCGCCTGGTCGAACGCGTCGTTGATCAGGATGTAGTCGAACTCGTGCGCATGGGCGATTTCCCCACGCGAGTTGCGCAGCCGGCGATCGATCACCTCCACACTGTCCGAACCGCGCCCACGCAACCGGCGTTCCAGCTCGGTGCGTGACGGCGGCAGGATGAACACACTGACGCAGTCGGGCTTGGCTCGGCGGATCTGCTCGGTGCCCTGCCAGTCGATTTCCAGCAGCACGTCACGGCCCTGCGACAACAGACTTTGCACGGTGGTGCGCGAGGTACCGTAGAGATTGCCGTGCACTTCGGCGTGCTCGAGAAAAATGCCTTCGGCGACCTCGCGCTCGAATTCGCCGCGCTCGACAAAGTAATAATGCCGGCCGTACAGCTCGCCCGTCCGCGGCGGCCGCGTGGTGTGCGATACCGACAGCGAAATCGCCGGCTCGTGCTCAAGCAATGCATTGACCAAGGTCGACTTGCCGGCGCCGGAAGGCGCGGCCACCACGAACAGGGTGCCCTCGATCGGTTTGCCTGTGGATCCGGCCGCGCTCATTCGATTGCACTAAACCCGAAGGACGGCATATGCACCGCACTGCAAAAGGATCTGTCTACCCCGCTTTTGCAGTTGGGTACAGGCATGAGTGCAACGGAATGAATTTGCAGGCGGCATCTGGAAAGTATACCGGGGACAGCGGCAGGTATTCCCCTCCAGGCACTTAAAGAACGAGCTTTGCCCTCCGCGCCCGGCAAACGCTCCGGCGCGGATGTGGGTGCACTCGCACAGGCGCGGCCACTTCGCCCTTGATTTTGATGTCAGTCACAGCTGTGATTCGAGCAGCGTCGCCATCGCAATCAAACGATGGTCTGCCCGCTTACCCCATCGATTGCGGCCCTATTGGAGGGGCACGAGAGCAGGATCGTCTTCACGAGATCACTTCCTGCGTCGGCAATTCGGTTTCGAACGTAATGAGATCGCGAATTTCCGGCGTGCGCAGTCCGACCATCATCGGGTTGCGCACGTTGGGCAGGAAGCACAGGTCGAAGATCTCGGAGATGTCGCCTTCGAAGCGGATCCATTGCAGCACGTCGCCGTTGGTGAGCGAGACGATCTGCACGCCACAC
>DASWOQ010000073.1:0-7151 GCA_036398675.1 Rhodanobacter sp. | reverse complement strand
AGGCCCGCGGGCTTGTTCACCGCGATCAGGGCATCGTCTTGGTAAAGGATGTCGAGCATGCAAACTGGCGGATGTCAGCGCGAACGCGGCCAGCCGATGGCGAATGCCAGCAGCCCGGCGACGGCCGCCGCTGCCGCCGGCCAGATCGCGTGCTGCGGCGACAGCGTCCACAGTAGCGTGGCTCCGATCAGCAACGAACTGCCAAGCAGGCTGCATGCGAGCAGTCGATGCTGGCGCTGCGAGTTATCCCGCAGCAGCCTGAGCGCCGCCGGATCGCTCACGCTGCGTTGCTCGCCGCGGCCGATCTGGCGCAGTGCATCGCGCACCAGCTCCGGCAATTGCGGTGCGTTGTGCAGCCATTCGGGCAGCCGCTTGCGCACGTCGCGCAGGGTGCGCAACGGGCTGTAGCGCTCGCGCAGGATGCGCTTGAGCACGGGATGCGCCACCGCCCAGATGTCGATCTCCGGATCGAGCATGCGACCGACGCCTTCGATGTTCAGCAGCGTCTTCTGCAGCAGGATCAATTGCGGCTGCAGGGTGAGCTCGAAGCGGCGCGCGGTCTGGAACAGTTTCACCACCAGTTCGGCCAGCGAGATCTGCGCGAGCGGACGGGTGAAGTACGGTTCGCACACGGTACGCACGGCGGCTTCGAGTTCGTCCAGCCGCACTTCGGCGGGCATCCAGCCGGCAGCGACGTGCAGCTGCGCGATGCGTGCGTAGTCACGCTCGAACAGCGCGATGAAATTCTGCGCCAGCCAGTACTGGTCCGCTTCGGGCAGCGATCCCATGATGCCGAAATCCAGCGCGATGAAGCGCGGTTCGTCCAGGCGGCCGGGATCGACCCAGATATTTCCAGGATGCGCATCGGCATGGAAGAAATTGTCGCGGAAGACCTGTTCGTAGAACACCCGCACGCCCTTGGCTGCGAGCGTCTTGCGGTCGAGGCCCGCCGCGTCGATCGCCACGATGTCATCGCTGCTGATGCCGTGGACGCGCTCCAGCGTCAGCGCGCGGGCGGAGGTGAGTTCCCAATGCACTTCGGGAACGTACAGATCCACGCCGCTGGCGAAATTGCGCTTGAGCAGGCTCGCGCTGGCGCCCTCGCGTTGCAGGTCGAGCTCGTTCTCCAGCATCTTCTCGACTTCGGCGACCACGTCGAGCGGGCGGATCTTGTCGGCGTTCGGATGCCAGCGCTGGGCCAGTTCGCCGAGCGAGCGCAGCAACCGCACGTCGCGGGCGATCCGTTCGTCGATGCCCGGACGAAGCACTTTCACCACCACCTCGCGACCGTCGTGCAGCGTGGCGGCGTGCACCTGGGCGATCGACGCCGATGCCAGCGGCGTCTCGTCGAAATGGGCGTATAGACGGCCGATCGGGGCTTTCAGTTCCCGCTCGACGATGGCGCGCGCCTCGCTGCCGGGGAAGGGGGCGACCTGATCCTGCAGCAGGGAAAGCTCGTCGGCGATATCGGCCGGCACCAGGTCGCGTCGCGTCGACAGCACCTGTCCGGCCTTGACGAAGATCGGCCCCAGTTCGGTCAGTGCCAGCCGCAGCCGTTCGCCGCGCGGAAGATCCCGCACGTCGACGCGCGGACGCGCGACCAGCGGGCGCAGCAGCTTGAGCGGGCGAAACAGGTGGGTGGCGTCGATCAGTTCGTCGAGCCGGTACGCAAGCAGCACGGAGGCGACCCGCAACAGTCGCGGCACGACTTTCAGCGGCGTCACGCGGCGTTGCCTTTCAGGCGCTGCGCAAGCCGCTGCACGCGCGATTCCAGCCGTTCGCTGCGTTCGCGCAATGCGTCCGTGCCGTCGAGGAAGCCTTCGACCTCGCCCGGCGCCATGGCAATGCGCACCTCGTCGCGCAGCCAGTCGGCGCTGTCCTCGACGAGATGGCTGGCGGTTTCGCGCGCGTGCGACAGGCCCTTGCGTACGGCCTTGGCTAGCGGTACGCCGAGCACGTCGCCGAAGGTGCGGGCAAACGCTTCCTCGAAATCCGGGGCGAACTTGCCGGCGAGTTTCTCCAGCCGGCGGGCGAGTTCGGCATCGCCGGCAATGTCGACCTTGCCCGGCGCGATGCCGTCATCGTCGCGGCGGAACAGCATCGACAGCAGGCTGCCCGGCGTGGCGGCGACGCGCAGCTGGGAGTCGTCCTGCGGCGGCCCGACCTTCAGGCGGTCCTTCTCCACCGTTACCGCCAGCTCGATGTCCGGCCCGCGCAGGTGCAGTTGCACGCTGCGGCCATCCAGCGCGGCAAGCCACTGTTGCGTATCGGGATCGAGGGACAGCGTGTGGTTCAGCGCGGTTTCCAGCGCGCGGCCGGCGAGCTTGCGCAGCGGCTGTGGCAACCAGGCGTTGGGGGTGGCGGCGTTCATCTGCCGATTGTAGCCGGCCGCTGCCGTCAGACGCTCACCGCGCCGGCAAAACCGAGCTGGCGCCAGGCTTCGTAGACGGCCACCGCCACGGTGTTCGACAGGTTCAGGCTGCGGTTGTCCGCACGCATCGGCAGGCGCAACCGCTGCGCGGCGGGAATCGTGTCGAGCACGTCGCCGGGCAGGCCTGCGGTTTCGCAACCGAACAGCAGCGCATCGCCGTCGGCGAAACGGGCATCGACATGCGCAACGGTGCCGCGGGTGGTGAAGGCGAAGACACGTGGCGAGCCGATCGCATCGAGGCAGGCGGGCAAGTCGTCGTGGACCGCGACGCGCGCGTATTCGTGGTAGTCCAGTCCGGCGCGACGCAGGCGTGCATCGTCAAGCTCGAAGCCCAGCGGGCGGATCAGGTGCAGTGCTGCGCCGGTATTCGCGCAAAGGCGGATCACGTTGCCGGTGTTCGGCGGGATCTCGGGACGGAACAGGATGACATGCAGCATTCCGGCATTATCGCGTGACCGGGGGTCTTTCGTGGCATGGCCGTCCGGCGATCAGCCGTTGACGCGCGGGCAGATCACGCCATCCGCGGGCAGCGCGCAGGTCACGGGCGCAGCGAGCAGCACCGATGCCGTCCTGTTCGCGCCGGTGATCTGTGCCGATGTCGGCGTGGTCTTCAGCATGGCGCCCATGATCAGCGCGCAGACGCCGATGCAGGCGATGAACAGGCCGTGCAGCATGATGGTTTCGAATTTCATGACGTATCTCCAGTAAGGCGACGTGCACATGGCGTGCGTCGTCGGTGGGTTATTCAGCCATTGGCGCGTGGGCAGGCCACGCCGGTGGTGCCCGGTGCGCAAGTCGCTGGCACGGCCAGGGCGGCCACGATGGCCTTGTGGCTGCCGGCAAGTTGCGACGGGGTGGCTTTCAGCATGGCGCCCATGACCAGTGCGCAGACGGCGACGCAGGCGATGAACAGGCCGTTCAACATGATGGTTTCGAATTTCATGGCGTTCTCCAGATCGGGGGGCGATGTGCCCTGTGTTGTTTGGAGAGCAAGCGCCGTGCCAAGCACGTCATGCACTTCAAGTACATGATTTGAAAGTCAAATAAAAATCGACAATTACCTCCGCCGGTTGTCCGCGGACAGCCGGCCAGGGAACGCCGGACAGCCGGACACGCAGCTCACGCCAAGCCAAGCCCGCTTGCCGCGAACTCTCATGCTCCGTTAGCCGGCGACACCACGCTGGCGAAGATCATTCGGCAGTTGAGCGCGGCGTTCGACAACTGGAAAGCGCCGGCTGGCAAGGTGCCGGCGAAGCAGTCGCGGCGCATCGTCGGCATGTCCGGGGACGCACGTTCGGGATCCGTTCGGCGACGCCGTCATGTCCTCGCGCTAGGATGGAAGCTGCGCCAGTCATGGCGCGGCCTCTCTATTTCCAAGTCACCGCTGCCGGAGCCACCCATGCGCAAGACCCTGCTGATGCTTGTTCCCGTCCTTCTGCTTGGCGCCTGCAGTTGGGGCATCACCCTGGACGATGCCGCAAGGAACGTACGCACTGCGTGGAATGGCGACGTTTCCGCCTGCCGCGACCTGGGCAAGGTCACCGTGTCGGTGATGGATCACGTCGGCCCGGTCGATCGCAACAACATCACCGTGAGCGACGAACTCGAAGTGCTGGCGCGCAACGAGGCGGCCAAGATGCGCGCCGACACGATCAAGCCGCTGGCCGATCCGGTCGACGGCTCGCAGCCGTGGGGCATCTACCAGTGCGGTGCGCACATGCCGGAGGCTTCGCGTCCGTCGAATCGCCCGGTCGATCATCCACCGGCCGCGGTGAAAGGTACCGAGACTTTCCCGGTGCACTGAGCCGGCGACATGCCGCATGAGCGAAAGGCGCCCTGGTGGCGCCTTTTTTTATGCCTGCACGAACAGCTTGCCAGTAGCGTCCTCCCGGCATATCATTCACATATAGATATTACACATATGTACTAAATAATGCGCAGACGGAATCCTTCGTGAGCAGCTTCCACCCCACCGAGCAGCGCTTGGCGATCACCTGCCAGCGGCATCCGGCCTTTCCGCGCGATCCGGCCGTGCTGGTGCGCCTGGTCAAGCACATTTCCAAGCGGGTGCACGACGATGCCAATGCGGTGCTGAAGCCTTGGGGCATCAATCATCCGGAATACAACCTGCTGATGATGATGTACGGCACCGAGGGCTACACGCTCAACCCTTCGCAACTGGGCGATGCCGCGGGCGAAAAATCCGCCAACATCACCCGCCTCACCAACCATCTTTGCGACAAGGGCCTGATCGAGCGCACCGCGAGCGAGGACGACCGCCGCAAGGTGACGCTCACGCTGAGCCGTGCCGGCGTGAAACTGGTCGAACGCTTCCTGCCGGACATATGCGAACTGCTGAACCGGCAGACCAACGGCATGAAGCCTGCCGAGATGGCGCAGCTGGAACGGCTGCTGAAGAAATTCCTGGATCATCTCGAGCAGGCCTGAGCGATGTCGACTGTTCCCGCCATCGAAGCCGCGCCGCGCTGGCCGTGGCTGGCCGGATTTCTTGCCGGTGAGCGGCGCGCGTGGATCTTCGTGGGCAAGTCGCTGCTGGCGATCTACCTGGCCGGGTGGCTGGCGATGTGGCTGCAGCTTGAGCAACCCGCGACCGCCATGGTCACGGTATCGATCGTGATGAATCCGCACAGCGGCATGGTGCTGGCGAAAAGCTTCTACCGGGCGATCGGCACGGTGGCCGGCAGCCTGTTCGGGCTCGCGCTGATGTCGCTGTTTCCGCAGCAGCGGGAACTGTTCCTGCTGAGCCTGTCGCTGTGGGTGGCCCTGTGCGCAGGCGGCGCGACGCTGTACCGGAACTTCATGTCCTATGGATTCGTGCTGGCCGGTTACACCGCCGCCATCGTCGCGCTGCCGGCGGTCAGCCATCCGCTGTACGTGTTCGATTCGGCGGTGATGCGCGTCAGCGAAGTCCTGCTCGGGATTGCAGTGGCGGCGATCGTCAGCGACCTGGTGTGGCCCGAACGGCTGCGACTGCTGCTGCGGCAGAGCGCGCAGGCGCAATTCGACCTGTTCATCGATTTCGTGCGCGACAGCATGGCCGGCCGTCTGCCGCGCGCGCAGATGGAGGATGCCAACCTCGCGCTGGCACGCGCCGCAGTGCAACTGGAGGACATGCGCGCGTCGGTGATCTTCGAGGACCCGGAGGTGCACGCGCGCAGCACCCGCATGCGCCTGCTCAACCAGCGCTACATGGCTGCCGCGACCAGCTTCCAGTCGCTGCACCACTTGATCAACCGCTTGCAGCGCAGCGGCAGCCCGAGTGTCGCGGATGCGCTGATCGCACTTTACCGGCCGCTCGGCAGCGCGCTGTCGCCGGAGCCGGCGCAACAGCACCAGTCGGCCGTGCTGGCGGCACGCCTGGGCGAATGCCTCGCGCAGTTGCCGGCGCAGGCTGCGGCGTTGCGCGCAACGCAGATGGTGCCGCTGGCACAGCTGGAATTCGATACCGGTGCAGCGCTGTTGCAGCGCTTTGTCGCCGAGCTGCGCGACTTCGCCGCGCTGGAGGGCTCGCTGCGCGAGGCGCAGGTGCGCGGCAGCGTGGAGAAGGTGCATTTCAAGCGCGGCAACGACATTCCCGGCGCGCTGGTCGGCATGCTGCGGACCTTCCTCACGATGGCCGTGCTCAGTGTCTTCTGGCTGGCCAGTGGCTGGCCGTACGGTGCCAGTGCGATGCTGCTGGCAGCGATCTTCAGTGGACTGCTGGCCGCCTCGCCGAACCCGGTCAATGCGGCCGCGTACACCCTGTACGGCTACGCGTCCGGCGTGCTGACCGCCTTCGTGGTGGTGTATGGACTGCTGCCGGGCAGCAACGATTTCCTGTCGCTGATCGGTGCCAGTGCGGGATTCATGCTGATCGGCCCGTACCTGAGTACGCGCGATACGTTGCCGGGTGTCGGCGCCGGGTACACGCTCGGCTTCGTCTACATCCTCGCGCTGAAGAATCCGATGGTCTATGACCCGGCGCATTTCCTCAACGACGGCATTGCGCAGATCGCCGGCCTCGCGCTGGCGGGTACCGCATTCATCCTGGTGCCGAGCGTGATCGGCAGCGGCTGGCAGCGCGCGCGCCAGTTCCGTCGCTTGCGCGAGCAGGCGGTGCTGGCGGCAAGCGCATCGCTGGAAGGGCTTGCGTGGCGTTTCGAGAGCCTCGTCCGCGATCTGTTCCAGCAGGTGGTGACGCATACGCGGCCGGGCAGCGACGAATCGTGCAGCATGCTGGCATGGGCGCTTGCGGTGCTGGAGAGTGGCCGCACGATGATCGAGCTGCGGCAGGAACTAGCCGTTGGAAGCGATGTCCCGCCGGCTGCCCGCATTGCGTCCGTCGCCGCCATGCAAGCGATCGCGCAACTGTACCGCGAGCCGGATGAGGCACGCTGGCGCGCAGCGGATTCGGCGGTGCATGCGGCGATCGCCGCCGCCGCCGGGCAGCGCCAGCGGCTGCATCTCTACCAGTTGCGCAGCGCGCTGCGCGATGACGAATCTCCCTTCGCCACATTTATCCAGCCGTTTTCGCCGGAGTCCGCGCATGCCGTATGAGGTCGCCATCGGTGGCGTGCTGGTTCCGGCCCTTCTGCCCGTGTTCCTGCTGTGCCTGCTGTTGATGGTGCTGCTCGACATGCTGGTCGGCCGGCTTGGCCTGTATCGCCGGGTCTGGCATCCCTCACTGTTCCGGCTTGCTCTGTTCGTCTGCCTGTTCGGC
>DASWOQ010000072.1:0-41908 GCA_036398675.1 Rhodanobacter sp. | reverse complement strand
TGGATCACGTTCTCGATCATGCCGGCGGTCTGCCGAGACGACAGGCGCTCCTTGGTCTGGCCGGCGAACTGCGGATCCTGCAGACGTGCCGAAAGCACGAAGGCGAGACGTTCCCACACATCTTCCGGCGCGAGCTTCACGCCGCGCGGCAGCAGGTTGCGGATGTCGCAGAACTCGCGGATCGCGGTGGTGAGGCCAGTGCGCAAGCCGTTGACGTGCGTGCCGCCCTGCGCGGTGGGAATCAGGTTGACGTAGCTCTCCTGCACCAGTTCGCCCTCGGGCAGCCAGGCCAGCGCGACCTCCATGCCTTCGACATCGCGCGCCATGTGGTGCACGAACAACTCGCCGGGCAGGGCTTCGGCGCCGTCGAGTTCGCCCTTCAGGTAATCGCGCAGGCCGTCCTCGAAATACCACTCGCAGACTTCGCCGCTGGCAGCATCGGTGAGCTTGACGCTGAGTCCGGCGCACAGCACGGCTTTCGCGCGCAGCAGGTGCTTGAGTTTCGACAGCGAGATTTTCGGCGAGTCGAAATACTTCGCCTCCGGCCAGAAACGCAGCGTGGTGCCGGTGCGCTTCTTCGGTACCGTGCCGATGATTTCCAGCGGGCTGATCTTGTCGCCGTGGGCGAACACCATCCGGTATTCGGAACCGTCGCGGCGGATCGTCACCTCGACCCGGTCGGACAAGGCGTTGACCACCGACACGCCGACGCCGTGCAGGCCGCCGGAGAAGTTATAGTTCTTGCCGCTGAATTTTCCGCCGGCATGCAGCCGCGTCATGATCAGCTCCACGCCGGACACGCCTTCTTCCGGATGGATGTCCACCGGCATGCCGCGACCGTCGTCGCTCACTTCCACCGAGCCGTCGTCGTGCAGGGTCACTTCGATCGTGCGCGCATGCCCGGCCAGCGCTTCATCGACCGAGTTGTCCACCACTTCCTGCACCAGATGGTTGGGGCGGGTGGTGTCGGTGTACATGCCGGGGCGGCGTTTGACCGGATCCAGGCCGGAGAGGACTTCAATGTCGGCGGCGTTGTAGCGACTGCTCATGCGTTGCTTCGATCAGGACAAAAGACGGCGAAGCATGGGGTGCATCGGCAGCCAGGGTCAAGCCGGCCGCCGGCGACGACGCTCAGTGGAGCTGAACCTCGACGGCTTGCCGGCTGTCGCGGTAGATCGCCGGAAACAACTGCGCCAGATGGGCCACTTTCGGTACGTCGTTGTAGACGATGTACGAATCGTCCGGGTGCCGGCTGAAGTAGTGCTGGTGATACGCCTCGGCCGGGTAGAAAGCCTTCAGCGGCACCACCTGCGTCACGATCGGCGCGGAAAAGGATTTCGCGGCGGTGAGCTGGGCGATGTACGAGGATGCGATCTTCCGCTGCTCGTCGCTGCCGTAGAAGATCGCCGAACGGTACTGCGTGCCGCTGTCGGGGCCTTGCCGGTTGAGTTCGGTCGGATCCAGCGCCACCGAAAAGAACACGCGCAACAACGTGCCGTAACTCACCTGCTGCGGATCGAACTGCACCTTCACCGATTCGGCGTGGCCGGTATCGCCGTCGCTGACCTGGTCGTAGGTTGCCGTGCCGCGCGCGCCGCCCGAATAACCGGCCACGACGTTGTGCACGCCCTTGACGTGCTCGAACACGGCTTCGACACCCCAGAAGCAGCCGCCGGCGAACACGGCGGTCTGTTCGCCCGGATTGGCAGTGCTTGCCGCATCCACGATGGGCGCGGGCAATACCTGTGCTTCGCTGGCGGCGGATGCGCTCCGGCACGCGCTCAATGCCACCATCATCAGGGCGGTGGCTAGCGGAAGAATGGGGGACGTCCGACGGATCATGGGAGAAACCTCGTTGGCTGATGGCGCACCCGTTCGGCAGGTGGCTATCGAATAAGCGGAAACCGCAACCACGGATGTGGCGGCTCACGGGTTATTCGCCGTTGCCACGCTTGCGGTTACGTCGACGGACATCCGTTGCCCGGTGATATCGTTCGCCCTCCAAGGAGGGCCGCCCCCACATGCAGTCATCGATCGACCTGAACGCCTACCTGAAACGCATCGGACTCCAGCATCCGGTTTCCGTCGACGTGGAACATCTGCGGGCCTTGGCGGCGGCGCATGTGGCATCCATCGCCTTCGAGAACCTGAATCCGCTGCTCGGCCTCGCCGTCGATCTGGAGCTGCCGGCGCTGGAAAACAAGCTGCTGCATTCGGGGCGCGGAGGTTACTGTTTCGAGCAGAATCTGCTGTTTGCGGCAGCATTGCGCAGCTTCGGTTTCGAGGTGAGCTACCTGATCGCACGCGTGTTGTGGAATCAGCCGGAGGACGCGATCACGGGACAGACCCACATGCTGCTGCGCGTCGAGCTGGACGGCGACAGCTGGCTGGTCGATGTGGGTTTCGGCGGGCAGACGCTGAGCGGCGCGCTGCGGCTGGTTCCCGATATCGCCCAACCGACGAGCCTCGAACCTTACCGGCTGCTGCAGTCGGGCAGCGAGTGGCGCATGCAATCGCTGGTACGCGGACAATGGCTGACGCTTTATCGTTTCGACCTGCGACCGGTCGAGATGATCGATTGCATCGTGTCCAATCACTACGTCTCGACGCACGTGGCATCGCGGTTCGTCGGCAACCTGATCGTCGCGCGCACCGAACCGGATCGCCGCCTGAGCCTGCTCAATCATGAATTCACCATCCGCCGGCCGGGTCGCGAGCCCGAGCGTCGATCGCTTTCCGGCCACGTCGAAATTCGGCAGGTGCTGGAGCGGGATTTCCTGCTGCGATTGCCCGAAGGCAATGAACTGGACCGGCGACTGCGAAAGCTGCCTGCCTGATTGTTGAAGGCCAGCGCGGCCTATTCCCGCTCGGCCAGCACGCGGATTTCCACATCACCCAACTGCACGACCTGACCGGCGCGTACCTTGTGCGTCTTGCGCAGCTCCACGGCGCCATCGACGGCTACCGTGCCGCCGGCCACCAGTTTCTTGCCGGCACCGCCGCTGTCGCACAGGCCTGCGAGCTTCAGCAGCATGTTGAGTTCGACGTAGTCGCCTTCCAGCTCGAAATCGATGGTTTGCATGAGGTCTTCCAGAATGCGTGGCCGCTGAGGATGACAGGATTTCAGGCCGTGGTGCGCGGCTTGTCGAAACCACTGTCGGGCAGCGAGAGAAACGCGAACCAGGGTACGTCGTGTTCGCTGCCGAACGTGGCGGCGTCATCGAGGATGCCGAGCAGCACGTCGAAGTCCGCCTCGGCCGAGAGGCGCAGGTCGTCGGCATGCTCGAACAACAGCACGCGGCCCCATGCAGGCATGCCGTCCAGGTCGCGCAGGCAGTCGGCCAGCGCGTCCCAGTTATCGCCGAACGTGGCCGGCAACGGTAGCGAAGCGGCCAACCGACGCAGCAGTTCGTCCTTGCCGCGACAGCCTGCCAGATCGACGTGGCTGACATGCAATTCGTCGCGCGCCGCGATCCGGGCCAGGCGGTCGAGATCGTCGATGCCGACGAAATACACGCCGCTCTGCATCGGCCGGGTCAGGTCCAGGTCGAAATGGCGCGCGCTCATCGGCTTGCCTCGAAGCGCCGGAAGCTGCGGTAGTGATCGTCGGTGTAGTAGTAGACGGTCGGCGGCGTGCCGCCGGTGATGATGCGCCGTGTACCGCGCGTATCGGCGCCTGGCGTTTCCACGGTGTACTCGTGGTAATAGCCGCGCGGTTGCTGTGGCAGCAGGCCTTCGTAGTTGCCGAACACGACGCCATCCTGGCGATGCTCGAACGGGCCGCCGCGCGCGATCGCATCCAGCGTGGTCCGCGCTTCCGGCGGCAGGAACGACGGAAGCGCGGATCCGTCACTCAACGACTCGTGGTTCGAACCCTGCGACCCGGTTTGCGCCGTCGCTGCGGGATGATCGACGGCCGCCGGCGAAGGCGCTCGCCTGTGCCATATCACCATGGCGAACACCACGGCGACCAGCAGGATCAAGGGATGGAGTCGGCGCATGCGGATTCGTGGCAGTGGGAAGTCCTGCGAGCTTAGTGCGTGCGATCGTCCTTGATAAGCCGTGTCACGCGGTCGCGTGCCGGCCCGATTCAAGCGCCGTCGATCCGTGCCTGCAACGCCATCGCCGCGGCCGGATTGCGGTGCTTGGCCGCGCTGATGAAAAACACGAACACATCGCGCGGCAGTTGTGTGGTTTGCAACGATGCGGTGTGCGGTAGCTCCGCGATGTCCTTGCCGGCGGCCCAACTGCGCGCGTGGCCGGCCCATTGATCCAGCGCCGCATCCCCGTAGCCGTGCGGTGCTTCGTCCGCGCTGCGCATCAACCGCGCATAGGCGAAATCGCCGGTGATGTCCGCGATGGACGGATAGTCGGGCGAATCGGTGAACACCGTCGGCACATTGTGGCTACGTGCCAGCGTCACATAGCGCTCGCATATGAAATCCGTGTTCCGCACTTCCAGTACGTGACGAAGCGTCTGGCCGCCCAGCTTGCGCGGAAGCAGGTCGAGGAACGCCGCTAGGTCGTCGGCATCGAACGATCGCGATGGCGGCAACTGCCACAGGATTGGCCCGAGCCGGTCGCCCATCTCGGCCAACCCGCCCTGCACGAAACCCTGGATGCCCTTGCCGGTGTCGGCCAGCCGCTTGCCCTCGGTGACGTAACGCGGTGCCTTCAGCGAAAAGACGAAGCCATCCGGTGTTTCCGACGCCCACTTCCTGTAGGTCGCAGGTTTCTGCGCGCCGTAGAACGTGCCGTTGATCTCGATCGTGCGCAGATGCCGGCTGGCGTATTCCAGCTCGCGCCGCTGCACCAGGCCATTGGGGTAGAAGTTCCTGCGCCAGGGCGCGTAAGTCCAGCCACCGATGCCCACGCGAATCCGCGAATCGCCCGAACGGGCATTGGCAAACAGGTCGGCGGATTTACCGGTCATGATCATCGTCGTCGTCGAAGGTCGCGTCATCTTACGTTGCCGTCGTGAAGCGGCAGCGACGGCGTGACCTTCGGGGCTGGCATCGTCGGCGATTAGCCGGGATAGTGGGCGGATTCCAAAACAGGCGGAGTCCAAAGATGTCCCTGCGAGTCTTCTCCACGCGGATGGCGGGTTGCTGTGCGCTGCTTGTCCTCGGCACCGGCGCTTGGGCGCAGGCAGTGCCGGCCACGAAGTCAGCCGACCTGCCGATCAGCACGCACGACACGGCGCGACCGATGTTGCCTGCGCAACTGCAGGATTTCGGCGCCTACGTCGACAGCGCACGCAAGACCTTCGACGTGCCCGGCATCGCGGTGGCGATCGTCAAGGACGGCAAGGTGGTGATGGAGCAGGGCTTCGGTCTGCGCGAGATCGGCAAGCCGGATCAGGTCGACGCGCACACGCTGTTCGCCATCGCTTCCAACACCAAGGCATTCACCGCCG
The DNA here is from genome assembly GCA_036398675.1 of Rhodanobacter sp. GTDB lineage: Bacteria > Pseudomonadota > Gammaproteobacteria > Xanthomonadales > Rhodanobacteraceae > Rhodanobacter. The sequence continues at coordinate 36,492 of DASWOQ010000072.1, read as the reverse complement.
CCTCGCTGCAGCAACTGGCCGAGGCCGGCAAGCTGAAGATGGACGACCGGGTGATCGACCACCTGCCGTGGTTCCGCATGTCCGACCCCTACGTGACGCACGAGATGCGCATCCGCGACCTGCTCGCGCATCGCAGCGGCTTGTCACTGGGCGCGGGCGATCTGCTGTACTGGCCGCCGACTTCCTATACGACGAAGGAAGTCGTCGAGCATCTGCGCAATGTGCCGATCAAGAATGGTTTCCGCAGCGGCTACGCCTACGACAACATCCTGTTCGCGGTGGCGACGCTGGTGATCGAGCAGGCCTCCGGCCAGAGTTACGCCGACTACGTGCGCACGCACATCTTCAAGCCGGTCGGCATGGACGAGTCGCTGATCGACAAGACGTATCTGACATCCGGCATGGACGTGGCGATGGGCCATGCCAAGGCCAACTTCAAGAATCTCGAAACCGTTCCGCCGATGGCCTGGCTCAACGACCCCGGTGCCGGCGGCATCTACGCCAGCGTGCACGACCTGGCCAAGTGGATGAACGTGCAACTGGCGGGTGGCGCACTGCCTGCGTCCGGCAAGGACGGCAAGCCGCAGCGCCTGTTCAGTGCCGACAGCCAGCAGCAGATGTGGTCGATGCTGACGCCGATCAGCATCGGCAAGCCGCCGATCCCCGAGCTGGCACCGCTGACGCCGCACTTCTACGGCTATGGCGAAAGCTGGTTCCTCTCCGATTACCGCAACCAGCGGCTGGTCTGGCATACCGGCGGCTGGCCGGGCATGGTGTCGCGCGTCACGCTGGTGCCCGAACTGCACCTGGGCGTGGTGGTGCTGACCAACGCTGAATCGGGTGCGGCGTTCAACGCGGTGACCTATCGCGCGCTCGATGCGTATCTGAACCCTGGGCAGAAAACCGACTGGGTCGCCATCTACGGCAAGGCGGTGAAGAAGGCCGAGGCGCATGCCGACGACAGCTTCGCCAAACACGAAGCGGCGCGGGACAAAGCCAGCAAGCCTTCATTGCCGCTGGCGAAATACGCCGGCACCTATCGCGACAACTGGTACGGCGACGTCGTCATCGACAACGAGAACGGCAAGCTGCGCCTGCGCTTCAGCAAGACCGCGCAACTGGTCGGCACCATGACGCCCTGGCAGCACGACACGTTCACCGTGCGCTGGGACGATCGCTCGCTCAACGCCGACGCGTTCCTCACCTTCATGCTGGATATGGACGGCCATGTCACCGAGGCGCGGATGGAACCGATTTCGCCGTTGACCGATTTCAGCTTCGACTTCCAGGATCTGAAGCTGGTGCCGCTGCCGTCGGCGTCAGAAACACTGAAGGACTGACTATCGACGGCGTGCCGGGATGAATGTCCGGCATGCCGCCGAAGGCGCCAGGGGAGCAACGCCTTCGGCCGTTTCCGGCTCCATCGTCTTGTTGATCGGAGATCCACCATGCATTTTCGCCATCATGCCGTTGTCGCGTTGCTGGGCATCGCACTATGTGCCGGCGCGGCACAGGCCCGTGCCGACGCCCGTGTCGATGCTGTCCCGGCGCATCGGCTTTTCCACGTGCAACTGGGTGAAGCATCCGCGCAGGCCACTTCCGGCCGGTTGCTGCTGTTCGCGACCGAGGCGAAGGCCGCCGAAGCCGCTGCCAGGGAAGAATCCGAGGGCAAGGACAGCAAGGTCGAGGAAGTGGACGCCAATCCGTTCCGCGCCAGCGACACCAGCGTCGCCGCGCGCGAAGTGAGTCAATGGCAGCCGGGACAGGTCGTCGACATCGATGCCGACGAGCTGGCATTTCCCGCCGGCTATTCGCAATTGCCGCCGGGCGACTACTACATCCAGGCCGTACTCGACGTCGATCACAGCTACAACTACATCGGGCGCGGTGCGGGCGATCTCGTCAGTACGGTGGCGAAGGTGCATCTGCCGACGGCGAGCATTCCGACCCTGACTTTGGCCAAGGCCTTGCCCGCGAGCGATCCGTGGAAAATGCGAGCATCGGCTCCGGAGGCCGTTCGCAAGGCAGCTTCGGAAGCGCGCCAGCACGCCACCCTCGTCGATTTCACCAGTCCGTCGCTGAGTGCTTTCTGGGGCCGGGCGATCAGCATGCGCGGCTGGGTGCTGACGCCGCCGGGCTACGACGCGAAGGCTTCCGCGCGTTATCCCACGGTGTATTACACGCAAGGTTTCGGCGGCAACAACGATCGCGTATCCGGCAGCCTGGTCGGCGTGTATGCGGCGATGCTCGACAAGGAAATGCCGCCGATGATCTGGGTGTTCCTCGACGAGTCCAGCACCACCGGCACGCACGAGTTCGCCGACTCGGTCAATAACGGCCCGTGGGGCCAGGCGCTGACCGAGGAACTGATCCCGCACCTCGAAGCGCAGTACCGCATGGACGGCGATGCGAACGGGCGTTTCCTCAATGGCCACTCCTCCGGTGGCTGGGCCACGCTGTGGCTGCAGACGCGCTATCCGAAAGTGTTCGGCGGCACCTGGTCGACCTCGCCGGATCCCAGCGATTTCCATGACTTCACCGGCATCGACCTGTATGCGCCGAACGCCAATGCCTATCGCCGGCCGGACGGTTCCGCGTACCCGCTGGTACGCGATCACGACAAGGTGCTCGGCACGTTCGAGCAGTTCGCGAAACTCGAGCGCGTGCTGGGTACTTACGGCGGTCAGCTCGCCTCGTTCGAGTGGGTGTTCTCGCCGCGCGGCAAGGACGGCCGGCCCGAGCCCATGTTCGATCGCGACACCGGGGCTGTCGATCCGACCGTGGTCGGCTACTGGCGCGACCATTACGACATCGCCTGGCGGTTGCGGCAGCAGTGGCCGCAACTCAAGGCCGACCTGGACGGCAAGATCCACCTGTACGTCGGCACCGCCGATACGTTCTACCTGGACGGCGTGGCGCACAAGCTCAAGGCCGTGCTGGACGGCCTGCATGCCAAGTCGGATATCCGTTTCCTGCCCAACAAGACGCACATGGACCTGTACGCGCAGGGCAAGGACCGGCAGGCGCTGCTCAAGCAGATCAGCTGGGCGATGTATGCGACCGCGCGCCCTCATTCCACGCTGAAGGCGCCGGTACCGACTCCCTGAACTCCAATGCAGAGGGTTGTTCCGCAAGTTCCTTCGAAACGGCCGTCTGCCGGATGAACGCCGCGGGTGCGGTACGTTTCACGGTCATGGTTTTGCGGCATAGTCGCGGCGCAAGCGCTGCACTGGCAGAAGCTTGGGGGAGTCCACCGATGCTGGTTTCCGCAAGGTGCGGAAGCTGATTCGGCTGGACCAGAGAAGCGGGGCGGTGACCATTCGGAAGAATGTCCCGGGCCTGCGCATCGTTACGAATTCACGTGGAGGGAGTCCGAAAATGAAATCGTCAGTTTTGATCGCGGTTCTGGTTGCCGGCCTGTTCGCAGGTTCCGCGGTTCACGCACAGCAGGCGTCCGCGCCGGCTGGCTCGACCGGCCAGTGCAAGGACGGCAGCTACACCAGCACCGCTACCAAGCGCGGTGCATGCCGTGGCCACAAGGGTGTGAAGGAGTGGTACGCCACGGATGCCGCTTCGGCCGCCAAGGCTGCGCCAGCCGCCGCCGCACCTGCCGCCGCGCCGGCAGCACCTGCAGCGCCGACCCCGACCGCCGCTGCTCCAGCCCCGGCTCCAGCGGCCAACACTGCCATGAAAGCCCACAAAGCGATGCCCGCGCCGGCTGCCGATGCCGCACCGGGTGGCGGCCCGGGCTTGGTCTGGGTCAACGACTCCAGCAAGGTCTACCACTGCCCCGGCGACAAGTGGTACGGCAAGACCAAGCACGGCGAGTACATGAGCGAAGCCGATGCCAAGGCCAAGGGCGCGCACGGACCGCGCGGCAAGACCTGCACGCCCTGATCGATGTTTCGTGGGATTGCAACGGAAGGGCCGGCCTGGTGCCGGCCCTTTTCCGTTTCGGGGATATGCGCGTCAGGCTTGCCCGGGCTGCCATGGGTCGTAGCTGCCGAAATACCAGAGATGGCCCTCAAGATCGCGGCAACTGTAGCCGGCGCCGCCGTATTCCTTCTCGGCATAGTCGTCGACGATGATCGCGCCGGCGGCCACGGCTTGTAGGTAGTGCGATTTGCAGTTGGCCACGATCACGCAGGCGCATTGCGTTTCGCGGCCGTCGATTTCGTCCGGTTGCGCGATGAGCTTGCCGAAATCGTCGTCGCGTACTTCTCCGAGCATGACCATGCCGTTGCCGCAGGTCAGCTGGGCATGCTCCACGCGTCCCTTGTCGTCTTCATACGCCGCGTGCTTGATGAAGCCAAAGGCCTTGCACAGCCAGTCGATTGCGGCGTGTGCGTCGCGATAACGCAGGCAGGGGATGATCGTGCTGCCTTGCTGGATAGTGGTTGCCATGGCGATGACTCCAGTGAGGGACGAAGGGTCAGGCTAGCGCCAATGCCTGTTGTCGCAGCGTGGAATTCACGGCGCGGCTGCCGCGGCCCGGGCGATGCGATCAATCCCTGTCTTCGGTGCCGTCGGTTGCCGCCGGCAACGTGCGCACGACCATGCTTTGCGGGCTGGTCAGCGGCAGTTTGGCGGCGCGCAGGCGTTCGAGCATCTCGAACAGCACGTCGCTCTTCACGTTGCTGACGTCACGCGGGCTGCTGACATAGGCGATGCAGGCGAAGGTCATCGCACCGGCATCGAGGTTCTCCAGCGTCACGGCCGGCGCGGGTGTCGGCAGCGTTCCCGGATGGCCGCGCAGCACGTCGAGAAGAAGATCGCGCGCCTTGCTCGCGTCGGTGTCCAGCGGCATCGACAGCTTGATGCTCACGCGGCCCTGCGCGTTCGCCAGCGTCACGTTGCGCACGTTCGAGGTGATGAACTGCGAGTTCGGCACGATCGTGGTGGAGCGGTCGCTCATCTGGATTTCCGTCGCGCGCACGTTGATGCGCCGGATATCGCCTTCGACGCCGCCGATGCTCACCCAGTCGCCCACCTTCACCGGCCGCTCGGCCAGCAGGATCAGGCCGGAAATGAAGTTCTGCACGATCGCCTGCAGGCCGAAACCGATGCCGACCGACAGCGCGCTGGCCATCCACGCGATGCTCTGCAGGTCCACGCCCATGTCCGCCAGCGCCAGTCCGAACACGAGTACACCGCCGACGTAGCCGAGCAGGGTGACCATCGAATTCTGCATGCCCGGATCGAGCGAGGTCTTCGGCAGCAGTTGTTCGCTCAGCCATTTCTTGACCACGCGCAGGACGAGCAGCCCGAGCACGAAAACCAGCAACGCGTTGAAGATGTCGCCGGCACGAATGTTCAACTTGCCCAGTGGCACGTTCGACAATGTGCCGCCGACGCGGTCGATCAGCTCCTGCGGCCCGGCGCCGAACGGTGCCAGCACGAACGCCACGGCGAGGATCAGCAGCATGGCGCGGGTGACGCCCGACAGCAGCGTCCCGGCCTGTTCAAGCGCGCCGGGAGTCAGCCCGAAATTGTTCTGCATGCGCAGGCCGGTGCGGCCTTTCGGCGCGAACACGGTATCGAAGATGTCGTCGACCAGATGCATCAGCAGGTAAAGCGTGGTCAGCACCACGCCGAACCAGAGCATCTGCCGCGCAATGAAGAACGCGAACGCGATATAGCCCGATACCACGCCGAGCAGGGTGATGCCGACGCAGACGAACGCCGCGCCGATCACCAGCCCGACCCAGACCGGTCGCTGTCCTGGTTTTTCGCCCGCGGCGACCGTCGCGCGCCGGGACTGGCCCAGACGCATCAGCGCGCTGCCCACCAGCAGCCCGACCAGCACCGCGAGAATCGCGCGGGTCGCCACGGTGGTCGCCAGGCTCGCGCCGATCGTGCTGTTGATCTTTTCAACCACGTTGATCAGCAGTGTGGCGGCACCCATCAACCACGGGAACGAACGCAAACGCTTCGCCGCATCGTCGGACAGCGCGGGCAGGCGCCAGGAGGGACGGTTGCTGGACAGGATCGCGCGACCGAGCCCGGTGACGAATGCGGCGAACGCCACCAGCCGCACCAGCCGGTGCGCCAGTTCGTCGAGATCGTCGCCGAGCAGGTCGTTCCAGTTCAGCGCGAGATAGACGAACTGCGCCGCAAGTCCCACCGACAGCGTATAGGCCAGCGTCACTGCCACGGCCAACGCGCTGCGCCGCAGCCGGCCCGCCGGCATCCGGTCGGTGGTGATCCGCACCAGCGTGCGCTCGATCAGCCAGCGGCCGACGGTGAGCAGCGCGGCGGCGATGATCAGGCACAGCACGAACGGAAGGCGATTCGGCGCCTGCCAGGCTTGCTGCACGGCAGTGACGGCATCGCTGCCGAGTTCCCGCACGTGCCCGATGTCGTCGGGAAATGCCTTGGCCGGATCGGCCCAGAACGCCCGGCTGAATGGCGTGGCGGTGCGCGAGGCGAGCTGGGTCTGGAACTTGTCCCGGCGCAATTCAGCGACGTGGGTCGCCAGTTGCCCGGCTTCGGTGGCCAATGAATTAGCCTGCTTGATCTGGCCGTCGAGATCGTTTTTTTGCTTGCCCAGTTGCCGGCGCTGCGCGCTGAGCTGCGGCGATTCGGCGGGCGCGTCCTTCACCGGCGCCGGACCGAGCACATCCACGCGTGCCTGCAGGCTGGCGGATTGTGGCGACAACGTGGACACCAACTGCTCGGCCCATTGCTGGACGGCAAGCGCGCGTGCGCGCAGGTCATTCAACGGCACATCGGCTGTCTTGGAATCCACGGTCGCCTTGATGTCATCCAGCCGCGTGCGCAACTGGCTCAATGTCTGCGCTGGCGTCAGCGTCACATCGGGCGCGGCTGCATTGGCATCCGGCGTGTCTTGCGCGAAGGCGACAGGGCCGGCGAGCGCCAGCAGCAGAATCAGGAGACAGCGGAGGAAGGTGGGCATCCGGGCATGATCGGAGTGCGGCATCGGCGGGTCAATCGCGCCGGAACGGTTTCGTTGCCGGCGTTCATGATCGTCCGTGCATCTTTTCACCTCGGATACCGCTTGCCGCCGGCGCCGACAATGCCGTGCAGGCGAGAAAAGCGTGCCGGCGCGACTTGCGGCGGCTCTTGCGGATACAGTCATGCTCTTCTCCGCACGATGGTTTGCCGTGGTGCGATGTTGTCGTCACGCCCGGCGCAATCTGCCACGGCGCCGGTCGAGATGCGGTCAACGCCGCCCTTGCATGCGGTGTCCGCAGGACATATCTGATGCCGTTCAACTCCAAGTGATGTCCATGATCTTTCGCTGGTTCGAATCCCTCATCGATGCGTTCAAGGAGCCGGTCGACGGTATGCCGCCGAAGTCGGTGCTGCGCTTCTATGCCTTCTACCTGCGCCAGGTGTGGGGCGTGTTCGCCGTGGCGATCGTGGTGGGCTTCGTGGTGGCGATCGTCGAGGTGTCGCTGTTCGGCTTCATCGGCAGCATCGTCGACATGACCAAGGGCGTGCCGGTGGCGGATTTCTTCCGGCAGCACGGACGCACGCTGCTGTGGATGGGATTCGTCGCGCTGGTCATCCGGCCGCTCGCCATTGGCGTGCACGACCTGCTGGTGAACCAGGCGATCGTGCCCAGCCTGACCAACCGCATCCGCTGGCAGAACCATCGCTACGTGATCCGCCAGAGCCTGGGCTTTTTCCAGAACGACTACGCCGGCCGCATCGCCAACCGCATCATGCTGACCGGCGGTTCGTTGCGCGAATCGGCGGTGCAGATCGTGGATGCGATCTGGTACGTCACCATCTACACCGGCAGCGCGATCGTGATGTTCGCGCAGGCCGACGTCTGGCTGGCCGCGCCGCTGGTGGCGTGGCTCGTCCTGTATGTCGGCTCGCTGGTGTATTTCATCCCGCGCATCAAGGACCGTTCTTGGCATTCGTCGGAAGCGCGCTCGAAACTGATGGGACGCATCGTCGACGGCTACAGCAACGTGCTGACGCTGAAGCTGTTCGCGCATACGCAGCGCGAGGAAGCCTACGTCGCCGAGGCGATGCAGGAGCAGACCGACAAGCTGCGTGGCATGACCCGGCTCACCACTGCGATGGATGCCAGCATCACCACGCTCAACGGTTTCCTGATCGTCGGCACCTCGGCGCTGGCCATCTGGTTGTGGAGCCAGGGCAGGGTGACGGTGGGCGCGATCGCGCTGTCGACCGGGCTGGTGATCCGCATCAACAACATGTCCGGCTGGATCATGTGGGTGGTCAATGGCATCTTCGAGAACGTCGGCACGGTGCAGGACGGCATCACCACCATCTCGCAGCCGCGCGCGGTGCAGGACAAGGAGGGCGCGATGCCGTTGCAGGTGACCAGCGGCGCGGTGCGCTTCGAACACATCCACTTCCACTACGGCAAGCAGGGCGGGGTGATCGCCGGGCTCGACCTCGCGGTGCGTGCGGGCGAGAAGATCGGCGTGGTGGGGCCGTCCGGCGCGGGCAAGTCCACCCTGGTCAATGTGTTGCTGCGGCTGTATGACCTCGAAGGCGGGCGCATCCTGATCGATGGTCAGGACATCGCCAACGTTACGCAGGAAAGCCTGCGTTCGCAGATTGGCGTGGTGACCCAGGATACCTCGCTGTTGCATCGTTCGATCCGCGACAACCTGCTGTACGGGCGCCCGGATGCCAGCGAGGCGCAGATCCTCGAAGCGGTGCGCAAGGCGCGCGCCGACGAATTCATTCCGCAACTGGTCGACGGCGAGGGCAGGCTCGGTTACGACGCGCTGGTCGGCGAACGCGGCGTCAAGCTTTCCGGCGGCCAGCGCCAGCGCATCGCGATCGCCCGGGTGCTGCTGAAGGATGCGCCGATCCTGGTGCTCGACGAAGCCACCTCGGCGCTCGACTCCGAAGCCGAGGCTGCGATCCAGGACAGCCTCGACATCCTGATGCAGGGCAAGACGGTGATCGCCATCGCGCATCGCCTGTCGACCATCGCGCGGATGGATCGGCTGGTGGTGCTGGACAAGGGGCAGGTCGTCGAAACCGGCACGCATGCCGAACTGATCGCCCACGAAGGTCTCTACGCGCGATTGTGGAAACGCCAGACCGGTGGTTTCGTGGCGGCGGAGGATGCGGCGGCCTGAGCGTCGTATCCCTATCGAAGAAATGCAGTCCAGACGAGGATCGCTCCATGAGCACACGACCCACCAAAATTCCCGGCCCCGATCATCTGATCACGATCACGCCGAATCCCGCGCACATCACCGTGTCGGTCGAAGGGCGCGTCATTGCCGACACCATCGATGCGTTGACGCTGCAGGAGGCGGACTATCCGGCCGTGCAGTACATCCCGCGCAAGGATGTCGACATGTCCCAACTGCAACGGACCGACCACGCCACCTATTGTCCGTACAAGGGCGACTGCGCCTACTACAGCGTAGCGCTTGGCGGCGAGCGATCGATCAATGCGGTGTGGACCTACGAGCATCCGTTCGATGCGGTTCGGCAGATCAAGGATCATTTGGCCTTCTATCCGGATCGCGTCGAGATCGTCGAACAGTCCGCTGACTGACTGCGCCGCGTCCTTCTCCGGTTTGAGGAAGCCAGTCATCGGTTCTGCGGACGACCGCTGCTGGTTCATCGACCGCCACGGGTATTGCTGAAATTTTTCCGCTGCGACGACAGGCCGTGCACCCACGGTTTCCCTTGCACGTACGCGGCTGCCTCGCGCTTCGCGTGCCGGCTCTTTCCGCATGCCAAGCAGTATGGATTCTTCGTGTTAAATGAGATACATTCTCATCAACTGGCGAATGAGAATGTTCGCCGTGCGGCGCCGGAGCACCTGCGCTGCATCCGTCCCCCGATAACGGCCGCCAGCCCGGTGCAGTCCCTGCACCCACCTTTGCCAGCAAGCCGCGTGAAATCCACGCCCGCAAAGGAATCCTCTCATGATGTTGCGTTTCACCCCTCTGGCTGCCTTGATCTGCGCAGCCCTGGCGCTGCCCGCCGTGGCTGCCGAATCCGCCGTGGCGGCGGATGCAAAGAACACCACCGAGCTGCCGGGCATCAAGGTCACCGCGACGACCCCGTCGATCCAGTTGAACATTCCCGGCACCGTCTCGGCGATCGGCCGGCAGCAGATGGATCGCCACATGGTGACCACTATCCGCGACCTGGTGCAGTACGAACCGGGCGTCTCGGTGATCGGCAGCGCCGGTCGCTTCGGCCTGGACAGCTTCAATATCCGCGGCCTTTCCGGCAACCGCACGCGCATGGAGATCGACGGCGTGTCGATGCCGGCCTCGTTCGGCGCCGACGTTGCCGGCGGCAGTTTCCGCGCCGGGCGAAACTTCATCGACCTGGACGACATCAAGCAGGTGGAGATCGTGCGTGGCCCGGCGTCGGCGCTCTATCCGTCCGATTCGCTCGGCGGCGTGGTGAGCCTGCAGACCAAGGACCCTGCCGATTACCTCAAGCCCGGCAAGGACGTGTACGTGTCGGTGAAAGAGCAGTACGACGGCAGCGATCGCAGCCTGTCTTCGGCGGCCACGCTGGCCGGTGGCGACCGGCGCAACGGCATCCTGTTCATCGCCAACCATCGCGAGGGCCACGAAACCTCGAACCAGGGCGACATCGGCGGTGTCGGCGCCACGCGTACCCGCCCCGATCCGCTGACCTACCAACTGGACAGCTTCCTCGGCAAGTACGTGCACACCGCCGACAGCGGCCGTACCGACCGGGTGACCCTGGACGGCTCGCAGACGCGCACGCGCACGGACGGTCTTTCCAACATCACGCCTGCCGCGGGCTACTACAACTCGCAGGACGAGAACATGCGCGTCCGTGCCAATCTCGGCCAGTGGTTCCCGCAGCTCAACTCCGCGCTGGCGGATACCCTGGACTGGAACGTGTACTGGCAGAAAAGCCGCACGCGCACCAACACGCAGACTGAAACCGCCACGGTGAAGCGCTTCTACGACAGCCTGCCGCTGCAAGAGAAGGTCTTCGGCGGCAAGCTGGTGGCGGTGAAGCACCTGGGCGATGGTGGTTCCGTCAGCCAGACGATCAGCTACGGCATCGAGGCATCGCGCACCAATGCGCAGGGCAGTGTCGACGGCTATGGCATCAACAAGCGTACCGGTGCCACCGGCAGCAGCAGTGCGTTCCTGCCAGGCAATTATCCGCTGCACGTGATTCCGGACAGCAACACCAACCGCTACTCGGTATTCGGCCAGGACGAGATCAGCCTGTTCGGCGACCGTCTCACCATCACTCCGGCGTTGCGCGCGGATCGTTACGAATACAAGCCGGACGCGGACGCGTTGTACCAGGCTTACAACCCGGGCTACGTGCAGACCAACTACGAGAAAAACCACGTGTCGCCGAAGCTGGGCGCGGTGTGGCACTTCAACGACACGTTCAGCGCGTATGCCGACTACGCCTACGGTTTCCGGCCGCCGCTGTACAGCGAGATTGCGGGGTCGTGGAACGAGCAGCCGATCCCCGGCATCAACATCGCGTTCCTGCCCAATCCCAACCTCAAGGCGGAGACCAGCCGCGGTGCGGAACTCGGCTTCCGCGGCAAGGGCGATGCCGGCTGGTTCAGCGTGGGCGCGTACTACAACCGCTACCGCAACTTCATCTGGTCCGGCTATGCGCTGCCGCTGTCGCAGGTGCCAGCGTGGGCGCTGCAGATGTCTCCCGGTGCCTTCGTCAATGAATTCTTCCAGTCGGTCAATACGAAGCGTGCCTACATCAAGGGTGCCGAGGCCAGCGGCCTGCTGCGGCTGGGCAATTACAGCGATGCGCTTGACGGCTGGTCGCTGAAGGGCAGCGCGGCAATCGCCACCGGCCGCCTGATCCAGCCGGGCGACAGCGGCTACACACCGCTCAACACGGTGGACCCGGCGAAGCTGGTGGCCGGGGTGAGCTACGACGCCGCGAGCTGGGGTGCCGAGCTGGTCGGCACGGCGGTGCGCCGGCACAGCCAGCTCAGCGATCCGACCACTTTCCGGCCGGCCGGCTACGCCACGCTCGACCTCTATGCGCATTACACGCCGGTGGAAAACCTGGAGCTGTACGCGGGCGTGAGCAATCTCGGCGATCGCAAGTACTGGGACTGGGGCAACCTCAACGGCGGCACGCTTGGCAACCTGGTGACCGGCAATGGCCTCAACGACGCCGGCATCGGCAGCGTGCCGGCCGACCGCCTCACCATGCCGGGCCGCAGCTTCAACGTGGCCGTGCGGCTCACTTTCTGAGCAGGAGTCCATCATGTTGAACGAAACTCTCATTACGAATGAATCGCTGCCGCCGCGGCAGTTGCAGATGGCCTGGCAACGCCTGCGCGAGAGCGAGCCCGGGCTGCGCGCACGCGACCTGGCCGAGCGCCTCGGCGTCAGCGAGGGCGAACTGGTCGCCAGTCGCTGCGGCGATGGCATCGTCCGGCTGGAAGGCCCGTGGCCTGCGCTGATCCACGAACTGCCCACGTTGGGCCGGGTGATGGTGCTGACACGCAACGGCAGTTGCGTGCACGAGAAGAAGGGCACCTTCGCCAACATCGAGCTTGGCGCGGTGATGGGCGTGGTGCTGGACGAAGCGATCGACCTGCGGTTGTTCCTCAACCACTGGAAGCACGGCTTCGCCGTGACCGAAGAATCGCGCGGCCGCACGCTGCAGAGCTTGCAGTTCTTCGACGGCGATGGCCGCGCCGTGCACAAGGTCTATTTCACCGACGACAGCCACCACGACGCATGGCGCAGCCTGGTGGCACGGCATGCGGCCGGCGTGCAGTCGCCCTTGCTCGAAGTGCACGCGGTCGCCGAACCGCTACCCGGCGTGCTGGGCGACGAGGCGGTGCAGGTCGAGTCGTTGCGCGCGGGCTGGCGTGCGATGCGTGACCCGCATGACTTCTTCGCCCTGCTGAAGAAGCACAAGGTCACGCGCACGCAGGCGCTGCGGCTGGTCGGTCGCGAGTTCGCGCGACCGGTCGACAACGCGTCGATCCGCACGGTGCTCGAATCGGCTGCGGCCAGCGGGTTGCCGATCATGGTGTTCGTCGGCTCGCCCGGCGTGGTGCAGATCCACACCGGCCCGGTGGTCAACATCAAGGCCATGGGGCCGTGGCTCAACGTGCTGGACGAGGATTTCAACCTGCACCTGCGCGAGGATCACATCGCCGAAAGCTGGGTGGTGCAGAAGCCCACGCCGGAGGGCCCGGTGACGTCGCTGGAGCTGTACGACGCGCATGGCGGGCAGATCGTGCAGTTGTTCGGCAAGCGCAAGCCCGGCGTGCCGGAACTGGAAGCGTGGCGGGATCTCGCAGGCAGCCTCAGGGACAGGGAGACCGCGCATGCGTAACTGGGTGGCTGTGGGCCTGATCTGCATTGCCTCAAGCATGTTCGCCGGCGCGGCGGCAGCCGCCACTGCGCCACGCGTCGTCGCGCTGGGCGGCGATATCACCGAGACGATCTATGCGCTGGATGCCGGAGATGCGCTGGTCGGCGTCGACAGTACCAGCCAGTGGCCGGCGGCGGCGCGCAAGCTGCCGGATGTCGGCTATGTGCGCCAGTTGAGTGCCGAAGGCGTGCTGGCACTGCGTCCACAGTTGATCATCGCCACGCATGATGCCGGCCCGCCGACGGCGATCGAACAACTGCGCAGCGCGGGCGTGCGGATGGAACTGTTGCCGGCTTCGCGCACCCCGGCCGACGTGGTCGCCAAGGTACGCACGATCGGCCACCTGCTCGGCCGCGATGCACAGGCCGGGCCACTGGCCACGAAGATCGCGCAGGCCTACGCCGCGCTGGCCGAACGCGTGGCGAAGATGCCCCGGCATCCGCGGGTGGTGTTCCTGATGTCGACCGGCGCCGGCAGCCCGATGGCGGCTGGCAGCGGTACGGCAGCGGACCGCGCGATCGCGCTGGCCGGCGGCCTCAACGCGGTGGACGGCTACAGCGGCTACAAGCCGATCTCGGCGGAGGCGCTGGTGGCGCTGTCGCCCCAGGCGATCGTGCTGATGCGCGAGCGCAGCGAACAGACCGGCGGCATCGACGGCGTGATGAAACTGCCCGGCGTCGTGCAGACGCCGGCCGGCCGCTTGCATCAGGTGATCTTCGTCGATGGCCAGGCCCTGTTGGGATTCGGTCCGCGCAGTGCCGAAGAGGCGCAGGCGCTGCAGAAGACTTTGTCCGAACTGAGGTCATGAACAGCATTGCGTTGCCGCGGAGCAGTGGCGTGCGTGCACGGCGGCCGATCGCCCTGGGCGGACTGGTGCTGCTGCTGGCGCTGGCGGCGTTGTGGAGCTTGAGCCAGGGCGCGATGAATCTTTCCGCGGCGGAAGTGCTGGGCAGCATCGGCCGCTGGTCGAGCGGCCATCCGCTTACCGGCGACGACCGCGTGGTGCTGATGCTGCGCCTGCCGCGCGTGCTGATGGCGATGCTGGTGGGCGCCTCGCTTGCCTGCGGCGGCGCGGCCATGCAGGGCCTGTTCCGCAACCCGCTGGCGGACCCCGGCTTGATCGGCGTCTCCGCCGGCTCGGCGCTGGGTGCGGTCGTGATGATCGTGCTCGGTGGGGTGCTGTTTGGCGGCGCGTCGGGCCTGGCCGGTTCGCTTGGCGTAGCGATGGCCGCGTTTGTAGGTGGTCTTGTGGCCACGGCGCTGGTCTACCTGATGGGGCGCCGCCGGCCCGGTGTGGCCACCTTGCTGCTGGCCGGCGTGGCAGTCAGCGCGATCGCCATGGCCGGCATCGGCCTGTTGACGTTCATGGCCAACGAGAACCAGTTGCGCGATCTCACCTTCTGGTCGCTGGGCAGCCTTGGCGGCAGCGACTGGCAACGGCTCGGCATCGTGACGTTGCCGATGCTGCTACCGCTGCTGTGGCTGCCGCGGACCGCGCGTGCATTGAATGCGCTGCTGCTGGGCGAACACGAGGCCCGCTTGCTGGGGTTCCGGCCCGAGCGCGTGCAGCCGTTGCTGATCGCCTTGGTGGCGCTGATGGTCAGCGCGGCTGTGTCGATGACCGGGGTGATCGGCTTCATCGGCCTGCTGGTGCCGCACCTGCTGCGCCTGGTGTGGGGGCCGGATCACCGCATGCTGCTGCCGGCCTCCGCCCTGGGCGGGGCGGCGCTGCTGGTTGCTGCCGATACGCTGGCGCGCACGCTGGTGGCCCCGGCGGAGCTGCCGATCGGCGTGCTCACCGCGCTGATCGGCGGGCCGTTTTTCCTGTGGCTGCTGCTGCGCTCGCGGATCGGCGAGGTGCGCACATGAACGTGGCCATCGACTGGATCGAATCCGCACAACCCAGCGGCGAGCTCGCCGCGCATGGCCTGCATCTCGAACGCGGTGGCCGTTGTGTCCTGCAGGATGTGAGCCTGTGCGCGAAACCCGGTCGCCTGCTGGTATTGGCCGGCCCCAACGGTGCCGGCAAGAGCAGCCTGCTCGGCGCGCTCGCCGGCCTGCTTCCGCCTTCGCTGGGCAAGGTTACGCTGGATGGACGGCGGCTTTCGGGATGGTCGCCGGTGGACCTTGCACGGCGTCGCGCGATGCTTTCGCAGAAGGTGCAATTGGGTTTCGCGTTCCGCGTGGACGAGGTGGTGCTGCTCGGCCGCAGCCCGCACGCCACCGGCCACGCCAGCGCAGAAGACCGCCGCATCGTGGATGCCGCGCTGCATGCCGCGCACGCCTGGGAACTGCGTGAGCGGCGTTACCCGGAACTGTCCGGCGGCGAACAGCAGCGGGTGCAACTGGCGCGCGTGCTGGCGCAGGTGTGGGAGCGCGGTCCGGCGCCGGCTTGGCTGTTGCTCGACGAACCCGAGGCTGGCCTGGATATCGCACACCAGCACTTCGTGCTGCGCCATGCGCAGCGGCTGTCGCGGCAGGGCTATGGAGTCATCGCGGTGCTGCACGACCTCAACCTTGCCGTGCGTTATGCCGACGACGTGGCCTTGCTGGTGCGCGGCCGGCTGCTGCGCCATGGCAGCCCCGCGCATGCGCTGGATCCGCAGGTACTGTCGCGCGTCTATGAGTTGCCCATGCAACGCGTGGACATAGGTGATGGCTGGATGCTGGCGCCGGTCTAGCGTATTCGAGCCAACTTCCTGATCGGCAGCCTGTCCCGTCCGCGAGCGGCCGGGTGGCGATGCTAGGCTACGCGTTTTGAATCAGGGACGGACATGGCCGAGGCCGGTCGACGACATGCGGTGCTGGTGGGCGCGGGCATTCTCTGCAGCCGGATCTTCGGGCTCGTGCGGCAGCGGGTGTTCTCCCATTATTTCGGCCTGTCCGACATCGCCGACGTGTTCAGTTCGGCATTGCGCGTGCCGAACTTCCTGCAGAACCTGTTCGGCGAGGGCGTGCTTTCGGCGTCCTTCATCCCGGTCTATGCACGGTTGCTGGAGCAGGGCAGGGAGGACGACGCCCGGCGCCTGGCCGGCGCGATCGCGGCGATTCTCGCGGTGGGCATTTCGATCATCGTCGCCATCGGCGTGATGGCGACGCCGTGGCTGCTGTGGATCATTGCGCCGGGGTATGCGGGCGAGAAGCGCGAACTGACGATCCTGGTCGTACGGATCCTCTTCCCCGGCACCGGCATCCTGGTGTGGTCGGCGTGGTGCCTCGGCATCCTCAATAGCCACCACAAGTTTTTCCTGTCGTATGCGGCGCCGGTGGTGTGGAACCTGTCGATGATCGCGACGCTGCTGGTGTTCCGCAATCTGCCGCAGGAACGGTTGATCGTGTATCTCGCGTGGGGCACCGTGCTGGGCTGCGTGCTGCAGTTTCTGGTGCAGTTGCCGTCGGTGCTGAAGCTGGTACCGCGCCTGCCGCTGCGTTTCGATTGGCGCAATATGCATGTGCGCCAGGTCGGCGGCAGCTTCATGTCGGTGGCGGTGGGTCGTGGCGTGGTGCAGATCAGTGCCTTCGTCGACCAGGCGATCTCGACCTGGCTGGGTAGTGGCGCGATGGCGGCGATCACCACGGCGGCCTCGGTCAACATGCTGCCGGTGAGCCTGTTCGGCATGGCGATATCGGCGTCGGAATTGCCGACACTTTCGCGCATGGCCAGCGAAGGCCTCGACGAGGACATGAAGGACAAGCTCTCGGTGCGGTTGAACGGCGGGCTGGAGCGCATTGCCTTCTTCATCGTGCCTTCGGCGATGGCCTTCCTCGCGCTCGGCAACGTGATCGTGGCGGCGCTGTACCAGTCGGGGCAGTTCACCAGCGCGAATTCGCGCTATGTGTGGGCGATCCTGGCCGGTTCGGGCGTCGGCCTGCTTGCCTCGACGTTTGGCCGTCTGTACGCATCGACCTATTACGCCATGCGCGATACGCGGACGCCGTTGCGTTTCGCGTTGATACGTCTTGCCATTACGGCGGTGCTGGGCCTTGCCAGCGCGCTGCTGCTGCCGGGCCTGCTCGGCGTCTTGCCGCAGTGGGGCGCGGTGGGACTGACGGCCTCGGCCGGCGTGGCCGGGTGGATCGAGTTCCACCTGTTGCGCAGCAAGATGAATCGCCTGCTCAAGCCGACCGGCGTGCCGATCCGCATGATGGCCAGGCTCTGGCTGGCCGCCTGTGTCGCGGCGCTGCTTGCATGCGCGGTCGAATACCTGGTGCCGGGCCATGGCCCCATCTTTACCGCGGTCTATGTGCTCGGCGTCTACGGCGTTGCCTACTTCGCGGCAACCTGGCTGCTGCGCATCCGGGAATGCGAGGAACTGCTGGGCAAGCTGCTGCGGCGTGCAGGCGGCAGGTAACGCAGCATCGATGTGTTGCGTGGGATGGTGAGTGCTTGACTCTCGACCTGGATCAATGGTCTAGACTTCAGCGATGAACGCACAAATGCCATCCCTCACCATCGGTACCGTCGCCAAGCGCGTCGGCGTCGCCATCGACACCATTCGCTATTACGAGCGTGAAGGGCTGCTGCCCGAGCCGGAGAGGCGCGCATCGGGCTATCGCAGTTATGGCGAAGGCACCATCGCGCAGTTGCGCTTTATCCGGCGGGCCAAGGATCTCGGTTTTACGCTGGAGGAAATCCGCGAGCTGCTGGCGCTGTCGGTGGATCGCCAGCGCGGCGTGAAAGCGGTGAAGCAGCGCGCGCAGCAGCGGCTGGCGGCGATCGATCTGCGCATCGACGAATTGCAGCGCGTGCGCGACGGGCTGGCGCAACTGGTCGAGTCCTGCCCGGGACACGGCTCCCCGGAACAGTGCCCGATCCTGCGTGCGCTGAGCGATGAGCCGGTGGCGCGATGAACGATCAGGGCTCCTGCTGCCACGCTGGTGACCAGCGTGCGGGCACGATGGCGACCGACCCTGTCTGCGGCATGATGGTCGATCCGTCGTCGGCGAGACATCGCATCGAGCACGGTGGTCGTACGTACTACTTCTGTGCGGCGCATTGCCGCGATAAGTTCGCGGCCGACCCGTCCGCCTATCTGGAAGGACGCGTGGCTTCTCCCACGGCGATGCCCGGCGTGATCTACACCTGTCCGATGCATCCCGAAGTGCAACAGATCGGCCCTGGCCATTGCCCGAAGTGCGGCATGACACTGGAGCCGATGATGCCGTCTGCGGACGCCGACGACGGTGGCGAGCTGACGTCGATGACGCGGCGTTTCTGGTGGCTGCTGGCGCTGACCGCACCGGTGTTCGCCCTGGCGATGGGGCCGCATCTGTTCGGCTGGCACCTGCCGATGGCGTGGGACCGCCCAGCCGGCTGGGTCGAGGCGCTGCTCGGCAGCGTCGTGGTGCTGTGGGGCGGTGCGACGTTCTTCGCGCGCGGCTGGCGGTCCTTGAAACCGTGGTCGCCGAACATGTACACGCTGATCGCCTTGGGCACTGGCGTCGCCTGGGCGTACAGCGTGGTGGCATTCCTGGCACCGGGCATTTTCCCGCCGGGCTTCCGCGACATGCATGGCAACGTCGCGGTGTATTTCGAATCGGCGGCGGTGATCGTCACGCTGGTCACGCTGGGCGATTTCCTGGAACTGCGCGCGCGCCGCCGCACCGGTGCGGCGCTGAAGGCGCTGCTCGGACTGGCGCCGAAAGCCGCGCGGCGGATCGCTCCCGACGGCAGCGAAACCGATGTGCCGTTGGACGAGGTGCGTGCGGGCGATGTGCTGCGCGTGCGCCCCGGCGAGAAGGTGCCGGTCGATGGCGTGGTGCTGGATGGCGAGAGTCACGTCGACGAGTCGATGCTGACCGGCGAACCGATGCCGGCGAGCAAGGCGAAGGACGATCCGCTTACCGGCGGCACCGTGAATCAGGACGGCGCGCTGGTCATGCGCGCACGGAGGGTCGGCGCCGAGACGATGCTGGCGCAGATCGTGGCGCTGGTGGCGCAGGCGCAGCGCAGCAAGGCACCGTTGCAGCGTGTGGCCGACCAGGTGGCGGCCTGGTTCGTGCCGGCGGTCGTGGCAGTCGCATTGCTGTCGTTTGCATCGTGGGCCCTGCTGGGGCCGGAGCCGCGCCTGGCGCACGCGTTGATCGCGGCGGTTTCAGTGCTGATCATCGCCTGTCCGTGCGCGCTTGGCCTGGCCACGCCGATCTCGATCATGGTGGCCAGTGGCCGCGGTGCGCAGAACGGCGTGCTGTTCAAGGATGCCGGTGCGATCGAGTCGCTGCGCGGCATCAATACGCTGGCGCTGGACAAGACCGGCACGCTGACCATGGGCAAGCCGACGCTGAGCGAGCTGGCAAGCTTCGGCGGGCAATCGCGCGAACATCTGTTGGGGCTTGCCGCGGCGCTGGAGCGGTCGAGCGAGCATCCGCTGGCACGGGCGATCGTGAGTGCGGCGGAAGCGGAGAACGTGGCGATTCCACCGGCGACGGATTTCCGCTCGCTGACCGGCCGCGGCGTCAGTGCGAAGGCAGATGGCAGCGAGGTGGCGCTGGGCAACGCAAAGTTGATGGTGGAGTTGCGCATTGCCATCGGCGAGGACGTGGGCGCACGCGCCGAGCTGCTGCGTGGCAGCGGCGCCACGGTGATGTTCCTGGCCATCGACGGCGCACTTGCCGCCTTGCTGGCGGTGGCCGATCGCATCAAGCCGGGCACGCCGGCTGCGCTCCAGGCACTGCGCGCGGCCGGCTTGCGCATCGTGATGCTGACCGGCGACAACGCCACTACCGCGCAGGCGGTGGCGCGCGAGCTCGGCATCGACACGGTGCACGCGGATGTCTCGCCGGCCGACAAGGCTGCCGTGGTGAACGCGTTGCGCGCCGAGGGCCGTCGCGTGGCGATGGCTGGCGACGGCATCAACGATGCACCGGCGCTGGCCGCCGCCGATATCGGCATCGCGATGGGCAACGGTACCGACGTGGCGATGGAAAGCGCGCAAGTGACGCTGGTCAAGGGGGATCTCGGTGCCATCCTGCGTGCGCGCAAGCTGTCGCAGGCCACGGTGCGCAATATCCGGCAGAACCTGTTTTTCGCTTTCGTCTACAACGCCGTGGGCGTGCCGCTGGCGGCCGGCGCGCTGTATCCGTGGTTCGGCATCACGCTGTCACCGATGATCGCCGCGCTGGCGATGAGCCTGAGTTCGGTGTCGGTGGTGGGCAATGCGCTGCGGCTGCGGCACGCAGCGTTGTGAAACAGATGCTGGTGACGATTGTCACCGGCGATGATTGACGACTGCCCCTGCTTTCGCCAAGACGATCGACGGATGATTCCTCCGCACCTTGGTGGTGCCGGAGCATCCACATGAACAACTTCCTGAAGTACTCGCTGATCGACAAGTGCATCCCGCCGCTGCTGGTGTCGTTCGCCACAGCCTCGACGGCGTTCGGGCTGTACTGGTCGCTGCACGCCAGCCTGCTGTTGAACGGCTGAGCACGGATATTTCCATATCTTTCGTCCCATCTCATCGTGCGCAGCCGTCACGGTCCTGCGCTGGAGCAAGTCATGAACGTCGTCAACGACACTCGCAGCACACTTGAAAAGCACATGCCTTTGTTGCTCGGCCTGCTGGTTGCATTGCTGGCCGGCAAGGCGCTGAAGAAAATATTCTGGACGATTTTCGGGATGTACATGGCATTGCACTACAGCGGCATCCATCCCTTCGGCTGAGTCGATGCTTTAAACTTTGTGCTCCCCATCCGCGCCGTGAAGCTGCTGGATGCCGTTCATTCCCCGCACAAAGTCACTGCATGCCCCGCAATCTCGCTGAATGGCTGGCGTACCAGGAACGCGTCAACGTCCACAGCATCGAACTGGGTCTCGATCGAGTCCGCCGCGTATGGCAACGGATGGGCGCGCCGGCACCGGCGCGGCGCGTCATCACCGTCGGCGGCACCAACGGCAAAGGGTCCACGGTGGCGCTGCTCGAGGCGATGCTGGCGGCTGCCGGGTTGCGTGTGGGCAGCTTCACCTCGCCGCATCTGCTGGAATACAACGAGCGCGTGCGTATCGACGGCGTCCAGGCTGACGATGCGTCGCTGATCGGCTCGTTCGAGCGCATCGAGAAGGCACGTGTTGCCGATGGCGAGGGCGCCGTTCCGCTGACGTACTTCGAATTCGGCACGCTGGCCGCGCTGGACCTGTTCGCGCGCGCCGGGGTCGACGTGGCGGTATTGGAAGTGGGGCTGGGCGGCCGGCTGGATGCCGTCAACATCGTCGATGCCGATGTCGCCGTCATCACCACGGTGGATCTGGATCACATGGACTGGCTCGGCCCGGATCGCGACAGCATCGGTGCCGAGAAGGCCGGCATCGCGCGGGCCGCCCGCCCGGCCATCGTTGGCGAATCCGAGCCGCCGAAGGGTTTGATCGATGCGTTGACCCGGATCGGTGCGCGCATCGAACGCGCCGGCGTCGATTTCCATACCGAGCGCCACGCCAACGGCTGGCGCTGGCAGCATCGCGACGGTACGGCGATGGAGCTGCCCGATCCGGTATTGGCGGCGCCGGTGCAGTTCGCCAATGCAGCGGCAGCGATCGCCGCGTTGCATGCGCTGTTCGCCGATGACGACACGGTCCAGCCGAAGAATTTCTTTGCCGCGGTGCGTGCCGGCCTGTGGGATGTGCGGGTGCCGGCGCGGTTGCAGTCGCTCGGCGGCGATCCGTCGCTGACCGTCGACGTGGGACACAACCCGCAGGCCGCTCGTGCGCTGGCGGAGTGGCTGGATTCCCAACCGCCCACCCGCGTGCATGCGGTGTATGGCGCACTGGCGGACAAGGATGTGGCCGGCGTCATCGCCGCACTCGGCACGCGGATCGACCACTGGCACTTGGCCGGGCTGGAGCGTGCCACGCCACGCGGCATGAATGCGCAGACCCTCGGGGGGATTCTCGCGCAAACCCTGCCGCAGGCGACTTTCGACGAGCATCCCGATGTGCGCCGCGCCTTGGCGGCTGCGCGCGCCATGGCGCGCAGGGGCGAACGCATCCTGGCCTTCGGTTCGTTTTTCGTGGCTGGCGCTGTCATCGCCGAACGCGCCGGCTGAACGCCGCGGACGAACCGATTCGCCGTTTGGCCATGTGGCCGGACGCAGGCAGGTATAATCGCGCTGCTGTATGCCGCGTTTGCCGCTTTGGAGCGAAGTCTTGAAAACACGCCTGCTGGGAGCTGCCGTACTGATCGCCTTGGCGGTTCTGTTTGTGCCGATGTTCTTTTCCGGCAAGCCACCGGCGCCCAGCGGCGACCAGTCGGTAAGCCTGGCGATTCCGCCGGCCCCGGATGGCGACTTGCAAACCAAGACTATGAGCCTGTCGCCGGATGCCCCGGTCGGCACGCCGGCGTCTCCCGCCGTGGGCGCGTCGGCGGCAACCTCGACCG
Organism: Rhodanobacter sp.; assembly: GCA_036398675.1. Taxonomy (GTDB): domain Bacteria; phylum Pseudomonadota; class Gammaproteobacteria; order Xanthomonadales; family Rhodanobacteraceae; genus Rhodanobacter. The sequence goes on along the minus strand of DASWOQ010000072.1, from coordinate 13,771 downwards.
CAACGTCCGTCATCCCCGGTTCGGGCGATCGCCTGGCTACGGTGGACATCGGCTCCAATCGTCCGCGCGATGTGGAAACTGATCCGATGGCGGGCAAACCGCCCCAGCCGACCACGGTGACGACGGCGACCGGCACCTCGCCCGCGCAGCCGGTGATTCCGATGCAGAACAAACCGGCCGCGAATGCGCCGGCGATCAGGCAGCAGCCGGCAGCCGCGGTGCCCGCATCGAAGCCGCCGGTGGCGAAGCCTGCACCGACGCCAGCGATTGCCGCCACGCCATCCGCGGCTGCCGGGCATGGAAGTTTCACCCTGAACCTCAGTGCCTACGCCAGCGCTGCCGGTGCCGCCAGTCTTGAACGCCGTGTGCGTGCCCTGGGTTATCCGGTCAGCAGCCGTGCCATCAACCAGGGGGGCCAGCCGCGCACGCTGGTCCTGGCCGGGCCCTTCGGGACGCGCACCGCTGCGGAAGCGGCGCGCCTGAAGATCACCCAGTCCATTCCCGGCGCGCCGGCGCGGCTGGAGCAGGATGCCGGGCGCGACGACGATGCCGCTGCGCCCGGGAACCCGGCCGCGGCGACATCGCATGCAACGAACCGCGCCGGCGGATGGGCGGTGCAACTGGCCGCGATGAGCAGCAAGGGCGACGCCATCGCGCTGCGTGACAAGTTGCGCGCGAACGGTTTCGACGGCTTCGTCGATTCGGTGCAGTCCGGCGGCAAGACGCTATGGCGTGTGCGCGCAGGTCCGCAGACGCAGCGCGCCGATGCGCAGCGCGTGCGCGATCAGGTGAAGGCCAAGATGGGTATCGACGGCAACGTCGTTTCGGTGCCCTGACCATCCACCGCACCAGTACGCGAACCGGGGTGAGCGAGTGAACTGGACCGATGGCGTCATTCTCGGCGTACTGGCTCTGTCGGTACTGATCGGGCTGTTCCGCGGACTGGTCGCCGAGGTGCTGTCGCTGGTGATCTGGGTCGCCGCGTTCTGGTTCACGTGGGCGTTCGGCCCGGTGGTTTCGGCGCACCTGGAGCAGGCGATCAGGATGCCGACGGTGCGCAACGCGGTCGGCTACGGCATCTGCTTTGTCGTCGTGCTGATCGTCGGCGCGCTGATCCGCTTTGCGATGCGGCGGCTGCTCTGGAGCAGCGGCCTGTCGGGCATCGACCGCTTGTTCGGCATGGTGTTCGGTTTCCTGCGTGGCGTGTTGATCGTGGCGGTGCTGGTCTTTCTGGTGGGGCTTACCGGTTTCACGCGCGAGCCGTGGTGGCAACAGTCCGCATTGCTGCCGCAGTTCCAGGGCGTGGCGGCGTGGCTCGGCCAGGCTATTCCGGCCAACGTGCCGGCCAGCGTGCGCGACCGTCTTCATCCGCAGGAAATACTCGATAAAATCCATCCTGCGGAAGTGCTCAATCATTTACCCGACTTGTCCCGGCTGCAACGAGGCCCCATCTCGGGCGCGTCGTCGGCGCCAGCGATATCGGGCACTGTTCCATCCCGACCGGCACCCGCGACCAGCGTGCCGGACCACTCCCCAACTCACTGAAGCAGGCTGCGACCATGTGCGGAATCATCGGCATCGTCGGTACCACCGAAGTGGCATCGGCGCTCTATGACGGGCTGACGGTGCTGCAGCATCGCGGCCAGGACGCCGCCGGCATCGCCACGGTGGATGGATCGCGGCTGCGCCTGCACAAGGGCAACGGACTGGTGCGCGACGTGTTCGGCGAGGCGTCGATGAACGGCCTGCGCGGACGCATCGGCATCGGCCACTGCCGCTATCCGACCGCCGGTTCGGAAGGCTCGGCCGAAGCGCAGCCGTTCTACGTCAACTCGCCCTACGGCATCGCTTTCGCGCACAACGGCAACCTGGTAAACACCGACGTGCTGCGCCGCGAGATGTTCGAGGACGACCGTCGACACATCAATACCGATTCGGATTCCGAGGTGCTGCTGAACGTGCTGGCGCACGAGCTGCAGATCCAGGACCGCATGGAGCTGACGCCCGACCACATCTTCAAGGCCGTCGCCGGCGTGCATGCGCGCGCCAGTGGCGGCTATGCCTGCGTAGCGCTGATACTCGGCTACGGCCTGATCGCTTTCCGCGACCCCCATGGCATCCGTCCGCTGGTGCTGGGCGAGCGCGTGACGCCGGAAGGCACCGAATACGCGGTGGCGTCCGAGTCGGTCGCCTTCGACGTGCTCGGCTTCAAGCGCGTCCGCGACGTGGCGCCGGGCGAAGCGGTGGTCATCACCGACCAGGGCAAGCTCTTCAGTCGCCGATGTGCCGAGGGCGCTGTGCACACGCCGTGTATTTTCGAATACGTCTACCTGTCCCGGCCCGACTCGATGATCGAGGACGTCTCGGTGTACAAGGCGCGCCTGCGCATGGGTGAAAAACTCGCCGAGAAGATCCTGCGCGAGCGGCCCGACCACGGCATCGACGCGGTCATCCCGATTCCCGACACCGCGCGCACTGCGGCCAGCGCGCTGGCCGGCGCGCTCGGCGTGCCGTTCCGCGAAGGCTTCGTCAAGAACCGCTACATCGGCCGCACCTTCATCATGCCGGGGCAGGGCGAGCGGGTGAAATCCGTGCGCCGCAAGCTCAACGCCATCGATCTCGAATTCCGCAAGAAGAACGTGCTGCTGGTGGACGACTCCATCGTTCGCGGCACCACCTCCAAGCAGATCATCCAGATGGCCCGCGATGCCGGCGCGAAGAACGTCTACTTCGCATCCGCCGCGCCGCCGGTGCGCTATCCGAATGTCTACGGCATCGACATGCCGTCCGCCTCCGAGCTGGTCGCCGCCGGCCACTCCGAACGCGAAGTGGAGAAGACGCTGGGTGCCGACTGGCTGATCTACCAGGACCTGAAAGACCTGATCTGGGCGGTGCAGGACGGCAACGACGCGCTGACGCAGTTCGACACTTCGTGCTTCTCCGGCGAATACGTCACCGGGCTCGATCAACGCTACCTGGAGCAGATCCAGTTGCTGCGCTCGGACGACGCGAAGGCCGCGCGCCGCGTCGGTTGACCGCGGCTCGATATCAAGCAGCTCGATAGCCCGCAGCGGTTTCATGATCGATCTTCACGCAGCCGCCAAACGCTGTCTCGACGCGACCGATCCGGCGGACAAGCTTCGCCTGTCACACGAAACGTGGCAGGCGCTGCTGGCCGGCGGACTGCATGCCGATCCGGCTTCGCCACCGCCCGATCCGATCGCCGCGCCGGGCCGCCCGGAAAAACCTCGCCTGGTCAATGCGCGGCAGGTGCCGCAGCGCGGACTCGGCAGTGCGGAGGGGCGCGCCGCGCTGGTGCATGCCGTGGCGCATATCGAATTCAACGCGATCAACCTGGCATGGGATGCCGTCTACCGTTTCCGCGGCAAACCCGACGACTACTACCGCGACTGGGCCAGTTGCGCCAACGACGAAGCACGCCACTTCGCGATGCTGTCAGAACGTCTGGCCGAACTCGGTCACGCCTATGGCGATTTCGACGCGCACGACGGCTTGTGGCAGATGGCGGAAAAAACCGCCGGCAACGACACCGCGCGCATGGCGCTGGTGCCGCGCGTGCTCGAGGCGCGCGGCCTCGACGTCACGCCGGGCATGATCGAGCGCCTGCGCCACCTCGGCGACACCCGCACGGTGGGCATCCTCGAAGTGATCCTGCGCGAGGAAGTCGCGCACGTCGCCGCCGGCACGCGCTGGTATCGGCATTGCTGCGAACGCGACGGACTCGAACCGGTCGACACGTTCTTCGCGCTGCTGCGCGACTACATGGGCGTCAATCTTCGCGGCCCGTTCAATCGGCCCGCGCGGATCGAAGCGGGTTTTGTCGAGGAAGAACTCGATAGGCTGACCGCGATGGCATTGCTGGGCTGAGTGTTGCTGCATTCTTCGATACTCCCATAGCTGCCCAAAGGCACAGTCGCGCTTCAGTCTCAGTCTGTGAGATGACGTCGCAGTAATGTGCCAGTATGGACATCAGGGGGTACGTCATGGAGAAACTTACAGGGATGGGTACGCAGTCGGTCGAGTCTTCGCATCTCGATGGTATGCGTGGAAAGACCGCATTTTTTGCGCATTCCACCGACAGGAATGACAAGAGCAACTGGCAGCCGCTGTACGAGCACCTGACCCGCGTGGGCGAGCTTGCCGCCAATCATGCCGAGCAGTTCGGCGCGCCGTTGCTAGCTCGTTTGGCCGGCGTGCTGCACGACCTCGGCAAATATACCCGCGAATTTCAGCTGCGTTTATGCGGTGAATTCGGAAAGATGGATCACGCAACCTGGGGCGCTCGCATTGCTTGCGAGCGCTATGGGCCATTGGGCCGGCTGCTGGCCTATGGCATCGCGGGGCACCACGCCGGGCTGGCCAATGGTAAGGACGGCATCGCCCGGGGAGCGCTACATGATCGGCTGACGAACCCGCCAGAACATGCATTGCTGCCTCAATGGCAGGATGAATTGAGTTTGCCCTTGTTGGGGCAATTGACTCTGCCCGAGGGTTTCACACCTCACAAGGAGCGTTTGGTATTTCAGCAGTCCATGCTGGGGCGCATGCTTTTTTCCTGTCTGGTCGATGCCGATTTTCTGGATACGGAAAATTTCTATCGCGGAGTGGGAGGTCTTGCATCCCAGCGATCCGACGCCCGGCCGACTCTTGAGCAATTGCGGGAGCGCCTGGATCAACGGCTTGGAAATTTTTCGCGAGAGGGGGAAGTCAACGTCCTGCGTGGCGAAATATTGGCGCATGTACGACTTCAGGCAGCTCAGGATCCGGGGCTTTTCTCTCTAACGGTGCCCACCGGCGGCGGCAAGACCCTTGCCTCGTTGGCGTTCGCGCTCGATCACGCGATCCGTCATGGCCTCCGAAGAGTCATTTTCGTGATTCCCTTCACCAGCATCGTTGAGCAGAACGCGGCGGTGTTCCGCGATGCCTTTGGTGATTTGGGTGACGTGGCTGTACTGGAGCATCACAGTGCTTTCGTGGATAACCCGGATCAGAAGCCCGAGGCGAAAGAAAAGCTGCGTCTGGCAATGGAGAACTGGGATGCACCGATCGTCGTCACCACCGCCGTGCAGTTTTTCGAAAGCTTGTTTGCCGACCGTCCATCGCGTTGCCGCAAGCTGCATAGCATCGCTGGCAGCGTGGTGATTCTGGATGAAGCGCAAACCATGCCGCTCAAGTTGCTGCGGCCCAGCGTGACGGCACTGGACGAATTGGCACTAAATTACCGAACCAGTATCGTGCTGTGCACGGCCACACAACCGGCATTGAATGCTGACGACGGTTTTCGCGAGGGACTGAGAGGTGTACGCGAACTGGCGCCCGAGCCACAACGGCTCTATCAGCAACTGAAAAGGGTCGTTGTCCGCCATATCGGTTTGCAGAGTGACGATGCGTTGTCCAAGCATCTACGCCAACGCGATCAGGTGCTCTGTATCGTCAATAACCGCCGACACGCGCATGCACTGTTCAAGTCGATCGCCGATCAGCCCGGTGCCAGGCATCTGACCACTCTGATGTGCGCGAAGCATCGCAGCCAAGTCCTGGCACAGATCCGCTTGCAATTGCGGCGCGGCGAACCCTGCCGCCTGGTATCGACTTCCTTGATCGAAGCCGGGGTCGATGTCGATTTCCCCTACGTGTTGCGGGCCGAAGCCGGGCTGGATTCCATTGCCCAGGCAGCCGGCCGCTGCAACCGTGAAGGGCGCCGAGCGGCAAGCGAAAGCGAGGTGCTGATTTTTGCCGTCGACAACGACGACTGGGCGCCGCCGCCGGAGTTGAAGCAATTCGCTCAGGTCTTTCGCGAAGTTCATCGCCAGCACGAACAAGATCCACTGTCACTCGCCGCGATTGGCGATTACTTCAAGTCGCTGTACTGGCAGAAGGGGGCGCTGGAACTGGATGCGCTGAATCTGCTGGGGCTGCTGCGCGCCAGCCGACTCGATAGCCTGCCATTCGAAACCCTCGCCGCTCAATACCGCCTCATCGAGAACACGCAGATGCCGGTGATCGTGTCTTATGACATAGCGGCGCGCTCGGCACTGGCGGATCTGGAATTTGCGGAGGGCAAGGGTACTTCGGGCATCGCACGACGCCTGCAGTCCTATCTGGTGCAACTGCCACGTCAGGGTTACTTGGCGCTGCTCAAGGCCGGCGCAATCCAGGCAGTGCGGCCGGATCGCTATGGCGACCAGTTCATGCGGTTGGTCAATCCGGATTTGTACGACGAACGGTTCGGGTTGCACTGGGATGACCCAGCTTATTTGAGTTCGGAACGTCTAATTAATTGATTTTGTAAGTAGCGCTCACGTAAAGTTGATTTTTAGTGGATGTGCTCTATACTTTCGGCCACCAAGAGATGCGAGTGCGGTGCGGCTATGCCTGTTTTTTCTGAAAAAAAGCCAGATCGTGACTTTTCTTGCAAGCTCAGTCTGGACCTGAGAATTCGAGGGCATCGATACCACTTACCTTGGCTAGTCGTTCTCATTGCGGCATTGGTGGGGTGTCCATTTTTTTGGCGTCTTATCGAAAAGTGGCTTGAGAGCGCGGGTTGAAACACGTGAGCGCTTCTGACAATTGAGTTGAAAAGCCCCTCGGGATTCCGAGGGGCACTCGCAGAGGGGAGTTTCATGGCATACGGAATCAGATTGTTGATCTGGGGTGAGCGGGCGTGCTTTACCCGCCCGGAGATGAAGGTGGAACGCGTCTCCTATGACGTGATCACGCCTTCGGCGGCACGCGGCATTTTGGAGGCAGTCCACTGGAAGCCGGCCATCCGCTGGATGGTGGACAGCATCCAGGTGCTCAAACCGATCCGCTTCGAGTCGATTCGGCGTAACGAGGTTGGCGGAAAATTGTCAGCCGCCAGCATCGCCAAGGCGGTCAAGGCCGGACGAACCGATGGCCTGGTCAGCGTGATCGAGGATGATCGCCAGCAACGTGCGGCGACGATTCTGCGTGATGTCGCCTATGTCGTCGGTGCGCATTTCGAGCTGACCGACAAGGCCGGTGCTGATGATTCAGTCGGCAAACATCTGGATATCTTCAATCGCCGTGCGCGCAAGGGGCAGTGTTTTCAGGCGCCCTGCATGGGCACACGCGAATTCCCCGCCAGCTTTCAATTGATCGAGCAGGAGGATGCGGTGCCCGTGCGTCACGAATCACTTGTTGGCACACGAGATTTGGGCTGGATGCTGCACGACTTCAATTTTTCTGATGGCATGACGCCACACTTCTTTCGTGCGCTGATGGTCGATGGCCTGATCGACGTACCGGAACTGGAAGGCATGGGGGTCAAGGCATGATCCTCTCGGCCCTGAACGACTACTACCAGCGCCTGTTGCAGGGAGAGGGAGGGGAAGAGGGCATCTCGTCGCCCGGTTATAGCCCGGGGAAAATCAGCTATGAAATATTGCTGTCTGCGGATGGTGGCGTGGTGGATGTCAATGACATCCGGGATACCTCCGGCAAAAAGCCCTTGCCGCGAATACTCAACGTGCCGCAGCCGCCGAAGCGTGCCAGCAATGTTGCGCCATGTTTCTTGTGGGACAAGACTAGCTACGTGCTAGGTGTCAGTGCCGCCAGCAAGCGCGCCGACAAGGAACACGAGGCATTTCTGGTGCTACATCGTGAAAGCCTTGCAAATGAAACGGACGTAGGACTCAAGGCCTTGCTGGCGTTTCTTGAAGGATGGACGACCGATCGCTTCGAGTCCGGACCATTTACGCAGGAAATGGTCGATACCAACGTGGTGTTCAGGCTGGATGGCGAACGTAACTTTCTGCATGAGCGTCCTGCCGCACGTGACTTGTTGGCGCGATTGCTGGGTGAGGCAACCGGCAGTCAGGTAGGCATCTGTCTGGTAACTGGCAAGACGCTTCCGCTGGCTCGTCTTCACCAGGCAATCAAGGGAGTTAACGGTGCGCAAAGTTCAGGGGCATCCTTGGTCTCCTTTAATCTTGACGCTTTTTCCTCTTACGGGAAAAACCAAGGTGACAACGCGCCGGTATCGGAGCAGGCATCCTTTGCGTACACCACTGCCCTAAACCACCTGCTGCGTCGGAGCGAGCACAATCGCCAGCGCCTGCAGATTGGCGATACCAGTGTGGTGTTCTGGGCGCAAGCGGATGATGGAAGACATGTGGATGCCGCCGAAAATCTGCTGGCTGACTTTTTTGATCCGCCCAGTGACGACGGGCAGGAAGCGCAGAAGCTGCGCAATGCGCTCGCGGCGGTGAGTCAGGGTAAGCCGCTGCAGAGCTTGGATCCCGACCTGGACGATGGGACGCGCATCTTTGTGCTGGGTCTGGCTCCGAATGCCTCGCGCCTTTCAATCCGGTTCTGGGAAACGCAGTCGCTGGGAATCTTCGCCAGGCATCTGGCCATGCATTATCTGGATTTGCATATCGAACCGTCACCTTGGCGGTCTCCGCCAGCTATCTGGCGCCTCCTTCTGGCCACAGCGCCCTCACGTGGTGGCAAGTCAAAGAGCGAAGACGTACCACCGCAACTGGCTGGCGAGATCGCCCGCGCGATTCTTACGGGACGGCGTTATCCGCGCAGTCTGCTCAGCAACATCATCATGCGTCTGCGTGCCGATGGCGATATTTCGGGTACGCGAGTGGCACTTTGCAAGGGAGTCCTGGCGCGCGAACAGCGCCTGGATCGCAGGAAAACCAACGAGGAGCTACCTGTGAGTCTGGACAAAACCAACACCGATCCCGGTTATCTGCTGGGGCGCCTGTTCTCGACACTGGAGAACATTCAACGCGCTGCACTGGGCAAGCAGATCAACGCCACCATTCGCGACCGTTACTACGGCGCGGCATCCGCCACTCCGGCCAGCATATTTCCGGTCTTGGTGCGCAATGCACAACATCATCTCAGTCGGCTGCGAAAAGACAAGCCCGGGTTCGCCGTGAATCTTGAAAAGGAGGTCGGCGAGATCGTTGACCTGCTTGGTCCGGCTTTCCCAAGGAGCTTGCGTATCGAAGCACAGGGACATTTTGCCATTGGCTACTACCACCAGTCCCAAGCGCGTTTCAGTCGCAATGACGGGCAGGACGCGGCCGATATCGACATTGAATCTGAACAAGGAGAGGCTGCATGAACGCCATTGCCAACCGCTACGAATTTGTCTATCTGTTCGATGTCACCAACGGCAACCCGAATGGTGATCCTGACGCCGGCAATCTTCCAAGACTGGATCCCGAAACCAATCAGGGCCTGGTCACGGATGTCTGTTTGAAGCGCAAGATTCGCAACTACGTCACGTTGGAGAAGGAGGGCGCCGAAGGTCATGCGATCTACATGCAGGAAAAGTCGGTGTTGAATCAGCAGCACGAGAAGGCCTGGAAGGCGCTTGAAATTCCGCCTGATGCGAAGGACGCATTCAAGAAGCTCCCCAAGGATGAGGCCAAGGCGCGTGAACTGACCACGTGGATGTGCACGAACTTCTTCGACGTGCGCAGCTTCGGTGCCGTGATGACAACGGAAGTCAACGCGGGGCAGGTGCGTGGTCCGATCCAGATCGCTTTTGCCAGCTCAATCGAACCGGTCGTGCCGATGGAAGTCTCGATCACTCGAATGGCTGTGACCAATGAGAAAGATCTTGAAAAGGAACGCACCATGGGGCGCAAGCACATTATTCCCTACGGCCTCTATCGCGCGCATGGTTTCGTCTCGGCCAAGTTGGCGGAGAGAACCGGGTTTTCAGAAGATGATCTTCAACTGCTGTGGCGCAGCCTGACCAACATGTTCGAGCATGATCGCTCGGCAGCCCGTGGCGAAATGGCCGCGCGCAAACTGATCGTCTTCAAGCACGACAATGCGCTGGGTAATGCTCCGGCGCACCAACTTTTCGAGTTGATTACGGTACGCCGCAAGGATGATGTGGACGCCACGCCAGCGCGACAGTACGCGGACTATCAGGTCGAGGTGGCACGTGATCGGCTGCCCGCAGGCGTGACGTTGGAAGAAAAATTCTAGAGGGGAATGCGTCATGGACGACGAAGCCAGCATTCCTATCTCGGCGCTTCAGCACTATCTCTACTGCCCGCGGCAATGTGCCTTGATCCACGTCGAACGCGTATGGGCCGAGAATCTGCAGACGGCCGAAGGGCGTTTGCTGCATGAGCGCAGTGACCGGCCAGCCAATGAAAAGCGCCGTGGCGTGCATACCGCCACGGCGCTGGCGATTGCCAGTGAGCGTCTTGGCATCAGTGGGATCGCCGACGTGGTGGAGTTCCATATCGAAGGCGATGTCCGGCGTCCCTACCCGGTGGAATACAAACGAGGCAGACCCAAGCCGCACCGAGCCGACGAAGTCCAGCTTTGCGCGCAGGCGCTTTGCCTGGAGGAGATGTTGGGTGTGCATGTGCCGGAAGGGGCGTTGTTCTATGGCAAGGTGCGGCGCAGGCAAGTCGTTGTTCTGGACGACTCTTTACGTGCACTTACGCTTGAGGTGATTGTCGGCGTGCGGAAGATGCTGGATGCTCGTCGCACGCCGCCGGCCCACTACGATCCGGGGCGTTGCGATGCCTGTTCGCTGATCGAGCTGTGCCGTCCACGCCTGCTGCCAGCGGGGCAACAGGTACAGGCCTGGTTACAGCGTCAAATCGACAAGGAGTAGCGCATGCGTCGTTTGCTCAACACGCTTTACGTGACCAGCGAAGCATCCTGGCTGCGCAAAGATGGCGAGAACGTGGTGCTTGAAGTCGAAAACGTCGAACGTGCGCGTTTGCCGATCCATATGTTGGGCGGCATCGTGTGCTTCGGCCACATCATGATGTCGCCGGCATTGATGGGACACTGTACCGCCAGCGGTATCACCATCAGCTTTCTCGGCATGTACGGAAAGTTCCTCGCCCGGGTGGAAGGCCCCGTCGCCGGTAATGTGCTGCTTCGACGCGAACAGTATCGGCGCAGTGATGATGCGACCGCTTGCGCGGCGTTGGTACGCAACCTCCTGGCCGGCAAAATCCATAATCAGCGGGCGGTGTTGCGGCGGGCGCTGCGTGATCATGGCAGCAGCTATGAACCTGAAGCCGTGCAGCAGCTCGAGCAGGCTCAGCGCAGTCTCGGCCATATTCTCGGCCGCCTGTTGCGCGAGGAGGCGGTGGACACACTCCGTGGTCTCGAGGGTGATGCGGCACGTCGTTATTTCGAAGTGTTTGATTTGCTGATCCGCGTGCCTGACCCAGCCTTTCGATTCACGGGGCGCAATAGAAGGCCGCCGCGTGACCGCGTCAATGCGCTGCTGTCTTTTCTCTATGCCATGGTGACGCACGACTGCCGCTCGGCGCTGGAGACGACGGGACTGGATCCGGCGGTGGGATTCCTTCATCGCGACCGACCGGGTCGCCCCGGTCTTGCGCTGGACCTCACGGAAGAATTCCGTCCGGTGTTGGCCGATCGCCTTGCGCTATCGTTGATCAACCGTAGACAGCTTTTGGCCAATGATTTCATCGTGGCGGAAAGTGGAGCGGTCGAACTCAAGGACGATGCTCGCAAGACCGTGTTGACGGCTTATCAAGAGCGAAAGCGCGAAGCGTTGTTGCATCCTTTTATCAAGGAGAGTGTGGACCTTGGGCTTTTCCCGTGGCTGCAGGCGCAACTTCTGGCCCGCAACCTGCGTGGCGATCTGGATGCTTACCCGCCTTTCCTTTGGAAATAAGCCATGATGATTCTGGCGACTTACGATGTAAGCACTATGGATGCTCAGGGTCCCCGGCGACTTCGCCGGGTTGCCAAGGCCTGTCGCGATTATGGACAGCGTGTGCAGTTTTCGGTATTTGAGATAGAGGTGGACCCAGCGACCTGGGCTATGCTCAGGCAGCGGCTGATCGATATCATCAATCCAGATACTGATAGCTTGCGCTTCTACCTTCTGGGTGCCCAATGGGAACGCAAGGTGGAACACATCGGCGCTAAACCCGCCCTCGACCTGAAAGGACCACTCGTGTTTTGACCGAGTGCGCGAACCTCAAGTGGTTAGTTAATTTCCGGTCGGTTCGCATGATGTGTAAGCTATTGATTTTACAGTATTACATGCCTGTAAGCATAATCAAATCCCCATCTTTACACTGTGTTTTGACAACGTTCGCGCAGATCGGACGTATGTTCTTTGAAAATTAGATAGTTAAACTTGGGGTGTCGCGCTCCTCGCGAGCGCGTGGATAGAAACTACACAGTGATGGCCTACTCGGCTGTCGATGCTGGTCGCGCTCCTCGCGAGCGCGTGGATAGAAACACCCCATCCGAGCATACGGAGCAGGTGAACTTAAGTCGCGCTCCTCGCGAGCGCGTGGATAGAAACACCGCAACCTACGATGTCGTATTGGCATGATCCAGTCGCGCTCCTCGCGAGCGCGTGGATAGAAACGCCCAGATGCTCAGCGGACTGCAGGCGAATGACGGTCGCGCTCCTCGCGAGCGCGTGGATAGAAACTGTAGGCAGTAGCCTACCCTTCCCGTCAGCTCACGTCGCGCTCCTCGCGAGCGCGTGGATAGAAACACGCGCGAGGGCTTCGGCCAACGCCAGGAACTATGTCGCGCTCCTCGCGAGCGCGTGGATAGAAACACATACGGCACAAGCGCCGAGCGTGAACTGTCCGCGTCGCGCTCCTCGCGAGCGCGTGGATAGAAACTTCTGCTCGGCTTCGAGTCGCTGCTTCTCTTCGCGTAGCGCTCCTCGCGAGCGCGTGGATAGAACCCCCGGCACCTCCACGGTCAGTCGGCTGCGTGCTGGTCGCGCTCCTCGCGAGCGCGTGGATAGAAACGCCAAACCAAAGCGCCGCACCACCAAGCGCAACGTCGCGCTCCTCGCGAGCGCGTGGATAGAAACACTTCAACCTATGACTCCGTCGAACCATGAAGCCCGTCGCGCTCCTCGCGAGCGCGTGGATAGAAACTATTCGCTCACAACAATTCGTCCGTCCGTGTTAGGTCGCGCTCCTCGCGAGCGCGTGGATAGAAACTCTCCAACGGAGAGGCATACAGTCAGGAATTCTGGTCGCGCTCCTCGCGAGCGCGTGGATAGAAACTTCGATGTAGGCCAAGGCTCACTGATTGCTAAGTGTCGCGCTCCTCGCGAGCGCGTGGATAGAAACCACTGCTGTAGCCAGGAATCGCCTGCGTGTTGAGTCGCGCTCCTCGCGAGCGCGTGGATAGAAACATTGAAGGATGGGGCGAGCCTTACGCCTACTACGGTCGCGCTCCTCGCGAGCGCGTGGATAGAAACGCCATTGTCCCAGTGGGCCGTTGCCATCAATCCACGTCGCGCTCCTCGCGAGCGCGTGGATAGAAACTATGCGCTTCCTCTGGCAACCGGAGACGACCAATGTCGCGCTCCTCGCGAGCGCGTGGATAGAAACTGTATGGCTTGAAGATGATTGATATCTATCTTCAGTCGCGCTCCTCGCGAGCGCGTGGATAGAAACAGTACGTGCAGGCTCCGATGTTGCTTCCGCCGCTGTCGCGCTCCTCGCGAGCGCGTGGATAGAAACCATGCCTACATTGGCGCGAACTTCGTGCGGTCCACGTCGCGCTCCTCGCGAGCGCGTGGATAGAAACGCGATCAAAGATGATACCGCGCCAATACTGCCCAGTCGCGCTCCTCGCGAGCGCGTGGATAGAAACTGCATGAGGAAGACGCTTACGGCTAAGATAATACGTCGCGCTCCTCGCGAGCGCGTGGATAGAAACCACATGAGTACGGGTTTCAAGTTCGATCGTTCGGGTCGCGCTCCTCGCGAGC
>DASWOQ010000071.1:0-5393 GCA_036398675.1 Rhodanobacter sp. | reverse complement strand
TGATGGAGTTGCCGATGTGGGAGGGCGACCGGCATTTTCTGCCGCTGGTGTTCGACGACGATCCGCGGCCGTTTCACGGGGTGATGCCTTATCGCGAGGGGCGGATGCAGTCCTGGGAGTATTTGAGATTGTAGTGCTCTCTTTCCATGTTTTCGCTTGATCGTTCGGATGCCGGAGGTTCAATGGCTGCACTGAAAATTTCCAGTGATTCCGGACATGCGGACCACCACCTTCGCGCATACGCAGTGGTCATCGGTGGCAAGAAGGTTGGCGAATTGTGGATCGGCAAATCCTGAAGAGTTTTCGGTTCTTCCAGGCGTGTACATGATTTCGCCGAAGATCGACGGGTGCGGATCAAAGGCCCTGCACATACATGGCAACCGATGGGCGAGCGGTTGTCGTTTCGTGCCAGTTCCAGTTTTCGCGGACCAGCGCTGTTTCTGGGCTTTTGCTACGTGCTCTTTGCTCGTGATGCCTGTTTGCAGATCGAGCAGGCCTTCAGCCAATGATCCCGGCGCCGGGGCTCAACATCGGAACATGCATGGATATTGTTGTCAGAAAAGCGGAAGAGGGCGATTTCGAGCGAATCGTCGAATTGAACGACGCCGTGGTCCAGCAGACCAGCGCCATGGATGTGGAACGGCTGCGTGAACTGGATCGGCTGTCGTGTTTCCACAAGGTGGTTGTGGTGGACGGTCACGTGGCAGCTTTCCTGCTGGCGATGCGCGAGGATGCGCCGTATCCGAACGACAATCATGCCTGGTTTGCCGCAAGGTTTCTGCGGTTCGTGTACGTCGATCGGGTGGTGGTCGGGTCGGATTTCGCAGGCCTGTCGATCGGCAGCCGGCTGTATCGGGAATTGTTCGACTATGTCCGGTTGCACGGTATCGATGCGGTGACGTGCGAGTACAACGTCCAGCCGCCGAACATCGCCTCGCAGCGGTTTCATGACAAATTCGGTTTCAAGGAAGTCGGCACGCAGTGGGTGGCCGGTGGAACCAAGAAGGTTTCATTGCAGGCGTCGGACATCTGACTGCTCACTCAAGCCATGGCACGCGATGGCGCCAGACCGGATACATGCGCACTCTCGCCGCGGCTTTCTCTGGTGAGGGCCCAGGCATCGGCCACCGAAATCACGATCTCCAAGGCCAAACGCAGCCTGCTTTATCGGGGTGATGGCATATCGCGAAGTTTTAGGATCGCTCTCGGATCGTCGCCGGTAGGCCGCAAGACGAGGCAGGGCGATCGAAAGACGCCGGAAGGCGATCTTTCGATCACGCACAAGAATCCGCACAGCCAGTTCCATTTTTCGCCGGCGATCAGTTATCCGAATGCGGACGATGCGAAGGCTGGACTGGACGCGTATGCCCTTTCAAAAAGGGAGTTCGACGCCATCACCGATGAGATCGGATGGACATGACTCGCAACCTTCTCTTCGACCGCAGCCAGAGCGCTCGTTGAAACATCATTGAGGAAATTGAGCGGCGCGTCCGCCGCCGCCGAATCACAGCATGCGCCGCAGTTCTTTCATCAGCGGCAGCCTGCGCACGCGCACGGCGGTGGCGCGGAACACGGCGTTGGCCAGTGCCGGCGCGGCGGTGGGCATGGCCAGGAAACTGGCGCCGGCGGGCGGGGCATCGCCGGGCACGACGATGACATCGACCGCATCGGGCAACTGCGCCATGCTGGCCAACGGGTAATCCTTGTAGCTGCGTTGCTGGATCTGGCCGTCCTTGAAGGTGATCGACAGGTTGAGCGCGATGGACAGCGCATCGAGCGTGGCGC
Source organism: Rhodanobacter sp. (assembly GCA_036398675.1). Lineage (GTDB taxonomy): Bacteria > Pseudomonadota > Gammaproteobacteria > Xanthomonadales > Rhodanobacteraceae > Rhodanobacter. The sequence continues at coordinate 3,608 of DASWOQ010000071.1, read as the reverse complement.
CCTCGGCCTGGCCCTGCAGGCCTTGCGGGTTGATCACGCGTCCGACGTCGACGGCGCAGACGACGCGCTGGACGGTCAGCTTGTCGCCCTGCATCGCCACTTCGATCGCATGCGCGACATACGCGCCATTGACGTGCCAGCATGCGATGCCCAGGCCGTTGACGCTGTGCAGCCAGTTTTTCCAGCCGATGCGGTCGGCCACCAGCTTGAGCACGTTGGCCAGGCGGCCGGTGTCGAGCGATCCGCCGGCGCTCAGCGGCAACTGACGCGGTTCGCCAAGCAGGCGCAGCTGCGTGTCGAGCGGATCCTCTTTCATGCTGTGCGCGATTTCGTCGATGAAGCTTTCCACCGCGAACGCATTGCTGAGGTGCGGCATGCCGCGGGCCGGGCCGCGTGGTATCGCCGAAGCCAGCGCGAACCAGTCGCTGCGATAGTTCGGCACCAGCGTGGCCGGCAGCTGGTCGACATGCAGTTCGGACGTCCACAGGCGATTGTTGGGCACGCCGCGATGCACGAGTGCGGAGGCGCTGGCCATGCGCTGGTTCCAGCCGGTGATCTGCCGCTTGCGGTCGATCACCACGCTGAGCTGGTGCACGCTGCCCGAGCGGTAATAGTCGTGGCCGAGGTCCTGCTCGCGCGTCCACAGCAGGCGCACTGGCCGATCGATCGCCTTGGCCAGCATCACCGCTTCGGCGACGTAATCGTGGTCGAGCCGACGACCGTAACCGCCGCCGACGCGCGGCACGGTGATCTCGATCTGCGCGGGATTCAAGCCAGTGAGTCGCTGGACCACGGCATACGCTTTCTGCGGTGCCTGGGTCGGCACCACCACGGTAGCGAGGTCCTTGTCCAGCCGCACCAGGCAGTTCATCGGTTCGGCGGTGGTGTGGGCCAGCCATGGCTGGAAATAGGTGGCCTGCAGCCGGCGCGCGGCTTTCTTGCTGGCGGCATTGAAGTTGCCGTCGTCGCGCACGCGGCTGGTGGGATCGCTGGTGCCGCCGAGCAAGGTGCCGGCGTCCTGTTCCAGCGTGTTGCTGTCTTCGACGCCGCTGGCCCCGGCTTTCCATTGCAGCTTGAGCTTCTGCCGACCCTGCAGCGCAGCCCAGGTGTTTTCGGCGAGCACCGCCACGGCCGGCGCGATCACCGTGCTGCCGACGGGCTGTCCGGCTTCCGGCTTGAGCTGCAACACTTTCAGCACGCCTTTCACTGCAAGCGCGTCGGTGGTGTCGATATGGTCGAGCGTGCCATCGGGCCACGGGCAGTGGGCCAGTACGGCGACCACGGCGTTGCCGTCATGATGGTCGATCGCGAAGCGGGTCAGGCCGGTGACGATGGCGCGCGCGTCGACGTCGCCGACGGAATTGCCGATCAGCTTGTAGCGATCCGGGCTTTTCACCGGTGGCGCGTTGTTCGGCAGCGCGATCTTGCCGGCATCGTCGGCAAGGCTGCCGTAGCTCGCACGGCGCCCGTCCGGCGCGATCACCATGCCGGCTTCGCAGTGCAGGCGATCGGCGGCAACGCCGAGACGTCGCGCGCCCGCCTGCTGCAGCAGCCAGCGCGCCAGTGCGCCGACCTGGCGCAGGTCGTTCCAGGCCGCGGGAATGGAGCCGCCGATGCCGCCGATCTGGCGGCCGTAGGTCCAGTTCGGCTGGCCGTTGTTGTCGGTCACGCCCAGCCCGAGCGGCACCACGCGCACGCGCGCCCAGTCGGCATCGAGTTCGTCGGCGATGATCCGCGGCAAGGAGGTGGCGACGCCGGTGCCGGTATCCGGATCGCGCGCGCCGATCAGCACATTGCCGTCCGGGTCGATCCGCACGTATGCGCCAAGGTCGTGGAAGTTGTTGCCGATCAGCCCGGCCGGCACCGGGGCGTCGGCCGCGTCGGCCATGCGGATGCCGACGATCAGTGCGCCGGTACCACCGGCGAGCACCTGCAGGAAGCGGCGGCGCGAAAGACGGATCGACGGGGCGGCAGGCATGTCGCTCACGGCTGGCCTGCCTTGCCGGCCGCCACCCGCTTGATCGCCCGGCGCACGCGCGTCTGGCAACCGCAGCGGCACAGGTTGGGCAGGGTGTCGATGTCGTCGTCGCTCGGGTTCTTCTTGCGGCGGAGCAGGTCGATCGACGCGATCAGCCAGCCCGGCGTGCAGTAGCCGCAGCCGATCGCGTCCTCGTCGATGAAAGCCTGCTGCACCGGATGCAGCGTGCCGTCGTTGGCGGCAAGGCCTTCGACGGTGGTGATTTCCCGCTTGTTGGCCTTGGCGACGGTGATGTTGATGGCGGAAGTCGCCTTGCCGTCGAGCAGTACCAGGTCGGCGCCGCCTTCGCCATGTTCGCCGCTGTACTTGGTGCCGGTCAGTTGGAGCACGTCGCGCAGGTACCACAGCAGCGGCATCTGCGGATCGCCGGTGTGCGTGAAGCGTTCGCCGTTGATGTCCAGGTCGATGCCATTACGCACTTTCTCGGGAACGATGGTGTTTTCCGCAGTAGCCGGTACGGCCTGGGCTTGCACGAGCGCCATTCACGATCTCCTGGAAACGTATCCGCGCATTGTCGCATTGCTGCCCCGGACTAGGGGTGTGCCCGGCTGAACAGGCGCCGCCACAGGAAATAGACCGGCACGCCCGCGGCGATGATCAGCACATCGGTTGCCGCGCTCCACGGCTTGTCGATGAAGGTGGCCACCACGACCCACATCACCACGGCGATGAAGATCAACGGCAGCACCGGATAGCCCGGCACGCGGTAGGACACCTCGTCCTTGCGGTGCCGGCGATACCAGAACAGCGTCGACACGCCCACGGCGCAGGCGAGCCAGTCGCCGAAGGTGGCGTAGTCGAGGAGCTGGCCGTAATTGCCCGGCAGCGCCAGCACGATCGACCAGCCGGTCAGTAGCAGCAACGCGAGATTCGGCGTGCGGAAGCGCGGATGCAGTCTGCCGACGATGCGAAAGAACAGCCCGTCCTCGCCCATCACCTGCAGCACGCGGGCACCGGCCACCAGCGTGATGTTGCAGAAGCCCAGCGTCGAAATGGCGATGCCCAGCGCGATCAGCTTGCTGCCGGTCGGCCCGAACACGCGGCCCATCACCTCCGCGGCCGGCGCATGGCTGGCGGCGAGGCCATCGTGGCCCAGCGCCGCCAGGTACGCCACGTTGACCAGCACGTAGGCGACGATCACCACCAGCATGCCCAGGCCGAGCGCGCGGGGCAGCGTGCGCTGCGGATCGCGGACTTCGCCCGCCAGGTTGTTGAGATAGGTGAACCCCGAATACGCGAACAGCACCGGCAGCGCGGCACCGATGAAACCGTGGCCCGCCGCTGCTGGATCGGTGGCCAGTACGCCATGCTGGCTGGCGCCGGCGAGGAACAGTCCGCAGACGACCAGCACGGCCACGGCCAGCAACTTGAGCAGCGCGAAAAGGTTCTGCACCTGCGCGCCCAGGCGTAGCCCGAACAGGTTGATGCCGGCCACGAAAACCAGTGCGCCCACCGTCAGCGGCGTGTTCCAGGCGGGGGACACGCCGAACACCGCACCGGCATAGCTGGCGAAGATCGTCGCCACGGCCGCGATCGATCCGGAGTAGATCACCAGCAGCATCGTCCAGCC
>DASWOQ010000070.1:0-29831 GCA_036398675.1 Rhodanobacter sp. | reverse complement strand
GGGTGGTGCCGGAGGTGAGGATGAGCTCGTTGCGCGACGGCGCGTTGATGAAACGCGCCAGCTTGTCGCGCGCACCTTCGTATGCGGCGGTCGCCTCTTCGCCCAGCTGATGGACTGCACGTGCGACGTTCGCGTTATGTTCGCGGTAATGCGTGTCCACCGCTTCGATCACTGACAGCGGTTTCTGGCTGGTGTTGGCGTTGTCGAAGTACACCAGCGGCTTGCCATCGTGCACGGTGCGTGCGAGCAGCGGGAAGTCCGCACGGATGCGCTCGACGTCGAAGACGGTGGAGGTGCTGGTTTGTGCGTTCATGAAAAGCTACCGTTGATGCGCCCCCTCCTCTGCTTGCGGGGGAGGGCTGTGACCGAAGGGAATCCCAGTGGGAGGGAGGGGTGTCTTTCGCCGCAAGAGCCTGACCCCATCCCGACCTTCCCCTGCCAGCAGGGGAAGGAGAGTGCAGCGAGAGGAAAATGGAAGTTCATACCGGCAAGTGCGTCATCAGCATGTTCGACAGATGCTCGCGCAGTATCTCGTTCGGCAGGTCATCCAGCACGGCGCGACAGAATGCAGCGGTCAGCAACGCACGCGCCTCGGCCAGCGGAATGCCGCGCGAACGCAGGTAGAACAGCGAACGCTCGTCGAGCTGGCCCACCGTGGCGCCGTGTGCCGCCTTCACTTCGTCGGCGTGGATTTCGAGTTCGGGCTTGGTGTCGATTTCGGCACCCGGCGACAGCAGCAGGTTCTTGTTGCTGAGGCTGGCATCGCTGCCATCGGCGCCGGGCGCGACGAGGATCGCGCCGCGGAACACGCCGCGCGCGCGATCGCTGGCGACGCCGCGCCAGACCGATGTGGATGTCGTGTTCAACCCTTGATGGCGGATCGCCAGTTGCGTGTCGATGTGCTGGCGACCGTGCGGCATGAACACGCCGCGCGTATCCAGCCGCGCCTCGTCGCCCAGCAGTTCGGCCTGCAGATCATGGCGCACCAGGGCACCACCGAGTTCCAGCACATGCAGCATGGCCTGCGCGTGCGCATGCAGGCGGAAACTGCTGCGCCGGATCAGGCTGGTGCCGATGTCAGCGTTCTGCAGCAACGTGTGGTGCAGTTGCGCACCCGCATGCAGCTCGATGTCGCTGACCAGCGTTGCAAGATGGTTCTGCTCGCCGCTGGCGACGTGATGTTCGACCAACGCCAGTGTCGCGCCTTCGCCGACATCGATCACGTTGCGCGCATGCCAGGCCAGGTCGGTTTCGCCGGTCGCACCGGCAAAGACCAGATGCACCGGCGCTTCGATCTTCGTGCGAGGCGCCAAGCGCAGCATTACGCCGTCATTCGCGCTGGCCGCGTTGATGCGCGCGAACGCATCGCCGGCTTCACGGTAATGACGCGAGAGCGAGAAGCGCAGCGGTTCGGCGTGCTCCTTCAGCGCCGCGGATAACGGTTGCAACGTCAATCCGACAGGCAGTCCGTCAAGCATCGACAGATCGGCCCGGAAAACGCCGTTGACGAACACCAGCCGCGGACCATCGACGCCCGGCAAGGCAAAGCCCGCCACCTCGACCGCACAGGTTTGTGCACCCACATCGCCGCTGGCGAAGCGACGTTGCCCGAGCGCGCGCAGACTGGTGTATTTCCATGCTTCCACCCGCGTGTCGGGCAGGCCGCCGGCAGCGAACGCTTCGCGGTTCTCGTGCCGTGCTGCGTCCAGCCAGCCGATGCCGCTTGCCGGCAACGACGCGTCGAGCAGTGAAGCGACCAGCGGCAATATCGCCGGCTGACTCATGCGGCTTCACCTGCCGGATGGCGCTCGGCGATGCCGGCATAACCGTGCTCTTCCAACTTCAGCGCCAACGACTTGTCGCCGCTTTCGACGATGCGCCCGTCGGCCAGCACGTGCACGAAATCGGGTACCACGTAATCGAGTAGGCGCTGGTAATGGGTGATCATCAGGAACGCGCGCTCGGGTGAACGCAGCATGTTGACGCCCTGCGCCACCTGCTTGAGTGCATCGATGTCCAGCCCCGAATCGGTTTCGTCGAGGATCGCCAGCTTCGGCTCCAGCACGGCCATCTGGAAGATTTCGTTGCGCTTCTTCTCGCCGCCGGAGAAACCCTCGTTGACCGCGCGATGCAGCAGCTCGTCGGAGATCTGCATGACCTTCAGCTTCTCGCGCACCAGCTTGAGGAACTGCATGGAATCCAGATCCTTCTCGCCACGCACCTTGCGCTGCGCATTCAGCGCCGCGCGCAAGAAATAGGTGTTGTTGACGCCGGGAATCTCCACCGGGTACTGGAACGCCAGGAACACACCGGCCGCGGCACGCGCCTCCGGCTCCAGCGCCAGCAGGTCGACACCGTTGTAGACCACCGTCCCTGCGGTGACTTCATAGCCATCGCGGCCGGACAACACGTTGCCCAGCGTGGACTTGCCCGCGCCGTTCGGCCCCATGATCGCGTGTACTTCGCCAGCGTTGACGGTGAGATCCAGGCCCTTGAGGATTTCGCGACCTTCGACGCGTGCGTGCAGGTTTTCGATTTTCAGCATGTTCATTTCTTCTTCTTTTCGACCAGTTGCAGGATGCATGGACCATTACCCACGACCTGGATGTCACCATCGATCACGCTGGATTTGCTGTCCACCGAGAGATCACACATGGCTGAGAGCGGCGCTTTTGGCACTTCGCCGATCATGGTCGGGTCCGAAAGCCAACCCGCATGCCAGGTCTTGCTGTCGCTGGACAGGCGCAAGCCCCACGGCACGGTTTTCAGATTCACTTTGACCACGGAAACCTTCATGTTCTTTGCCACCCGGTAGAGCGGGCCGACGGTGAAATGTCCCTGCGCATCCGTCACCGCATCGTCCTTGAGCGCATCGGAAGTGGGAACGCCCGTGTCATTGAGCACATCGGCCAGTTGCACGTGAACACCCGGCACGGGAACACCCGCGCGAGTCACCGTGCCGCTGATCAGCGGAGCTGTCAGATAACGGTGCTTGATCGGGATGCAACCGGAAAGCACGACTGCCGAAGCGACCATCAGCGCACTGAAAAACAGTTTCATGTCGTGTTTCCTTGAATTTTCCCGAGGCATGCAGGCGCTCCCTGTCGCCGAGTTCATGGCCGCGTCCGAACTAATAAAAGGTGCCTGCCGCGCAGCCTTGCGTAGCCTGACGGCATCTCCGCGCACGTTCATCAGCCCACCGCTCCTTCCAGCGACACCTCGAGCAGTTTCTTCGCCTCCACCGCGAATTCCATCGGCAGCTCGCGGAACACCTGCTTGCAGAAGCCGTCGACGATCATCGACACCGCGTCTTCCGCACCGATGCCGCGCGAGCGGCAATAGAACATCTGGTCGTCGGAGATTTTCGAGGTGGTCGCTTCGTGCTCGACGATCGCGCTGGGGTTTTTCACTTCCATGTACGGGAACGTGTGCGCGCCGCATTGCTTGCCGATCAGCAGTGAATCGCACTGGGTGTAGTTGCGCGCGCCCTCGGCGCCCTTCTCCATCTTGACCAGGCCGCGATAGCTGTTGGAGCTGCGTCCGGCGCTGATACCCTTGGAGACGATCTTCGACTTGGTGTGCTTGCCGAGGTGGATCATCTTGGTGCCGGTGTCGGCCTGCTGGTAGTGATGCGTGAGCGCGACCGAATAGAACTCGCCGACCGATCGGTCGCCGCGCAGGATCACGCTGGGATATTTCCAGGTGACCGCCGAACCGGTTTCCACCTGGGTCCAGGAAATCTTCGAGTCGTCGCCGCGGCAGTCGCCGCGCTTGGTGACGAAGTTGTAGATGCCGCCGACGCCGTTCTCGTCGCCGGGATACCAGTTCTGCACGGTGGAATATTTGATCTGTGCCTTTTCCAGCGCGACCAGTTCGACCACGGCGGCGTGCAACTGGTTTTCGTCACGGCGTGGCGCCGTGCAGCCTTCGAGGTAGGACACGTGGCTGCCTTCCTCGGCCACGATCAGCGTGCGCTCGAACTGCCCGGTGTTCTGCGCGTTGATGCGGAAGTAGGTGGACAGCTCCATCGGGCAGCGCACGCCCTTGGGAATGAACACGAAGCTGCCGTCGGAGAACACCGCCGAATTCAACGCGGCGAAATAGTTGTCGCCGGTCGGCACCACGCTGCCGAGGTATTTCCTGACGATGTCGGGATATTCGCGGATCGCTTCGCTCATCGAGCAGAACAGCACACCCGCGGCCGCCAGCTCCTTGCGGAAGGTGGTACCGACCGATACCGAATCGAACACCGCATCGACTGCCACGCCGGCCAGTCGCGCGCGCTCGTGCAGTGGCACGCCGAGTTTCTCGTAGGCTTCCAGCAGCGCCGGATCGACCTCGTCCAGCGACTTCGGGCCGGCCTTGGGCGCGGCGTAATAGCTGATCGCCTGATAGTCGATCGGGTCGATTTTCAGCTTGGCCCAGTCCGGCATCGGCATGGTCAGCCAGTGGCGATAGGCCTCGAGCCGCCACTCGGTCATCCACTCCGGCTCCTGCTTGATCGCGGACAGCTGGCGGATGGTGTCTTCGCCCAGGCCCGGCGGCAGGCCGGTCATCTCGATCTCGGTGACGAAGCCGGCGGCGTAGCCGCGGCCAAGCGCGGCAGCCACCTCGGCGTTGTCGCGCAGCGCGCTGCTGCTTTCGCGGGCGTTGCTTTCACGGGTCATGGTGTCGTCGTTCATCCGGTGGTGACCTCGCCAGCCTGCGTGGTCACGGCAATGCGGCGGTTCGGCGCAGGTTTCAGCATGTCGGCCAGGCTCACGTTGCGCAGCGCGCTATCGAGCACGCTGTTGATCTGCTGCCAGCTGCCGCGCACGCCGCATTGCGATTCGCGATCGCACTGGCCGTCGGCCACGCTGCATTCGGTCATGCCGATCGGGCCTTCCAGCGCTTCGACGATCTCCGCCAGCGAAATCTCGCCGGCCGGCCGGGCCAGCCGGTAGCCGCCGTTGACGCCGCGAAAGGATTCGACCAGCGACGCATGCCCCAGGGCTTTCAGCAGCTTGCTGACCGTGGGCAGTTCCAGCCGCGCTTCGTCGGCGATCTGCGCCGTGCTGAGCACGTCGGCGGGATGCGCGGCGATGCAGGTCATCACCACGGTGGCGTAGTCGGTCAGTCGGCTGACACGAAGCATGGGGCGCTCGGGCTGGGTAGCTTGAATCGGGACTAAAATGGTACTGATTCAACGGGCCGCGGTCAATGGCGGAAGTGCACCATCACCGCGCAATGCATGTCGCCGGTTGCCCGAAAATCGCGCATGGCCGGTTCCGCGAACCGCGCAAACGACGCACCGATGGGCTGTCGCACCGACTCGCGGACGTGGCATGCATCGTGCTGCTCCGCTTCTCAGGATCAATCACGGGAGCACGCCATGAAGTGGATCACGGCCATCATCAAGCCGTTCACGCTCGACGACGTGCGCGAGGCGCTGGCCGAGGCCGGCGTCCAGGGCATGACGGTGACCGAGGTCAAGGGGTTCGGTCGACAGCACGGCCACACCGAGCTGTATCGAGGCGCGGAGTACGTTGTGGATTTCCTGCCCAAGCTGAAGATCGAGGTTGCGGTCAGCGATGACCGCGTGGAGCACGCCATCGAGGCGATCAGCACCTCGGCGCGCACCGGCAAGATCGGCGACGGCAAGATTTTCATCAGCGAGCTCGAACAGGTCATCCGTATCCGCACGCAGGAGGTCGACGCCGATGCGCTTTGAAAAGATCATCCGCCGCGGCGCGGCAGCACTGCTTCTGGGCATGCCTGCACTCGCATCCGCGCAGGCACCGGCCACTCTCGACAGCGGCGATACCGCATGGATGCTGACCGCGACCATGCTGGTCCTGCTGATGACGATTCCCGGACTGGCGCTTTTCTACGGCGGCATGGTGCGCGCGAAGAACCTGCTGTCGGTGCTGATGCAGTGTTTCGCAATCACCGCATTGGTCAGCGTGCTGTGGGTGGTCTATGGCTACTCGCTCGCTTTCAGCACCGCCGGCATGCACCCGGGCGCGGTCGATGTGCACGCGATCATCGGCGGCATGGATCGCCTGATGCTGAAGGGCATCAAGCCAGGCACGCTGTACAACAAGGTGCCCGAAAGCGTGTTCGTGATGTTCCAGATGACGTTCGCCATCATCACGCCCGCACTGATCGTCGGCGCGTTCGCGGAGCGCATGAAGTTCAGCGCACTGCTCTGGTTCAGTGGATTGTGGCTGACCGTGGTCTACCTGCCGGTGGCACACATGGTGTGGAGCGGCCCGGGTTCGCTGCTGGGTGACCTGGGCGTGCTGGATTTCGCCGGCGGCACCGTGGTGCACATCAACGCGGGCATCGCCGGCCTGGTCGCCTGCCTGGTGATCGGCAAGCGACGCGGTTATCCGACCACGCACATGCCGCCGCACAATCTCGGTTACACGGTGATCGGCGGCAGTCTGTTGTGGCTGGGCTGGTTCGGCTTCAACGCCGGTTCGGCGGTAGCTGCCAACGGTAGCGCCGGCATGGCGATGCTGGTCACGCAAATCGCCACGGCCGGAGCCGCCATCGGCTGGATCACGGTCGAGTGGCTGGTGCATCGGCGGCCCAGCGTGCTGGGCATCGTCTCGGGTGCCGTCGCGGGACTGGTGGCAGTGACGCCCGCCGCCGGCACGGTCGGCCCTGGCGGTGCGCTGGTACTGGGGCTGCTGGCGGGTGCGCTGTGCTTTTTCACCGCGACCAAGCTCAAGCAGAAGTTGGGCTACGACGACACGCTCGACGTGTTCGGCGTGCACGCGGTGGCCGGCATCTTCGGCGCCCTGCTCACCGGCCCGCTGGCGTCGGCGACGCTGGGCGGCTTCGGCGATGTGACCAGTCTTGCCGGGCAGTTGTGGATACAGGCCAAAGGCGTGGGTTTCACGATCGCGTGGAGCGCGGTATTCACCCTGATCATCCTCAAGCTGATCGACTGGACGCTCGGCCTGCGTGTCAGCGAGGAGCAGGAACAGATCGGTCTCGATCTGGCGCTGCACGAAGAGAAGGCATACAACCTTTCGAACTGAGCCGTTGCCGCGCGTCGCCCTGCCGTCATCAACAGGGCGACGCACGACTCGCCAGCCTGCGCGGGCGACGTTAAGCTGATCGCCATGCCGCTCCCATTCGATAGTCATGCACGCGACCGCTGATCGTGCCGCCACCCGCCTCGCCTGGACTCGCCACGTCCTTGGCGACGACACGCTCGCACTGGAGTCCGCATCCGCCGACGCGAGCTTCCGCAGCTACTGGCGCACGCATCACGAGGGCCAGAGCTGGATCGTGATGGATTCGCCGCCCGCGCAGGAAGACCCGCGCCCGTGGCTGGAGATCGAAAGCCGGCTTCTGGCAGCGGGGCTGCACGTGCCTGCCGTGCGCGCGACCGATCTCGAGCAAGGTTTTCTGCTGATCGAGGATCTCGGCTCGCGGCTGTACCTGCCGGCATTGAACGAGCAGTCCGCCGACGCCCTCTACGGCGACGCGATGGAGGCGCTGCTACGCATGCAGACCCGGATGGAGCATCGCGGGTTGCCGCCATTCGACCGCACCGTGCTGATCAATGGCCTGGAGGTCATGCCGGAATGGTTTCTGCAACGCTACCTTGGCCATGCGCCTGATGACAACGAACGAAACGTGCTGAAAGCAGCTTTCGAGGTGATCGTTCGCAACGCCCTGGAACAGCCACGCTGCTTCGTGCACCGCGATTTCCACAGCCGCAACCTGCTGATCGTCGACACGGCCGCCCCCGGGGGCATGCCCCCCGCGCTCTTGAGTCCGGGCATCATCGACTTCCAGGGTTCGCTGGCCGGCCCCGTCACCTACGACCTCGCGTCGCTGCTGCGCGACGCCTACATCGCCTGGCCGCGCGAACGCGTCGAGGGCTGGGTGGAGTCCTATCGGCTGCGACTTGTCGACGCCGGGCTGATCGGCGCCGGGATCGGCCACGAACGTTTTCTTCGCTGGTTCGACCTGACCGGCCTGCATCGCCATATCCGCGTGCTGGGGCAGTTCTACCGGTTGTGGTACCGCGACGGCAAACCCGGCTACCTCGCCGACGTGCCACGCGTCTACCACTATGTGGTTTCCGTGGCGGGCAGCTATCCCGAACTGGTCGACTTCGTCGCCCTGCTCGAACGGCAAGTGCAGGGCCGCGACCTGACCCGGGTGGCGAACGTATGAAGCACGCACTGATTTTCGCCGCCGGACTCGGCGAACGGATGCGTCCGCTGACCGACCGCACGCCCAAGCCGTTGCTGCCGGTGGGCGGCAAGCCGCTGATCGTGTGGCATCTGGAAAAGCTTGCCGCGGCTGGCGTGCATTACGTGGTAATCAACACCTCGCATCTTGCGGAGCAGTTTCCCGACACGCTGGGCGACGGTTCGCGCTGGGGCCTGCGCATCCGCTACGCCTACGAAGGGCCGATGCCGCTGGAAACCGGCGGCGGCATGCTGAACGCGTTGCCGCTGCTAGGCACCGAACCCTTCATCGCGGTGAACGGCGACATCTGGACCGATGCCGATTTCGCCGCACTGCCGGATGCACCACGCGGCCTCGCACACCTGCTGCTGGTCGACAACCCGGCGCAGCATCCAGGTGGCGACTTCGTACTGGACGGCGAAGGAACCGTGCACGATCACGGCGAACCGCGACTGACCTTCAGCGGCGTGGGCATGTATCGACGTGAAGTACTGGAGGGCTGGCGCAACGCGATCGGCGAAGCGGACGGCGCGGACCATGTGCCGGCACGGTTCCGACTGGTGCCACTGTTGCGTGCAGCGATGGAACGCCGCCTGGTCAGCGGCACGCACCATTACGGAAAATGGACCGATGTCGGCACGCCGGAACGACTCGATGCATTGAATCGCTCGATGCAGGTCACGCCAGACTGACAGGCATCATCGCCTCATCCAATATCGAAGGGAGAATCGAATGAAGACGGAAAAAGGAAAACTGCTGCGCGAGCGCGACGGCAACGAGGCGCATGTCTCGTACGTCGAATTGTTCTTCGACCTGGTCTATGTGTTCGCGGTGACCCAACTCGCCCATCGGCTGATCGGCGATCTCAGCGCCCTCGGCGCGCTGCAGACGCTGGTGCTGTGGTTCGCCGTGTGGCTCGGCTGGCAGTACACCTGCTGGGTGACCAACTGGTTCGATCCGGAGACGATGTCGATCCGGCTGTTGATATTCGCCATCATGCTGGCCGGCTTGGTGATGTCGGTGGCGATACCGGAAGCATTCGGCGACCGCGGCCTGATCTTCGCCGCTGCCTATGCCGCGATCCAAGTCGGTCGCACACTGTTCGTGCTGTTGCAGCTTGAACCTGGCAACGCGCTGAAACGAAATTTCCAGCGCATGCTGGTCTGGCTGTGCGTGTCCGCCGCTTTCTGGATCGCCGGTGGTTTCAGTGATGGACCCGCGCGACTGATCTTCTGGCTGGTGGCGGTGGCATGCGAATACGTGTCGCCGATGATCGGCCTGAGGGTTCCCGGCCTCGGACGTTCGCAGACATCGGACTGGACCATCGAAGGCGGCCACATGGCCGAACGCTGCCAGCTGTTCGTGATCGTGGCGCTGGGCGAATCGATCCTCGATACCGGTTCGAGCCTGGATCACACCGCACTGTGGGACCTGCCGATCCTGATCGCGTTCCTGGTCGCCTTTCTCGGCAGCGTGGCGATGTGGTGGGTCTATTTCGACACCAGCAGCGGGGACGGCAGCGAGGCGATCGTCCACTCGAAGGATCCGGGCCGGATGGGCGCGTATTTCCACTACGTGCATGTGATCATCGTGGCCGGCGTGATCGTGTCGGCCGTCGCCAACGAAATGGCGATCGCGCACCCGGACCAGCGCATCGTCGCCAGCCATCTTGGCGTACTGCTGGGTGGGCCGGCGATCTACCTGCTCGGCAACGCGATCTACAAGAAGATCGTCTACGGTCGCTTTCCGCTATCGCACCTCTGCGGGCTCATCGCACTGGCGGTGCTGGTGCCGCTCGGTTTCCTCACCGACCAGTTGATGGTCAGCGGACTGACCACGCTGATCCTGCTGGCGGTGGCCGGCTGGAGCAGTTGGGCACACCGGCATTCGGCCTACGCAACGTCGCTGCAGAGCCACTGACCTCGAAAGCCACAAAAAAGGCCCGGATGATCCAGGCCTTCTTCGTCGTGCATGGCGATCCGCTTACGGGCGGCGCGCCAGCTCCGGGTTCTCGCGGGTCACCGGCATCAGGTCCTTCTTCGATACGCCCAGCCACAGCAGAATCGGGCTGGCGACGAAGATCGAGGACAGCGTGCCGACCAGGATGCCGATCAGCATGGTGATCGCGAAGCCGTGCACCACCGGGCCGCCGAAGAAATACAGCGCGCCCATGGTGATCGCGGTGAACAGCGAGGTGATGATGGTTCGCGACAGCGTGTTGTTGATCGAGCGGTTGAGGATCTCCTCCGGCTCGGCCTTGCGCGCCAGCCGGAACAGCTCGCGGATACGGTCGAACACCACCACCTTGTCGTTGATCGAATAGCCGATCACCGCAAGTACCGACGCCAGCACGGTCATGTCGAACTCGCGCTGCGCCAGCGCCAGGATGCCCAGCGTCACCAGCACGTCGTGCAGTTCGGTGACCACCGCGGCAATCGCGAACCGGCGCTCGAAGCGGATCCACAGGTAGGCCATGATGCCCAGCATCACGAACACCGCGGCCACGGTGCCGTCGCTGCGCAGTTCCGCGCCGACTTCCGCCGTGACCAGTTCGCGGCTTTTCACCTTGGCGTCGGGACGCGTGGCCTGCAGCATCTTGAGCACGTCGCTGGAAACCCGGTCGAGGTTGACCTTGCCATTGGCGTCCACCACGCCTGGGTCGTCTTTCGGCTGCATGCGGATCGACACTTCGCGGGTGCCGCCGAGGCTGGTCACCACGGCGTGTTCAAGGCCGCCCTTGGCGAGCGCACCGCGCACGTCGGCAATCTCCACCGACTGGTCGTAGTCGACCAGCATCGAGACGCCACCAGTGAAGTCCAACCCGTAATTGAGGTGCTTGACCGCGATGATCGCGATCGATGCGATCATCAGCGCAAGCGCAATGGCGATGCTGTACTTGCGCATGCCAAGGAACGGGATATTGCTGTTGTGGTTGAAGATTTCCATGAGGATTCCCGCCCTTACACCGAAAGGGTCTTGAGCTTGCGGTGACCGTGGATCAACGCGGTGAACGCATGGGTCAGCGTCACCGAAGTGAACAGCGAGGTCAGGATGCCGATCATCAGCGTGACGCCGAAGCCCTTGATCGCACCGGTGCCCATGGTGGTCAGCGCCAGCGCGGCGATCAGGTGGGTGACGTTGGCGTCCAGAATCGTCGACCAAGCCTTTTCGTAACCCGCGCGAATCGCCGCATGCGGCGTCGAACCGTTGCGCAGTTCCTCGCGGATGCGTTCGCAGATCAGCACGTTGGCATCGATCGCCATGCCCAGCGTCAATACGATACCGGCCACGCCCGGCATGGTCAGGGTGACGCCGATCAGCGACATCACTGCCAGCAGGATCACCAGGTTGAAGAACAGCGCGATATCGGCGACCAGGCCGAACAGCTTGTAGTAGATCGCCGCCGCCAGCAGCACCAGCGCAAGCCCGAGCATCACCGCGCGGAAACCCTTCTGGATGTTGTCCTGGCCCAGGCTGGCGCCGACCACGCTTTCCTCGACGATATCGACCGGCGCCGCCAGCGCACCGCCTTTCAGCAGCAGCGCGAGATCGGTCGCTTCTTTCGGGCTGGCCAAACCGTTGGTCTGGAACTGGTTGCTGAAAGGACTGGAGATCGAGGCGTCATTGATGACGGACAACGTATCCCGCGGCACGCGGACTTCCTTGCCGTCCACCATCTTGGTGTCGTAGATGCGCTCCGCGTATACCACCGCCATCGGCTTGCCGACGTTCGCGTTGGTGAAGTCGCCCATGCGCTTGGCACCCGCGGCGTTCAGCGTGACGCTGACCATCGGCGTGCCGTTCTGCTGGTCGACACCGGACGACGCGTCGATCAACTGGTTGCCGGTGACGATGATCTGCTTGCTCACCAGCACCGGAATCTGGGTGCCGCGCATGTAGAAAAGATTGGCATCGGGCGGAATGTTGCCGGTGCGCGCGGCGTCCTGCGCCTGCGGATCGCCCGCCTGGCCGATACCTGGCCGATACTGCAGCGTGGCAACCGTGCCGATCAGCTTCTTCGCCTCGGCCGGGTCCTGCACGCCGGCCAGTTCGACCACGATGCGGCTTTCGCCCTGCTGCTGGATCAGTGGCTCGGAGACACCCAGCGCATTGATGCGGTTGCGCAGCGTGCTGAGGTTCTGGGTGATCGCGTTGCGCGCCAGGTCGCGCAGCTTCTCGGGCTTCACGGTGACATTCAGCACGAAACGGTCGCCGGTGCTCGGGCCATTGGCCACGTTGAGATCAGCGTATTCGTTGGCGATAGCGTCCGACGCGGCGGAGCGGTCGTCGGCCGAGCGCAGGATCACCGAAATGCCCTGCCCCTGCGCGGCACTGCGGGTCGCCGACTCGTAATGGATGTTCTTCTGCCGCAGCAGGCTGCGGATATCGTCCGCGTAGCTGCTTTCCTGCTTTTCGATCACGTCGCTCTGATCGACCTGCATCAGGAAGTGCACGCCACCCTGCAGATCGAGTCCGAGCGGCATCGAGCGTGCACCGATCGCCTGCAACCAGCGCGGCACCGTGGACTGCAGTTTGAACGCCACCGTGTAGCCATCGCCCAACGCCGACTTGATCGCGTCCGCGCCGCTCTTCTGCACATCGGAGTTGCCGAACGTCGCGAGCAGGTGATCACCCTGCACGCTCACCTCGCCGGTGCTGATGTGCTGTGCCGCGAGCGCAGCAGTCACCTTCTGCTGCAGCGTCTGGTCGATCGGCGGTGCATCGCGATTGGCGGTGACCTGTACGGCCGGCGTGGGAACAAACGCGTTCGGCAACGCATAGATCACGCCGAACAGCATCACCAGCGCGACCAGCGCGTATCTCCAGCGGGGGAAATCACTCATGCCCTGAATCCATCAAAGCCGCGGCAACGACCACGGCGGTAGTGAAAATCGACAAGGAAAGACGGTTGCCTCGCCCCTCCGGCGCGGCAACCCATCTGTCAAACGGACTTCAGCGAGCCCTTGGGCAGCACCTGGGATACCGCGCCTTTCTGCACCTTTACGGTGACATTGGGGGCGATCTCGACCGTGATGAAGGTCTCGCCCACTTCATCTACACGACCGGCGATGCCACCGTTGGTGACCACTTCGTCACCCTTGGACAGACCCGCGACCAGGGCGCGATGTTCCTTCTGCCGTTTCATCTGCGGGCGGATCATCATGAAATACATCAGGCCGAACAGCACCACCATCATGATGATCATGGACATGCCGCCACCGGCGGGCTGCGCAGCCGCAGCCTGGGCAATCACGGGAGAAGTCTGAAAAATCATCGATTTGTCTCGCAAGTGATGGCGCGGCCTGCAAATTCAGCCGATCGCCTGTAATAAAGATTCGCGATTATGCCATGCCCCCCCAGGCCCTGCACGGCGGCTGGCGAAGCCGCCAGCCCGGTTGCGGCGACTGGGCGGCTGTTTCTGCCGGATGCATTCCTGCCGGATGCAAGGCGGTGGTCTGCCTGGAATCCGCAGGGTACACGGTTTACGGGCCAACCCCGGCCTGGCGCCGCGCATAGAAATCGGCGACAAACGCATCCAGCGCGCGCGCCGCAATCGCGTCGCGCAGGCCCGCCATCAGGCGCTGGTAGTAGCGCAGGTTGTGCATCGTCGCCAGCTGGCTGCCGAGGATTTCGTTGCAGCGATCCAGATGGCGCAGGTACGCACGCGAAAAACCATTCGCGCAGGCATGGCAATCGCAACCCTCCTCGATCACCCGCGTATCGGTGGCGAACTTCGCGTTGCGGATGCGCAGCGTGCCCTCGGCGGTGAACAGGAAGCCGTTGCGCGCGTTGCGCGTGGGCATCACGCAATCGAACATGTCGATGCCGCGGCGCACCGCTTCGACGATGTCTTCCGGGCGGCCCACGCCCATCAGGTAGCGCGGCTTGTCCCCGGGCAGCAGCGGCACGGTGAAATCCAGCGCGTGGTTGCGTTCGGCCTCCGGCTCGCCCACCGCCAGCCCGCCGACGGCATAGCCGTCGAAACCGATCTTTATCAGTCCTTCGGCCGAGCGGCGGCGCAGATTCTCGTACACGCTGCCCTGCACGATGCCGAACAACGCGTTTGGATTCTTCAATTCATCGAAGCCGCGACGCGAACGCTCGGCCCAGCGCAACGACAATTCCATCGAATCGCCGGCAACCTTCTCCGTCGCCGGGTACGGCGTGCACTCGTCGAAGATCATCGCAATATCCGAATCCAGCGTGGTCTGGATCTGCATCGACACTTCCGGCGACAGGAACACCTTCGAACCATCCACCGGCGACGCGAACGTCACGCCCTCTTCGGTGATCTTGCGCTTGTGCGCCAGCGAGAACACCTGGAAACCGCCGGAATCGGTGAGGATCGGCTTGTCCCAGCCGATGAACCGGTGCAGCCCGCCGAACTTCCCGACGATCTCCAGGCCCGGCCGCAGGAACAAGTGGAAGGTGTTGCCCAGGATGATCTCGGCACCGACTTCGCGCACATCGCGCGGCGTCATTGCCTTCACCGAACCGTAGGTACCTACCGGCATGAACGCCGGTGTCTCCACCGTGCCGCGCGCGAACGTGAGCCGCCCGCGGCGGGCCGCGCCGTCGGTGGCGAGAAGATCGAAAACCATGGAAGTCATCCGCCTAGTTTAGCGGGCCGTGCCGGCGAACCCATGCCCAGCAGCGCCTCACTCGGGCCGCCGCATCGAGAAACGGTCGCGCGTGGTTGCATACAGGCTGCCGCCCAGGCGCCCCACGAGATCGAGTTTCTGCGGATCGACGTGCCGCGCGTCGGCCAGCACCGCGTCGTCGATATGCGCCAACAGCACCCGCGCGAAAAGCAGGAACTGCCGCGGCTGCTCCTGCGGATACGGCTTGACCTCGGCCAGTTCGCATTCGAACGCGACTGACGCACCCGCCACGCGCGGCGGCTTCACCCGTTCACTGGGCACGCTGGCAATGCCGCAGCGTTCGAACTCGCTGATCTCCGGCGGCAACGTCGCCGAAGTCGCGTTCATTGCCTCGGCCTGATGCATGCCGACCAGGTGGATTACCAGCTCGCCAGTCTCGCGCGCATTCCGTACGGTGTCCTTGGGCAGGCCATGGCGGTTGAGCCCGACGTTGACCATCAGCGTCGGCGGCGCGTCGCAGATCACCTGGAAAAAACTGAAAGGCGCAAGATTGGTGATGCCGGCGGCGGACTGCGTGGAGACCCAGGCAATCGGCCGCGGCGTCACCGTCGAGGCCAGCCAGCGGTAGGCTTCTGCCGCATCCAGCGTGGTGAAATCGAGCAGCATCGGCTTTAGGCTCCGTGGGGCAGGATGAGCATGGCATCGCCATACGAGAAGAAGCGGTAGCGCTGCTCCACCGCGTGACGATAGGCCTCGAGAATCGTTTCACGCCCCGCCAGCGCCGATACCAGCATCAGCAAGGTCGACTGCGGCAGGTGGAAATTGGTGATCAGCGCGTCGATGCTGCTGAATCGGTAGCCGGGGAAAATGAAGATCTGCGTTTCGCCGGCGAACGGCCGCAGCACACCTTCGCAGGTTGCGCTTTCCAGCGCACGGACCACGGTGGTGCCGACGGCAACGACGCGACCGCCCGCCGCGCGGGTGCGCTTGATCTTCTCGACCAGTTCGGCGCCGACGTTCAGCCATTCGCGATGCATCACGTGATCGTTCACCTGCTCCGCGCGCATCGGCTGAAACGTGCCCGCACCGACGTGCAGGGTCACGTAGCCGAAGCCGATCCCGCTGGCGCGCAACTTCGACAGCATGGCTTCGTCGAAATGCAGGCCCGCCGTCGGCGCAGCCACTGCACCGGGGGCGCGCGCGAACACGGTCTGGTAACGCTCCATGTCGCTGGCGTCGGCGTGCCGTTCGATGTATGGCGGCAACGGCATCTCGCCGAGTTTCGACAGCAGCTTTTCCAGCGGCTCCGTCGACTCGAAACGCAGGCGGAAGAATTCGTCGTCACGCCCGAGCACTACGGCATGCGTGCCATCGGCAAGCTTGATGCGCCCGCCTTCCTTCGGCTTCTTGCTGACGCCGAGCTGCACCGTGGCCTCGTGCGAGCCGGTGATGCGCTCGATCAGAATCTCCACCGCGCCGCCGGTATCCTTGCGCCCGTATAGCCGCGCCGGCAACACGCGCGTGTCGTTGAACACGAGCAGGTCGCCCGGGCGCAGAAATTGCGGCAGCTCGCGGAACAGCCGATCCTCGCGCGTCTGCGCAGCAAGATCGAGCAGCAGCAAACGGCTCGCCGAACGCTCGGCCAGCGGCGCCTGCGCGATCAGCTCGGGTGGCAAGGCAAAATCGAAATCGGATTTCTTCAAGATTCGAAACTTCCGGGCGATGCTCGATCGTGGAGCACCGCCTTCATGGAGAAGGGCTGGCGAACAGCCAACATTATCGCCCAGTTGCCGTGCCCGCGCCTTCGCGCCGACCTCGCCGTCCATATCCACCACGATGCGGACGCATGCGTCGACAAACGGCTGGAGCTCATCGCGATCAGCACGCATTCGATGACGGCATGTGAGTCCTTGCGGACCGGAGCAAAAAAACGCCGCCCATGGGCGGCGTTCCGGTACGAGGAAAGGCAAGCGTCGCCTTATCCTTTGACGCAAAGCACCTGGCGCAAGGTATGAACCACATCCACCAGGTCGGTCTGTGCGGCCATCACCGCATCGATCGACTTGTACGCTGCCGGCGATTCGTCGATCACCGCCGCATCCTTGCGGCACTCGACATGCGCAGTCGCTTCACGGTGCTGGGCCAGCGTGATGTTCTGGCGTGCCGCGGTACGGCTCATGACACGACCTGCGCCATGGCTGCAACTGTGGAAACTGTCCGTGTTGCCCTTGCCACGCACGATATAACTACGCGTGCCCATGCTGCCCGGGATGATGCCCAGCTCGCCTTCGCGTGCGCTGACCGCGCCCTTGCGGGTGACCAGCAGCGATTCGCCATGATGCGTCTCGCGCTGCACGTAGTTGTGATGGCAGTTCACCGCCAGCTTCTCTAACTGGAACGACGGCAGGCGATGGCGCATTTCTGCCAATACCCGGACCATCATCGCTTCGCGGTTGGCGCGTGCGTAATCCTGTGCCCAGGACACGGCCTCCACGTAATCGTCGAACAACGGCTCGCCTTCCATGAAGAACGCCAGGTCCTTGTCCGGCAGATGGAAGCCGAGCACGCGGTGCGCCAGCTCCTCGCGGGCGCGCTCGATGAAATAGCTGCCGATCAGGTTACCGGTGCCGCGCGACCCCGAGTGCAGCATCACCCACACAGCGTCCGTCTCGTCGAGGCAGACCTCGATGAAGTGATTGCCGCCGCCGAGCGTGCCAATCTGCTGATCGACCTTGTCGGTGCGGATTTTGCGATGCTTCGCCTTGATCAGCTCCAGCCGTGCGACCAGTCCCGATTGCGCCAGGCGCGTTTGGATGCTGTCCGGCAGCCTGCGATGATCGCCGCCACGTCCGTTGCCGACCGGCACACCGCGTTCGATGCTCGAACGCAATTGCGCGAGATTGTCGGGCAAGTCCTTCGCGCGCAGCGTGGTACGCACTGCGGCCATGCCGCAGCCGATGTCCACGCCGACTGCGGCGGGAATGATTGCGCCGCGCGTAGGCACCACCGAACCAACAGTGGCGCCCTTGCCCAGATGCACATCCGGCATCACCGCCACCCACGGTCCGACGAACGGCAACGCAGCGATGTTGCGCAGTTGCTCCTTGGCGGAGCTTTCCAGCGGCACGCCGTGCACCCAGCCCTTGATCGGCGTGGCACTGCCTTCGGCATGCAGCAATTCGTAGTTTGAGATACTCATGTTTCCTTCCTTGAATGGGATCGTGGCGATCGCGTCCGTGCGCTCGCCACGAGGTTACTGCTTCAGACTGACCAACTGGTTCAGCACGCCATCCAGGCCGCCGAACACGGTCAGCTTGTCGATCTTCTCGGTGACCTTCTCCAGCGCCTCCAGCTCCTTCAAGCGCATCAAGGTCGGGCTCTCCTCGATCAGGCGCGCGGTGTTGAGCAGCGAGCGCGTGGCGTTCGCCTCTTCGCGCCGGCAGATCACGTTGGCCTGAGCCGCCTTCTCCGCCTGTACCACACTGTTGAGAATGTCCTTCATCTCGCCCGGCAGGATCACGTCCTTGACGCCGACACCGAGCACCTCCAGGCCCAGCTCGCTGACGCGACCACGCACGTAGGCAAAGATGTCTGCATCCAGCGATGCCTTGTCACCAAGCAACTCGTCCAGCGTCTTGCCGGACACCGCCTTGCGCAGGCCGTACTGCAGCTCGCGATAGAGGTAGTCGCCGTACTTGGCCACCTTGGTGCGCGCGGCGACCGGGTCGGTCACGCGCAGGCTGGCGGCCAGGTTCACGCGCAGGCTCACCTTGTCGCGCGTCAGCAGTTCCTGACCCGACACCTCCAGCGATTGCACGCGCAGCTCGATCACCTCGGCCGCCACGTTCTTCTGGAAATTCCAGAACGCGTACGCACCCGGGGCCAGCGTGCGCACCAGTTTGTTGTCGACGAACAACAGGCCCGCCGACTCCACCGGCACATCCATTGTCACCGCGACCTTGCCGAGCACGCCAAGCTGACGCAGACGGCTGGCCACACGCGAATCGATTTCCAGCGTACCGACCAGCGACACCGCCTGCACTTCGATACCCACCAGACCCTTCCAGTACAGCTTGCGGGTACCCGGCGCGAGCACGTCTTCCAGCTTGCCGTTCTTCAGCACCAGACCGACCTGCTGCGTGTCGATGTCGGCCACGGTGAAGCATTCGGCCAGTTCGCCGTTCATCTGTGTCATCAGAACTTCGGCATCCGTACCGGCGTACTCCGGCTTCGCCAGGTTGTGCACGCTGACGGCCATGCGGCCGCGCGGGTCGAAATAACGGTACACGCCCGCCGGCAATGCCCGCTGGAAACGACGGTTGCGGTATAGCAAGCCGTGCTCGCCGTCGCCGACCACGATTTGCTTGATCCAGAACATGGTGATACTCCCTTTATTAATCCCTGTTTCGATCCGTCATTAATCCGAATGCCCCGCCGGATCGTTACGGTGCATTCGTTCATTCAGATAATCGTTCCGCATAAGACCCTCCCTCGCGGGATAATCGACACCATGAAAATTCACTGCATCGATTCAAACAAATAAGGCGGAAACGCCTCTTGACGATAATGGGTCGAAGCTGGCGTGCCTTCAGGGGGAATCGAATATCTCGCTGAATACCTGCACTGTTCCGCAAGGCATTCCTCTCGATACCCGATCGCCCGGCTAAGGGACGCAGGCCCGGCCCCGCCACCGCTGCCGTGCATGACCGGCCGCCATCCTGGCTTGCATGTCACACACCGCATGAGGCGTTTCCTGGTCGGAACTTTCGTTCCTGGTCATGACGTGAAGTCATGGTGGAGCGGGAGTCGAACCCGCGACACTCGGATTAACAGTCCGATGCTCTACCCTTCTGAGCTATCCAGTGGCTGACGTGCCGGATTCGAACCGGCGACCTGCAGGCTATGAACCTACTGCTCTACCACTGAGCTAACGCCATCGTTGTGGAACAACGTCTTGCAGGCCCCGGCATACGCTGCCGGCAAAGCCGTGCGCACCGGATGGGGCTTGAGCCCATGCCGCTGGAGCCTGTCGGTTCGATGTTCCTGATTGCCGGCTGCTACCAACCGGCAATGGGTACGGGCATTCATGCCCGATCCGTGAATATCCGTTTCCCGCACAGCCCGCGCCGAAGCATCGGGACGCAGCGCACATGCGCCTGTCGCAGCCGCGCCCCTGCCTCGGCTGCACGCGCAGCCGGATGCTTCAGGGCGAAACGAATCTCAAAGTTTTCGATGCATGAGCATCCCTTGCGAACGGCAAAAACAAAACGCCCCCGGGTATGGCGACCCGAGGGCGTTCGCGTTGCCTCGGGAGATCGGGGTGACCGATCTCCGCGAAGGGAAGTCAGTCGATGATGGGAACCGCTTTATTCGATCGATGCATTTCACCGCGCAAAAGCAGGCCGGTGCCGCGATCATTACGCGGCAGACGTGCATTGGCTGGATTGATGAATAGAAATGACATGCGAAGTTTTATCGTTGAATGATCGCCAGCGCCTGGCGAAGGCCGCGAACAATACGCGGCTTTATAATCGTGTGCAAGTATTTTTTGTTAATACTGGAAAAATTCCTACAGCCAGCCTTTTTGTCGCGCGAGCCGATACGCCTCAATGCGATTGGCGACGCCGAGTTTACCGATGGCTTCGGAAAGATAATTGCGCACCGTGCCGTGCGAGAGATTGAGTTGCGTGGCGATGTCGCCGGCAGCCTGGCCTTCGCCGGCCAGCCGCAGTACCTGGCGTTCCCGATCATTGAGCGGGTCGGCCTCCGACCATGCCTCCAGCGCGAGTTGCGGATCGATCGCGCGGCCGCCGCGATGCACCGTGCGCAACGCCTCGGCGAGATTTTCCGCAGGCGCATCCTTGAGCAGGTAGCCGGACACGCCGGAGTCGAGTGCGCGACGCAGGAAGCCCGGGCGCGCGAAAGTGGTGACGATGATCACCTTGATCGGCAGCTCCTGGCGCTGGATGCGTTGTGCCAATTCCAGCCCGGTCAGGCCCGGCATCTCGATGTCGGTGACCAGCACGTCGGGTTTCAGTCGTTGCAGTTCGCGCCATGCGGCTTCGCCATCCGCGGCGGAACCGAGCACTTCGATGTCGGATTCCAGGTTGAGCAGCGCCGACAGCGCACCGCGTACCATCGCTTGGTCCTCGGCAAGCAGAATGCGGATCATGCGACGGGACTCCCGGACGCCGTGGCGTTCAACGTCGGCAACAGATCCGACGGGGCACGCGCGGTTTCCACCAGCCGGAGCATCGGCACCGGCGCCACGATACGCAACCGCGTACCGTGCCCTCGTGGCGACTCGATGGCGAGCGTGGCGCCCAGCGCGCGCACGCGTTCGCGCATGCCACACAGACCGTTGCCGTCGACGTCGATACCACCTCGGCCATTGTCGCTGATCAGCATGCGCACGCTGGCGTGTTCGCGCATGATCTCGACTTTTGCCGAACTGGCCTCGGCGTGACGCGCAATATTGGTGGCAGCTTCGCGCACGATCAACGAAAAGCCCCGTTCGATATCGCTCGGCAGATCGGTCGGCAGTTCACCGTATTCGAAATGCACGCGCGAGGATTCCAGCAGAAGTCGAGCGGATGCCAGCTCGGCGGCGAGGTCGGTCGCACGGATGCCGCTGACCGCGCTGCGCACTTCCGCCAGCGCATGGCGCGCGACTTTCTCGGCCTCTTCCAGCTCGCGCCGCGCCGCTTCGCTGTCGCGATCGAACAGTTTGCGCGACAGCTCCAGCTTCAAGGTGATCAGCGACAGCGTGTGACCCAGCAGATCGTGCAGGTCTCGGCCGATGCGCTCACGCTCGGCCAAGCCGGCAAGACGACGTACTTCATCCTGCGACAGGGCGAGCATGGCGTTGCGCTCTTTGCTGATGTTCTGGACCATGACAATGATGCAGATGATAAAGATTGTGCTCGGCATGATTATCAACAATACGAACGGATAGCCGATCCACAATCCCAACCCCACGAAGACCGCGTTGATGATCAGCACGGCGGTCATGTACAGACGCCGGCTCATTCCGCAGTGATAAAGCATGATGCAGCCGAAAACGAGATACTGCACACCCTCCGGGTACCACGGCATCGAGGCAAAGCACAACGCGAGCATGCCCACCGGAAACCACAGCGCACGCCTCCGACCGACCAGTTGCGCCTTGACGAACAGGAACAGGAACAGCGGATAAGTGATCGCCGTCATCAGCATCCACTGATGCGTGTAGCCCGCAATGCCTTTGTCGAACATCGGCGTGACGAAGATCCAGAACGACCAAAGCAAGTGAATGAAATCTGCAAACGGATTCTTTCCCTGCCGGATATCGTCGGCAAAACCCGAGTCGGGTGCCGGAGCAAACCATTTCACAAGCAGATTGGAAATCATGCGGCGGTCTTCCGTCGATGCATCATCGTTTGACATGCTACTTCAACCGTACCGGCGTAGACGGCGCGTTGCCAGCAGCAGGAAGATCACCGTGAAACCGAGCAGCACCAGCACGTGCGAAAGCGCTGGCCCGTGATTCATGCCGACCGCCGCGAGGGTGAGCTGATTGAGGTGATAGCTGGGCCAGACCGGCGCCAGTTTCTGCAGCGTCTGCGGCAGCATCGACAACGGCAGCCACAGGCCGGAAAGGAAGGCCATCGGCAGATAGATCAGATTGAGCAGGCCGGGCGCGCCCTGTCCCTTGACCAGGGTTCCGACAAGCATGCCCAGCGCGCAAAACGGCAGCACGCCGAACATTCCCGTAATCATCAGTGTCAGCATTTGCCCGCCGGTCAGCGCCACGTGAGCCAGGAACACACCGATCAAGATGAGCAGTACCGTCACCACCGTGGCCGCGATCATCGCCATCACCATCTTGCCCAGCAGGTAGGCACCCGGCGGCATCGGCAGCGCGCGCTTGAGGGTCAGCAGGCCGCCATCCCGCTCGATCGCCAGCGACACGCCAAAGCCGAACAACCCGGGCCCGATGATGCCGAAGGCGCTGTAGCTGGCCAGCAGATAGCGCGACGCATCACCGTGGTTCAGCAGCACGCCGAACATCAGGTAGAACACGGTCGAGAACAACAGCATCGGCAGAATGAAAGACGGTGCACGCATGTAGCGCAGGCATTCGCTGCGCACCTCAGCTAGGTAGGCGCCGAAGACGCGCCCGCGCGACATCGCCACGGGTTCGGCAGGAAGGATGAAGATGACGGTTTCCATGTCAGGCGGCCTCGCGCTGGTTGGTGGCGGATGCCTCGTCGGCATCGCGGGTGAGTTCGGTAAAGGCTTCGGCCAGGCCTGCGCGCTGCACTTCGAGCTCGCGCAGTTGCGCATCGGCATCGAGCAGATGGCGCACCACGGTCTCTGCTTCGGCAGTCGTGATATGCAGGCGCTCGCCGTCCAGTCGCGCCCCGACGACATCCGGCCAGCCACAAACCTTTTCGATGGGCGTGGCGGTGATGCAGCGGATGCGCTTGAGCGCCACCCGTGCGCGCAATTCATCGACGGTGCCTTCGTGGATCATCCGGCCATGCGCCATCACGCAGACGCGATCGGCCAGCGCTTCGGCCTCTTCCAGGTAGTGCGTGGTGAGCAGCACGGCACAACCTTCGGCGACCAGACGACGGATCGCCGACCACAGCTTCTGCCGCGCGTCGATGTCCATACCCACGGTGGGTTCGTCGAGGAACAGCAGCTCGGGTCGGCCGCACAGCGCCAGCGCAAACTGCACGCGCCGCTGCTGGCCGCCGGAAAGTTTTGCGTAAGGCCGCTTGAGCAGATCGGCGATGCCGGCAAGTTCGGTGCTCTCGGCCAGCGGCCTCGGCGCCGGATAGTAGCTAGCGGTCAACCGCAGCAGCTCGCCCACGCGCAGGGTCTGCGGCAAGGTCGCGCTCTGCAGCATTACGCCGATGCGGCGACGCGCCTCGATCTTCTGCGGATCGAGCCCGAACAGCTCGACGCTGCCGGCATCGGGCCGGATCAGCCCGAGCATCAGGCCGATCGCCGTGCTCTTGCCTGCACCGTTGGGGCCGAGCAGGGCGAGCAGTTCGCCGCGTTTCACGACCAGATCGGCACCGTCCAGTGCGGTGAGAGCGCCGTAGCGTTTGACGGTACCGGTGAGACGTGCAACGGGGGTATTTGCATCGGACATTGGGTTTCCTCCAGTGCCGCTTATCCTCCGCAGCACGCGGCCTGGCAGGCAGTCGCCGGCGTCAGCCATCGGGCGTGACAAGCGTCATCCCGGGGGTACCGGCCGAAAGCGCCGCAAGGTATCCTGTGAGCGATAAGGCCACGCTACATGCCTGCAGCGGCCTGTGCAAACACATGAAAGCATTGAGGATTCGCCGGGCATCCGCGTTTCCAGCCGCTTTCACCCACGCCGGCAACATCGCCAGCGGACACACGGAGCCACCACCATGGGCGTAATCAATCAGTTGCGCGAACTGCGCGAGTTCGGCGGCAAGCCGCGGACCACCGGCCTGGACGATGCCAGCATCGAGCGCATGGCGGCGAACGACCCCCTGCTGGTACAGGCGATTGCCGAGGCGGTGACGCGCCACCGCGAACTGCGCACGGGCATGGCTGATTTCCTGAAGCTGGACGAAGCGGACCAGCTGAGCCAGGCGCAGGCCGGCTTCGTCAATTTTTACCCCGACGACGCGATCAACCCCTATCTTCCCGCCACCGCGCGCGGTCCATGGGTGATCACACTGAAGGGCCGCGTGCTGCACGACAATGGTGGCTACGGCATGCTCGGCTTCGGTCACAACGACCAGGCGATTCTCGATGCGCTGGCGCGCCCGCAAGTGATGGCCAACGTGATGTCGCCCAGCGTGTCGCAGTTGCAGTTCACCGCAGCCTTGAACAAGGAACTGGGCCGCACCCGCGGCGGCAGTCCGTATCACCACTACATGTGCCTGAATTCGGGCTCCGAATCGGTGACGCTGGCCGCACGTATCGCCGACGTCAACGCCAAGACCATGACCGACACCGGCGGCCGTTATGCCGAACGCACGATCAAGCGGCTGGTGGTGAAAGGCGCGTTCCACGGCCGCACCGACAAGCCTGCGCTGTACTCGGATTCCTCACGCAAGGCGTATCAGCAGCACCTGGCGAGCTACCGCCACGAGAACAGCGTGCTCACCGTCGCGCCCTACGACGTCGCACAACTCGAAGCCGTGTTTGCCGATGCGGACAAGCATGGCTGGTTCATCGAGGCGATGTTCCTGGAACCGGTGATGGGTGAAGGCGATCCCGGTCGCGCGGTGACGCCGGAGTTCTACAAGGCGGCGCGCGCGCTCACCGAAGCGCACGGCACGCTGCTGCTGGTGGATTCGATCCAGGCGGGACTGCGCGCACATGGCGTGTTGTCGATCGTCGACTATCCGGGCTTCGAAGGCCTGCCGGCACCGGACATGGAAGCCTTCTCCAAGGCGCTCAACGCCGGCCAATACCCACTGTCGGTGCTGGCCGTCACCGATCGCACCGCCGAGCTGTACCGCAAGGGCATCTACGGCAACACGATGACCAGCAACCCGCGCGCGCTGGACGTTGCGCTGGCCACGCTGGGCGAGTTGTCCGACGAGGTACGCAGCAACATCCGTGAGCGCGGCAAGGAATTCGTCGACAAGCTCAATGCGCTGAAGAACGAGCTGGGCGGCCTGATCACCAAGGTGCAGGGCACCGGCCTGCTGTTCTCGTGCGAACTGGCACCGGAATACAAATGCTACGGCGCCGGATCGACCGAGGAATACCTGCGCGAGCGCGGCGTCGGCGTGATCCACGGTGGCACCAACTCGCTGCGCTTCACGCCGCACTTCCGGGTCACCAGCGCTGAGGTGGATCTGGTGGTGGCGCATGTGCGCAAGGCCTTGCTCGAAGGTCCGCGCAAGGCCAAGGCCGAAGCGGCCTGAGTCCTGCGGTCAGAGCGGCATGCGACGTACGTACCCGCCCTGGCTGAATCGCGCTTGCATATCGGATTCCCCCCACTCCCCTGAAGCGGGCGACGGGCATAGACTGGCGCGGCCGGCAACTGCCGGTCACCCAGGGAGGATCTACCGATGTCGATGTCACTACGTTTGCTTGCCATCAGCGCCGCGTTCGCCGTTGCCGGCGCCGCTTTCGCCGCCACGCCGCAGACCAGCACCGCTGCTCCTGCCAAAGTGCACACCGCGCAGCAGCAGCGCATGATCGATTGCAACAAGCAGGCTACCGGCAAGAAAGGCGATGATCGCAAGACCTTCATGAGCGGTTGCCTCAAGGGCGAAAGCGCCGCCGCCGCCGCACCGGTCAAGCAGACCCAGCAGGAAAAAATGAAGAGCTGCAACGCCGACGCCAAGACCAAGGCACTCAAGGGCGCCGACCGCAAGACCTTCATGAGCGGCTGTCTCAAGGGCGAAGCCGCGACGCCCGCCACGCCGTAATCGCACCATCCCCGGCTACTGCGCACGCACCTCCGCGTGCGTGTGCAGAGCCGCTTCGCTAAGCTCCGGGACTGTCGCGGTTCGCACGCCGCCCACGAAGACCGTCCGCATGAAGATCGTCGAAGTCCGCCATCCACTGATTCAGCACAAGCTCGGGCTGATGCGACGCGCCGGCATCAGCACCAAGGAATTCCGCGAACTCGCCTCCGAGGTCGCCGCGCTGCTCACCTACGAGGCCACCAAGGATCTGGAGACCGTCGAGGAACAGATCGACGGCTGGGCCGGCCCGCTGCAGGTGCATCGCATCAAGGGCAAGAAGATCACCATCGTGCCGATCCTTCGCGCCGGGCTCGGCATGCTGCCGGGCGTGCTCGACATGATTCCGTCGGCCAAGGTCAGCGTGGTCGGCGTGCAGCGCGACGAGCAGACGCTGCAGCCGGTCGCCTACTACGAAAAGCTCAGCGGCCGGATGGACGAGCGCATCGCGCTGATCGTCGACCCGATGCTGGCCACCGCAGGCACCCTGATCGCCGCCGTCGACATGCTGAAGGCTGCCGGCTGCAAGCGCATCAAGGGACTGTTCCTGGTCGCCGCGCCCGAAGGGCTGGCGCGGATCGAGGCGGCACACCCGGACATCGAGCTCTACACCGCCGCGATCGACGACCATCTCAACGGGCACGGCTACATCCTGCCGGGCCTCGGCGATGCAGGCGACAAGATCTTCGGCACCAAGCAATTGCCGACCAACGACTAGGACAACGCCCCTCAGGACGAGCGGTGACCGAAGCGATCGGTGGCCGCGACGAGCTGGTCGACGATGCCCGGTTCGAAACCCGAATGCCCCGCGTCCTGCACGATCCTCAGATCGGCCTCCGGCCACGCGCGATGCAGATCCCACGCGCTGCGCATGGGGCACACCACGTCATAGCGGCCCTGCACGATCACCGCGGGAATGTTGCGGATCCGGTCCACGTTGCGCAGCAACTGGTCGTCATGTTCGAAGAAGCCGCCGTTGACGAAGTAGTGGCATTCGATGCGCGCGAACGCCAGCGCGAATTCGTCCTCCCCGCTGGAGGCGATGTGCGCCGTATCCTGCCACAGGTAACTGGTGGCGCCTTCCCATACCGACCAGGCGCGCGCGGCGTCGATCCGCGTCTTTGCGTCGCTGCTGGTCAGGCGGCGGTGGTAAGCGCTCATCAGGTCGCCGCGCTCCACTTCGGGGATTGCGTTGAGAAAGGTTTCCCAGGCATCGGGGTACAGCGCATCGCAGCCCTTCTGGTAGAACCACTCCAGTTCGGAACGGCGCAGCATGAAGATGCCGCGCAGCACCAGTTCGGTCACCCGGTCCGGATGCGTCTGCGCATACGCAAGCGCCAGCGTGGAGCCCCACGAGCCGCCGAACACCTGCCATCGTTCGATCGCCAGATGACCGCGCAGGCGCTCGATGTCGGCGACCAGATCCCAGGTGGTGTTGCCGGTCAGTTCCGCATGCGGCGTGGAACGTCCGCAACCGCGCTGGTCGAACAGCACGATGCGATAGACCTTCGGATCGAAGAACTGCCGGTAGCGCGCATTGCAGCCGCCGCCCGGACCGCCGTGCAGGAACACCACCGGCTTTCCATCGGGGTTGCCGCATTCCTCGAAATACAGGCTGTGCAGCGGCGACACCTGCAGGCGACCGGACGCGTAAGGTTCGATTTCCGGATACAGCTTGCGACGTTCGGTGACTTGCATCGGTGTTCCTCGGTCGTGCGCTCGGGATCTGCGCCAAAGTGACTGAGGATACCAAACGGCCCGAGCTACGCGAAAATCAGTGCGCGGCCTTCGATCCATCCAGCGGCTGCGGACGCCAGCCGGCCGCCCATCGCGATGGCTTCGGACCCATCACGAAATCGAGCCGCCCGCCCGATTCGATCTGCGCATAGCTGACCAATGGCTTGTCCAGCGGTTGGCCGTTCAGGCTTGCGGACTGGATATAGACATTCGTGGCCGAGTTGCCCGGCGCAGAGATCACGAAGGTCTTGCCGTTGGGCAGGTTCAGCGTGATGCGCCCGAACAGCGGACTGCCGATCAGGTAGTCGCCGGACGAGGGATTGACCGGATAGAAACCCATCGCGGTGAACACATACCACGCCGACATCTGTCCGCAGTCCTCGTTGCCGAGCACGCCGTTGGGCGTATCGGAATACGCGGCCTGCGCAATCGCGCGCACGTGCGCCTGGGCTTTCCACGGCTCGCCGGTGTAGTCGTAGAGATAGGCGTAGTGATGGCTCGGCTCGTTGTCGTGGCGGTTGTGGCCACCGTCGAAATGCTCGTCCAGCTTCATGGTTGCCGCCGCGGGACCGCCGAGCAGTTGCACGACGCCGGGAATGTCATGCAACGCGGCGAACAGGTAGACCCACTGGTCGCCCTCGGTCCAGCCTTCGTCCGGCGACGCCCAGCTGCCGTCCGCATTTTTCGCCTGCATGAAACCGCGAGCCGGGTTGAACTGGTTGCGATAGGCCAGCGAACGTTTCAGGAAGAACGCGTAGTCATCGGCCTTGCCTGTGGCCTTCGCCACCTGCGCCACGGCGTAATCGTCATAGGATTCCTCCTGCGTACTCGACGCAGACTCGGAAACCTTGTCCGCCGGGATGTACCCCAGCCGCTTCATGTAGGTGAGCCCGGCGCGGGCCTCGTACGGCGTGTACGGTTCGCGGTCGAACCAGCGGCGCGCGGTATCGCCGTCCGGCGGCGTCATCGCATCTTTGTAGACCGCCTTGTACGCGAGCCCGAGGTCGAAGCCCCTGAAGCCCTTGTTGACGGCTTCGGCAACCAGCGAATCCGCATGCGTGCCGATCATGATGTTGGTGTACGACGGATTGGGCCACTTCGGCATCCAGCCGCCTTCGACATAGTCCTGCAGCAACGCCTGCACCATGCCGTCGATGCGCTCCGGCGCAAACAGCGTGAGCAGGCTGTTCTCCGCGCGGAAGGTGTCCCAGATCGAATACGCGGTGTACGACGTGCCGTCGTGTACCTTGTCGTCGAACGCGCTGTAGTAGCGGCCATGTTCTGAAAAAAGCTTGGGATAGAGCAGCGCGTGGTACAGACCGGTGTAGAAAATGCGGCGCTGGTCGTCGCTGGCGCCCTGGATCGAGGCGATGCCGAGCTTGGCGTTCCACGTCGCCTTGAGCGCGTCGCGGAGCGCATCGAAATGCCAGCCCGGCATCTCCGCATCGAGATTCGCCCGCGCCTGCTCGACGCTGATGAATGAGGTGCCGACCTGCGCCTCGATCGTGTTGGCCCTGGATGTGTCGAACGACACGAACGCACCGACGTTGACGCCGTCCACGGCGTCCTTGCCTGGCCACTGCAGCACGCCTTCGTAGACCGTCTTCGCGACGAAGGCCTGCCTGAAGCGCACGACGAAATAGCCTTTGAAATTCGGCAGCTTCAGCGGGCCGAGATTGGCATCCATGCGATCCGGGTTGTAACCGCTGACTTCGTGGCTGCCGGCATCGATTTTCACGAAACCCCTGATGCCGGGGCGCGTCGCCTCGATCAACACGCTGGCCTTCGCATTCCTCGGGTAGGTGAAACGCAGATAGCCGGCGTGGTCCGTCGCGGTCATGTCGGC
>DASWOQ010000069.1:0-29630 GCA_036398675.1 Rhodanobacter sp. | reverse complement strand
CCGAAGGATGCGCGCGAATCGGACCTGCTCGCTTTCCAGATCGCCATCGAAACAGGCCATCCCGGTTCGGTGATGTGTTCGTACAACCGCGTCAACACCGTCTACGCCTGCGAGAACGACTGGCTGCTCAACCAGGTGCTGAAGCGAGACTGGGGCTATCCGGGTTTCGTGATGTCCGACTGGGGCGCGGTGCACAGCGCGGGCAAGTCGGCGCTGGCCGGGCTGGATCAGGAATCCGCCGGTGAGACGTTCGACCCGCAGGTTTTCTTCGACAAGCCGCTGCGCGCGGCGGTCGCCGCCGGCGAAGTGCCACAGTCGCGCATCGACGACATGGTGCGGCGCATCCTGCGCAGCCTGTTCGCCGCGGGCGTGATCGACCATCCGGCCAGGGCGGTGCCGATCGATTACAACGCCAGCCGCACGGTGTCGCAGCACGCGGAAGAGGCCGGCGCGGTGCTGTTGCGCAACGAGCACGAACTGTTGCCGCTGTCGCCCGCGCTCACCTCGGTCGCGCTGATCGGTGCGCATGCCGACAAGGGTGTGCTGACCGGCGGCGGTTCATCCGCGGTGATGCCACCCGAAGGCAACGCGGTGAGCGGACTGGCGCCGACGGCATGGCCGGGTCCGCGCATCTATCAGCGGTCGTCGCCGCTGGAGGCGATCAACCGGCGCGTGAAAGGCAGGGCGCAGTACAACGATGGCCGCGACATCGCCGCGGCGGTGAAGCTTGCCGCGCAGTCCGAGGTGGCGGTGGTGTTCGTCGAGCAATGGGCGGCCGAATCGTTCGACCTGCCCGACATGACCCTGCCCGATCATCAGGACGCGCTGGTGGCCGCAGTGGTCAAGGCCAACCCGCGCACCATCGTCGTGCTGGAAACCAACGGGCCGGTGAAGATGCCGTGGCTGGCGCAGAGCGGCGCGGTGCTGGAGGCGTGGTATCCCGGCGCGGCCGGCGGCGAGGCGATCACCCGGCTGTTGTTCGGCGAAGTCGCCCCATCGGGACGGCTGCCGGTGACCTGGCCGCGCGACGAATCGCAACTGCCGCGGCCGGTGATCGCCGGCGCCGGCCTCGACGCGATCGGCCTGCCGCCGCAAGAACAGCCCGCGGACGCGGTCGACTATCACATCGAGGGCGCGGACGTCGGCTATCGCTGGTTCCAGCGTCGCGGCATCGAGCCGCTGTTCCCGTTCGGCTACGGCCTCACCTACACGCACTTTGCCTACGGCAAGCTGCAATCGCGGATCGAGCACGGCCAGCTGCTTGTCTCGTTCGAGGTGACCAACCAGGGCAGGCGTGCGGGCATCGACGTGCCGCAGCTGTATGTCACCCTGCCGGGCGGACGTCACACTTTTCGGCGCACGCGCCGACTGGCCGGCTGGAACCGCATCGCGCTGAAGCCGGGTGAGACGCGTCGGCTGGAAATCACCGCGTCGCCGCGACTGCTCGCCGACTACGACGAGGCGAAGCGGCAGTGGCAGCGGCCGGCCGGAACCTACCGGTTGCAACTCGGCCATTCGGCATCGACCTTCGAAGGCGAGACGACGATCGAGCTTCCCGCAAGCACCTGTGCCGACACCGCCTGCCACTGAGTTTTCGAAGGCGTCGATCGGGTCGCTGTCGAGCCGCTTCGGGGCGATGCAAAGCATCGTCCCGGCATGTCAATATCCACACTCGGCCGTCGCAGGTCAGGGGCCCCGCTGGGGAATCCGGCGGCGGCCTTCATGTGAAGGATGCTCATGCACGCTCTGGAAGTGATTTCGCGCAGCACAGGATCGGCACGCAGGACGCTACATCGAATTGCCTGGATCGTATTCATCGCGGTAAGTGGTGCCAACGCCGTTCACGCCGCCAGCCTCGATCCGGCCGTGCTGCCGAAGATCCAGGCGGCCACGTTCGAAGTGGTGGCCGCCAAGCCGGTCAAGGATCCGCTGACCTACGAAAAGCCGCTGCCGCTGGAGCTGCTGCCGTTCCAGGAGCGCAACGACAAGTACTACTCGATCGGCACCGCGTTCGCGCTCGGCAACAACCGCTACGTCACCGCCGGGCACGTGCTGCAGGTCGGCATCGGCAGCCTGTGGGGCGAGCCCGCGTTGCGCGACGCCGACGGCCATGTCTACGCGATCGGCAAGATCGAGAAGTATTCGGCGCAGCAGGATTTCGTGGTGTTCTCGCTCGCCACGCAGCCGGCGAAATCGGTGGCGCTGGATGTCGATACCAAGCCGGCATTGAACGAGGTCGTCTATGCGGTCGGTAACGCCTTGGGTACCGGCGTGGTGATCCGCGATGGCCTGTACACCTCCGACACGCCGGAGGACCAGGATGGCCGCTGGAAATGGATGCGTTTCTCGGCCGCCGCGTCACCGGGCAATAGCGGCGGCCCGCTGCTGGATAAGGACGGCAAGCTGATCGGCATCGTGCTGATGAAATCGGCCAACGAGAATCTCAACTACGCATTGCCGATCGGCGAAGTGCTGAAGGCGCCGGATCACGTCGCGGTGATCGACAAGCGCATCCCCTACCAGTTCGACGTGTTCGACACCACGCTCAGCAACAGTTTCAAGGCGCAGTTCGCGTTGCCGCTGAGCTTTGCCGACTTCAACGCCACCTTCCAGAAACTGTTCGACGCGTATGCCGACGGGCAGCTCAAGGCTTTGCTGACGAAAGAGCCGGACAAGCTGTTCCCGCGCGGCGACGGTTCCAACGAGCTGTTGCACAGCGTGCCGTCGATGGAGAATTTCCCGGCGCTGATCACGCGTGCCAGCAACGGCACCTGGTCACTGTCGAAGAAAGCCGGTGGCAACACCCAGCTCTCCGCCAACGGCTACATCACGCCCGGCGGCACTGCCGGGCAGAACTTCCTGTTCCACCTGCGCAAACCCGACGACGTCAGCGCCGGCCAGCTCTACGGGGACCCGGCGCGAATGATGGACATGCTGGCCAAGATCGGCTTCCTCACGCGATCGGTCGGATCGGAGCGGATCAAGATCACCTCGATGGGCAAGCCCACGCTGGACACCGTTTACACCGATACGTGGCAGCGGCGTTGGCAGGTTCGCGTGTGGCCGATGCCGCACGAGAACATCGAAGTGCTGACCTTCGCGCTGCCGGTGCCGGACGGCTACATGATCCTGATGCGGATCGATCCGGCGGCAATGCAGCACGATTGCCTGATCAACATGCAGGCGCTCACCGATTTCTTCTTTGCCACCTACGACGGCACGCTGGCGCAGTGGAAAGACTACCTCAAGAACACCGCGTTGCTGCCGGCGGCATTCAGGGACATCCATATCGACGCGGATTACGGTCATCGTTTCAGCTATGCCTCCAAGCGGATGCATTTCGAATTCACGCCCGACCTGCAGGCGATCGGTGCGGACAGCGTGCTGACGCTCGGCTTCAGCTACTTCACCGACCACGGCAAGGTGGTGTGGGATGTGGCGGATGTGTGGATGGCCGTCAACGCGCACGACCAGGACTGGATCAACATCGCGCGAAGCGTCGCGCCGTCGGATGATCTCGACGACAGCTACAAGAGCGAGTGGAACAAGATCGCGCATCGCCAGCATCCCTATGACGGCGTGTCGCGCAGCGACAACGACGTCACCAAGATCACCGCCGTCGTCGATGGCGCGGACGCGAAGTCCGGCGTGCTCTATTCGGCGATGTACCAGAACGAAGGCACCCATCCGCAGGATGCGATGAAAGCCAGGCTCGGCCTGCTGATGAAGAACCTGCACGTCGACGAGCACTGAACCCCGCATCACCAGCCCGCAACGATCGAGGGATGCAGGTGGACCAGCGAAGCACGATGGCGAACCCGGACACCGGCCCGACCTGGCTGACGATGGCTGACGGCCAGCGGTTGTTCCTGCGTGACTGGCGCACAAGCCAGCCGCGCGGCACGGTGCTGATCGTGCACGGTCTGGGCGAGCACAGCGCGCGCTACGAGCGGCTTGCGCAATGGTTCAACCAGCGCGGCTACAGTGTGCGCAGCTACGACCAGCGCGGCCATGGCATGTCGCCCGGCCAGCGCGGCGCGCTCCGGCATGGCGACGACCTGCTGGAGGATCTGGCCACCGTCTACCTGGATTTTGCGCAGGGCACGCAGAGCGCGCCGTTGCTGCTCGGCCACAGCATGGGCGGGTTGGTCGCCGCGCGTACGGTGCTCGATCGGCGCATCACGCCGCCGGCGCTGGTGCTGTCATCGCCGGCGCTGCGCAGCTGGGAGCCGGCATCGATGATCCGGCTGGCGCGAATCCTCACGCGCGTCGCGCCGCGCCTGCCGCTGCGCAGCGGCTTGAAATTCGACCGTCTTTCGCACGACCCGGCGGTGATCGCGGAGTATCACGCCGACCGGTTGCGCACCGGACAGATCACGCCACGGCTGGCCGATTTCATCTTCCGCGCCGGTGCGTCATGCATCGTCGACGCGAAGCGCCTCGATGTGCCGACGTTGTTGCTGGTAGCCGACAGCGACGAGCTGGTCGACCCGTCCGGCAGCCGCGATTTTTCGCGCGCGGCCGCATCGACGCAGCAGCTGACCACGCGCTTCTTCTCGACCCTGTATCACGAGCTGTTCAACGAGAGCGAACCCGGCCGCGGCCAGGTGCTGATGCAACTGGCGGACTGGCTGGGTCGAAGGATTTGAAGCGCATTGCCGCGAGGCGGGGTCGCCTCACGGCAACGGATGCACTCAGAAGCGCAGGCGCACGAACAGCGACGGGCCGGTGAGCTTCATGTCCAGGTCCGCGTTGTAATCCTGCTTGCGCTGGTCGAGGCGGATCTTGGTGTAGCCGTACTCCGCGCCGAAGCCGACGTTCTTCCACGGGAAGTACTCGACGCCGAGCGCGCCGTTGTAGATGTGGCCGCTGAGCCTGCCGCCGTTCTTCTTCACGCCGGATGCGTCGAAATACATGCGCCACTGGTCGTTGAACGCGTGCCGCCAGCCGAGCTGCAGCATCGGTGCCCAGGCGCTTTCGTTGCTGCTGGTGGAAGCCTCGCCGACCGACTCGCCGTTGACGCTGGCTTCGCCGCCGATGCCGGCACGCACGCGGTAATAGGCACCGCCGAGGCCGACGCCGAACACGTCGTTCTCGTGACCGAACCACCAGTGGTAAGCCGCGCTGCCAAAGTCGAAGTCGAGCTTGCCGCGCACCGACGCCGCCGCGCTGTAGTCGTTGCCGCCGTAGCTGATCGCGTCCGACAGCGTCTTGGTGCGCGACTTGTCGACGCGGTAGTAGTCGAACGAAAAGCCTTGGCTGTCGCCGATCAGGAAATCCAGCCGCGCCCGCGGCACGGTCTTGTGATCCTGGAATCCAAGGTCGTGTTCGAGGTTCACGTTGCCCTTGTTCTGGCCGCTGGGATCGCTGGCACCGATGTTGGTATCCGTCTTGGCGTAATAGCCGCCCAGCCAGACGCTGACACGGTCCAGCGCGGGCGATTGCTGCGCCATGCCGGCGGTGCTGGCGAGTGCCAGCGAAGCAAACGCGATCGCACCGCCGGCACGTCGCATCGGGCGTGATGAAGAGTGACTCATGGGATTTTCTCCGGGGCCTGGTGCATCGGTGCGCCGGACAACTCCGGCGCGCCGTGGGGAACTGGGCGCCGATGGTACGAAGCAAGGGTGTGCACATCGCGTGCTTGTGCGATGAACGGACTCGTCATCCAGCGAAGACATAAGGCTCCGCTGCGATGCTTGCATTGCGGTGGACTGGCGGATCTGCGCGAACGCCGTTTCGCGCCGCCACCTGTAGAATGGTGCGATGGACATCTTCAAGATCTTCACCATCGAAGCGGCGCACCGGTTGCCCAACGTGCCGCCCGGGCACAAGTGCGCGCGCCTGCATGGGCATTCGTTCCGGATCGAGATCCACCTGCGCGGGGACATCGGCACGGACACCGGCTGGGTGATGGATTTCTCCGATGTGAAGTCCGCGTTCCAGCCGCTCTACGACCAGCTCGATCACCACTATCTCAACGACATCGAGGGGCTCGACAACCCGACCAGCGAGCGCCTGTCGGTGTGGATCTGGGAGCGATTGAAGCCGTCACTGCCGCTGCTGTCGGAAGTCGTCGTCCACGAGACCTGTACGTCCGGATGCCGCTACCGCGGCATTTGAGTGCATTTGAGCGCCCCCGCTCAAATGCAAATAGACAACGAAGCTCTGATGGCGAAAGTACGAACCACTCACGTCCCGCATCAGCTTTGCGACTTCCCTCGCACGACAAACGCCGAGTCTGAATTTCCTTCGACCGCAGCGATCACGCTGTCGGTGTGCTGGCCGAGCACCGGCGCGGCGAACGGCGCCGGTCCCGGCGTGCGGCCGAAACGGATCGATTGGGCGACACCGCGATAGCGCCCCACCACCGGATGTTCGAAGCTGCCGACGATACCCTGGGCCAGTACCTGCGGGTGATCGAACATGTCCTCGATCTGCCGAGCGGCGGCACAAGGCACTTCATCGCCGAACCGCTCTTCCCATTCCAGCGCGGTATGCGTGGTCAGCGCCGCATGCAGCTTCGGCACGATCTCCGCCACGTGCTGCGCGCGCTTGCGCACCGTGTCGTAGCGCGCATCCTCGGCGAGCGCGTCCAGTCCGGTTTTCGCGCAGAGCGCCTTCCAGAAGCGCGCGGTGTTGGCGGAAATGTAGATGTAGCCTTCGCGCGCCGGATGGATGCCGGTGACGCCGCCGGAACGCATGTCGCGGCCGATGTCGAGCGATTCGCCCTCGGCCCAGATCATCCGCGCCGACTGCATGGTCAGCGCAGCGCGCAGCAGCGACACGCCGACGAACTGGCCCAGTCCGCTGCGCTCGCGCTCGTACAGCGCCGACGACACGCCGGAGGCCAGCAATGCGGCGGCGTAATAGTCCACCACCGAACCGTAGATGATTTCCGGCGCGCCGCCGCGCTTGCCCTGCAGCGTGCACATGCCGGTCATGGTCTGCAGCACCTGGTCGTAGCCGGCCTTGTCCTTCATCGGGCCGGTTTCGCCGTAGCCGGTGATCGCGCAGTAGATCAGCCGCGGATTGACCAGGTTGAGCCGTTCGTGGTCGATGCCCAGCCGCGCCGGCACGCCCGGGCGGAAGTTGTGCACCAGCACGTCGGCATCGCGCACCAGCTTGAGCAGTACGGCGTGATCCTTCGCCTGCTTGAGGTCGAGCACGATGCCGCGCTTGCTGCGGTTGACGCCGAGGAACGCGCGGCTTTCGCTGGGCAGCGTCGACGGATACTGGCGCAGGTTGTCGCCGTCGGGCGGCTCGGCCTTGATCACGTCCGCACCCTGGTCGGCCAGCAGCGAGCAGGCGTAAGGGCCGGCGATGTACGCGCTCAGGTCGAGCACGCGCACGCCATCGAGCGGGCCGGACGAACCGTTGCGGGCTGCTTTCGACTCAGGCGGAAAGGTGTCCATGCGCTGCGCGTCCACGAAGGTTCATCCCTCTTGACGGAGTCACTTTGCACCATGCCCCGGGGAAGAAACAGGCGCGGTGGATATGTTCTGGCGCCACAAATTCTTGTGTGACGAAGTGCATCGGCCTCACGGCGCCGGTTCCGGCGCAAGCTGCAGCCAGGTCAGCCGCCATGCGCCGTCGACACGGCCGCCGGTGCCGAAATACGGCGTGAACACCAGCGGCGCGCGGTAGCCCGGATCCAGCGCGATGCGCGGAATGCCGTCGTCCTGCACGGGCAGCGGGGTCAGCCAGGCATCCTGCGGCGCATCGGGCAGGCGCAAGGTTTCCTCGATCTTGAAACCGTCGATCAATCCCGTCGCATAGACCAGCGGCCCGCAGGTGACGGCGGCATAGTCGAAGCGCAATACCTGCTGGCGCACCTCGCTGCCGTCCGGCGCCAGCGACTCCTGCACGTTGCGGTTCACCGCGCGATGCAGCACCGGACGCATCGGGAATCGCGCCACGACCTCGTCGCCGTCCTGCCATACGCGCTCGATCACTGCGTACTGCCCGGGCACGGTCGCGACGCAGGCATCCTCGCCACCGATGGTCAGTGCCGCGCCTTCGGCCCATGTCGGGATGCGCAGTTTCAGCGCGAACCGCGCTGCGCGTTCGACCGAAATCCGCAAACGGATATCGTCGGGGTAGGGATATGCGGTGTGCTGCGCGATGCGTACGTCGCCCGCTTCGGACAGCGTGAAAATCGATTCACCCGGCCCGTAGATATGGACGGCTATATCGCCATCGCCATCGAGTGCGCAGGCGATCGAAGGCAGTTCCTCCAGCCCCATCGCACCGCTGGACTTGCAGCAGCGCCAGTAGGTGGTGTGCACGCGGCGGCCGTTGGGGAACACGTAGTAGCACCAGTCCTCGCCGTCCGGCGCCTGCGCGCCGAGCAGGTCGTTGTAGGCGCTGCGTTCGATCTCCTCGGCATAGATCGCCTCGCCGGTGATGGCGAGCAGTTCGCGATTCAACTGGATCCACGACAGCGTCGAACAGGTTTCGACATAGCCGTACGGGCTGAATACGCCGGGTGGATTGAACACTTCGCGCGAGCGATGCGCCACGCCGCCCCACGGGCCGCCGCCGAGCGTGAGGTGGTGCTCGCGGATGCTGCGCCAGAGATGATCCACCGCGCGCCGGCAGTCCTCGTTGCCGGTCGCCTTGTGCAGCTTGGCCAGGCCTACCAGGTTCCACTCGAGCTGGTAGGCCTTGCCGGTCGCGATGCCGGCCGCATCGACGCCGGCCAGCGCGCACGGCAGCAGCGCAAGTTCGCGATGATCGTTCGCCTGCTGCAGCACCCACTGCGCGAGATCGAGGTAGCGTTGCTCGCCGGTGGCGAAATACAGCTCGACCGCCGGGTCCATCAACACCGTTGCCGACATGCCGTGATGGTTTCCCAGCTCGGTGATGTCGATGCCGCCTTCATACAGCGTGCGCCAGCACAGGTCGCCGATCCGGCGCGCCGCATCGAGGTAGCACGGCTCGGGAAAATGGCGGTGCAGCTCGAGCAGGCCGAGGATCAGATAGGCATGCGTCCAGATATCCCAGGTACGCACGCTGGGCGCACCGTCCCAGCTCGCCGGCTTGGGCGGTTGCGGCCGCATGAAGCGGCGCTCCGGTGCATACGTGCCAAGGTAGCCGTCGGCTTCCTGGGTGGAGACCAGAAAATCCGCGACGCGCCGCAGGTGGGCGAGCAATGCCTCGTCGCCGCTGCGCGCCGCAGCTTTCGCGGCGGCATAGAGCCATTTGCCAGCGTGCTCGCCGTACCAGTCGCCTTCGCGGTTCTGCTGCCGATGCGCCGGCGCGAAAATGGCGATGGCGGGGCTGTGCTCGTCGACGATGAAGTGCGACAGACGGCCGTGCAGGTTGGCGTTCAGCGCATCACCGAGCAGACCGCGCAGTCGTGTGATCGGCATGGTCGATCCTTCCCGTCGCGCATTCATCAGGCCGCATCCATCACGCAGCGAAAGCCGACGCAGCCGGAGCGGTCCTTGCACGGTGCCATCAGCAGGTATTTGCCATGCTGGTCGAGCCGATGCGCCTGCGGGAAATACCAGTGCGAGGTCTGCGGCTGGTATGAGCTGCCGCCGCGCAGGATCGCCGCACGGGTATGCCCGTCGACGTATTCGTCAGTCCACTGCCAGACGTTGCCGACCAGGTCGAGTACGCCGAACGGACTGGCCGCCTCGGGATGCGCATCGACGTCAGCGGGCGGGCGCAAGAGGCGTCCGCGATTCGTCGCCGGCACCATCGCCTCGTTCCAGTCGTTGCCCCACGGATAGAGGCGGCCGTCGTTGCCCTGCGCGGCATACTGCCATTCCCACTCGCGCGGCAGCCGCTTGCCGGCCCATTGGGCATAGGCGCGCGCGTCCTCGATCGACACCCAGGTCACCGGCTTGTTGTTCCAGCCGGCCGGTGGTGCACCGTTCTGCCAGTGGCGCAGGAAGTTGTGCGGGTCGCGCGGGCGCCAGCCGCTGGCTTCGAGAAATTCGCGGTATTGAGCGTTGGTCACCGGCGTGCGGTCGATGTGGAAGGCATGCATCGTCATGCGTTGGCGATGGCCGCGGCGCGCGCTGTCCTCCCACGGATACTGCACGTCGTTGCCTGCCCAGGTCTGGCCTTCGATCTCGACGCCGCCGACCGCGAAATCGAAGTCGCCGGCGGGAATCGTGAGCATGCCTGGCGGGGTTTCGGCCACGGCCTGGGTGGCCTCGA
This sequence comes from Rhodanobacter sp., assembly GCA_036398675.1. Taxonomy (GTDB): domain Bacteria; phylum Pseudomonadota; class Gammaproteobacteria; order Xanthomonadales; family Rhodanobacteraceae; genus Rhodanobacter. Next base: position 19,460 of record DASWOQ010000069.1, on the reverse strand, counting down.
TCGGCACCAATGCCTGCGGCAACGAGCGCCACTGGTTCGATAGCGACCGCAGCGGCACCACAGCAAGCGCATGCATGCGTGCGAGGAAGTCGTCCAGGCCATCGACATCGGTGCCGCCGGCCACGGCAAGCAGGGCGCCGAAGCCGCGCCCCTCGATGGCGACATCGAACACCGCCCGTCCCTCGTCGATGCGCGGCTGCAGCGCGGTGCCATGCCAGGCATCGTAGTAGCGCGTGCCGTCGCGGTGCGGCACGGCGATCTGTTCGCCGGTCACGTCGTACTCGTTGCGGTTGACCAGCGTCCACAGCGTCAGGCCATCGACGGGAAAGCGGCTGGCGAACACGCCGGCCTGCAGGGTACGTTCGTACGGTCGCCAGTCCATGCTGACCATCAGCGGTGCGAACCGGCGCTCGATGGCGGCGATGCGGCGCAGCGTTTCCGCATCGCGCGGAGTGAGCTGGTTCCAGATGCCCCAGACGTTTTCCCAGGCGTTGTAGCCTATGCCTTTGAAGAAGATGTACTGCAGGTCGTGGTTGCGATCGCGGCCCCAGCGGTTTTCGTAGTTGATCATGTGGCGCGGTTCCAGCCACTTGAACTTCGCCACTGGCGGAACGGCTTCGTTCGGCGCCTTCTTGCCCCAGCTCTGCACGTTCCAGATCAATGCCTCCTCGGCGCTGATGGTGGATTCCGGCTGCAGCACCACCGGATGGCCGAAGGCATCGCAGGCATCGAAGAATGCACGCGGCACGCCGTTGTAGGTGTCGCCGTTGATGCCGTCGGCACCGGTCGCCTTGACCAGCCCGGCGATCGCCTGCCAGTCGTTCTGCTCCGCTGGACGCGTGCCGTTGTCCCACGGCATGGTCGGCAGGAACACGCGCACGCCGCGCCGGTGGAAATCGTCCACCGCGCCGCGCAGGCCGTCGACGCCGCCGGGCAGGTCGTGGGCGAGGTCGGTCTTGTTGCGGTCGTCGATGCCGATGTTGGGGTAGACGAACCAGATCAGCACGCTGTCGATGCCGCCGAAACGCGCTTCGAGGTCGTCCAGGTAGCGGTCGACGGTGTAGCGGCCGGCGACCGGGTCGTAGAAGTAGCGGTCCTCGACCATCATCTGCGCATGCACGAAATTGCGCTGCGCCCACTGCAGTTCCGGCCGGCGGTAGTTGCCGTCGTCGTAGCCGATGCGGGTGAGATGTTCGCGGCGCCAGTCGGTCAGTTCGGCGATCCAGTCGTCGCTCGTGCCGTTGACGTCCATCTTCCAGTGGCCGATCTCGGCGAACGGCCAGCCCGGCGCCTTGCCGGGCGTCGGCAGGTAGCGGCCGGTGGTGACGTGCGAGAACTTGTATTCGCTTTTCACGCGCGGTGGTGCGTCGTCGCCGGGAGAATCAGGATCGGTGTTCATGCCATGCGGGCTCGGCGAAGTGGGGGAGATGGGTCAGTCGAAGCCGCAATATGCAGCGAGTTCGGCCGTGGAGCGGCTCGTAATGTCGGCGGCCAGCATGCGTTCGACCTCGGCATGCGTGGGCACGCCGGTCTGCGCACCCATGCGCGTGCATGCCAGCGCGGATGCGGCACTGGCGCGACGCAGCGCCTGCGCGAACGGCGTGCCTTGGTTGAGCGCCGCGACCAAGGCGCCGCAGAAGGTGTCGCCGGCGCCGGTGGTGTCCACCGCATCGACCTCGAACGCAGGTTGCAGCAGATGTTCGCCATCGATGCGCGCGCAGCATCCGCGCTCGCCCAGCGTCACCACCACACATGGAACATCCAGCGCAGCCATGCCCTTGGCGATGCCATGGCGCACGCCGCTGAGTTCGGCCAGCTCGCCTTCGTTGACGATCAGGATGTCGATGGCCGCCATCAGGCGCGCAGGCAGCGTCTGCGCCGGCGCGGCGTTCAGCACCACCGAAACATCGGCGGCGCGCGCAGCGAGCGCCCACGCCTCGACGCTTTCCAGCGGCGTTTCCAGCTGCATCAACAGATGCGAAACGCCTGCCAGTGACGGCAGGTGCGCGGGGCGCAGCGAACTGTTCGCGCCGGGTGCGACGGTGATCGCGTTTTCGGCGCTGTCGGAAAGGCAGACGAAGGCGACGCCGGTCGGCTGGTCGTGCGCGCGCACCAGTTCAAGCTGCACGCCGGCATCGCGCAGCGACGCTTCGAGCGGCTTGGCGAATGCGTCGTCGCCCAGCGCGAGCAGCATGCGCGTCGACGCGCCGCCGGCACGTGCGCAGGCCACCGCCTGGTTGGTGCCCTTGCCGCCGGGAAACGTTTCGAAGGCGCGGCCCAGTATGGTTTCGCCCGGTGCCGGCACGTGCGCCGCGCGCACCACGAAATCCAGGTTGGCCGAACCGGCCACCAGCACACTACCTGCGCTGCTCATTGCAGTGCCTGATAGACAAGGTCGTAGAAGTTGCGGCTGATGCGCGGCAGATCCTTGCCGCCATCCTCGCGCGGCAGGTGCTGCAGCATCAGGATCGCCACGAGGTGCTCTTGCGGATCGACGGTGTAGTAGGTTGACGCCGCGCCGGTCCAGCCGAACTGCCCGTTCGAGCCGAGCTGGCCGCGCCGCGCCGCATCGATCACCACCGAGCCGCCGATGCCGAAACCCTCGGCGTCGCTGAATTGCGTCACCGGCGGATTCAGCATGGTGAGATGGTTGCGCATCATCAGTTCCACGGTTTTTCGTCCCAGCAAGGTGTGTCCGTCCAGCGTACCGCCGTCGAGCAGCATCTGTGCAAAGCGTGCGTAATCGCCGGCCGTCGAATACAGGCCGCCCGCGCCGCTGGTGTAGGAGTTGAGCGGTTCACCCGGATGCACGGCACTGGGGCCTTTCGCGATCGCCAGCTTGCCGTCCTTGCCCATCGTGGTGATGTCGACCACGCGCGAGCGTTGTGCCAGCGGCACGCTGAAGCCGGTGTCGTGCATCTGCAGCGGATCGAAGATGCGTTGCCGCAGGAAGCTGTCGAACGATTGCCCGGAAACCACCTCGACCACGCGCGCCATCAGCTCCAGCGACGCGCCGTCGTAGCCGAAGCGCGTGCCGGGATCGGCGCCGAGCGGCACGTGGCTCATGCGCTCGGCGAAGTCGCGCAGGTCGATGGCGCCGTGCGGATCGATCTGCTCCATCCGCCGGGTGGCGATCTCCTCGCCTTTCAGTCCGGCCGGGTAGCCGGCGGTGTGGGTGAGCAGCGCATGCAGGGTCACCGGCTTGTCGGCCGGCCGCAGCTTCGGTGCATCCACGCTGCCACCCACCAGTACCTGCGGATGGTCGAAGCCGGGCAGGTAGCGCGAGACGGGATCTTCCAGTGTGATCCTGCCTTCCTCCACCAGCATCATCACCGCCACCGAGGTGATGGTCTTGCTCATCGAGTAGATGCGGAAGATCGAGTCCTTCGCCATCGGTTTGCTGCGTGCGAGATCGCGCTGGCCGTACGCTTGCCAGTCGACGATGCGGCCATTGCGCGCCACCAGCGATACCGCGCCGAGATAACCATCGGCATCGGTGGCCTTGCGCAGGTAGTCGTGCAGCCGTTGCAGTCGCGCCGACGAGATGCCCTGCGTTTCGGCACGTGCCTGCGGCAACGGTGACGTCACCGTTGCGGGACTGGCCATCATGGTCGGTGTTGCTGCCATGCACAGCACGGCGGTCGCCAGCATGCCGAGCCAGCGAATGCGCGGTCGACCAGGGTTTGCATTTGCTTCGATCATCGTCTCTACCGCTGCAGTGGTGACGCCTCGGGGAGGCGAGGCGCCACCACTGGCGTACCTCACCCCGCAATCAGAACGTGATCGAGTATGTCAGCGAGAACACCCGGCCGCGGCCGGCCCAGTAGTTCTGATAGCCCGGCACCTGCGACCAGGTGAGGATGTACTGCTTGTTCAGCAGGTTCTCGATACCGAGCGAGAGCTTGCCATAGCGGTACATGTCGTAGTCCACGCCGAGGTCGAACAGCGTGTAGCCGTGGGTCTGCTCCTCGTAGCTGAAGGTCTGGCCGTCATAGGGGCGCACGTCGCTGCCGGAGATCTTCCGACCGAACAGCGAGGTGGAATCCAGGGTGGCATCGGCATTGGGGAGGAAGTTCCAGGTGAACACCGTCACGAATTTGTTCGGACTGATGTTGTTGATGCCCAGCGGCTCCTTCAGGCCGCCGGCTGGATAGGCGCCGGCCGGATCGGCACCCCAGAACGCGGTGTAGCCCTTGATCTGCGAGTACAGCGCGCTGATCTTGAAATCCCGGTTGAAGCGCCATTCGCCGGTGACTTCGGTGCCGGTGATGCGTACCGGCGCGCGGCTCAGGATGAAATCCGACGTGGTCGGGCTGACCGACAGCGAGGCGCCGTACTTGGATTTGGAAACGTAGTGGGTCGCGCCGAAAGCGGCGTGTTCGCCGCGCCAGTTGAAACCGAATTCGTTGTTGTCGAACACGATGTCCTTGAGCCCGCTGATGCGGTCCACCGACTGGCCCGGGATGTTGATGTTGCGCAGCGGAATGCCGACGTTCGGCAGGGTGAAGCCCTGGCTGTACGAGTAGTAGGTCGACCATTGGTCGTTGATGCGCCAGATGGCGCCAAGGTTCTTGAGGTTCTCCTTGTACTTCAGGCTGCCGCCCTGGACGATCACGCGGTTGTTCGCCCAGGTCGACTGGTACGTGTTGACGGTGAGCTTGTCGTCCTCATAGCGCCAGCCGCCGCTGAGCGTGACCGGGCCGACGTCCCATGAGAGCTGTGCATACGGCGCGATGCTCTTGTAGTTCATCGGCGGCACCCACAGGCGGTTGGTCAGGGCCAGCCGCTGCTGCGCCTGGTCCTTGCCCAGATCGACGCCGGTATGCAGCTCCAGGCCGTCGACGTTGAACAGCTCGTCGCGCGTCCACGAGGTGCGCAGGCCCTTCTTGTGCGCGTCGATTTCGGACTGCTCCCACAGCGTGCCGATCGGCGCGATCAGCGGATCCTGCTTCTCCGGCGCGTTCTCCGGCAGGAAGCGCATCTGCTGGTCGGCCTTGTACGCCGTCACGTTCAGCGTGCCACCGAAGAAGTTGGTGTTGTCGTACTCCAGCGCGTACTGCGAGAAGTCGTTGAACGCATCCTCCGAACCGTTGATCTGGCCGCGCACGGAGGTGTTGGTGACCGGTGTGGCGCACGGCGGATCGTCGGTCGGCCCGCGGCATCCGAGCACCTGGATGTATTTGCCTTTGCCGTCCAGCTGGAAGTGGCTGTAGCTCGCCTGCAGGCGTTGCGTGTTGTTTTCGCCGAAATTGAAGCCGCCCTTGAAGAACAGGTTCTTGGTCTTGGAGTCGGCCAGCGAGCCGCTGGTGTTCATGCCGATGCTGTGGCCGTTGCCGTCGTAGCTGAGGCCGCGATCGATGTACGAGGCGGCGAAAAGCAGATCGAACCGGTCGTCCTTGTGGGTGAAGGTGAGCCCGGTCTTCCAGCTTTCGCTGTCGTCATGGCCCTGGGTCTGGTAGCGCGTGGTGAAGGTGGTCTGGTTGCCGTTCTCGGTCGGCACCTTGGAGATGTAGTTGATGATGCCGCCGGCGGCACCGATGCCTTCGGAAGCGGAAGGACCGTTGATCACCTCGACGCGGCCGATGATGCCCATGTCGGTGAAGGTGGCGCTGCGGTCGCCCTCGCGCAGCGGCGAGCCTTGGGGCACGCCGTCGAACAGGCGCAGCGGTTCGCGTCCCCGCAGCGTCTCGCCGCTGTTGCTCATCGCCTGCGAGGATTCGGAATAACCCGGCACCTGCTTCGACAGCACCGCGGTGGCGTCTTCGGTCACCGCCAGCGTGTGCTGCACTTCCTCGGTGGAGACCACGGTGATCGCGCCGGGAATCTCGTCCACCGCCTTGGGAGCGCGCGTGCCGGTGACGATGACCTGGCCAAGATTGGCTGCCTTCTTCTTGTCGGCCTCCTGCGTGGCCTTGGCATCCTTGGCCGGGGCGGTGCCGGCGACCGGCGCGGTGTCCTGCGCGTATGCGGTGCCTGCGAAAACGGAGACCAGCAGGATGCTGCTGATCGCTGCGGAAAGTGGCTTGATCATGTCGTGTCTCGTGGTTGTTCTAAGTGGCCGTGGGCTGGCCGAGATGGCCAACCTGGTCGTTTATGTGGCGAGCGTCTTCTGCTGCGCATTGAAACGTCGTGCCGCGTGTTCGATCTGACGACGCCCTCCCCGGCGTCCCGCAAGCCCTGCTGGATTTTGAGCGAGCCTATGCGCTTCGCAGCATGTGTAGAACTGGTGCGGACTATGTTCAGAGACTAGTTTTTGTTGCTTACGGATGGCTAAAACCCATGCCGCTTTGCAGCATCCAACGACATGTCGGTTGGATTCATGCGTGCAAATATGCGCATCCGCAACTCAGCGCGGCGGCTTGGCCTTCATCGCCTTACGGCTTTCCTGCAGGAACACCGTTACCAGCCGCACGCGCACGCTGGAGCGCGACCAGACGATACCGATGCGCCGCGGCACGGCAGCGCACGGCAACGGAATGCGCGCGAGCTGCAGGCCTTCCGGCCAGGGCTGCGCCCAGTCCGGCACCAGCGACACGCCCAGGCCGCGATCGACCATCACGGCGATCGCATTCAATGCATTCAGCTCGAACCGTTCGCGCGGAACGATGCCGTTGACGCGCATGTATTCGTCGGCCTGGCGACCGCCCCATTGATTGCGGTCGTAGCGGATCAGCGGTTGCGTCGCGAGCAGCTCGTGCGGATCGCGATCGGCCATGCCGGCCGGCGCCAGCACGATCAGCGGTTCCTCGCGCAGCAGTTGCCATTCGCAGGTCTTGGGTAACGCGTAAGGCGCCTGCAGCACCATCGCTGCGTCGAGGTCGCCGCTCTCCACCGCGCGATAGAGATCGGCCGAATAGCCCGGCTTGATGAAGACGTTGATCTGCGGAAACGTCTCGACCATCAGCGCGAGCACGTCCGGCAGCATGCCGGCCAGCGCGGTGGGACACGCGCCCAGGCGCAGCTCGCCGGACACGCCGGTTTCGTTCGCCACGCTGCGCAGGTCGGCCACGTTGCGCAACAGGTCGCGCGAACGCTGCAGGATGCGCGAGCCCTCTTCGGTGACGCTCACCGTGCGGCCGACGCGGGCGATCAGCGTGGCGCCGATCTCACGCTCCAGCGTGCGGATCTGCTGCGCCACGGCGGCGGGCGTGATGTTCAGCACGCGTGCTGCGGCGGCCATCGAACCCTGGTCGACGATGGTGATGAAGGTGTGCAGGAACTGGGTATCCACGGCGACTCGCTAATGCGTGTGCTGCAGGGCATGAGCCCGGAGAGCCATCATGATCGCATCTGCGGCGGGTCGATGCCGGTGCCGGAAGTGATCGTCGCGGCGTTGGGAGATCACTACGAAATGCGTGTGCGGCACCGCGTCATTCGTCGCCATCGGTGTAGATGGTCAGCCCTTTCAGCGAACGTTTTGGCGCCGGAAAGAACAGGCTGGCCAGGTAGCCGATCACGATGCACAGCAGGATCGAGATCGCCAGGTAGAAATACGGATGCACCAGCTTGAACCACCACGCCACCAGGGTCAGGCAGATGCTCGCGCCGATGCCGATGGCCACGCCCGGCGAATTGGCCCGGCGCGTGAACATGCCCAGCGTGTAGGCGCCGGCGAAACCGCCGCCGAGCAGGCCGGCCAGTTCGATCGACACGTCGAACAGCGAGTGCACGTCGAAACGCGACAGCAGCAGCGCCAGGCCGATGCCGATCAGGCCCACCAGGATCGTCATCGCCTCGGCGAAGAAGACGCTTTTCTTCTGCGAGGAATCCTTCACCAGGCGGTCATAGAAATCCACCGATATCAGCGTGGCCACGCTGTTCATGATGCCGGACAGCGTCGCCATCGCCGCGGCGAAGATGCCGGCGATGATCAGCCCGGTCACGCCCATCGGCAGTTCGGCGGCGATGAACAGCGGAAAGGTCGCGTCGATCGGCAACAGCGGATTCATGCGCTCCGGATGCGTCTTGTAGAACACGAATAGCGCGGTGCCGATCATGTAGAACACGAAGCCACCAGGAATCATCATCGCCGCGAACATCCAGATCGAACGGCCCGCCTCGCGGTCGGACTTGGTCGACAGCGTGCGCTGCATCAGCACCTGGTCCTTGGGGAAGGTGAGTACCACGTCGAACAGCACCAGAAAGAGAAAACCCCACACCGTCGCCTTGGTCAGGTCGAAGCTGAAATCGAACAGGTGCATCTTGTGTTCGGCCATCGCGGTAGACATCATCGTTTTCACGCCGCCGTGCAGCCCGTACGCGATGAAGCCGATCGCGAAAATCGCACCGCCCATCTTCACGATCACCTGCACGAAGTCGGTCCAGATCACCGCCTTCATGCCGCCCATCGCGGTGTAGATGATGGTGAAGCTGCCCATCAGGATGACGCTCCAGGCGACGCTGATGCCGGTGATGGTGGCGATCGCCAGCGCTGGCAGGAACAGGATCACGCTCATGCGGCTGCCGAGCTGGGTGAAGATGCACAGCGCGCTGGCCAGCATGCGGATGCCGGGATGAAAACGCGTTTCCAGGTACGAGAACACCGACATCAGGTCGAGCCGGCGCAGCAGCGGCACGATCCAGACCGCGACGAACATCAGGCCGAACACCGCGATCAGGTTGTTGGTGAGGTATTGCCAGTTGCTCTCGAAGGCCTTGGCCGGAATCGCGATGAAACTGATCGAACTGGTGTTGGCCGCATACAGGCTGACCCCGGCTGCCCAGAACGGAATCGTGCGGCCGCCGACGAAAAAATTGGAAGTGGAATTGCGTTTCTCGCGCAAGTAGAAAAACAGGCCGATGCCGATCATGCCCGACAGGTAGACCACGATCACTACCCAGTCCAGCCAGCGCAGCAGATGTCTGGTGGTCTGCACGCTCGCGTAGCCGAAATCGAAGCGCTGCCCATCGGCGTTGCGCTGCGCCCAGAACATGCCGTCGGTCCATGCGCCGGCGACACTGCTGTTGCTGACGGTAGCGCCAGGCAGCGTGGCCCATGCGCTGGTGATCATCTGGAATGTCATCAGCTTGGCCGGACCGTTGCCCACGGCGCCATCGTGCACGAGGTACAGCGCATCGGCCTGTCCCAATATCTGGCCGGAACCGGCGACGAGTTGCCCGGGTACGCGGCCGCGCTCGGTCCAGCCGGTATCGCTGGTCCAGCGCAACAGGCGTTCCGTTCCACCGGCGACGTCCTTCACCGTAAGCAGCACGGCCGACGGGCTGGCGATGAGCGATGTGGGCGATTGCGCGTCCGGCCAGCCGCCGATGGCATTCCACGCCGGATGCTCCGTCGACGGACTGTATTGCAGCAGTCGGGCCTTGCCGTCCGGGCCGATGCCCGCGACGGACAGTGTGTCGGTCGACCACGTGCCGCGGGCGTCATGCAGCGGCGTGGGCAACGGTATCGGCGGCTCGATGGTGAATCCACCGCTGATCAGATGGAGCCGTGCGACTGCCGACACGTCACGTCCGTCCGCCGCATCGACCAACAGCCACGCGGTGCTCCCGCCTTCGACGATTCCCCCGAAGCGCGGCATGCCGGCGGGCAGAGACACTGGCGTCCAGCCCTTGTGCGAATCGTCGAGACGCCAGGCCGCGGCGTCGGAAAAAGCCAGCGGTGTGCCATCGACCACCACGATGCCGCGCAACGGTGCGGTCGTCTCCAGCGACGGAAGCCGGCCGCTGTTCAAGGGTGCGAGACTCTGCGCGTGCAGCGGCACGGCCAACATCAACAGCAGCATGCACAGCAGCGCGCGCATCAGGTGGGCCGGCGCGGTGCGGCAAGCAGGGCTTGCGCACGTTTTAGAAACGGCAGGTCGATCATGCGTCCATCGACCACGAAAGCGCCCTGTGACGACAGGCCGGATGAATTCGCGGCGTCGACGATGCGCCGGGCGGCCTCGAGTTCGGCATCGGTAACTTCAAAGACTGCATTCGCCAGCGTCACCTGGCGCGGATGGATGCAGCTCTTGCCGACGAAGCCCAGCCCTTTCGCCATCCGCGCTTCCGCGACATAACCGTCGTCGTCGTCCAGCGCAGCGAAGGCGCCGTCCATCGCGAACACGCCGGCCTGCGCTGCCGCCATGCGCAACGCGAACATCGCGGCATGCACGTTGCGCGCATCGGTGCGGTCGATGCCATGCGGTTCGAACAGATCACCCAGGCCGAGTTGCAGGCCGGCGACACGCGAATGCGCGCGGGCGATGCGCATCGCGTCGGCCAGCGCCTGCGGTGTCTCGATATTCACCAGCAGGCCGATCGGCTGCGTCACGCCATTCGCGCGCTCGGCTTCTTCGAGTATGGCCACCGTGGCGCGCAGGGTTTCCGGCGATTCGATCTTCGGCAGGTTGATCAGCGTGACACCCGGCCGCGCGATCGCCGCGATGTCGTGTTCGAAGTGCATCGAGCCGGGCGCATTGGTTCGCACGATGATGAGCTTGGCCGCACGCGCCACCTCGTCGCCGGCGACGAACCGCGCGACCGCTGCGCGCGCGTCGGCCTTGCGGTCCTCGGTGACGGAATCCTCCAGGTCGAACGACAGCGCATCGGCCGCGCCGGCCAGCGCCTTGGCAAACAGCTCCGGCCGCGCCCCGGGCACGAACAACTTGCTACGCATGGGCCTGCCGGTGATCTGCGTTCCTCGTCATGAGCGGCAGTGTGCGGCAAGGCTCCGTGCGAATCGAGTCGGCGCGGCATGTTCAAAAGATAGATTTTGTATCGACCTGACATGATGTTGCCGCTGCGCCGAGCCCATCCAGGCGAACGCGGACACTTGGCATCCCGCGTTATGCGCGGCTTGCCAGTTCGCGCGTCAGCCAGTCGATGAAGACGCGAACGCGCATGGAGAGTTGCCGACTGTGTGGATAGAGCAGGGAGACCGGCGTCGGTGAAGGCGGAAATTCGGGGAGCACGTTGACCAGGGTGCCCGAGGCAAGATCGGCATCGACGTGGTACCGCGGCACCTGGATCAAGCCGAGACCCAGCCGGGCTGCGGCGACATAGGTTTCGGCGGCGGCCACCGTCAGCGTGGCTGGCAGGGTGATGTTTCGCAACTGGCCCTTGACCGAAAATTCGAGAGGCAGCGTCATGCCCGCGGCCGACGACATGAACCCGACGGCGTAATGACCCTGGAGATCGTCGACGCTGGCGGGCATGCCATGACGGGCGAGATAGTCAGGGCTTGCGCAGGTCACTTCTTCAAGTACCGCGACACGCCGTCCGACCATGGCGCTGTCTTTCAGGTCGCCCACGCGCAGTACGCAATCCACTCCCTCACGCACCAGATCGACGAGGCGATCGCCCTCGCCCATGTGGAGTTGCAGATCCGGATATTCCGCCAGGAATGCAGGTAGCCCCGGCAGTACGAAATGACGGGCCAGCGTGCCGTGGACATCCACACGCAATGGCCCGCGTGGCTTGGCGTTGCTGAAAACGGCCTCGGCGTCTTCAACCTCATCGAGGATGGCGATGCAGCGTTTGTAGAACGCCTCGCCGTCCAGCGTGGACCGGACGTGGCGCGTGGTCCGCTGCAACAGCCGCGCGCCCAGCCGTTTTTCCAGTTCCTTGATCGCTTGCGTGGCGGTTGATCGAGGCAGTTCGAGATCCTGGGCTGCCAGAGTAAAGCTCTGCCGCTCCACGATTCGCGTGAATAACCGCATGACATCGAGCCGATCCATCTGTGCTACCTGATTGTTCGTTCTTTAGGAATAGATATGTCTATTCAACATAGATTATTTCATCGCATAGAAAACATAAACTGCCTTCACACCGGCATAGGGCCGGCTCTGGAGAGATCACATGAGCACGCAGAATCAGAAAGTCGCCCTGGTAACAGGCGCATCCCGCGGCATCGGTGCCGCCATTGCGCAGCGGCTGGCCCGCGACGGCTTCACCGTTATCGTCAATTACGCGGATAGTGCGGAACCGGCCGAAGCCTTGGTCCGCTCGATTCAACAGTCCGGCGGCCAGGCATTGGCAGCGAAAGCGGACGTGAGCAGCGCCGCCGATGTCCGTCGGCTCTTCGACGCTGCCGAAACCGCCTTCGGCGGCGTGGATGTGCTGGTGAACAACGCCGGCATCATGCACCTGGCGAACATTGCAGATGCAGACGACACCTCGTTCGATCGTCAGATCGCGGTGAACCTGAAAGGCACCTTCAACACGTTGCGCGAAGCCGCCACGCGTTTGCGCCACGGTGGCCGCATCGTGAATTTCTCATCGAGCGTCGTCGCTCTGCTGCAGCCGACTTACGCGGTCTATGCCGCGACCAAGGCGGGTGTCGAGGCGATGACGAGTGTGTTCGCCAAGGAATTGCGCGGCCGCGACATCACGGTCAATGCGATTGCGCCGGGCCCCACGGCTACGGATCTCTTTCTCAAGGGCAAGCCTCAGGAAGTCGTCGATCGCCTCGCCAAGCTCGCTCCGCTGGAGCGGCTGGGCCAACCCGATGACATCGCCGACGCAGTGGCGTTTTTGGCGGGCCCCGATGCGGGCTGGATCAACGGCCAGGTGCTGCGCGCCAACGGCGGAATTATCTAACTCCATGCGCGCCGCGTTATCCCGCGGCGCCTCTCCGAACAAGAGGAGCCACATCATGAAACAAGTCATCGTCATCACCGGTGCTTCCAGCGGTTTTGGTGCACTCGCCGCCCGCGCGCTCGCCCATGCCGGGCACACGGTATACGCCAGCATGCGTGAGACCACGGGGCGTAACGCGCCTCAGGTCGCCGAGGTGGATAAATACGCCGCAGAGCACGGCGTCGATCTGCGCACGGTCGAGCTGGATGTCGCCAGCGAGGCCTCTGCCGAGGCCGGCATCCAGAAGATCCTGGCCGACAACGGGCATCTGGATGTCGTCATCCACAACGCCGGCCACATGTCGTTCGGACCGGCCGAAGCGTTCACGCCGGAGCAGTTCGCCCAGCTCTACGACATCAATGTGCTCAGCACGCAGCGCGTCAACCGGGCCGCCCTGCCGCACATGCGCAAACAGGGGCGCGGCCTGGTGGTGTGGGTGTCCAGCAGCAGCGCGCGTGGCGGCACGCCGCCCTATCTTTCCCCCTATTTCGCGGCGAAAGCGGCCATGGATTCGCTGGCCGTCAGCTATGCCAGCGAGCTTTCGCGCTGGGGCATCGAAACCTCGATCATCGTGCCGGGCGCTTTCACCAAAGGTACCAATCACTTTGCCCATTCGGGCTCACCCATCGACAAGGATCGTGCGGCCGAATACGACAATGGGCCTTATGCCGGCATTCCGGAGCAGGCGCTGAAGGGTCTCGCCGCGCTCGAACCCGCCGATGCCGATGCGGCAACCGTCGCCGATGCCATCGTTCAGGTTGTCGGCATGCCGTTCGGCAAACGTCCATTCCGTACGCACATCGATCCGTCCCAGGATGGCTGCGAGATCGTCAATGGCGTCGCCGACCGCGTGCGCGCGGAGATGTTTCGCCGCATCGGCCTGGAGGATCTGCTGCGGCCACAGATGAAAGCGGAATCTGCGGCCTGAGCACCGCCATGCGATTCACTTGGCGCTTGTCTGCGTAGAGCGCAAGCGCCATTGCGTGGTCCCTCGTGCACTCGGGCCGCGTCCAAGATTCCGGGAGCCATCCCCGTTCCCGTGTAAAATGGCCGTTTTTTAGCCAGTAGAATCGTGCAAGCTCCCCACCGGACTGTCCGTGGCTCGACGTTCATTCGCTTACTTGCTCGCCTCGCGGACGTTGATGCCCCACCGTCCAGCCAATCGCTGCCGGACCGGCTGAGCCAATGGCTCGGCTGGACTCATGCCCTTGCGCTGTCCATGGCGCTTGACGGCAAGCCGACTTCGATAGCCTCCGATGTGCCGATCTTTCGTAGTGCCGAGGAGAACGAATGCGCCCGTGTGCGTGCCTCGCTGGCTGAGGCCATTGCCGGCGAACGTGAATGGGCCCATTCCAGGCAGCGCGGAACTGGGCCGGTTCCTGTCGAGGCGGCTGGCGCCAATACGGCGGTCGGCTACGCTCGGCACCATTCGGCCATGCAGAGGGCGATACAGGCGGCCACTGGAAGCCTGAGGGGGCGCCTGCGCGACATGCTTGCCCAGAAATCGGAGCGCATGGCCCGGCTCGCGGAAGTGGATGCGGTCATGGAGCTTGTGCTGAGTCCGCGCGAGCAGACGCTATTGGCCGCCGTGCCCGCTCTACTCGGTACCCGCTTCGAACGCTTGCGTCAGGCCGCACAGGCCGATGCGGGAGTATCCGATGATGGTCCGGCGGCAGCTCCCGGCGCATGGCTGGACGTGTTTCGCAAGGACATGCAGAGCGTGCTGCTCGCCGAACTGGACGTTCGTTTTCAACCGGTCGAAGGCTTGCTTGCAGCACTTCGCGCCAGCCAACAGGGAAGTCATGGTCAGAAATCTTCTTAATCTTGCGGTGTTCTTCGTCGGCCTCGCCGCCGTGTGCTGGATCGGCGCGGGCTACGCCGGTTCGAATCCGCTGGGGGCGGCCATCGCGATGTTGATTGGTGCCTGCTACCTGGCGGGCGCGCTTGAACTGCATCGCTACCGCCAGGCCACTTCCACGCTGCGTCATGCCGTGACGGACCTGTCCGCAGCCCCATCCAGCCTCGGGGACTGGCTCGGTCGCCTGCATCCCGGCCTGCGCAACGCGGTGCGTCTGCGCATCGAGGGCGAGCGCGTGGCTCTGCCAGCGCCAGCACTGACGCCGTATCTGGTCGGCTTGCTGGTATTGCTGGGCATGCTGGGCACGCTCCTTGGCATGATGGCAACCCTCAGAGGCACCGGCATGGCGCTGGAAAGCGCGACGGATCTGCAGGCGATCCGCGGATCCCTCGCCGCACCGGTCAAGGGGCTCGGGTTTGCATTCGGTACTTCGATCGCGGGCGTGGCCAGCTCCGCGATGCTCGGGCTGCTTTCAGCCCTGTGCCGGCGCGAGAGGCTTCAGGTAGTACAGCTGCTGGACGCCAAAGTCGCGACGACCTTGCGTGTCCATTCGCGAACTCACCAGCGCGAGGAAGCATTCAAGCTGCTGCAACAGCAGACCGCATGGATGCCCGCCCTGGTCGATCGGCTCGAGACGATGATGGCGACCATCGAGCGGCACAGCATTGCGGCGAACGAGCGGCAGCACGCCAGCCAAGAGGCCTTTCATGTTTCGACGGAGGCCATCTACACGCGCCTCGCCTGCTCTGTGGAGCAGTCGTTGAAGGAGAGTGTCGCCGAAAGCGCCCGCGCCGCCGGCGCGGCGTTCCAACCGGTCGTGGAATCCACAATGGCGGGTCTCGCACGCGAAACGGCCTTGCTGCACGACACCGTTGCACACGCCGTGCAGCGACAACTGGAGGGGCTGTCGGCCGGTTTCGCGGCGACCACCACGACCGTGGCGGATATCTGGAGCGAGGCGCTGGTGCAGCACACGCGATCGAACGAGGCGCTTGCCCGGGATCTGCGCAGCTCGCTGGAAAAATTCAGCGGAACCTTCGAGCAACGTTCGGCCGGCCTGGTGGAAAGCATCGCGACGCGACTCGACGTCGCGGCGGGCCATTCGGCACACGCGTGGAACAACGCGCTGGCGCGGCAACAAGCCACCAACGAAGAGCTGGCAGTCCGCAACCAGCAAGCGCTGGCCACGGCCACGGCGACCTTCGACGAGCACGCGTCGTCGCTGGTCAGGGTCGTGCACGAGTCCCATGCGGACTTGCAGGCGAGGCTGGAGTCGCGGGACCAGGAGCGGCTGACGACCTGGAAAGAGACGCTCGGTTCGATGACCGCCGCGCTGGGCAAGAACTGGGAGCAGGCGGGCGAGCATGCCGCGAGCCGGCAGCAGGAGATCTGCGATACGTTCGCGCGGACCGCAAGCGACATCTCGGCACAGGCGCAGGCACATGCCAGCGACACCATCGCCGGCATTTCCCGACTCGTGGACGCCGCGTCGGAAGCGCCCCGGATTGCCGCTGAAGTGGTTGGCGAACTGCGCCAGAAGCTCTCCGACAGCATGGTTCGCGATACCGCGATGCTGGAGGAGCGCGGCCGTCTGTTGGCGACACTGAAAACCCTGCTCGACGCGGTGAACCACACGTCCACCGAGCAGCGGGTTGCCATTGATGCGCTGGTCACCACATCGGCTGATCTGCTGGATCGCGTGAGCACGCGGTTTACCGACCATATCGAGGCCGAGACCGGCAAGCTTGGCGCGGTGGCTTCCCAAGTCACCGGCAGCGCCATCGAGGTGGCGAGCCTGGGCGAAGCATTCGGCGTGGCCGTACAAATGTTCGGCAAATCGAACGATGGGCTGATGGACCGCTTGCAGCACATCGCCACCGCGCTCGACAAATCGCTCGCACGCAGCGACGAGCAGCTGGCGTATTACGTGGCGCAGGCAAGGGAAGTGATCGACCTGAGCATGCTTTCACAGAAGCAGATCATTGAAGAGATACAGCAACTCGCGGGCCAGCGGACGTCCGCCATGGCCGAAAAGGCATGAACGACGACATCGAAGTCGAAGCGGAGTCCGCGGCACCGATCTGGGCGGCCTTTGGCGACCTGATGTCGGTGCTGCTCGGCGCGTTCGTGCTGATCCTGGTGGGTGTGATCGGCGTGCAACTGCAGCTCTCGAGCCGGCTGGATGAAGAGGTCAAACAGCATCAGGCCGAAGCGCAACGCCGCATGACGCTGGAGCAGGCCTTGGCAGCCCCGCTGGCCGCTGGCCGTGTGACGCTCGTCAACGGGCGCATCGGTATTCGAGGCAGCGTGTTGTTCGCACTTAACTCCGATCAGCTCCAGCCCGAAGGGCGGGAGGTATTGAAGAGCCTGGCGGGCCCTCTTTCCAACTATCTCAAGTCCCGCGAAGAACTCCTGATGGTGAGCGGCTTCACGGACGACCAGCAAGTGCGCGATGGCAACCGGCATTTCGCCGACAACTGGGAGCTGTCGGCCGAGCGTGCGTTGACTGTGACCCGCGCGTTGATCGCGGAAGGCGTCCCCGCTTCCTCGGTCTTTGCTGCCGCGTTCGGTTCGGAGCAGCCAGTCAGCCCGAATGCCAATGACGACGGCCGAGCCAGGAACCGGCGAGTGGAAATGGCTCCGATCCCGAAGTCGCCGTCGGCCACCGTTTCAGCCCCATGAGTCGTCGTGGAACACGCGCCCGGGTGATGCTTGACGCATGGCGCGAGCAGCACGCCGATCGGCTGGATCCTATCCGCTTTCATTTCATCGAGGCGCTGGAGAGGCGCGCGGCCCAGCAGAGCGACGAGGTGCAGCGCATTCTGGACGACAGGCTGTCCGGGCTGCTTGACTCCTATGCCGACGATCTCGCCGGAGCGAACGCCAGCGTCGGGAACGTGGATAGCGCGACAACGCCATGCGCGCCTGCTCATGGGCCGCTTGGGGAGCTGGTCAGCCAGATCGCCAGCCATGCGGCAATGCGCGACGACGATGTCGAGGTGCATGGCGTGACGCCTCCGCAAGTTTTGTTTCCGGAATTGGGGGCGCTCGATGAGTTCCGAAAAATCTGGTCCGGGATTCGTACCGAAAGCCAATGGCAGCAGTCATTGAAACCCGTGCCCGCGAATGCCGGCCCTCTCAACTCCAGTGCCCTCGTACACCGGTCCATCGCGCTCATGCGCGAACTGTCGCCAGGGTATCTGCAGCATTTCCTGTCATATGCCGATGACTTGCTGTGGATGGAGCAGATGAACAATGGCGCCGCTCCGCCAGCCAAGGATGCAACTCGCGCCGCGAGCATCGGCAAGCGCGCCCGTAGTAAACCGCGCGGGCGCCGTGAGTGACTTTGGCATCGCGCAGAGCCATCGCGAACCCGACATGAGTGATCGAGGCCGCAGACAAAGCGCCCTGGATCTCTGTGCGTGGAACCGTAGTTTGGCTGTTGAACTAGTTCTGCGTGGAATTCTGTAAATGCTTTCTTCGGGTTGAGGCCTTTCGGCAAGCGATTCGTCGGGACACCATGCCGATTGTCACGATCGGCTTCGCTGGCCACTTACGTTCCGCTACGGTTCGAGGTGAGGCCGCATCAAGGTTTCGAACCATTCGATGAACGCATTGAGCCGCCGTGAACGCTGCCGACGGTGCGGGTAGACGAGCGACACTGGCATGGGCGCCGCGCGGAACTCCGGCATGATCTCCATCAGCTCGCCTTTGTCGAGCAGGTGCTGCACGTCGAAGCGTGGAATCTGGATCAATCCCATTCCCGACGAGCAGCAGGCGATATAGCTCTCGGCATTGTTGACGATCACGCGACTGGGCACGGAAACCAGCCGTTCGCTGCCCGCGGCAAGGTATTCCCAGGGCAGCTCCCGCCCCGTCGAGGCCGAGGCATAGCCCACTGACCAGTGTGCTTGGGTCAGATCATCCGGACTTGCAGGCACGCCATGCTCGCGCAGATAGTCTGGGGCGGCGCAATTGATCAGTGCGATACGCCCAAGCGGACGAACGACCAGGCTGCTGTCGTGCAGCGTGCCGATGCGCACGGCGCAGTCCACGCCTTCCTGCACCAGATCGATCACGCGATCCGTCGAGCCCAGCTCCAATTGGAGACGAGGGTAGCGACGAAACAAGCTTGGGAGTGCGGGGGCGATCAGTCGGCGGGCGATGCGGCTGGGCACATCGACATGGAGTCGCCCCGAAATTTTGCGCTGGCTGGTATGGAACAGCTGATCGATGTCCTCCGCGTCGGCCAGGAGCAAACGAACGCGCTCCAGCAACTGGGCGCCGTCAGCAGTCAATCGCACCTGGCGCGTCGTCCGGTGCAACAAGCGCGTACTCATGTTCGATTCGAGCTGCTGAATGGCGGCGGACACTGACGCACGCGGCAGCTCCAACGCATGGGCGGCTTTGATGAAGCTGCCCATCTCGGCAACTTGAGTGAAGACACGGTACTGGTCGAGTTTGTCCATGCGTTCTTTTTACATGACCCTGCTCGAGTCGGAAGCCAATCTGACGAGGCAATGCCTCACCCGGCAAAGCTGCCCTCGTCGAGGAAGGTTTGCTCCCCGGATACGGTCTCGTATCCGACCGGTGAATGGCGATGCAGAAAGTGGCCAAGCCGATGGATGACCATTACGCATGCATGCCAGATCCTCGTTCGTTTCGTTTCAGAATGGAGGCCAGACCCTGCACCCACGTCCATCCTTCGTCGCCGCTTTGGCAGTGAACGATGGTGCCCTGCAAATGCGGGTGGTCGAACGCGAACGCGTGGTGGAGCATCTGGCCCAGGTCCATCCGCTGGATCTGCATGATTCTGGCGATGCGTTTCAGCACAAGGCTTCTCTACGCACTGGTGCACGACCAACAGGCGATCTTTCCCTAGGTGCGGGGCCATCTCCCGCTCAGGAGAATACGCTCAGATTCTTCGCGATGTCCTTGCCCGCGTAAGGCGGAAAGACATCGAGTTCGAGGTCGGGGTTGCCGATCAGCATGGCCTTGGTGTTGCTGAGCGCATCGAAACCTG
>DASWOQ010000068.1:0-15322 GCA_036398675.1 Rhodanobacter sp. | reverse complement strand
TTCCTGCTGTGCGAGGGCATAGAGCGTGGGTGCCGCGTTGCCCTGGTCTGCCGGCAGGCCACGCATGGCGATGCCCTGGTCGATCAGCGCCTGAATACCGGCGAACATCGGCGCGGCCAATGCGGTATCGGCATCGATTTCCACGGGTCCGGTGAAGCCTGGCGTGCATGGATAGGACTGCATGCAAAGAACCATACCGGTGTCCTTGCCGTAAGAGCCGCCGTACAGAGCCACGTCGGGAATATCGCGCGACTGGTCCTTGGCAGCGTTGTACACGAGGCGCTGCCATGCGGGCTTGGCGTTGAACACGGAGGCGCCGCCGTTGCTGCCCTCGGAAGTGATGTATTTGCCAGCAGGGTCGAGGCTCAGCCGAAATTTGCAGAAGCTGATGACATCGGAAAATCCATACGCCTTGGCGACGACACCGTTCCCGCAGGAATCGTTCCAGGGGATCTCTGGCACGTAACCGAGCGCCGTTCCGTAATCGGCGTTCGGCGTGCTGCTGAAATACTGGCTGGTGGTGCCGTCGAACTCGTCGGCGAGATCGGTGCCTCCCACTGCCGTCACATTCGGCGAGCTGGCCACCGAGCCGGCCGACGGGCCCGCGCCGGTTATCGCGGTGTAGTAGAACTCGGGACTTATTGCGTTGCCCGTCGCCGCGAAGATCGAGATGCCTTCGGCATCGGCCTGCGCGGCCATCAGGTCCATGCCGATCTTGCTGGCGCTATCGGTCTGGTCTTCACCGATCGACTCGGTGATGCTCATGATGTCCGGCCGCGCGTCGCTGTTGACCAAGTTGGTCGAGGCGATGAATATCCCTTGGTAAATGTTGCTGCTGGCCGGCGAGTAGTCGCTCTTCACTGCTGAGCAGTCGGCCACTTCGATGTTCGCGCCGGGCGCCATCGCCATCGCCCACTCCGAATCCTCTACCGTGCCGATGCTTTCCAACTGGAAATGGTTGATCGTATCCACGTCGTAGCAGTTGCCCAGATCACCCAGTTGCGGATTGAATTGTCTGAACGTGCCGCCGTACTGACCGAGATTGAACTGACTGACGAAGTTGGGAATATCATCGGGCAGTGCGCTGCCCAGTTCGATCAACGCGATGGTGATGCCCTTGCCAGTGACGCCGTTGGCACGGATTTTCGAGATGCCGTACATTTTGACCAGGTCATCCGGTACCAGTCCGCGCAAACCGTAAATGCCCTCCGTGCCGATCGCCGCGGGATGCGAGTTCGATGACGTCTGATCCTTCAGGCTGAAACGGTGTGTGGCCGCATTCCATGTCGCAGCGCTTGGCGTGGTCTGCTGCGGTTTCGGCTGCAGATTGTTGAGGCCGACGACGCCGGCGATCACCGGTTGCAATGCTGCCGGTACGCTGATGTCGGTGGCATTGGCCATGCCGGGTTTGCCATGCACGGTGTAGAGCTTTTCCTGCGTGTGGAATGCGAGATTCACCTGTCCCGCGGTGCCGCTGAAATCGATCTGCGTCTTGTTCGGATAGACGCCGTTGACCTTGAAGCCCTGCGATGTCAGCCACGCGGTCACCGCTTCGACATCGCTGTCGACGAGACCGAACGCCTGGCCGTATTGCGCTGGCGTAAGCCATTGATGAAAGTGCGCCGACGCCGGATCGTGCTGCTGGCTGATCAGCGTCTGCAGTTCTGCGGTGCGCAGCAGACTGGGGCGCAGCATCAGTTGAAGATGACTCATCGGCGTCGCCGCGTCGACATTGCCGCCTGCGGCCAGCGCCGAAAGCTGCGCAGGACGCGAATTGCGAAGCGCAGAGCGCGTGGCGTTGTCGATGGTCTGGGTGACCCGCGGCGCTTCTGCCGTGTTGATGCCTGCCAGTGGGTTTGCGTTCACCGTTGCAGCGAATGAACTCGCCGATGCCGCGGCAAGCGCCGCCGCGATGGATGCACGCAACATGAAATGACCGTTCTTCATGAGAATCCCTCGAAAAATCAAACTGTAAAAGTTCAGGCCCCGTGCCTGCCTGCGTGATGCGGCGTCGACGACAACACGCCATCGACGCCTGTCGGCATCACTGCGGCGATGCGGGCGGTGCGTTGACGAAGGCACGCCAGGCGATCAGCAGGTTGGTGCTGTTTACCGAGCCCAGGCCCGCGGCGAAACTCCAGCCGGGTTGTGCGGAATAGGCTTTCGTCTGCGGCGTGTACTGTGTGGCATCGGTCGCGGTGAGGCCGATCTGCGCTATCCCTTGGGCTGCGGTGCCGAAGAAATAACAGTGGGCGGTCATGAGCGATGGAGCCTCCTGCAGGCACTCGGTCGAGATCGAACCGCGCGTCACGTTATGGAACACGCAACTGGCAGTGCCGTTACCGCCGTTGTCCGCGTTGCAAGCGGCCAGCGTCGCCGGCACGGTACCGCTGGCACCGCCGTATTCCTGCTGCGCCAGTGCATACAGCGTGGGTGCCGCGTTGCCCTGGTCGGCCGGCAGACCGCGCATCGCGATGCCCTGGTCGACCAGCGCCTGGATGCCGGCGAACATCGGTGCCGCCAGCGACGTGCCGCCTTCCAGTTGCGTTGGCGTGGTGAAGCCGGGCGCGCACGGGTAGTACGACGTGCAGATCACCGCGAACGTCGCATTTCCGTACGAGCCGGCGAACAGCGACACGTCCGGCACGTCGCGCGACTGATCCTTGGCCGCGTTGTAGATCTGCCGCTGCCAGGCGGGTTTGGCGTCCACCGACGATGGCCCGCCGCTGCCGGCTTCCGAGCTGAGGTAGTAGCCATCCTGATCGTAGTTCAGCAGGAACTGGCAGAACGCAGGCGCACTGGGGAAGCCGCCATACATCACCTTGGCAGCCACGCCATTGCCGCATGATTCATTCCAGGGGATTTCCGGCACGTAGCCCAGGGCTGTGCCGTACGACGCCCCCGGTGTGGTGCTGAAGTATTTGCTGGTGGTGCCGTCCAGTACGTCGGCGGTGTCGGTGCCGCCGACGGCGGTGACGTTCGGCGAGGTTGCGAACGCATTGGCATCCAGGCCGTCGCCGTTGATCAGACTTCCGTTGAAACTGGGGTTGGTACCCGAGTCGCCGCTGGAGACGAACACCGAAATGCCTTCGGCATCGGCCTGGGCCCACATCGCGTCGATCGCTGCCTTGCTGGCGCTGTCCACGATCTGCTCGCCATAGCCGTAGCTGGTGCTGATAATGTTCGGGCGCGTATCACTGTTGATCAGGTTGTTCGCGGCCATGAACACGCCGCCGAAGAAGTTGCCATTGACCGGGTTGCCGCTGCTGTCGTAATCGGAGCAAGCCGCGACTTCGACGTTCGCGCCCGGCGCAATCGCGGTCGACCATTCCGCGTCCAGCAATGTTTCGATGTCGTCGTCCTGGTAGCCGTAGAGCGTGTCTTCGTCCAGGCAGTTATTCATCGTGCCGATCTGCGGCTGGAACTGCCTGAACGTGCCGCCATACGAACCGAGGTTGAACTGGCTGACGAAGTTGGTCCAGTCCGACGTCACCATGTCGCCGTCTTCGACCACTGCGATGGTGATGCCTTTCCCGACCACGCCATTGGCACGGATTTTCGAGATGCCGTACATCGCGACCATATCGTCCGGCACCAGTCCGCGGGTGCCGCCGTCGAACGTCAGCGCCATCGGATCCGGCTTCGGCGCAGCCGGGGCTGCGGTCGCCTGCTTGAGCGCGAAGCGGCGCTTGGTGGCGTTCCAT
Source organism: Rhodanobacter sp. (assembly GCA_036398675.1). GTDB lineage: Bacteria > Pseudomonadota > Gammaproteobacteria > Xanthomonadales > Rhodanobacteraceae > Rhodanobacter. Next base: position 11,618 of record DASWOQ010000068.1, on the reverse strand, counting down.
GTGCCGACCTTGGCGGCTACGTGCTGTGCCTGCGGGTGCAAGTCATTCAGTCCGAGCACGCCGCTGATCACCGGACTCAGGGCCATCGGCACGCTGATGTCGGTGGCGTTGGCAATATGGTTTTCGCCGTTGATCTGGTAATGCGCTTCGCGGGTATGGAACGCCAGGTTTACCTGGCCGGCAGTGCCGCTGAAGTCGATCTGTGTCTTGTTCGGATAGACGCCGTTGACCTTGAAACCCTGCGCGGTCAGCCACGCGGCCGCCGCGGCGATGTCGCTGTCGGCCACGCCGAATGCCTGGCCGTATTGCTGCGGCGTCAACCACTGGTGGAAACGCGCGGAGGAGGGATCGTGCTGCTGGCTGATCAGCGCCTGCAATTGCGCGGAGCGCAGGAGACTGGGCCGGAGTACCAACTGCAGGTGCTTCATCGGCATGCTGCCTTCCACATCGGCGCCCGGTGTTGCGGCCGAGAGCAGCCCCAGATGGGTGTTGTGGATGGTTGATACCACGTTGCCGTTGACGGCCTGCGTCACGCGCGGTGCTTCCGCCGTGTCGATGCCGGACAGGGCCGAGGCACGGGCCGTGCTGGCGAATGAACATGCCGACGCCGCGGCAAGCGCTGCCGTGATGGACGCACGCAGCATGAGATGACCGTTCTTCATGAGAATCCCTCGAAATCAGACTAGAAAAAATCGAAACCTTCCGGATATTTCCCGTGCGTTGCGCGCACTCCTCCACGCCTTGGCGGCGTCCAGCCATCAAGGAAACTGCATGCGATCCGATTGCGTCCGGCAAGGAGATGTCTTGCGTTGGGCGAGGCAGCTTCGAGTGGGAATCCTTCGCCCGCCTGCGTCCAAGCAACTCGCTCCCGGCTGCTAGTCGACAGTATTGGCAAGGCCGCGATGCGCACAATAGAAAGCAGTGGTTGATTTCTCCCATTGGAAGATATGCGCCAACCACCGCCGGTGTGCGTTGCGTCTCTCTTAGCGGGGTGGCGAGGTGTTGTCCTGTCTGTGCGCATGCAGCCAGCCGTGCGGATAGGTATCTAATGCCGCGCGCCAGCCCAACTGGAACCGCGTGCGGGTGCCGGACGACTTCATCAGTTCGGCGATGCGACGGTTCAATGTTGTCGCGGAGATCCCGGCCTGATAGGCGATGGCCTTGTCGTTGAGGCCCGCGGCCAGCAGCGGAATCAGTTGTTCGGCCGCTTCCGAGAGCCGCGGCGTGGGTTTGCCCACCTCCAGCTTGCCCGAACGCGTGATCACCATCGGCGTGGCCTGTTCCCAGATCAGTTCGAACAGGGCGCACAACGCATCGAGCAGGGCGCACGAGCGCACCAGCAGCGTCGGCCCGCCCTGGTCGCCGGTGTTCAGCGGAATGATGCCGATCCGTCGGTCGGCCACGAACATCTTGATCGGCAGCGTCGCGAACGTGCGGGCTTCCTCACCGCGTTCCATATCGAGCCGCAGTGACTCCAGCGAACCGGGCAGAGCCAGGAAACCGGCATCGGAGATGCTGCGGATGCGCACGCCCGGGCGCATCTCCTGCTTGTTGATGAGCCCGGGATACAACAGCGGCGCGCACTGGAAACCGAACGCCTCATGCTGGATCGTCTGGCGTAGCTGCAGCAGCACCTGGCCCAGCGCGCTCGGGCTGGTGATCACCTCGACGATCTGTTCGCGATCGTGCGTGCTGGCTGAACTTACCTGTTCCTTCAGTTCCGGAATCGTCAGGCGTGCGCGTTCGAGCACGGCTTGCCGCTGGCTCACCAGCGCCTCTACTGCCAGTTCCGGCGGCGAGGCGATGTAGCGCGGCGGTCGTTCGGGCGAATGGGTGGCCAGGCCCTTGACCTCGATGCTGTCCAGCAGTGGCTGCACTTGCGCGAGTGGCAGCGAAAGCAGGTTGGCGATGTCTTCGGCCGTGGCCATGCGATGGGACAGCAAGGTGCGGTAGGTGCGTTCTTCCATTTCGCTGATGCCGAGTACTTCCAGCGGCCTCGGGGTGTCGACTTCCACATGGAGCGGGTTCATTGCATTTCTCGACTGGCTGAAAGGACGATGGCGTGGGCAGGCCGTCGGACGACGTTCCGGAGAACGATGACTGCCTCATGGGAAAAGGGCGCTATCGGGCTACCGCACTCAGCCTAACAAGAAGTACACAATCCCGCCGCCGGTTGCTGCATCGGCGCGCCACTGGCGAGCGGGCAAAAAAAGGCCCCTGGCTTGGGAGCACCAGGGGCACAAGGAAGAACCACAACCATTTCTAACGATGACCAATCGTTACAGCGTTTTTCTTGCGGGGATTACGGTGCAGGGGGTGCCGATGGTGCGTTCACCAGCGCGCGCCAGGCGATCAGCAAGTTGCGTGCGTTCACCGACCCCAAGCCCGAAGCGAAGCTCCAGCCCGGCTGGGCTGAATAGGCCTTGGACTGCGGGCCGTATTGCGTCGGATCGAGCGACGTCATACCGATCTGCGCCACGCCTGCCGCTTCACCGAAGAAGTAGCAGTTTGGCGTGAGGATGGACGCGCTGGTTTCCTGGTAGCACTCGGTCGAGTTGGTGCCGCGGGTGATGTTGTGGAACACGCAACTGCTGGCGCTGCTGGTGCTGTTGTCGGCACTGCAGGCGGCCAGGCTTGCTGGCAGCGTGCTGTTGCGCACACCGTATTCGGTGGCGGCGATCGCATACAGCGCCGGTGCGGCGTTGCCCTGGTCCTTGGGCATGCCACGCATTGCCAGGCCCTGGTCGATCAGCGCCTGGATGCCCGCGAACAATGGTGCAGACACCGAGGTGCCTTCGGTCAGGTTCACCGGCTGGGTGAAGCCGGGCGTGCAGCGGTAGTTCTTGGTGCACACGATCTCGGCGGTATTGCCGTCGTACGAGCCGGCGAACAGCGCCACGTCGGGCACGTCACGCACGCCATCTGCAACGGTGTTGTAGACCTGCTTCTGCCACCACGGCTTGATGTCCACCTTCGAGGCACCGCCGGTGCTGGCGGTGAACGACAGGTAGTAGCCGTCCGGATCGACCGACAGCAGGAACTGGCAGTACGCTGGCGCGCTGGCGTAGCCCGCAGCCTTTGCCGCCACGCCGTTGGCGCAGGACTCGTTCCATGGAATTTCCGGCACGTAGCTCAGTGCTGTACCGTACACGGCGTTTGGCGTCGAGCTGAAGAACTTGCTGGTGGTGCCGTCGAGCACGTCAGCCAGATCCGTTCCGCCGACTGCGGTGACGTGCGGCGAGGTCGCCAGCGAATTGGCATCCAGTCCGGCGCCGTTGGTGACCGGGCCCCAATCGCCGCTGGACACGAATACCGAGGTGCCTTCCGCATCGGCCTGGGCCCACAGTGCATCGACCTCCGCCTTGTCGACGTCGGTGGTCTCGCTCTCGCCGAAGCCGAAGCTCGCGCTGAGGATGTCCGGGCCCACGTATACTTCGCCGCCGTATTCGTCGAGCGCGACAGAATTCACCAAGTTGTTGGCAGCGATGTACATGCCTTGGTAGATGTTCGGAATCGCCGGCAGGCCACCCGGCGGATATAGCAACCAGACGTTGGCGCAGGCCGCGTCGATGATGTTCGCGCCGGGCGCGATGGCCGTGGCCGATTCGGTATCAATGGCCGACTCGATATCATCGTCCTGGCCGAAATTCAACGCGTAGGGTTTGATGCAGTTGTTCAGCGTCGAGCCGTTCAACTCCGGTTGCTCGTAAGTGAACGTGCCGCCGTAGCTGCCCAGGTTGAACTGGGTGACGAAGTTGTTCCAGCTTGCGGCGGACATGATCCCCTCCTCGACCAGTGCAATGGTGATGCCCTGGCCGGTGACGCCATTGGCGCGGATGGGCGACACGCCGTACATCGTCGCGAAGTCGTCCGGCGCCAGGCCGCGTACGCCGCCGGACTGCACGGCCTGCGGAACCGGCACGTGCGCCATGGCAACGGATTTCGCCGTGGCGGGGAGGTCGAACCGATGGGTTGTCGCGTTCCACTTGCCGGTACGCGCCGAGCTGGCCATCGGCTTCGCGCCGTAGTTGCTCAGGCCCATGACGCCGATGATCACTGGCTGCAGCGCCTTGGGCACGCTGATATCGGTGGCGTTGGCGACATAGTCCGCGCCGTCGATCTGGAAGTGCTGTTCCTGCGTGTGGAACGCCTGGTTCACCACGCTTACCTTGCCGCTGAAGTCGATGGTGCGGTTGTTCGGGTAGACCCCGTTGACCGTCAGCCCCTGCGACTTCAGCCACGACGCCACCGCGGTGACGTCGCTGTCGAGCACGCCGAAAGTCTTGCCGTATTGCCCCGGGGTGATCCACTGGTGAAAGCGCGACGACTTCGGATCGTGCTGCTGCTCGATCAGCGATTCGAGCTGGGCGCGACGCAGCGCGCTGGGCTGCAGCACGAGCTGCAGGTGGTTCATCTGCATCCCGTCGTCGACCACGCCCTTGGGCATGGCGCGCGAAAGCGTCGACGGGTGGGTGTGGGCAAGCGTCGACAGCGCCCGTGCATCGACGGTCTGCGTAACGCGCGGTGCTTCGGCGGTGTTGATGCCGGCCAGTGCGTTCGAGTTGGCGGCGAACGAGAGAGCAGGTGCTGCGGCAAGGGCTGCGACGATGGACGCGCGCAGCATGAGGTGACCGTTCTTCATGGGAATCCCCCGAACTTCAAAAGTTGAAAATGCAAAGAAAGTGGCTCGGTCCGCTGGACCGCTGGCGTGTCGGCGCGCCAGCGGTCGTGCCGGAAGCATCCGGTCGGCGCATCACGGTGCCGGCGCGGCGGGCGGGGCGTTGACGAAGCCGCGCCAGGCGATCAGCAGGTTGGTGGTGTTCACCGAACCAAGACCCGAGGCGAAGCTCCAGCCCGGCTGGGCGCCGAACGCCTTGTTGGCTGTGCCGTAGGTGGTGGGCGTGATGTCGGTGGTGGTCAGGCCGATCTGGATGTCGCCGTCCTCGACCGAGCCGAGGATGTAGCAGCCGGTCGTGATGTCGTAGGCATCGCCGAAACACTCGGTGGAGATCGAGCCGCGGGTCACGTTGTGGAACACGCAGCCGGCGGTGCCATCGTTGCCGTTGTCCGAATTACATGCGGCGAGGCTGGCTGGTGGCGTGCCGTTGGCGTTGCCATATTCCTGACTGGCCAGCGCGTAGAGCGTGGGTGCCGCGTTGCCTTGGTCGGCCGGCAGGCCGCGCATTGCGATGCCCTGGTCGATCAGTGCCTGGATGCCGGCGAACATCGGCGACGACAGCGAAGTACCGCCCTCGAGTATTGTTGGCGTGGTGAAGTTCGGCGAGCACGGATAAGCAGCCGTGCACAGCACTACCGCAGTGGTGTTGCCGAAGGAGCCGGCGAACAGCGACACGTCCGGCACGTCGCGCGATTGGTCCGCCGCAGCGTTGTGCACCTGGCGCTGCCATGCCGGCTTCGCATCCACCGCCGAGGGGCCGCCGCTGCCGGCTTCGGAGGTGACGTAGTTGCCGAGCGGGTCGTACTTCAGGCGGAACTGGCAGTAGGCCGGCGCGCTCGGGAAACCGCCGTAGACCACCTTGGCAGCCACGCCGTTGCCGCATGACTCGTTCCACGGGATTTCCGGCACGTAACCCAGCGCGGTGCCGTACACGGCGTTGTTGTAGGTCGCGCTGAAATACTTGCTGGTGGTGCCGTCGAGCACGTCGGCCGTATCGGTGCCGCCGACGGCGGTCACATTCGGCGAAGTGGCCAGGGCATTGGAGTCCACGCTCGCACCGTAGATTACGCTGCCGTTGAAGCTCGGGTTGGAGCCGGAGTCGCCGGTGGACACGAACACCGAGATGCCTTCGGCATCGGCCTGCGCCCACATTGTGTCGATCGCGGTCTTGCTCGCGCTGTCCACATAATTCTCGCCGTAGCCGTAGCTGGCGCTGATGATGTCAGGGCGGTTGCTGGTCGCGTTGATCACATTGGTGGCGGCGATGAACACGCCGTCAAAGAAGTTGCTCGATGCGGGATTGTAGCTACTGTCGTAGTCCGAGCAGCTCGCCACCACGATGTGCGCGCTCGGCGCGATCGCCGTCGCCCACTCGGCGTCCAGCACGGTCTCGATCGATTCACTGCTGGCATCGGTGCCCGGATCGAGGCAGTTGGTGGTGCCGGTGGGTGGCGCCGGATTGACCTGCGTGAACGTGCCGCCGAACGAGCCGAGGTTGAACTGGCTGACGAAGTTGGTCCAGTCGGACGGCACCATGCTACCGTCCTCGACCACCGCGATGGTGATGTTCTTGCCGGTCACGCCGTTGTTGCGGATGGTTGAAACGCCGTACATCTTGGCAAGATCGTTCGGCACCAGGCCACGCGTGCCGCCCTGGAACGGTACCGCCAACGGGCCGGCTTTCGCGCTCTCGGCATCCGGTAACTTGAATTTGTGCGTCGACGCGTTCCACGTGCCGGTACGCACCGGGCTGTGCATCGGCTTCGGGCGCAGGTCGTTCAGGCCGGCGACGCCGGCCACTACCGAGCGCAATGCGGTAGGCACGGTGATGTCGCTGGCATTGGCGATGTGGTTTTCGCCATTTAGCGTGTAGTGCTTCTCTTGGGTCTGGAACGCCGCCTTCACCTGGCCAGCCGTACCGCTGAAATCGATCTGCAGCCGGTTCGGGTACACCGTGTTGACGGTGAAGCCCTGCGAAGTGAGCCATGCGGTCACGCTGGCCACGTCGCTGTCGACGACACCGAAATTCTGGCCGAACTGCTCGGGCGTGAGCCATTGATGGAAACGAGCCGAGGCAGGATCGTGTTGCTGACCGATCAGCGCCTGCAACTGCGTGGTACGCAGGAGGCTCGGCCGCAACACCAACTGCAGGTGCTGCATGGGTGTGGCGTCGTCCACGTTGCCACTCGACGACAGTTTAGACAACATGGCCAGATGGGTCTGCGGGAGAGCCGATACCGTCTTGCCGTCGACAGTCTGCGTCACGCGAGGCGCTTCCGCGGTATGGATGCCAGCCAACGCGGCGCCGGATGCCGTGGCCGTGTTGGCGAAAGACCATGCCGGTGCGGTGGCAAGCGCTGCCACGATGGATGCACGCAACATGAGATGACTGTTCTTCATGAGAATCCCCTTCAAAAATTCAGAACCGAAAAAAACCAGACCTGCGGTGTCGCATCGCTACCCGTTTTCCAGAATCTCCCTGGGCATCCATTCGATGTCGCCTGCCGTCCATCGGCTGCTCGCGTGAGCGATCCACATGCTGTGCACGCCGACTTTATGTCATCGTTCCCTGGCCCGGTCCGACGCAGGCATGCTCTCCCGTTCCCTTGCACTATCTGTTGCGAGGGCATGCAGGAATGTGATGCAAGGAATCTTAGCCCACGTCCGGGGAATGGCTCGCCCGATCCAGCGGCGACATCATGGTTCGGAGGCTTTGATGCGTTGGTGCTCAGGCAGACTGTCGAGCCTGAGTATTGGCGTGTGCGCCAGATAAGCGCAATGAAAAATGATGGCGAGTTTTGCCCATGGGCAAAACTCGCCATCCGCTTTTCCCGATCCTGCAGTCTTGCTGTGCTGGACAATTTTGTTTTGGACGCCCAGACGTCCTTTTGATCAAGATTTCCCAGAAGGCGTTTTGTCCGCACTACTTGACATCAGGCTTTTCGGAAACGCGTTCAGCGCGGCGCTCCAGCCCAGTTGGAACCGCGTGCGTGCGTCGAAACGTTTCATCAGTTCGGAGACGCGCCGGGTAAGTGTGGTGTCGGATATCCCGGCCTCGTGTGCAATCGCCTTGTCATTGAGGCCAGCGGCCAGCAATGGGATCAACTGCTCGGCGGCTTCGGACAGGCGCGGCGCGGGCGCCCCCATTTCGAGTTGGCCCGTGCGCGAGAACCCGATCGGCGTGGCGCGCTCCCAGATCAGGTCGAACAGCGAGCACAGTGCATCGAGCAGCGCGCTGGGTCGTACCAGCAGGATCGCACCATTCGGATCGGCCGCGTTCAGGGGAATCACGCCAATGCGCCGGTCCGCGACAAACATCTTGACCGGCAGGGTGGGAAAGATTCGTGCTTCCTCGCCCATGGCCGTGACCAGACGCAGCGATTCCACCGCGCCAGGCAGGTCGAGGTAGCTGGTGTCCGAGACGCTGCGGATGCGGATGCCCGGGCGCATGGTTTCCTGGCGTGCATTGGTCAGCATCGGTGCGCGCTGGAAACCGAACGCCTCGGTCTGCAGTGTCTGGTGCAACTGCATCAGGATCTGGCCGAGCGCGGCGCGGTTGGTGATCACCTCCACAATCTGTTCGCGGTTGGTCGGCTCGGCGGCGCTGCCGGCCTGTTCCTTCAGCTCGGGAATGGTCAGGCGCGCACGTTCGATATCCGCCTGGCGACGGCTGGCGAGCGCCTCCACGGCCAGCTCGGGTGGAGCTGCGATGTAGCGTGGCGGTCGTTCGGGCGAGTGCGTGGCCATGCCCTTGATCTCGATGTAGTCGAGTAGTTGCTGGGTCTGTTGCAGAGGCAGCGAGATCAGGTTGGCGATGTCGTCGGCGGTGGCCATCCGGTTGGCCAGCAGGGCTCGGTACGTGCGTTCTTCCATTTCGCTGATGCCGAGCGCTTCCAGCGGCCTGGGGGCACCGGTTTGGTTGTGCAGCGGGTTCATTGCATCTCTCGTGTATCAAGCGTTCCGGAGGGAAGGGTGGGGGGAGGTGGCGCAGCGATCCCAGAGGCAGGCTGGCAGTTGATCGCGCTTACCGCAACCTTTTATGGGCACACAATGACCAACTGTCCAAGATTCCATACGCGCCAGTATGCCTGAGCATCGCGCCCGCGGCGGCCAGCCACTAGAATCGTACGGTTAAAGCACACGATGTCGGAGTTGCCATGAGTTCGCCCGCCAAGCACGTCCCCAGCAGCGACACGCAGCATCAAAGCACGCCGCATGAAGCGGGGCCGTTGCGTTTCGTCACGGCGGCCAGCCTGTTCGACGGCCACGATGCGGCCATCAACATCATGCGCCGGATCATCCAGTCGCAGGGCGCGGAGGTGATCCACCTCGGCCACAACCGCTCGGTGGAAGACGTGGTGCGCGCGGCCCTGCAGGAGGATGCCGACGCCATCGCGCTGTCGTCCTACCAGGGCGGCCACGTCGAGTACTTCAAGTACATGGTCGACATGCTGAAGGAACGCGGCGCCGGCCACGTGCGCGTGTTCGGCGGCGGTGGCGGCACCATCACGCCGGAGGAGATCAAGGAACTGCAGGCCTACGGTGTCGAGCGCATCTATCACCCGAATGACGGCATGAAGCTCGGCCTCACCGAGATGATCGAGGACGTGATGCAGCGCGCCGGCGACGCGGCCGCCCAGCGTGCCGAAGCGGAGCACGGCGCGCCCACCGTCGACATCGACGACGAAATCTCCATCGGCCACATGCTTACCACCATCGAGGAAGGCCGCCTCGGCGACACCGAGCTCGAGCGTCTGCGCAAGCAGTGGAAACTCGCTGGCAAGCAGACCCCCGTACTCGGCCTCACCGGCACCGGCGGCGCCGGCAAGTCGTCGGTGGTGGATGAATTGCTGCTGCGCTTCCTGCACGCGTTCCCCGAGATGCGCATCGCCGTGCTCGCGGTCGATCCCACCCGTCGCCGTTCCGGTGGCGCACTGCTCGGCGACCGCATCCGCATGAATTCATTGCGCAGCCATCGGGTGTACATGCGCTCGATGGCCACGCGCCGCCAGCACGCGGCCACCAGCGTGGTGCTGCACGACTGCATCGACTTCCTCAAGAGCCAGCCGTACGATCTGGTCATCGTCGAAACCGCCGGCATCGGCCAGAGCTATTCGGAGATCGTCGACCTGGTCGATTTCCCCGTCTATGTGATGACCAGCGAATACGGCGCCGCCAGCCAGCTCGAAAAGATCGACATGATCGACTTCGCCGAGCTGGTGGTGCTCAACAAGTTCGACAAGCGCGGCGCCGAAGACGCATTGCGTGACGTGCGCAAGCAGTGGAAGCGCAACCGCACCGCCTTCGACATGAAAGACGAAGACGTGCCGGTGTATCCCACCATCGCCAGCCAGTTCAACGATCCGGGCGTCACCTGGATGTTCACCAACCTGTGCCGCCTGATGCGCGAAAAGCTGCACCTCGGTTCGGCGGCGCTTGACTCCTCCCCTTCCAGGGGAGGGCAGGGTGGGGTCCGCTCTTCCGCCAAGCTCGACTGGACCCCGCAACTCGACACCACCCTCAAATCCCCGCGCGCCACCGTGCTCATCCCCGGCAACCGCGTGCGCTACCTCGCGGAGATCGCTGAGCAGGGCCGCTCCATCAACGGCAGCATCGCGCGCCAGGCCGAGTGCGCCAGCAAGGCGCAGCATTACTACGAATCGCTGAAGGAAATCGGCGACGACAAACTCCCGCGCGCGCTCGATCTCTACGACAGCACCGATCTGCTCTCGCACATCGGCACCCATGCGCCGGTGGTCGATCGCAGCCTGCTCACGCTACGCCAGCGCTATAACGAGGCGATGAAGGAGGTCAGCAACGAGTCCGTGCACCTGCTGCGCGGCTGGCCAGCGCTGTACGACTCGGTCACCACCGACGTCAACGAATACACCGTGCGCGACAAGGTCATCCGCGTCGAGAACTACCGCGACTCGCTCAGCCATCAGAAAATTCCCAAGGTGTCGCCACCGAAGTCGAAGGACTGGGGCGAGCTGATCACCTTCCTCGGCAAGGAGAACCTGCCGGGCCATTACCCGTACACCGGCGGCGTGTATCCGTACCGCCGCAGCGGCGAAGATCCCACCCGCATGTTCGCTGGCGAAGGCACGCCCGAGCGCACCAACCGCCGCTTCCATTACCTCAGCCAGGGTGGTGCGGCCACGCGGCTGTCCACCGCGTTCGACTCGGTCACCCTGTACGGCGAAGACCCGGCGCCGCGCCCGGACATCTACGGCAAGATCGGCAACTCCGGCGTCAACATCGCCACCCTGGACGACATGAAGAAGCTGTACTCCGGCTTCGACCTCACCGCGCCCAGCACCTCCGTCTCCATGACCATCAACGGCCCCGCGCCGATGATCCTGGCGATGTTCATGAACACCGCCATCGACCAGAACGTCGAAAAATACCTGCGCGAAGATCCCGCTCGCTGGGCCGCTGCCGAAAAGAAAATCGCCGCCATCTACCAGCACGTGCAGCGCCCGCAGTATCTCGGCGAACTGCCCAAGGGTAACGATGGCCTGGGTCTTGGGCTGCTCGGAGTGTCCGGCGACGAACTGGTCGATGCCGACACCTACGCGCGCATCAAGCAGCACACGCTGCAGAACGTGCGCGGCACCGTGCAGGCGGACATTCTGAAAGAGGATCAGGCGCAGAACACCTGCATCTTCTCCACCGAATTCGCGCTGCGCATGATGGGCGACATCCAGCAGTATTTCGTCGACCACAAGGTGCGCAACTTCTACTCGGTGTCCATCAGCGGATATCACATCGCCGAAGCCGGGGCCAACCCGATCAGCCAGCTTGCCTTTACCCTGAGCAACGGCTTCACCATCGTCGAGTACTACCTCGCGCGCGGCATGAAGGTGGACGACTTCGCGCCCAACCTCAGCTTCTTTTTCTCCAACGGCATGGACCCGGAGTACACCGTCATCGGCCGCGT
>DASWOQ010000067.1:0-31574 GCA_036398675.1 Rhodanobacter sp. | reverse complement strand
GCATCGGCCAGCTTGTTGAACGCGCCCCAGCTGGTGTGATCGGAGGGAATCGGATTGGCGGCCACCCACTTGGCGTTGACGAAGCCGTTGAAGTCCTGGCAGGCCTGGATATTCGGATCGAGCTCGCTGATGTCGAAGATGTTCTTGCCGGCATCGGCGGCAGCGGTCGTGCTCGCAGCGGCCGGAGCGGTGCTCGCGGCTGTCGGGGCGGTGCTGGCGGGCGCCGGTGCGGCGGCCTGCTCGCTCTTGCCGCAAGCGGCCAGCGACAGGGCCAGGCTGACCGCCAGGGCCAGGGGCTTCAGGTATTGCTTGGTCATGGATTTCCCTCTGTGATGTTGTCGCCCTTTGGGCGGGGTACGGTGAAATTTGCGAGTGGCGCGTGGTATCGCGGTCCCCCGGAAACGCAGCCATGCCTGTCCAAGCTAGGCCAAACGTCACGGGTCAGACAGTGTCAAAGGTCAGGGGGCGGCGGCCCTGGCGATGGCTCGGCTTTTGCCCGTAGCGCCTGCAACTGCGCCATATCCAGCCGGAGGACGGGATACGCGCCTACGTCCTGCGCGGCGAACCAGGGCGAACGCTCGAAAAAGAACTCGAGGCGTGCGCCCGGGCTGGCCGCGAACGCCGGATCGTGGTGCAGCTTCTGTTCGAATTCGGTCCGCAACGCGGGACTTTTATCCAGCATGCCGCGCGCCAGCTTCTCCAGCACGCGCGGTTCGCCGTATTCCTTGGCCTCGAAGATCGCGTCGAGATAACCCCACTGGAGAAGGGAATCCGGCGCCTGCGGTTCGAGCAGGTTGATCGCCACATTCGCCGCCCGCTGGTCCATCGGCACGATTACCGAGCCGGCAGCCAGCGTCACTTCGCGTGCTGCCGTCCGCAGGGTGAAATCGCGCAACATCAGGTGACCCTCGAACGGCTTGTCCGCCCATCGCGGCCGATCCAGTTGGTAGCCCCCGGCACGGATCGTCAGCGGATGATCGATGCGCCGGTAGCGGATGCCATGCGCGTCGAGCTTGCCGATGATCGAGGTCCACTGCGCGGGTATGGCATAGGCGGCCGGCGGTGCGATCGACAGATTCGGCAGCAGGCCGTTCCAGTTGTCGATACGCCGGGTTTCAGGGCGACTCGGGTCGTACTGGATGCAGGAGCTGTTCGAGATGTCGCTGTGGGTGAGGGTGAACGCATAGCCCTTGAGTTCAAAGGGTGTCGACTGAGGATCGGGCTTGAACGTGAGCGCTACTTGTGCCGTTTTGTCGCGAGCGCGGGCGACAGTGTCGGCGTCGGCTTTTGCCGTGGCTGCGATCAGCGCGTCCGGGTGTTGACCGATCTGTTCCAGCATCAGTTCGACAAGATCGTAGGTGGCATGCACGCGATTCGCGTATGGCTTCAGCATGTGCGTTTCGATGAGCAGGGCAGGACGATTCTGCAGCGCGGCGTAGCCGGTTGAAAAACGCGGGCCGGAGCCGAAGTTCACGATGCCCTTGCGTGGATCGCGGCCGTCCTTGAACTCCAGGTAGATCGAGGCAAGGTGGCCACGCTTCTCGTAGGCCGGCAGCGCACGATCGACGATCGCACCCTGCTGCCAGGCACTGATCGCCGGGTCGAGCTTGTGCGGATCCTCGGTGTACCAGGTGAGGTCGTACTGGTAGTCGGCGCCATCGGTGGTGTGCACGTCGATCAGGAAATCCGGCAGCCAGCGCTGCCACAGCTTCAGCCACGCCAGCATTTCCGGCGCATCGGCCTTGACGTAGTCGCGGTTGAGGTTGAGGTATTGCGACTGCCCACGGAAGCCCATGCTGGCCGGGCCGTTCTGGTTGATGCGGTGGTACGGATCGGAGTTCTCGTGGCCGTCCACGCTGAACACCGGGATGTAGACCAGCACCAGATGATCGAGCAGGTGTGGAAACATGTGTTCGATCGCGATATCCCGCAGCAGCATCAACCCGGCGTCCTTGCCCTCGATTTCGCCGGGGTGGATGCCGGCCTGCACCAGCACCACCGGCTTGCCGGACTTGCGCGCGGCGGCAGGATCGAATGCGCCATCGCCGCTGGCGATCACCACCGTCATCGGCCGGCCTTCCGGCGTGGTGCCGAACGTCTCCACGCGGATCATGCCTGGCGCGGCCTGCTGCAACCGCAGTAGATACGCCACCGTATCGGCATAGTCCGGCGTGGTGCGGAAGCCGGCCGCTTCCGCGGGCGTGATCCAGTCGCGGTAGGCCGAGCCGGTGGCGCCGGCGGCCATGGCGAAGACTCCAAGCAGGGCGGCCGACAGTAAGCGGCGCAGGCTCATGCACGGTCCTCCAGCGCGTCGCGATGCAGGAACGGCGGCGACGCGGGCAACGTATCGGGCGCCACAGCACCGCCGGAGATGATGAAAGCCATCGCCTGATCCATGGTCCAGTCGGTCGGCGTCAGTTCGTCCACCGGCACCACTTCGAGATAACCGCCGGTCGGGTTGGGCGTGGTGGGGATGAAGACCGCCGCCATTTCGCGACCGGTGCCTTCCTCGGCCATCACGCGGGTGACGAAACCGACCACTCGCATGCCGCGACGCGGAAATTCCACCAGCACCACCCGTTGCGCTCCGGACGGTTTGTTCTGCAGTACAGCCATCAGTTTCTTGGTGCCGCCGTAGATGGTCTGCACCATCGGAATGCGCGCGAGCAGGCCGTCGAACGCGTTGATGAAACGCTGGCCGATCACCCGGTTGGCGATCCAGCCCAGCAGGTATAGCGCGCCCAGCGTGATCAGCAGTGCGATGATGAAAGTGAGCCACCGCGTATTCAGTATATCGGCGGCGCGCGGCGCCACCAGCGCCAGTGCGCCGAGCAAGGCATTGACCAGCGGCGCGCCGATGCCGGCCAGCATGCCCAGCACCAGCTTGAACACCGCCCAGGTCACCCACAGCGGAATGAAGGTGAGCAGACCGGTGAAGAGGTAGCGTCGAAGGCGCAGGGGAGGCATGGAAGGAGCCGCACGGGGAGATGTCCGGATTGTAGGGGACGCCCGGATGGTGGGGGCGCTGTGATTTTTTCCGCGAGTGAGCGAATCATGGTTTGAACCGCAGGGAAGGCCGAGCCCGACATGACCGAGCGACACCATCAACAACGTTTCGAATCGCTGCTGCACGAGCATCGCGGGATCGTGTTCAAGGTGGCGGGCTTGTACAGCCGCAGCGCCGCCGATCGCGACGACCTGATGCAAGAGATCAGCGCGCAGTTGTGGGGATCGTTCGCAAGCTATGACGAGCGGCGCGCGAAGTTCTCGACCTGGATGTACCGCATCGCGCTGAACGTGGCGATCTCGCAGGCGCGGCGCGAGCGCTGGTCGGAGTCCGACCGTTTCGAGCCGCTGGAAACACATCACCTGGAAACCATCGGCGGTGGCGAGCCGATCGCCGAACAGGACGAGCGAATGACCGAGCTGTACGCCTTCATCGGCCAGCTCGATCCGCTCAACCGCGCATTGATCCTGCTGTACCTGGAAGACCGCAGCTACACCGAGATCGCCGAGATTCTCGGCATCAGCGAAACCAACGTGGCGACCAAGATCGGCCGCATCAAGCAGAAGCTCCGCGGGCAGATGACCGCCGCGGAAACCACCGGAGCATGACGATGGAACTCGACGAGATGAAATTCGCCTGGCAGGCACTGGATCGCCGGCTGGAGCAGCAGCACGCGCTGAACCTGCAATTGTTTCGTGATGGCCGGCTGGACAAGTTGCAGCGTGGGCTGCGGCCGCTGGTGTGGGGGCAGGCGATCCAGATGGCGATTGGACTGGTGTTTGCCGTGTGGGGAGGGTCTTTCTGGATGGATCACAGGCAGGTGATCCATCTGCTGGTCTGCGGCCTGCTGGTGCATGTCTGCGGTTTGCTGTTCATTATTTTCGCCGCACGCAATCTGTATCTGATCCAGCGTATCGATTATGCGGCGCCGGTGCTTGAGATCCAGCGCCGCCTGGCAGACCTGTGTGCATGGCGTGCGCGGGTCGAGGCGCCGGCTAACGCGGTGGTCGCCTGCTTCATCTGGATTCCCGTGCTGTGGATGAGCTTGGTCGAACACGGCTTCGATCTGTGGGCATACGACAGGGACGGCTTCCTGCTCTGGTCATTGTCGAGCAGCTTGGTTGGGTTGGCGATGGTGGTGCTGGCGGTATGGCTGGTGCGCCGCTTGGGATTCGGCCGCGTGCTCGTGGACAGTGCGGTTGGTCGCAGTGTGCGGAAGGCCGAAGCCGCGCTCGACGAGATCGCTCGTTTCGAACAGGACTAGGGCGGCCACTGCCGACGCTCAGCGCGCCTTCGGCTTCAGCCGCACATAGATCTGCTTGCGTACACGGGCAATCACTTCGCCACTCGCGGTGACCACGTCAGTCTCGAACCAGTGCAGTACTTTCTCGCCGCCGGCAGCTGCCGCGCACAATTCATCGACGACGCTGCTTTCCAGTTTGAAGTGGGCATAGACATCCTCACGCCCCGGTGCGACGAAATCGATCGCGCCGGACTTGTCCCATACGTAGTAGTCGTTGCCGAGCTGGTGCATCACAAGCAGCATCCAGAACGGATCGGTCATGGCGAACAGGTTGCCGCCGAACTGGCTGCGTACGTAGTTGCGGTTCCACGGGCGCAACCGCAGCATCACGCGCGCTTCGCTGTAGTCGTCGCTCAGCGATTGCACGCGGATCGCGTTGAACAGGAACGGCGGCCACAGGTTGAGCAGGCGGCGGAACGTGGAAGCCTTCATCAAAACAGCAACGAGGTCATCTTGCGCCGATAGCGGCCCACCAGCTCCGTGTCGTCGAGCGTCGCGAACGCCGCAAGCAGGCGTTTCTTGGCCTGGCCGTCATTCCACGCGCGGGCGTGCTGCAGGATCGCGAGAAACTGATCGAGCCCGGCGACCGCATCGCCTTCCAGCAGCAGGCGGACACCGAGCAGGTCGCGCGCTTCCCAGTCGTTGTCGTCGGCCTGGACGCGCTGGCGAAGTTCAGCCAGTGCCGGTGCTTCCTTCAACGCGTGCGCTAGGTCGAGTTCACTGCGCAGGCGCAAAGTGCGGGCGTCGGTGGCGAGATTGATCGGTAATGCAGCCAGCTCTGCTTCGGCAGCGCCGACCTGGCCGGCACGCATCAGTGCGATGGCCAGCTCGAGCTTCAGTTCGGTCTTGTCCGGCTCCAGCGCGATCGCCTGCTGCAGCCGGCCGATGGCCTGCTCTGGCGTTTCGGTTTCGGTTTCGGTTTCGCCGACGTCCTCCCCGACCGCCCCTTCCAGCGGCTGCACATGGCGCGACAGGAATTCGCGCAGCTGGCCTTCCGGCAGCGCGCCGGCAAAGCCGTCGAGTACCTGGCCGTCCTTGACCAATATCACGGTCGGGATGCTGCGGACGCCGAACATGCCGGCCAGTTCTTGCTGTTTGTCGACGTCGACCTTGCCCAGCCGGAAGGCACCGTTGAACTCGGCGGCGAGTTTCTCGAGCATCGGCCCGAGCGTCTTGCAGGGTTCGCACCAGCTGGCCCAGAAGTCCACCAGGACCGGCGTGGTCAGCGACGCCTGCAGGACCTCGGCCTCGAAGGTCTCCTGCTCCACGTCGAACACATGCGATGTGATGGCGGCGTCAGTCACTGAAAGCTCCAAATGGGCAGATGGCCCTTCAGATCAGGGCGCCCGACAGCATATCAAGCGGTCGTACACAGTTCAGCGCAAGCACTGCAGATTTGCGAGAATCATCGGATGGCCAGCCCGGGACACCACACTGCCGCATGAGCACGACGACGCACGATGCGCTGATGATCTGCGAGCACTGCGATACGGTCTATCGCCGTCGCGTACTGACGCGCGGCGACGTGGCGAAGTGCGTGCGCTGCCAGGCGGTGCTGGAACGCCACCACGGGCTGAGCCGCAACACCATGCTGGCGCTGGTGCTGACGGCGATGATCATGTTCGTGCAGGCCAATGTCTGGCCGATCGTCACGCTCGGCCTCAACAACCAGCATGTCAGCGCCACGCTGTGGGGCACGATCATCGCGATGTGGCAGCAGGATGCCAAGGTGGTTTCGATCCTGGCCGCCGCCACGCTGTTTTTCTTTCCGCTGGTCAAGATGCTGTCGATCGGCTGGCTGCTGCTGTTTGCCCGCACCGGCCGGCGCGCGCCGGGTTTCGTGCCGATCATGGTGGCGCTGCACTACGTCGGGCCCTGGACGATGAGCGAGGTGTTCGTGCTCGGCGCGCTGGTGGCGATCGTCAAGGCGCGGGTGTATTTCGACGTGGTCGCCGACCCGGGCATCTATGCGTATGCGGTGCTGACCCTGCTGATCACTGTATTCGCCAGCGTCGACCTGCGCACGCTCTGGGACCTCGCGCCGGAAGAACACGCATGAACGCCTTGCCGCGTGCGACGGAACTCGGCGTGATCGGCTGCCACGTCTGCCGGCTGGTGTCGCGCGACGTGTTCGACCACGACCATCCGGACCGTGCCGGCCATGGCGACGTGGTCACGTGCCCGCGCTGCGGCTCGGTGCTGCACCGGCGCAAGCCGGCCAGCTATTCGCGCAGTTGGGCGCTGCTCATCGCCGCGTTCCTCATGTACATCCCGGCCAACCTCCTGCCGATCATGCGTACCGCCAGCCTGAACGATATCGACGACAACACCATCCTCAGTGGCGTGGTGGAGTTGTGGGTGAAAGGCTCGCCGGATCTTGCGATCATCGTGTTTACCGCCAGCATCGTGGTGCCGATGCTGAAATTCCTCGTGCTGGGTACGCTGCTGGTGACCAGCCAGCGCGGCACCGACTGGGCCAGGCCGCAGCGGGCCAAGCTGTATCGGCTGGTCGAGCTGATCGGTTACTGGTCGATGCTGGACGTGTTCGTGGTGTCGCTGCTGACGGCGCTGGTGCGCTTCAATGTACTGAGCCGGGTGGAACCGTTGCCCGGCGTGATCTTTTTCGGCCTGACCGTGGTATTGACCATGTTCGCGTCGATGACTTTCGACCCTCGTTTGATCTGGGATGGCAGGGAAACCGATGAGTGACGACAGCAACAGGATCGATCAGACTCCGCCGCCGGCCGACGAGCTGCCGCAACCGGTGGTCAGGCATCGCCGCTTCAACGCCTCGCTGATCTGGCTGGTGCCTGCGATTGCGGCGGTGGTGGGGCTGTCGCTGGTGATCAACAATCGCCTGCAGGACGGTCCGCACATCACCATCAGTTTCCAGAGCGCCGAAGGGCTGGATGCCGGCAAGACGCCGGTCAAGTACAAGAACGTGGTGATCGGCAAGGTGGACAATATCCGCCTCAGCGACGACCGCAGCCACGTGCTGGTGAAAGTGGCGCTGGAGAAGAGCGCGGAGGGTTTCGCGGTCAAGGACACGCGCTTCTGGGTGGTGCGTCCGCGCATCGGCCTGGGCGGCGTGTCGGGCATCGATACGCTGCTGTCGGGTGCGTTCATCGGTGCCGACGTCGGCGATTCCAACGAGGCCGAGGACGAATTCAAGGGGCTGGAAACGCCGCCGTCCGTGAATCATGGCGCGCCGGGGCGAAGTTTCATGCTGCATGCCGACGACCTCGGCTCGCTGGATATCGGCTCGCCGGTGTACTACCGGCGCATCCAGGTGGGCCACGTGGTGTCGTACCAGCTCGACAAGGACGGCAAGGGCGTCTCGCTGGAGTTCTTCGTGGACGGGCCGAATGACCGTTTTGTCACCACGGCCTCGCGGTTCTGGAACGCCAGCGGCGTCGATCTCTCGCTGGGCGCCAACGGGTTGAAGGTCAACACGCAGTCGCTTGCATCCGTGCTGGCTGGCGGCATCGCCTTCCAGGATCCGCGCGGTCCGCACGACAGCGCGCCCGCGCCGGAAAACACCAGTTACAAGCTGTTCGACGATCAGGGCACGGCGTTGGCGCCGCCCGATGGCGAGCCGCATTACGTCCGCATGCGCTTCGAGCAATCGGTGCGCGGCTTGGCGGTGGATGCGCCGGTGGAGTTCCTCGGCATCAACATCGGCAAGGTGGTGTCGGTCAATCTCGATTACGACGAACAGAAGCAGCGTTTCCCGGTCATCGTCGGCGCGGTGGTCTATCCGCAGCGGCTTGGCGGTGCCTACGACAAGCTGGAAACCCTGGCCAAGGCGCGCGGCGAGAACCCGGATCTTTCCCTGCTGATGGGGCGCCTGGTGGATCATGGCTTGCGCGCGCAGGCGCGCACCGGCAACCTGCTGACGGGCCAGCTCTACGTGTCGCTGGATTTCGTGCCGCACACGCCGGCGGTGTCGTTCGATCCGAACGCGCGGCCACTGACCTTGCCGACGGTGCCCGGCAGCTTCGACAAGCTGCAGGAGCAACTGGCCGGGATCATCGACAAGATCGACAAGATCCCGTTCGACAGCATCGGGCACAACCTCGACCAGACCTTGGCCGGACTCAACGCCACGCTCAAGCAGGTCAACGGGCAGACCTTGCCCGAGTTCAAGAGCACCCTGAAGGGCGTGCAGAAGACCATGGGCACGGCCAACGATGCGCTGTCCGGCGATTCGCCGCTGCAGCAGAACCTGGGCAGCACGCTGGGCGAGCTGCAGCGCATGGCGCGCTCGCTGCGCGTGCTGACCGATTATCTCGGCGGTCATCCGGAGTCGCTGCTCCGCGGCCGGCGTCCCGACGCCAGTCCGGCCCCGGCCCGGCCTGCCACCGAAGCGCCGCAAAGGAGCAAACCATGATTCGTAGCGGATGGAGGCTGTCGTGTGTGGCGGTCGTGCTGGGACTGGCGGCCTGCGCCTCGGCGCCGCTGCACTATTACACGCTGGTTCCGCCTGCCGGCGAGCCGGCAGGCATGGTCTCGCCGTTCGCCGGGTCCGGCGCGTCGATGCCGTTCGAATTGCTGCCGGTCAGCGTGCCGGCGCAGGTTGACCAGCCGCAGTTGGTGGTGCGCGAAGGCAGCCAGGGTGTGGCACTGCTGGATGGCGAGCGCTGGATCGCGCCGCTGGGCGACGAATTGCGCGGCGCGCTGTCGGCCGATCTGGCGCGCGAACTCCACAGCCAGGACGCCAGCGGCCTGCCGGACAACGACAAGCTGCGGCTGCGGATCAAGCTCGACGTTCGGCGGTTCGATTCGCAACCGGGCAGCTACGCGCTGATCGAGGGCAACTGGAGCGTGCGGGTTCTGCATGGGGCCAGCGAGAGTGCCGTCGCCTGCACCAGCCGCATCAGCGAATCGGTCGGGCCGGGGTACGACGCGCTGGTGCAGGGCCATCAGCAGGCCATCGGCCAACTCGCCGGACAGATCGCCGTGGCGGCGCGTGCGCTGGCCGACGGGCAGGCGGCGGCGTGTCCGGCTCCCTGACTGGGATTGCCGCAGGCTTGGCGCCCGGCCTGCGCTGGGCTAACCTGAGCAGTTCACCGCGGCCGGGCGTTGCCTGGCTGCGCTAACCGCATCACGGCGCCGGAATCATGCAGGATATTCAACCCCCAAGCTCGAAGGACCAGGACGGCGTGACCGGGCAGGGCGACGTTGCCGAACAGGCCGATGCCGCCGGCAATGGCTACCGGCCGCAAGCGCTGGAATCCGCTGCGCAGACCTACTGGAGTTCGCACCACGCCTATGAGGTCCGGGAGGACGATTCCCGGCCGAAGTTCTATTGCCTGTCGATGTTGCCGTATCCGTCCGGCGCGCTGCACATGGGCCACGTGCGCAACTACACCATCGGCGACGTGATCAGCCGGTTCCAGCGTATGAACGGCCGCAACGTGCTGCAGCCGATGGGTTGGGACGCATTCGGCCTGCCGGCCGAGAATGCCGCGATCAAGAATAAGACCGCGCCGGCCAAGTGGACCTACGCCAACATCGAGCACATGCGCACGCAGCTGCAGTCGATGGGCTACGCGATCGACTGGTCGCGCGAGTTCGCCACCTGCCGCCCCGAATACTACGTGCATGAGCAGCGGATGTTCGTGCGGCTGATGAAGAAAGGCCTGGCCTATCGCCGCAACGCGGTGGTGAACTGGGACCCGGTCGACCAGACCGTGCTGGCCAACGAACAGGTGATCGACGGCCGCGGCTGGCGTACCGGCGCGCTGGTCGAGAAGCGCGAGATCCCGCAGTGGTTTTTGAAGATCACCGACTACGCGCAGGAACTGCTTGACGGATTGGACACGCTGCCGGGCTGGCCCGACGCGGTCAAGACCATGCAGCGCAACTGGATCGGCCGCTCCGAAGGCCTGGAAATCCGCTTCGACGTGAACGACGCCGACGGCCACGCGGTCGAGCCTATTACCGTGTTCACCACGCGACCGGACACGCTGATGGGCGTGACCTTCCTGTCCGTTGCCGCCGAGCATCCGCTGGCGCTGCATGCGGCGAAGAGCAAACCGGTGCTCGCCGATTTCATCGCCGAGCTGCGCCAGGGCGGCGTGTCCGAGGCCGAACTGGAAACGCAGGAAAAGCGCGGCATGGACACCGGCCTGCGTGCGATCCACCCGATCAGCGGCGAAGAGCTGCCGATCTACGTGGCCAACTTCGTGCTGATGAACTACGGTACCGGCGCGGTGATGGCCGTGCCTGCGCACGACCAGCGCGACTGGGAATTCGCCAAGCGCTACAGCCTGCCGATCCGCATGGTGATCGTGGATCGTGGTGTGCTCGACGCACTGCGCGAAATTCAACACGACCTGTCGCTCGGTGTCGGCGCGGACGCGATGCGCGCGGCACTGGACGGCCGCACTGTCGATACCTTCGGCACTTCGTCCGCGGTGCAGATGATCGAGGACTTCGAGCAGCGCATCCAGCAGCAGGGCGCGTACACCGAACGTGGCCTGCTGGTGAATTCCGGCGAATACGACGGCTTCGATTTCCAGCAGGCGCTGGATGCATTGGCAAAGCGATTCGAGGCGGACGGTCGCGGCGAGCGCCGCGTCAATTTTCGCCTGCGCGACTGGGGCGTGAGCCGCCAGCGCTACTGGGGTTGCCCGATTCCGGTGATCCGCTGCGAAAAATGCGGCGACGTGCCGGTGCCAGAAGACCAACTGCCGGTGATCCTGCCCGAAGACGTCGCATTCTCCGGCGTGCAGTCGCCGATCAAGGCCGACCCGACCTGGCGCCAGACCACCTGCCCGACCTGCGGCGGCCCGGCCGAGCGCGAGACCGATACCTTCGACACCTTCATGGAATCGAGCTGGTACTACGCGCGCTACACCAGCCCTGGCGCGTCCACGCAGGTCGACGAGCGCGCCAACTACTGGCTGCCGGTGGACCAGTACATCGGAGGCATCGAGCACGCGATCCTGCATCTGCTGTACTTCCGTTTCTATCACAAGCTGCTGCGCGACGAAGGCCTGGTGCAGTCGGACGAGCCGGCGACGAACCTGCTGTGCCAGGGCATGGTGATCGCCGAAACGTTTTATCGCGACAATGCCGACGGCTCCAAGGACTGGATCAACCCGGCGGATGTGGAACTCGAGCGCGACGAACGCGCACGGGTGATCGGCGCCAAATTGAAATCCGACGGCCAGCCGGTGCAGATCGGCCCGACCGAGAAGATGTCCAAGTCGAAGAACAACGGCATCGATCCGCAGACGATGATCGGCAAGTACGGCGCCGATACCGTGCGCCTGTTTTCGATGTTCGCCGCGCCGCCGGAGCAGTCGCTGGAATGGAGCGAGGCAGGCGTCGAAGGCATGTCGCGTTTCCTCCGGCGCTTCTGGCGCGAGGTGACCACGCATGCGGCGAATCCGGATCATCCGATGATCCGTGCGGCGACGAACAGTCGCTCAGACTCCCTTTCCCTGCAAGCAGGGGAAGGTGCCCGCAGGGCGGAAGGGGAGGACGCTGCAGGCGTCGTGGATCCTTCCACGCTGGATGCCGGCCAGAAGAACCTGCGTCGCCAGCTGCACGAAACCATCCAGAAAGTCGGCGACGACTTCGGCCGGCGGCATGCCTTCAACACGGCCATCGCGGCGCTGATGGAGCTGCTGAACGCGTTGAACAAGTTCGGCGACCAGAGCGACCAGGGTCGCGCCGTGCGCCACGAAGCGCTGGAGGCGATGGTGCTGCTGCTCAATCCGGTGGTGCCGCACATCAGCCATGCGCTGTGGCAGGTGCTCGGTCACGCCGAAACGGTGCTGGAGGACCAGCGCTGGCCGCAGGCCGACCCGTCCGCGATGGTACGCGATACCCTCACGCTGGCCGTGCAGGTCAACGGCAAGCTGCGCGCCACCATCGACATTGCCGCCAACGCCTCGAAAGACGAGGCGGAGGTCCTGGCGCTGGCGCAGCCGCAGGTCGCGCATTTCCTGCAGGGTCTCAGCGTGCGCAAGGTCATCGTGGTTCCGGGCAAGATCGTCAACATCGTGGCAGGATGACACCATGAACTTCATGCAAAAGATCCGCCCGATCCAGGTGTCCATGCTGCTGGGGCTGGCCTTCGCGCTGAGCGCCTGCGGCTTTCATCTCCGCGAAAACGCCAACCTGCCGCCACAGATGCAGCGGGTACACTTGGTGGTTTCCGGCGGTGGCGAATTCGAGCGCATGCTGGCGCGCGCGCTGCAGGTCTCCGGGGTCACCGTCGAGGACGAAAGCGGCCCCGGCATCGCCGAGTTGCGCGTGCCGACCGCGGCTTTCAGCACTGATTCGCTGAGCAACGGCGGTTATGTGCAGATCACCGAATACGCCGTGCACTATCTGGTGCAGTTCGATGTCGCCGATGCCAACGGCCAGGTGCTGATCCCGATCCAGCGCATCAACATGCAGCGCGAATACAGCTACGATGCCAGCAACACCGTCGGCAACGCATCGCAGGTGCAGGAGATCCAGCACAGCCTCAACGCCGATGCGGTACAGGCGATCCTGTTCCGGCTTGAAGCGGCCGGCAAGCATGCCCTGGCGGCACCGGCAGGCGCCGCCAGCACGCACTGATGCCGCTCAGTCCAGGCCAATGGCAGAAGGCGCTGTCTGCGGACCGGCTGGCGTCGGTCTATCTGCTGGCGGGTGAGGAATTGCTGGTGCTGGAAGCCGCCGATGCGTTGCGTGCACAGGCGAAGAAGCTCGGTTACAGCGAACGCGAAGTCGTCGACGTCGGGCAGCATTTCGACTGGGATGACCTTGCGCGTTCCGCCGCCGGCATGTCGCTGTTCGCCACGCGCCGGCTGATCGACCTGCGCCTGCCCAGCGGCCGTCCGGGCACCGAAGGGGCGAAGGCGATCAACGCGTTCTGCGCCGATCCGCCGCCCGACACGACGCTGCTGATCACCGCGATGGAGTGGAGCAACAAGCACGACGGCGCCTGGAGCAAGAAGCTCGATGCCAGCGGCACCATGGTGGTGTTCAATGCGCCGCGCCCGAACGAGTGGGGCGCATGGATCGGCGCACGGCTCGCATCGCGCGGCTTGTCCGCCACGCCCGATGCGGCGGCGCTGCTGGCCGAACGCGTCGAGGGCAACCTGCTCGCCGCCGCGCAGGAAATCGACAAGCTGGTGGTGCTGCACGGCGAAGGCCGCATCGACGCCGCCGAAATGGAAACGCTGGTGGCCGACAGCGCCCGCTACGATGCGTTCAAGCTCACCGATGCCGCATTCGCGGGAGACGGCGCGCGTGCGTTGCGCATTCTTGCCGGCCTGCGTGCCGAAGGCGACGAACTCATCGCGTTGATGGGCTGGCTGGTCAATCAGCTGCAATTGGCGCTGCGGCTGGCCAATGCCAACGATCTGGCTGCGCAGGTCCGCATCGAACATCTGTGGCCGGCACGCGAGCAGTTGTTCCGCAAGGCGCTGCGCCGTGCGCCGCGCGAGCACTGGCTGCAGTGCCTGGCCCGCGCCTCGCGGATCGACCGCATGGCCAAGGGACGCGAGTTCGGTAATCCATGGCAGGAAGCCGAACGGCTGATCGCCGTGATCGCCGAACCGCGCGCATCCGCCGCGTTGGCATGAAGCTGCTGGCGATCTTTGGCGGTACCTTCGATCCGGTGCATCTCGGCCACCTCAACGCCGCATGGGAAGCCGCCGAACTGCTCGATGCCGAAGTGCGCATGATGCCGGCCCGCGTGCCGCCGCATCGCCCGGCACCGATCGCCGACGCGTTGCAGCGCACCGCGATGTTGCGCGCCGCACTGAGCGGCCAGTCGCGCTTGGTGCTGGATGCCCGCGAGCTGGATCGCGATGGTCCGTCATACACCATCGATACGCTGCATGGCCTGCGTGCCGATGAGGGGGGGCGCCCGCTGGTGCTGCTGCTCGGAGCGGATGCCTTCGCGGGATTGCCGAGCTGGCATCGCTGGCATGAATTGTTCGAGGTGGCGCATGTCGCCGTGCTGCACCGTCCCGGCGTGCCTGCGGAGCTGCCCTACGAACTGGCGGAAGCGATCGCCGGACGCCGCACGACCGATCCATCGGACCT
This sequence comes from Rhodanobacter sp., assembly GCA_036398675.1. GTDB lineage: Bacteria > Pseudomonadota > Gammaproteobacteria > Xanthomonadales > Rhodanobacteraceae > Rhodanobacter. The sequence goes on along the minus strand of DASWOQ010000067.1, from coordinate 17,208 downwards.
GCGTCAGGCGACTGCCGGGCGTGTCATCCATCTGCAGATCACGCCGCTGGAAATTTCGGCGACCCGTATCCGTGAACTGCTGAAAGCCGGTCGCGATGCGCGCTATCTGTTGCCGGCGGGGCTGTTCAGTGACAAGGCATTGCTGGCGCCATATCGGCGCGGTTGATCGGCCGTGAACTGATGCCTGGCCATTTCACGCGGAAGCGGCCCACACACTGTTGGCATCACCGCCGCGGGCGCGACGACTGGACGCACGAGCCAGTTCGGCAAAGGCGAAGGCCAGCGCCAAAGCCACCGCATCGATGGCGAACAGGGCGCCGTGACCTGCCGCGGCGCTGCGCCACAGCCACCAGCCCGTGGCGATGCCATGAGCTATCGGGATGATCGCCGTGACGATGGCAGCGAGCCACAGCAGTTCCCGCGCGGCAGCGATTGGTGGACGCCGTGATGCCCATAGCGCGCAAAACGTCCAGCTGACGAAACAGCTCCAGCGCACGCCGGCAGGCAACAGTTGCGATGCCACGAACGCGACCGAGATCGCCACGCAGAAGCCGAGGCAGATGCCGACCGTCGCGCGCGCCATGTTGACCTGCGCGCGGCCCTGTTCTGGCTGTCGCCGCTTCCGCCGCGATTCGATCCACAGCAGGTTGCCCGAATAGAACAGGAAGGCGCCGCCCAGCCCGAGCAGGAAATAGAGCCAGCGCACGAGCACGCTGCCGTAATCGCCGTAGTGCAATCCATACACGACCGCCAGGGTCGCGTGGTTCGCGTCGCGCTGTCCAGGCAGCTGCCTGGACAGCGCCGCGCCGCTCGTGGCGTCGAGCGCGACCGCGCTCATGGTGCCGAGTGCATGCGTCGATGCGCCGGTGATCTCGACCACCGCATGCGCGTCGCCGGCATGCGCGAGCTTCAGGTACGCCGGCTCGAAATCCTCGATGCCTTGCGCCCGCGCCAGCTCGATCGAGCGCGTGTACCACCGGGTTATCGGAATCATCGGGCGGGCGATCCCGGCTTGCGCGACCGTGGGTGCGGTATCCATCGCCGCGCCGGATGCGGCCATCAGCTTGCCGCCGTAGATCAGCGGATCGAGCGCCATCATCAGAACGAACAACAGGCACAGCACCGCGCCGGTGATCGCGAACATGACGTGGAACGGCAGGCTGAGCACGCCGACCACGTTGTGCGCGTCCTGCCAGAAGCGCTTGAGGTTGCGTCCGGCGCGCAAGGCAAAGAAATCCTTTGCCAGTCGCGGCAGGTGGATCACGAATCCGCTGACCAGCGCGACGCCGTAGAGCAGGCTCACGAATCCCATCAGCCAGGTGCCGATCACCGGAATGCCAAGCGAAAAATGCAGTTCGTTGACCAGCTCGGGCAGTGCGGCCAGCGGGCGCGTCGGGCTGCCGTCGAGATGATCGAGGCTGGCGTATTGCCAGGTGCCGTGGCCGTCCATCCAGTACGCCACCGGCTGCGGCGATTCGTGTCCCGGAAACAGCATGCCCAAGTGATCGCGTGCCTCGGGGTGCCGGGCCAGCACGCCATCGAGAAGGCGCTGCGCATCGTCGAGCGAACCGATACCGACATCGATGGCATGCAGCGTTGCCCATTGCTGCAGCGGCTGCTGGAACACCGTGATCGCGCCGGCGTAGAACGCGACGAACAGGGCAAACCCGGCTACCAGCCCAACCCAGGAGTGCACGCTGGTGAAGTTGCGCAGGGTGGTCGATTTCAGTTTCATGCGCGGGTGCTCACCGAACCAGACCGGTGGCCTGCAGCAGCCACAGCAACCCGAGGCCCGACAACGCGAGCGCACCCAGCCACAGCCACGCGCGCTTGCCGCTGGCGAACAGGAAGCTGATGCAGATGACGCCGATCCATAGCGGGAGGAAAGCGACCAGGCCCGGCATCATCGCCTGTTGCCACGGGCCCGGCAGCAACCAGCAGACTAGGCCGACCAGTGCCGCCGCGACAAAGAATCCTGCCAGCACGCCGGCGCTGGCACGAGCCCACATCAGTCGTTCTCCGGTTCGGTGACGGCTGTGCTGGAAGAAGAGGTGAGCAGCGCAAGCCACGGCAACACGACCAGGGTCAGCATGTATGCGCCCAGCATCGCGCAAAGGCCGACACCGACGCCGTACTCGACAATCCATGCACCCAGCGACAAAACAGAAAGCGCCGCGGCCAGTGCCATCGACCATCGTCGCCATCGTCGGGTGAACGCCCAAGGGCAATTCGGCGACGCGGCGTAGAAAGCAACCGTACCCGGCACCGACGTCGCCAGCGCAATCACGGGTGCGAGACTCATCGCGGATGCCTTACCAACGGTAACGCGCGCTGAGGGTGACTTCGCGCGAATAGCCGTAGTAGCACCAGGCGCTGCTGTTGCATACGGAAACGTAGTTCTTGTCGAACAGGTTGCTGGCATTCAACTGCAGGCGCCATCCGTTGATGTCGTAGTGGACCGCGGCATCGAACAGCGTGTACGCCGGGGTCTTCCACTGATTGTAGATGTCGCCGTAGTGGTCGCCCACATAGCGTATGCCACCGCCGAAACCGAGCCCGGCGAGCGCCCCGGACACGATCGTGTAGTCGGCGCCGAGCGAGGCCTGCTGCTTCGGCAGCAACGCTATCTGCTTGCCCAGAGACGGCAGGTCGTTAGTCTTGGTGACACGGGAATTGCTGTAAGTGTAATCGCCGTACACGCTGAGGTTCGTGCCGATGTTCCAGCGACCCTCCAGCTCCACGCCACGCAGGCGGGTTTCACCCTGCTGCACCTGGAACAGCGCGTGGTTGGGGTCGATCGTGAGCGAGTTCTGCTGGGTGATCTGGTAAGTCGCCAGCGTCAGCAGGCCCTGGCCATCCGCCGGCTGGTACTTCAGCCCGGCCTCGTACTGGTTGCCGGTGGTCGGCTTGAATGCCTCGCCTGCGAAGTTGCTGCCGACGGTCGGCTGGAACGAATGCGAGTAAGAGACGTACGGTGACAGGCCGTTGTCGAACAGGTAGTTGAGGCCGACACGACCGGAGAAGGCATCGTCCGTCTGCGATGCACTGGTGTGGCCGATCAGGTCGTCGGTGTCGGTTTTCACGTGATCCTGGCGGCCGCCGATGGTCAGAAGCCAGCGGTCGAGCTTGATCTGGTCCTGCAGGTACACGCCCAGTTGCGTCTGGATCTGGATGGTATGGCTGGTATAAGCGGGAACCGTTACCGGGCTGCCGTAGACCGGGTCGAAGATGTCCAGCCCGGGGGCATCGAAGTCGAACGCAGAGGCGTAGTCGTCATTCGAGCGGCGGTAGTCCACGCCCGCCAGCAACGTGTGCTGCAGCGCACCGGTATCGAAGCCGTATTGCAGGTTGTTGTCCACGCCGAAGGTCTTGGTGTGGTCCTCGTTCGGGAACAGGTAGCGCACCAGGGTGCGCTGGTCCGCGGCCAAGCCGAATGCACCCACGTTGGCGCCGTTGTTGTCCACGTCCGTCTTGCCGTAGCGCAGGTTCTGGTTGAACGCGACGCCACTGGCAAAGTCATGATGGAACGAGTAACCGATCGACGCGATGGTCTTGTCGTAGTCGTTCTGGCCCGGTTCGCCGGTGAAGCGGTCGCGCGGGATCTTGCCGTACGGATTCGGCAGCAGCGTGCCTTCGGCCGGGAGAAAGCCTGCGCTCGCGACGGTGTCGGCTTTCTGAAAACGCGACAGGATGGTCAGCGAGGTCGAGTTGTCCGGTTTCCAGGTCAGGGCCGGCGCGAAATAGTAGCGGTCGTCCTTGATGTGGTCGGTCGAGGTGTCGCTGTTGCGCGCTAGCGCGGTGAGGCGGTACAGCAGGGTGCCCGAGTCGTTCAGCGGCCCGCCGAAATCGAATGTCGCCTCGCGCAGGCCAGAGTTGCCCACCTGCACGCCCACCTCGTGCAGCGGTTGCTCGGTCGGCTGCTTGCTGACCATGTTGACCATGCCGCCCGGCGGCATTTCGCCGTAGACCACCGACGATGGTCCCTTCAGGATTTCCAGCCGTTCGAGCCCATACGGTTCGATCCGCGTGATGCCGGTGGCCGAGCCGTTGGCGAGCGCGAGGCCGTCCAGATAGGTCGCAGGCGTGAAGCCGCGCACCAGCAGCCAGTCGCTGCGCGAGTCGCTGCCGTACCCGCCGCCCTGCGCGCCGGCGGTGTACCACACCGCTTCCTCGATGCCATGCAGGCCGCGTTCGCTGATCTGGTCGGCGGTGATCACCGATACCGATTGCGGAATCTCGACGATCCGGGTGTCGGTCTTGGTGACCGAGCCGGTGTCCTTGGCGATCGGCGCGGTGACCCGGACGTTGCCCAGCGTGGTGACGGGCTTGCTGGTCGCCGACGTTGAATTGGACGCGGTGTCCTGTGCCGGTTCGGAAGCATGCGCAGATGAAAAGGGCAGCGATGCCGCGACGAGCAGCGGCAGGCCGATTAAGGCCCGACGGATCGACAACGACAGGGGCGGCGCATGGCGGCCCTTGACGCGGAAATTCGAATCGGAAAGTGAAGACATCGGCCGCCCTGTTTGCAATCGATCAACGACAACTTGCAACGGGGGCGTGACGATCATCCGGCAGATCGCCAAGCATGCCGCACCACATCACAAGTGAGAATGATTCTTATTGTATGTGATGGGGTGGCAGGCGGCAATTGTCCAAACAGGTCAGTGGGCGGGAGCCGGCTCGCCCTCCGGTGCGCCGCGTCCGAGCACGTCGGGCAGGGCGTCGCCGTCCTCGGTGAAGCCGAGCGACACGGAGTTCAGGCAGTGGCGGTCGCCGGTCGGTGGCGGACCATCGGGAAACACATGGCCAAGGTGACTGCCGCAACGCGCACAGACTTCCTCGACGCGGATCATGCCGTAGCTGGTGTCGCGCACCAGCCTGATGTGCGATGCATCGTAAGGCTGGAAGAAACTCGGCCAGCCGGTGCCGGAATCGAACTTGGCACTGGAACGGAACAGCGGCAGGCCGCAGAAGCGGCAGGTGTAGACGCCGTCCTTGTGGTTGTCGAGAAATACGCCGCAAAACGCCGCTTCGGTGCCGTGTTCGAGCAGCACGCGCCGTTCGTCACGGTCGAGGCCGATGGTGATCTGCTGGCGTTGCGCCTCGGTGGGCGGGGTGAGATCGAAAGCAGGCATCGTGGACTCCGTTGGAGAAAGTCGATGGCGACAAGGCGCGGTCCCGCATACATGGACGCGGCGCGCTGGCGGATCAAGGTGGCGGATCGGTGATTCCAGACGAGGCCTGTGCCGGCTTGCGCGACCAGACCAGCGATCCGGTCAGCAGAAAGGCCAGCAGCAGAACAATGGCGGGAAAGCCGATACAGGACAGCGCCACGAGGCACTGGAAGCCCCATGTGTTCGCCATGGCGAGTTCATCCGGCGGCTGCCGGCGTGCGATCACCATAAAACAGACGCATGCGGCGATGGTCAGCAGGCTCCAGGCGGCAAGCACCCGGGACAGCCGTGGTCGTCCGATCACGCAGTCTCCCGCAACTGCCCCTGCACCTCATTGATCGAATCGCGGATGCGCTTGGAGAACACCGAATCGTCGTGATGGATCAGTAGCAGGTGTTCGGTGGCGCGGGTCATTGCGACGTAGAGCAGGCGGGCTTCGTCGGCTTCGGTCTGGCCGGGCTTGGGCAGCGAACCGAGGCCGGGGATGATCACGAACGGAAACTCCAGTCCCTTGCTTGAATGCATGGTGACCAGCTTGACGCTGTCCTCCACCACGAACAGGGTCTGCTTGCCTGCGCCTTCGGCAAGCCGGCTGGGAATGCCGATGCGCTGCAGCGCTTCATGCAGTTTCTCGCCTTCCCACTGATTGCGGAACAACACCGCCATGTCGGAATACGGACGGCCATGCGCATGCTCGTCGCGCAGCCGGGCGATCAGCACATCCAACTGGGCGCCAGCGGTGTCGGTGCGCACCAGTTCGGGCACAGCGCCTCGGCGACCGGCGCTTTCCGGCGCGATCAGCGGCACGCCGTCGCCATCGTCGTCGCTGCGCGAGTCGAGCAGTTCCTGCGCGAACAGGCGCGCCACCGAGAGGATTTCCAGCGTGTTGCGATAGTTGAGTTTGAGGATGGTGGTTCGCCCCTGCGCCTGGACGCCCAGGCTCTTCCAGCTGATCTTGCGGCGGTCGGTATTGCCGTAGATGTTCTGCGCGTCGTCGTACAGCACCAGCAGCGAATTGGTGGCCGGGTCGATCATCTGTACGATCAGCTTGTACCAGTCCGGCTCGAAGTCGTGGCCTTCGTCGATCAGCACGGCGCCATACTGGAAGCGCGGGATCTGGCCGCGATCCACGCCGGCGATCACCGCCGGCGGCAAGGCGTCGACGAAGGCCTTGCCGCTGCCCGGCGGCAGCGGTTCGTTGTAGGCCACCAGCATCTTCCGGCACCACTTGTGGAAGTTGTAGACCTGCACTTTCTCGCTGAGGCCGCGCTCGCCGATCAGCTGTTCGAGCCGCGCGGCCAGCGTCTTGTTGTAGCAGAGCACCAGGATGGGCTTTCCCAGTTCGCGTGCCAGTTGCATGGCGCGGAAGCCGAGGATCATCGTTTTGCCGGAGCCCGCGACGCCGTGGATGATCCGGTGTTCGTCGCCGAGCGAACGTGCCAGTTGTTCCTGCTGCGAATCCATCACCTTGACCAGGTCGGGAATCTCCAGCGGACGCACTGCCGCGTCGGTGGGGCCGAACAGGCCGAACTGGCCGCTGCCGGGTTCCACCCGCAGCTCGGGAAACAGATGCCAGCGCACGCGGTCGATCTGCGGCAGGGTCAACGTTACCGGGAACACCTGCGGGAACATCGCCCACAACTGCTTCTGAAGCGTTTCGGCATCGACGGTTTCGTACAGTTCGTCGCGGCAGATCACCAAATGCTCTGGCAGTACCTCACCCAGGCCGCCGTCGTCGAACTGCCTGCGGGTGATGTTGGCCAGTACCACGCCCCACGCCCACGGCATGATCGGCTTGCCCGCCAGACGGGATTTCTCCGGCTGGCGTAAAGCCGGGTCAGACTGCAGCACGGTACCGATTTCCAAGGCATAGGAGCGCGCCTGCAGGAGCGGGTTGTGCTCCTTGACCAGTCCGCGTTCGGTGACCAGGGTGAACTGGGTGCTGTCGGCATGGCGGATGGTGTCGGCCTTCCAGTCCTTCACCTCCAGCACCAGCAAGCCGCGGCGTGGATGGAACACCACGAAATCCGGATGGCGCTGCTTCAGCCCGATCGGCACGTCGTACCACAGCAGGTAGTCGTCTTCGAGCTTTTGTTCCAGTCGCTCGGAAACACGCTTTTCGCCGCCTGTCATGCGCGGCAGGCAGCTGTTTCGGGTCGGAATGAGTGTTGCCACGGGAGCCCCTGACTGACGTGTTTCGCCGACGTTAGCCGATAGGGCGGGGCTGTCAATGCCGGCAAGACGCCATGCCTGGCACGCCTGCATGAAAAGTCACGTCCAGTGCTGCAGCGACTCTGGCGACCTGTTCATGCGATGGCAGGCCCGACTGGCGATGCCGTCCCCGAGCGCGGTGCGAAAGACCGGGGCGACCGTCCACAGCATGCCCGCCGCCAGTCGGGCATGGCGCTGCTGCCGGGGCGTGCGCTCCAGCAGGGTCGTTGCCCATTCCGGCAGCAATGCGGCGCCTGCATGCAGGAACAAGTCGCGCGAGAGTCCGGCGGCGGGTACCGGCAGGCGCACCTGCGACAGCAGGTTCAGTACCACGCGCGACCGCTCGGTGAAGGCGAGTTCGGGCTGGATGCGCCGGAAATAGTCGGTCACTTCGTGCTCGCTTGCGGGCACGGCGGTGGCGCCCAGTGCTTCGGCGCCGCGCCGCACTTCATCGAAATAGCGATCGGCCGCGCCCTCCGGCAATGCGACGTGGCCGTAGCGGCAATAACCCTGCAAGAAGCAATAGGCCTCGGTGACATGCACCCAGGTCAACAATGCCGGATCGTCGGCGGCGTACGGGCGGCCATCCTCGCCGACGCCGGTGATATGCCCATGGATCTGGCGGACATGCTTGATCAGCGCCTCGGCCTGCGCACGTGGGGCATACGTGGTTCCGCCGACAAAGGCCGTGGTGCGGCGAAGACGCCCGATCAGATCGCCGCGGAAATTGGAGTGGTCCCATACGCCAGCCAGCGCCAGCGGATGCAGGGTCTGCAGGGTCAGCGCGGCCAGGCCGCCGGCCAGCATGCCGGGGAAATTCGAGTGCACGCGCCATGTGGCGCTGTCGGGCCCGAACAGGCCGGGATCTCCATGCGGGTTGTCATAGTCGATGCTGCCGGTATCGGCGCGCGGAAATGCGCTGAGCACCCAGTGCCGGATGGCTGCGCGCAGCGGGCGGATCGGTTCGCGGACGGCGCGGGCGAGAAAGCTCGGTGGTGATGGCATGCGGTCATTCTAGCCAGCGAGCCGCCGCGCCCGGCTTATTCAGCCCTGCAGCGTGGCATCCAGCGTGATGGTTGCCTTGAGCACCTTCGAGACCGGACAGCCGAGCTTGGTTTCCTGCGCGATCCGGTCGAACGTGGTGGCGTCGATGCCGGGAACCTTGGCCGTGCAGATGAGGTGGGAGGAGGTGATCGAGAAGCCGTCGCCGTCCTTGTCCAGCGTCACGACCGCCCTGGTGTCGATACTGTCGGCGGCAAGTCCGGCATTGCCCAGGCCGAGCGACAGCGCCATCGAGAAACAGGCGGCGTGGGCCGCGGCGATCAGTTCTTCCGGATTGGTGCCCGGGCCATCCTCGAAGCGGGACTTGAACCCATATGGCGCCTCGCGCAGCACGCCGGTGTCGGTCGAGATCGAGCCCTGACCATCTTTGATGCCGCCGGACCAGTGGGCAGATGCGGATTTCTTCATGGGGATGCTCCATTGCGGTGAGTGACAGGCGACCGACAGTATGGCAAGCCTTTCTGCAGATATCGCCAACAGATCGAGCCGCCCGCTTCACCTGCGGTTACCATCCGCTGGCCGTATCCTTGGCGCTCTCCCGAGATTGGACCCAGCATGTCGCCCACCATCGAACATGACCGCGATGCCCACCGTTTCGAAACGACCGTCGATGGCGTGCATTGCGAGCTCGACTACACACTGGTGGCTGGCGTGATGACGATCGTCCATACCGGTGTGCCGGATGCCGTGGGTGGCCGGGGTATTGCTGCGGCGCTGGTGCGGACGGCGTTGGACGCCGCACGCAATGAGGGCTGGAGGGTTGTGCCCGCGTGCTCCTACGCCGTCGTGTGGATGCAACGGCATCCCGAATACGACGATCTGCGCGCCTGAAGCGTATCGCCATCATGATCATGATCCGCTCGGCAGCATCGGGACTGCGCCATGGAGCCCGCGTTGGCCCATCTTCTGAACACGTACACCGCCCTCTCACATGGGCGCCGATCATGGTGTCGCTGCGGAGGTTCGCATGAGTGCTGAGGAAGCCACCGTGGCGCAGCGCAGGAAACGCCGGTGGCGTCCTTTTCACTACATGAAATCGCGGCCGCGCACGCTTCTTTCGCTGCTGATCTTCGTCATCGTCGCTGCGGTGCTGATCGCGATGAAGTTGCGTGTGGCTACATCGATTCTGCTGGCCTTTGACGTTGCCGCCATCGTGTTCCTGGCCATCATCGCGCGCATGTTCAACAAGGCCAATACCGCCCATATGCGCACGCAGGCGCAGGCGCAGGACACCGGGCGCTGGGGCATCCTGTGGAGCGGCATCGTGCTGTCCACGGTGGTGCTGGTGGCGCTGAGCAACGAACTGCACGCGGCGAAAACCGGCGGTGTGCCGGCGCTGGTGATCGGCGCGGTCAGCGTGGTGCTGAGCTGGCTGTTCCTCAACACGATGTTCACGATTCACTATGCGCACGGTTTCTACGGTGACTTTGGCGACAAGCAAACCGGCCTGGAGTTTCCCGAGACGCCGCACCCGGACTACTGGGACTTCGCCTATTTCGCCATCGTGATCGGCATGTGCTTCCAGGTGTCCGACGTGCAGGTGACCAGCCGTTATCTGCGCCGCGTCGTGCTGCTGCACAGCGTGATCGCGTTCTTCTTCAACGTGTTCATCATCGCGATCACGGTGAACATCGTGGCCGGGCAGGGCTGAGGGACGAGAAGCCGCCGGCGGTCATCGGCGTGTCAACGAATCGGTAGAGGCTGACAGGCAATGAATGATTCTTTCGCGCGACGCCTGGGCATCGAGCACCCGCTGATTCAGGCACCGATGGCCGGCGCCACCACGCCGGCACTGGTGGCCGCCGTGTCGAACGCTGGCGGGCTCGGTTCGATCGGTGCGGGTTACCTGGAGCCACAGGCGATCCTCGACCAGGCGAAGGCGATCGGCGAACTGAGCGATCGCCCGTATGCGATCGGTCTGTTCGTGCTGCCCGACGATTTCGATGCAGACATGGCAGCAGTGGCGAAGGCGCGCGAACAACTCGATGCCCTGATGGCGCGCGAAGGTCTCGACGTGCGTACCAGCTTGCCGGCGCGCTGGGCGCCGCGCGCATCGGATCAGTTCGCGGCGCTTTGCGAAGCACGGCCCGCAGCAGCCAGTTTCGCCTTCGGTGTGATCGACCGGACGCAATTGCGCGCGCTGCGCAAGCGAGACATCTGCGTGATCGGCACGGCAACCACCGTGGCCGAGGTGCTTGCCTGGGCTGACGCTGGCGCCGATGCCGTCTGTGTCCAAGGAGCCGAGGCGGGAGGTCATCGCGGAACGTTTCTGCACGATGCGGAGGACGCGATGATCGGCCTGTTCGCGCTGCTGCCGCTGGCGGTGCGTGCGATGGCGGCCCATGAAGGAAACATCCCGGTGATCGCCGCCGGCGGCATCATGGACGGTCGCGGCATGCTGGCCGCTGAGGTGCTGGGTGCGGCGGCCTGCCAGCTCGGCACCGCCTTCCTCACTTGTCCGGAATGTTCCGCGGCCGACGCGTGGAAGCGCGACCTGCCGCAGGTCGCGGATCATCAGGTCACCACTATCCGCGGCTTCTCCGGCCGTGCCGCCCGCGGTCTGCGCAACCGCTTCGTCGAGGCGATGCCGGAGGCGGCGCAAGGCCTGCCGTATCCCGTGTTGAACGCGCTCACCGCCCCGTTGCGCCGCGCCGCAGCGGAGGCCGGGCGCGGCGACCTGCTGTCCGAATGGTGTGGCCAGGCGGCCGGGATGGTGCGTCCGCAGCCTGCGGCCGAGCTGGTGACGCGGTTGATGCATGAATACCGGTTGGCAAAACGCGAGCTGGCGCATTGACTTGCGCGCGCCGGCAGGGCGCTATACTGCGCCAGCCATCGCGCTTTGCGACCCTGTACCGAGGCCAGAACACTTGAGCATGACTCAACGTACCAAATCGACCGTCACCACTTCCGTCCTGCGCAAGCATGTCATCGATGCGCTGGAAGACCTCAAGGCCAAGGACATCCGCGAGATCGACGTTCGCGGCAAGACCTCCATCGCCGACCTGCTGGTGATCGCCTCCGGCACCTCCGCACGCCACGTCAAATCCATCGCCGACGAAGTCGCCAAGTTCGCCAAGAAGGCGGGCGTGATGCCCCTGGGCGTGGAAGGCGAAGTGGAAGGCGAATGGGTGCTGGTGGACCTGGGCGACGTGATCGTGCATGTGATGCTGCCGCGCATCCGCGAATTCTACGGGCTGGAACGGCTGTGGACGGTGGGCGATCACGGCCACGAAGTCGACGCGGCGCAGGTTGGCTGAAGCGGTAGACCTCCGGCATGCGCGCGCGCCTGATCGCCGTCGGCGAACGCATGCCCGGCTGGGTCGCCGAGGGTTTCGCGGAATACCGCAAACGCCTCTCGCATGATTTGCCGCTCGAACTCGTCGAACTGAAGCCCGGTGTCCGCGGCAAGGGTCGCGACGATGCGCGGGCGATGCAGGACGAAGGTGCCGCGATACTCGCGGCGTTGCCGCACGACACGCATGTCGTCGCCCTCGATGGACGTGGCAAGCCGTGGTCCAGTGAAGAACTCGCAGGACAACTGGCAGCCTGGCGCATGGCCGGGCGCGATCTGGCGTTCCTGATCGGCGGTCCGGACGGCCATTCGTCCGACGTGCTCGCGCGTGCCGACCAGCGCTGGTCGCTCGGCGCGCTGACCCTGCCGCACATGCTGGTGCGGCTGGTTCTCGCCGAGCAGCTTTACCGGGCCACCACCATCATTGCCGGACACCCTTATCACCGCGCGTGAGTGACCGCGGTCCACGGAGTTCATCGCCATGCCGTTCCAGATCAGCCAGGCCACGCTCGAGGATCTCGATACCATCGCAGTGCTGTTCGACGGCTACCGGCAGTTCTACGGGCAACCGGCGGACCTGCCGCGTGCGCGCGATTTCCTCGCCGGGCGGCTGTCCCGCAACGAGTCGATCATCCTGCTCGCGCGCGACGAGAATTCTGGCATCGGGCTCGATTTCACCCAGCTGTATCCATTGTTCTCGTCGGTGCGCATGGTGCGCACGTGGTTGCTCAACGATCTGTTCGTGGCTGCGGCTGCCCGCAGAAAAGGGGTGGCGGCCGCGTTGCTCCAGGCGGCGATTCGCGCGCGCGAACTCGGCGCGGCCAGTCTTTCATTGTCGACTGCGCTCGACAATGCACCGGCGCAGGCACTGTACGAATCGCTCGGCTGGCAACGCGATCGCCAGTTCTGCGAGTACGGCCTCATGCTTTGAATGGGTACGTGAAGTTCTGAACGGATATCCGATGCTTTATCTCGCTTCCCAGTCACCGCGTCGCCGCCAGCTCCTCGAACAGCTCGGCGTGGATTTTATCGTGGTCGATGTCGATGTGCCCGAGCAGCGCGAGCCAAACGAATCACCGCAGGATTATGTAAGCCGCGTGGCGCGTGACAAGGCGCAGGCGGGACGTCTCGGTATCGCGGATCGTCACGATGCGATCGTGCTAGGTGCCGATACCGAAGTGGTGCTGGACGACGAAGTGTTCGGCAAGCCGCGCGATGCGGATGACGCGACGGCGATGCTGCGCCGGCTGTCCGGGCGCACGCATGCGGTGATATCCGTTGTCTGGCTGGTCGGCGCGACATGCGAACAGTGTGCTGTGTCCCTATCGCAAGTGCGTTTCGCGGAACTGGATGAAACGACCATCGCCAGCTACGTCGCCACTGGCGAACCGTTCGGCAAGGCCGGGGCCTATGCGATCCAGGGACGCGGCGGCGCGCTGGTCGAACATCTCGAGGGCAGCTATTCCGGGGTGATGGGCCTGCCGGTGTTCGAGACCGCGCAGTTGTTGCGTGGATTCGGCATCGCGCCCCAATGACGGTCAACCGGGCGGCTTGATCGCCACGAACCAGACCGTCACCGCGAGCGCGTTGTTGACGGCATGCGTCAGCACGGCCGGCCAGAGCGATCCGGACTTCAGCCGTATCCAGCAGAGCGCCAATGCCAGCAATAGCAGGTCAGGCAGTGCGTACCACTGCAGTTGCAGGCCCGGAAGATGGATCAGCACAAACGACAGCGAAGTGATGATCACCGCCCAGCCTGCGCGCAGCCGCCGCATGAGCGCGGCAAGCAGCATGCCGCGGAACAGCAGTTCCTCGACAAGCGGCCCCAGTGTGACGACCAGCAGTGCCAGGACGACACGCGAGCCTGGCTGCGCCTGCACGCCGAGCTGCTGGACGTCCTGATGCAGCACATGCTGGCCGGCAAACAATCGCGTCATCATCCCGCCCAGCACCGGCGCTGCGATCCCGACCGCGATTGCCACCACGAAGAACGCCGGGACGGCTGGCAGCACGAATCCGAATCCGGGCGGCTGCGCCGTGGCCCACAATTGCGGCCATCTCCTTCTTGCCTGCCACAGGATCACCGCGGCGGCGGCGGCCAGGGCCACGACCGTCAGCATCGCGTGCACGTCCGGCTGTGCGAGCGCCGCCTGTACGCGCGCTTCCAAGCCAGCCAGGCCGGTCAGGCCGTGCTGTAAGCCTGCCTTGATCCCGACCGCGACGGCAACGATCAACGCCGCAACGAAACCCATCGCGAACTGCAGCAGGAAATACAGCGCGATGAAACCGACCGCTGCGGTCACGCCCGGTGTGCGGGGCAGCGCAGGTGGCAACGGCGAGCTTGCGGGCAATGGCGGCGGCAGCGCCGGTGCGGTTTGGCAGAGGGTGTCCATTCGTGTGCGGGCAAGTCCGTGGCTGGGCCGTGGCGATGGGTTTTCGGTGCCATGTTCGCATGTCCGGCGCGAACGATATATTAGGCGCGCGGAGGCCGGCACAGTCCTCCTTCTTCGACGCATCGACTCGACGCGAGGCAATCGGGATGACCATCGATTTCGGCAGGGCCGCAGCTGACTACGCGCGGCATCGCGCAGGATTTCCCGAGGCGTTTTTCGACCGCCTGCTGGCGGATGGAACGATGCGGCGCGGCGATGCCGTACTGGATCTGGGCACTGGCACCGGTACTGTCGCACGTGGCCTGGCGCTGCGTGGTTGCGACGTCACCGCGCTGGATCCGTCCGCACCGTTGCTGGCAAAGGCTGCCGAACTCGACCAGGTGGCCGGCGTGAAGGTGAAGCAGGTGCGTGCGCGTGTCGAAAATGCCGAGTTCGATCCGGCATCGTTCGATGTGATCACCGCGGGCCAGTGTTGGCACTGGTTCGACCGGCCACGCACGGCGGCGCTGACGCGCCGATGGCTCAGGCCTGGCGGGCGGCTGCTGATCGCGCATTTCGACTGGGTGCCGCTGGCCGGCAACCTGGTGCAGGCCACCGAACGGCTGATCCTGGCGTACAACCCGGGCTGGACCCAGCACAGCGGCAGCGGCCTGTATCCGGCCTGGTTGAAGGATGCAGCCGAAGCCGGGTTCGTCGAGCTGCAGACCTACTCGTTCGATATCGACGTTGCCTACAGCCATGCGGACTGGCGCGGTCGCATCCGTGCCAGCGCGGGCATCGGCGCGAGCCTGGACGAAACGAAGGTGCAACGTTTCGATGCGGAACTCGCCGCGCTGCTGGCGGCGAACTATCCGGCGCAGCCGATGGCGGTTCCGCATCGCGTGTGGGTATTGAGCGCCGTCGCGCCAGGCCTGTTGACCTGATTGGAGCGGAATCAGCCCAGCATCATGGCGCGCAAGACGCCGAAGCAGGCCAGCACCAGCAGGGCCGCCCAGGCCGCCATGGAAACCAGGTAGCCGGGCCCGCGCTTGCTGGCATCGCCCAGGTAGGCCAACGCGTACCAGACCCGGCCGACCAGCCACACCAGTCCGATCAGGCCGGCCCAGCCGGTGAAGCCGTAGTTGGCAGCCAGCCACAACACCGGCAGGAACATCACGGTGTTCTCCAGCGTGTTCATCTGCACGCGGTAGGCACGCTCGAACGCCGGATGCCCGCCGATCGCAGGCGCCTTGATGCCGTATTTGCCACGGGCCTTGCCCACGACGTAGACCGTGCCGAGCAACAGCAGCATGGTAAGCAGGGTAACCAGGGCGGGCAGGTGGGTCATCGGCGGATCCTCAGGAAAGGTCGCCTACTGTACCTACTCGCAGCGAACGCTTGGCGTGATCCCGTGCAAGGCGTTATCGTCGCCGCGGGCATCGGACGATGTATCAGTCAGCGAGGGGCGTATGGATTGGCAGAAAGGCGAAAGCAGCAACAACGTCGAAATCGACAGCGGCGGTGGCGGTCCGCGCTTCGGCGGCGGTCGTGGCATGGGACTCGGCGGCCTGATCGTGCTGGCGCTGATCGGCTGGATCTTCTTCAAGAATCCGCTGGCGTTGCTGGATCAGGGGGGGGGCCAGTCATATGCGCCGACGCAGACCAGTACGCCGGCGCAGGTCGATCCTCAGCAGAAGGAGTTCGTCAGCAAGATTCTCGGTTCGACCGAGAAGACCTGGGGCGACATCTTTGCGGCTAGCGGCAAGACCTATGTAGACCCGAAGCTGGAATTGTTCACCGGTGGCGTGAATACCGCCTGCGGAGCCGCCTCGACGGCGGTGGGGCCGTTCTATTGCCCCGGCGATCAGCGGGTCTATCTCGATGTGGCGTTCTTCCAGGAGTTGCAGGAGCGCTTCAACGCGTCCGGCGATTTCGCGCGCGCCTATGTGATCGCGCACGAAGTGGGCCATCACGTGCAGAAACTGACCGGGGTGTTCGACAAGGTCAGTCAGTTGCAGCGGCAGGGCGTGCCGATGGACGGTGCCGATGGGTTGTCGGTGCGCCAGGAGTTGCAGGCCGATTGCTATGCCGGCGTATGGGGCAACCGGTCGCAGCAGCGCTTGCAATGGCTGCAGCCGGGTGACATCGAATCGGCGTTGAATGCCGCCAGCCAGATCGGCGACGACAACCTGCAGAAGCAGGCGCAGGGTCGCGTGGTGCCGGACTCGTTCACGCATGGCACTTCGGCGCAGCGGGTGAAGTGGTTCAAGGCCGGTTTCGACAGCGGCGACATGAACCAGTGCAACACGTTTGCCGGCGAGCCATAGAAGTTCGAGCACTCAACCGCGATGCGGTTGAGTGCTCTCTGATTACCTCCCCTGCTTGGCAGGGGAGGACAAAGGAGGGGTGGCTCCGGTATGCGGCAAGCGGCGACGCGGGGCATTCGCGTTCTAGAATCGCAGGGCTGCGTGCCGCGGGGCGCGCCCGGGTCTGATCCGATGCTGCACCCCTGTCTGCGCTGCGGCGGCTGTTGCTCGTTTTTCCGGGTGGCTTTCCACTGGTCGGAAGCCGAGCCGTCGCTCGGTGGCGTCGTGCCGCCGGAGCTCACCGAGAAACTCGATCCGCATCGCTTGGCGATGCGCGGCACCAGCGCATCGAAACCGCGTTGCGTGGCGTTGCGCGGAACTGTGGGCGAGGCGGCGCATTGCAGCATCTACGAACAGCGACCATCGGTATGCCGCGAAGTGCAGCCGTCATGGGAGTCCGGTGCGGCGAGTGCGCAATGCGACAAGGCACGTCTCGCGCACGGCCTCGCGCTGCTGACGCCGCAGGACTGGCTGGCGCCGTTCGAGGCCGGTGTACCGGGTCCCTGAACGCGTCGCTCAATCGAACCGATAGATATCCATCGCCAGGAAGCCCAGGTCGATGCCCGCATCGATCCGTTGCGCACGGGCCTTGGTACCCGCCGCGCCCAGCGCGACGAACAGCGGCAGCAGATGTTCGTCGGTGGGATGGGCGCGCTCGGCGAACGGCGCCTGCCTGCGATAGTCGAGCAGCGCATCGACATCGCCGGCAGCCAGCTTCTGCTCGATCCATT
>DASWOQ010000066.1:0-4619 GCA_036398675.1 Rhodanobacter sp. | reverse complement strand
CCGAACAGCATCCTTGCGATTCGTTGCGACTGCGGCCCCGAATACGCGTAGTCGAGCCGCTTGGCGATGCCGCTCTCGAACACATCCAGATGCTCGGGCAATACCACCCCCGATTGCACCATGTGCAGATCGTGCAACTTGCTGCTGTCGGCCGCCGCAAGCGCTGCGGCCAGCACGTCCGCCTGTTTCTGGTTATCGCCCTCGAGGCAGACCCGATCGCCCGGCCTTATCACCGCTTCGAGCAAAGCGGTAGCGTCGGCTACATCCACTCGCTTGCCTTTTGCATAACGCGATCCAGCCTCGATACGTTCGTCGCGCTCGCGCCTGCCGTTGTCCCAACCCGTCATCAGATAGTCTCCGATCCGCATGGATCCATAGCGGCGCATTTCATTGGCGCGGCGGTGGATAGACCTACGATACTAAGCGCGGACCTGGACCGCGATTCATGAAATTATCGCGGCCAATTCATAAGGATCTCTAATGCGCGAAATTCCGAACCACCTGCTGCGCAGTTTCGTGGCGGTGGTGCAGACTGAAAGCTTCACCGGCGCTGCCGATCGCGTGTTCCTGTCGCAGTCTGCGGTCAGCCAGCACATCCGGCGGCTGGAACAGCTGCTGGGCGAGTCGTTGTTCGAGCGCGATACTCGCAAACTGCGATTGACCAGCCACGGCGAGGCATTGCACGGCTATGCCGTGCGCATTCTCGACCTGGTCGACGAAGCCGTGACCGCGATTGCCGGACCGCCGTTGAACGGGGTCGTGCGCCTGGGAATGTCCGAAGATTTCACCCTCACCCACCTGACCTCCGTGCTGGCCGGTTTCTCGCAACGCCATCCCGGCATCGAGCTGGAGATCACCATCGGGATGAGCGGCGACCTGTTCGCCGAACTCGACGAAGGACGGCATGACCTGGTGTTTGCCAAGCGCCTGGCCGGCAGTCGACGTGGCCGCGTGGTCCGGACCGAGACGCTGTACTGGTGCGCCAGCCCTGATTCGCTCATCAGCGGCGACGAAGCGGTACTGCCGCTGGCACTGCACCCGGAACCCAGCGTCACCCGCACACGCGTGCTGGAAGTGCTGAAAGCGGCAAATCGACCCTACAAGATCACCATCACCAGCCGCAGCATTGCCGCGCTGCGGGCTTCGGTGATCGCCGGCCTCGGGATCAGCGCATTCGCCGAATCCGCCATTCCCGAAGCGCTGCTCCGGCTCCATGCCGAGCTGCCGCCCCTTGGAGAGTTGGAATACGTCATAGATCGGCCGAACAACGCCTCACCCGCGGTACTGGCCCTGGACGCCATCCTGGTGGAAGCAACCGCAACACTCTGACCGGCCGGCACCGCGCGGCGAATCCCGGCCGCGCGCAGTGCAGGCATCAAGGTCCGGCGGTGATCCCGGCCAGGCGTAGCGCCTCGGCCCAGATGCGGTAGCCGGCCTCGCTGGGATGGGTGCCGTCGGGCATCAACGCCTCCGGCAACGCGCCATCGGGTTGCAGCAGTTGCGGGCCGATGTCGAGCAGACGCACCGCGGCATCGCTTGCGAAGCGTGCGGCCAGCAGCCGGTTGGTTTCGGCGATCGGCGCACGCAACCCGTCGTCGGCGCGATGGCCGCGCGGCATCACCGCCATCAGGATCACCTTGCTCTGCGGCAGCCGCTGGCGCACCTCGGCCACCACCGCCTCCACGCCCTGCGCGACCTCGGCCGGCGTGTTGGCGCGCGCATGCTCGGTGCCGGTCAGGTTGTTGGTGCCGACATGGATCACCACCCACTGCGGCGCCAGGCCGTCGAGTTCGCCCTGACGGATGCGCCAGAGCACATTCTGGGTGCGATCCCAGCCAAACCCCAGGTTCAACACTGGACGCTTGCCATACAGCCACTGCCACGACGCCGTGCCGCTGGCACGCGTGGCCTGGGGCGGACCGTCCCAGAAGTGGGTGATCGAATCGCCGATCATCACCACTTGCGGCGACGACCGGCGCGCGGCGTCGAGCGCAGCACGATGCCGGCCATACCAATCGTAGGAATCCTGTTCCAACCACTGCACCGGGATGAGCGCGGTATTGAAACCCGTGCCCAACTGCGCCATCGGCTGTACGGGCGGCTGGCCCAGCAACCGCGCCAGGGTCGGCTCGATCGCCTCGGCCAGTATCCGCTGGCCCTGCGTATCCGGATGCAGCGCGCCGGCCGGCGGAGTGAAGCGCGTGTCGTAGAAACGCGTGGTATCCAGCCGGCCGTCACGCAGGAAGATCGAGCCTACGTCGAGATAGGTCACACGCGGATTGTCGCCATAGCGCACCGCCAGGTAGCGGTTGACCTCGGCGTCGCGCCGGCTTTTCTCGGCCGACAGATCGCTGGGCAGTAGCCCGAGCAACAGGATGTGGGTCGTGGGCAGGCGCTGCTCCAGCGCGGCCACCACCGCATCGATGCCCAGTTGGGTCTGCTCGGCGGTTTGCTGCAGCCAACCGGTATTGTTGGTGCCGATCAATACCACCGCGACCTTTGGATGCAGCCCGTCCACCTCGCCATGCGCCAATCGCCACAGCACGTGCTGGGTGCCATCGCCGCTGAAGCCGAGATTGAGCGCGCCCCGGGAACCGTAGAAAGCCTGCCAGGTCGGCAGGAAATCTTCGTCGGGCTGCTTGGCCTTCTCGTAGTTGTGGGTGATCGAATCGCCGATCAGCAGCACAGGCGCGTCCGGATGCGCGCGGACCTGTTCCAGTACCGCCTGGTGGCGTTGTGCCCACCAGGCGGTGCCGAGCCGGTCGGCCGGGGACGTCGAAGCCGGTGCCTCGGCATGGAGGCACCCGCCCACCCCGAACAACAACGCCAGCACCAGT
Organism: Rhodanobacter sp.; assembly: GCA_036398675.1. GTDB lineage: Bacteria > Pseudomonadota > Gammaproteobacteria > Xanthomonadales > Rhodanobacteraceae > Rhodanobacter. Next base: position 1,782 of record DASWOQ010000066.1, on the reverse strand, counting down.
AAAACAGAGACATGAAACCTGCGCTGCAACATCGACATCGGCTACCGCCCCGCAACGATGGACCAGCGCCCGATTCTGCGCAGGCCATGCCTGCTCCACAAGCCGTACCATTGGCAGTCGGTACGTCGCCATCAAATGCTTGACAGCGCGGCGCTCCACCGGCAGAATTCCGGTCCTGAGTCGCACATGTCGCGGAACTGGTAGACGCACTAGCTTCAGGTGCTAGCGGGGGCAACTTCGTGGAGGTTCGAGTCCTCTCCTGGGCACCACGACTCAAACAAGAAACCCGCGCAAGCGGGTTTTTTCGTATCTGCTGTTTCGACGCGCCGTGAGCATCCACCGGCCCGGTCGACCGGCGAAGGCCGATCGACCGGAAGATGCCTCACCTCAATGTCCGCCGGCGGCAGCGGCGCCCGCGCCTGCGCCGAACGGCGGCTTGGCCAGCCACAGCAGCAAGATGATGGCCAGGAATATCCACCCCAGCATGTAGAAGATGTCGTTGAAGCCCATCTGCGATGCCTGGTGGTTGATCATGTTGTTGATCGCGGCGGCGCCGTGCTGCAGATCGCCCTGCCCCATCGCGGTTACCTGCTCCTGCATGCCCGGCTGGTAGACGGACACGTGCTCGGTGAGATGCGCGTGATGCACCTGGCTGCGGCGCGCCCACAGATACGTCGTCAACGATGCCGCGAAGCTGCCACCCAGCGTGCGCAGGAAGGTGGCGAGGCCCGAGCCGGCGGCAATCTCACGGCCATCCAGGTCCGACAGCAATATCTGCAGCACCGGCATGAAGAACAGCGCCACGCCCACGCCCATCAGCAACTGCACCGTCGCCACATGCTGGAAATCGACCTGCAGATTGAAGTCCGACCGCATGAAACTGGTGAATGACAGGAACACGAAGGCGATGCTGGCCAGCATGCGCAAGTCGAATCGCAGCGCGTACTTGCCCACGAACGGAGTGAGGATCACCGGCAGGATACCGATCGGTGCGGTCGCCAGCCCCGCCCAGATCGCGGTGTAGCCCATGTCGCGTTGCAGCCACTGCGGGATCAGCAGGCTGACGCTGAAGAACGCCGCATAGGCCACCACCATCGCCAGGGTACCGGCGCGGAAATTGCGGTGGCGGAATAGCTTCAGGTCGACTATCGGATCCTTGTCGGTCAGTTCCCAGATCACGAACACCACCAGCGCGACTGCGGCGACGCAGGCCAGCACGATGATCTTGTCCGAACTGAACCAGTCCTCGTCGTTGCCCAGGTCCAGCACCAGCTGCAACGCACCCACGCCGATCACCAGCAGGATCAGGCCGATATAGTCCATCTTCGGCCGCTCCAGCTGCTCGGGACGCTCGCGCAACTGCGAGCCGACGATGGAACTGGCGATGATGCCCAGCGGCACGTTGATCAGGAAGATCCATTCCCAACTGTAGTTATCGGTGATCCAGCCACCCAGAATCGGGCCGGCGATCGGCGCCACCACAGTGATCATCGCCAGCAACGCCAGCGCCTGACCGCGTTTTTCGCGCGGATAGATCGACACCAGCAGACTCTGCGTGATCGGATACATCGGCCCGGCCACGAACCCCTGCAGCGCGCGCGACACCACCAGCATGCCCATGCTCTGCGCCAGCCCGCACAACAGCGAGGCGATCGTGAACGCCAGCGTGGACCACACGAACAACTTGGTCTCGCCGAAGCGGCGGCTGAGCCAGCCGGTCAACGGCAGCGCGATCGCGGTACTGACCGCGAACGAAGTGATGACCCAGGTCGCCTGCTGCGA
>DASWOQ010000065.1:0-10010 GCA_036398675.1 Rhodanobacter sp. | reverse complement strand
CGCCGATCAGGTGGTGACCGAGGGCCAGTTCCGGCTCAAGCCGGGCAGCAAGGTCAAGGCGCTCAAGCCCGGCGAAGTCCCGGCCGCGCCGAGTGCCGCCGACCTGGACAAGGCCAAGAAGGGTGCCCATCAGGGTGGTGGTCGTCGCAATCGTTGATCACGCGCGGCATCGCTCCGGCGATGCCGCATGCCGCCGCCAGGTCACGAGCGCGACCTGGGACCGCTCCACACGTCACGGATAGCCATGGGATTCTCGACCCTCTTCATTCGCCGACCGATCGCCACTTCGCTGCTGATGGTGGCGGTGCTGCTGCTCGGCATCCTGGGTTATCGCGAGCTGCCGGTGTCGGCGCTGCCCGAAATCGAGGCGCCCAGCCTAGTGGTGACCACGCAGTATCCGGGCGCCAGCGCCAACACCATGGCGGTGCTGATCACCACGCCGCTGGAACGCAACCTCGGCCAGATCTCCGGGCTCAGCATGATGAGTTCGGATTCCTCCGCCGGGCTGTCGACCATCGTGCTGCAGTTCGCGATGGACCGCGATGTCGACATTGCCGCGCAGGACGTACAGGCGGCGATCAACCAGGCCAAGGGCACGTTGCCGGGCAACCTGCCGTATCCGCCGGTGTACAACCGCGTCAACCCGGCCGATGCGCCGATCCTCACGCTGTCGCTGCAGTCGGGCAGCCGCCCGCTGCGCGACGTCAACGACCTGGCCGACTCGATCCTCGCGCAGAAGCTGTCGCAGGTGCAGGGCGTGGGCCTGGTGTCGATCGCCGGCAACGTGCGCCCTGCGGTGCGCGTGCAGGTGAATCCGGCGCAGCTGTCCAATCTCGGCCTGACCCTGGAGGACGTGCGCAGCGCGCTGACCGAGGCCAACGTCAACGCGCCAAAGGGCACGCTCAACGGCAAGACGCAGAGCTACAGCATCGGCACCAACGACCAGCTGGCCGACGCGGCGGAATACAAGAGCACCATCATCAGCTACAAGAACAACGCGCCGGTGCGGCTGTCCGACGTGGCCAGCGTGGTCGATGGCGTCGAGAACGACCAGCTCGCCGCGTGGGCCAACGGCAAGCCGGCGGTATTGCTGGATATCCGCCGCCAGCCCGGCGCCAACATCGTGCAGACGGTGGAGCAGATCCGCCAGGTATTGCCCGAGCTGCGCGCCGCATTGCCGGCCGACGTCCATCTGGATGTGTTTGCCGACCGCACGGTGACCATCCGCGCCTCGGTGCACGATGTGGAGTTCACCCTGCTGCTGACCATCTTCCTGGTGGTCGCGGTGATCTTCGTGTTCCTGCGCCGGCTATGGGCCACGATCATCCCGTCGGTGGCGGTGCCGCTGTCGCTGCTGGGCACGTTCGGCGTGATGGCGTTCACCGGCATGTCGCTGGACAACCTCTCGCTGATGGCGCTGACCGTGGCCACCGGCTTCGTGGTGGACGATGCGATCGTGATGATCGAGAACATCGTGCGCTACATCGAGCAGGGCAAGGACGGCAAGGAGGCGGCCGAGATCGGCGCCAGGGAAATCGGCTTTACCGTGCTGTCGCTGACCGTGTCGCTGGTGGCGGTGTTCCTGCCGTTGCTGCTGATGCCCGGCGTCACCGGCCGGCTGTTCCACGAATTCGCCTGGGTGCTGACCATCGCGGTCACCATCTCCATGCTGGTGTCGCTGACGCTGACGCCGATGATGTGTGCCTATCTGCTCAAGGCCGACCAGTTGCCCGAAGGCGACGACGCGCACGAGCGCCATGCCGCGGCCGGCAAGCGCAACCTGTGGACGCGGACGGTCGAGCTGTACGCGAGCACCTTGGACTGGGTGCTCGATCATCGCCGGCTGACCATCCTGGTGGCGGGCGCGGCGATGGTGCTCACGGTGTTCCTCTACGTCGTCATTCCCAAGGGCCTGTTGCCCGAACAGGACACCGGCCTGATCACCGGCGTGGTACAGGCGGACGACAACATCGCCTTTCCGCAGATGGAGGATCGCACCAAGGCCGTGGCCGAAGCCCTGCGCAACGACCGCGACGTGGCCGGCGTGGCGGCATTCATCGGTGCGGGCACGATCAACCCGACCCTGAACCAGGGCCAGCTCAGCATCGTGCTGAAGGACCGTGGCCAGCGCGATGGCCTGGACAAGCTGCTGCCGCGGCTGCAGCGGCTGGTGGCCAATATCCCGGGCGTGGCGCTGTACCTGAAGCCGGTGCAGGACGTGACGCTCGATAGCCGTGTCGCCGCTACCGAATACCAGTACACGATGTCCGAAGTGGACTCGACCGAACTGGCCAAGTATGCCGGCCAGATGACGCAGTCATTGCGCCAGCGGCCGGAACTGGCCGATGTGGACAACAACCTCGCCAACAATGGCAACGCGCTCAAGCTCACCATCGACCGCGAAAAGGCCAGCCGACTCGGCGTGCCGGTGCAGACCATCGACGACACGCTGTACGACGCGTTCGGCCAGCGCCAGATCTCGACTATCTTCACCCAGTTGAACCAGTACCGCGTGGTGCTGGAAGTGGCGCCGGACTTCCGCTCCAGCGACGACCTGCTGAACAAGCTCACCGTGCGCGGCAACGGCAACGGCGCGCTCACCGGCAGTACCGCCACCAGCTTCGGCCAGTTGAAGTCGAGCAATTCGGCCACCCCTTCGGGCATCGGCAACGCCGGCAACGTGGGCTTCCAGATTGGCAGCGGCGGCGGCATTCCGTTGTCGTCGGTGGCCAGTGCGCAGGTTACCAGTGCGCCGCTGGTGGTCAGCCATCAGCAGCAGTTGCCGGCGGTCACCGTGTCGTTCAACGTGGCGGAAGGCTATTCGCTGTCCGATGCCGTCGCCGCGGTCCACGACGTCGAGCAGCAACTGAATTTTCCGCCGCAGGTGCGCGGCGAGTTCGTCGGCAAGGCGGCGGAATTCAATTCCTCGCTGGGCGACGAAGTGCTGCTGCTGCTCGCCGCGATCGTGGTGATCTACATCGTGCTGGGCGTGCTGTACGAAAGCTACATCCATCCGCTGACGATCATCTCCACCCTGCCGCCGGCTGGCGTCGGCGCCTTGCTCGCATTGATCCTGTGCGGCATGAGCCTGTCGGTGGACGGCATCGTCGGCATCGTGCTGCTGATCGGCATCGTCAAGAAGAACGCGATCATGATGATCGACTTCGCGATCGAGGCGAAACGCACCGGCATGAACGCGCGCGATGCGATCCGCCGCGCCTGCCTGTTGCGTTTCCGTCCGATCATGATGACCACCGCGGCGGCGATGCTGGGCGCCCTGCCGCTGGCGCTGGGCAATGGCATCGGTGCCGAACTGCGCCGGCCGCTGGGCGTGTCGATCGTCGGCGGCCTGCTGCTGTCGCAGTTGATCACGCTGTACACGACGCCGGTGATCTATCTCTACATGGAACGCTTCTCCGACTGGCTGCAGGCTCGCCGCGAGCAGCGCGCGCTGGCGCGTGCGCGCGCGAACGGCATGGCGTGACGATCGGTTCCCGGCGCCGCGCCATCGCGCTCCTGTCCTTTGCCGGGCGGGACGCGTCGCGACGGTCGCCGTGCCGCCGCTCGCCGCTGTTACGATCGTCACCATGACGATCAACCATTTCGCCGTTGCGGCGTTTGAGATCGGATGACCATTTCACATGCTGTCTGCCATAACGTGACCGGCAGCCCGATCAAGTTCGATCCATGAATATTTCCAGCATCTTCATCCGTCGCCCGATCGGCACGTCGCTGCTGGCGGCGGGTTTGTTCGTGGTCGGCATGATCAGCTATTTCCTGCTCGGCGTGGCCGCGTTGCCGGACATGCAGTTCCCGGCCATCTTCGTCCAGGCCAGCCAGGCCGGCGCGGACGCCAGCACCATGGCGTCCACCGTGGCGGCGCCGCTGGAGCGCCACCTGGGTCAGGTGGCCGGCATCGACACCATGCGTTCGTCGAGTTCCGAGGGCAGCACCTCGGTGTTCATGATGTTCGAGAACGGCACCAACCTCGACGCGGCCGCGCGCGAGGTGCAGGCCGCGATCAACGCGGCGGCGCCGGATCTTCCCACCGGCCTCAACGGCTCGCCCAGCTACGAGAAAGCCAACCCCAACGACGATCCGATCATCGCCTTCGCGCTGACGTCGGACACGCAGTCGGCGGCCGACCTCTACAACGTCTCGGACACGCTGCTGGCGCAGCGCCTGCGCCAGCTCACCGGCATCTCGTCGGTGGACATCGCCGGCGCGGCCACGCCGGCGATCCGCGTCGACGTGAACCTGCGTTCGTTGAACGCGATGGGCCTGTCGCCGGACCAGTTGCGCAATGCACTGACCGCCGCCAACGTGACCTCGCCGGAGGGTTTCCTTTCCGACGGCAAGACCACCATGGCGGTCAGCGCCACCACCCAGTTGCACACGGCGGACGATTTCGCCCAACTGGTGATCGCCAGCAACAACGGCACGCCGGTGCGCCTTTCCAATGTGGCCAACGTCTACGCCGGCCAGCAGGACGCGTACCAGGCCGCTTGGTTCCACGGCAAGCCGGCCGTGTTGATGTACGTCTACAAGAAGGCCGACGCCAACGTCATCTCGACCGTCGATTTGGTCAAGGCGCAATTGCCGCTGCTGCGCGCGTACCTGCAGCCGGGTACGGAATTGACGCCGTTCTTCGACGGCACGCCGACCATCCGGGCATCGCTGCATGAGGTGCAGGCGACGTTGCTGATCAGCCTGGCGATGGTGGTACTGACGATGGCGCTGTTTCTGCGCCGGCTCGCGCCCACGCTGATCGCCGCGATCGCGGTGCCGCTGTCGCTGGCCGGCGCGTTCGTGGTGATGTACGTGCTGGGCTATACGCTCAACAACCTCACGCTGCTGGCGCTGGTGATCGCGATCGGTTTCGTGGTGGACGATGCCATCGTGGTGATCGAGAACATCATCCGGCACATCGACGACGGCATGACGCGGATGGAGGCGACGCTGGCCGGTGCGAAGGAGATCGGCTTCACCATCGTGTCGATCACCGCCTCGCTGATCGCGGTGTTCATCCCGCTGCTGTTCGCCGGCGGCATCACCGGCATGTTCATGCATCAGTTCGCGGTGACCCTGGTGGCCGCGATCATCGTGTCGGCGACCATCTCGCTGACCCTCACGCCGGCGCTGTGCGGGCATTTCCTTCGCGGCCATGCCGTGCGCGGGCCGAAAGAGGTGAAGCCACCGTCGCGACTGGCGCTCGCGCTCGACGGATTTCACGCCCGCATGCTTGGCGTGTACAGCAGGGCGCTGAATTTTTCGCTGCGCCATGCGCTGTTGTTCTCGCTGACGCCGCTGGTGTTGATCGTGATCACCTTTTTCCTGTTCGGCGTAGTCAAGGCCGGATTGTTCCCGGCGCAGGACACCGGGTTGATCTCGGGCCGCGCCAGCTCCAGCGCCACCGTGTCGTTTGCTGAAACCAAGGATCGCCTGCAGCGCCTCACCGGCATGCTGCTGGCCGATCCGGACGTCGCCCAGGTCGGTTCGCGCCTGGGTACGAGCCGGCAAGGCACCAGCGGCTCGTTCAACATCGACCTCCGGACCCATGCGCAGGGCCGCAAGGACGACACCTTTGCGGTGCTCGCGCGGTTGAGCGCCAAGGCCGCGAACTATCCTGACCTCAACCTGAGGTTGCGGCCGATCCAGGACCTTCCCAGTGGTGGCAGCGGCGGCACCAGCCAGGGCGCGCAGTACCAGATTTCGCTGCAGGGCAACGACACGGCGGAACTGCAGGAATGGCTGCCGAAGCTGCAGAACGAGCTGAAGAAAAACCACAAGCTGCTCGACGTGGGTACCGACGTCGACGAGGCGGGCCTGCGCCAGAACATCGTGATCGACCGCGACAAGGCGGCCCGGCTCGGCGTGTCGGTCGGCACGCTCGACGGTGCGCTGTATGACGCGTTCGGCCAGCGCCAGGTGTCCACCATCTACTCGGACATCAACCAGTACAAGGTCGTGGTGAACGCGCTGCCCGACCAGACCGCCACGCCCGATTCGCTCAACCGCATCTACGTGCCGTCCGACGCCGGCAAGATGATCCCGATCACCGCCTTCACCACGCAGGTGCCCGGGCTCGCGCCGTCGCAGATCACCCACGAGAACCAGTACACCACGATGGACCTGAGCTTCAACTTGGCGCCGAACGTGAGCATGGGCGAGGCGTTGCAGATCGTGCAGGCGACCGCCAACAACATGCGCATGCCCGGCGACATCAAGCTCAACGTCGGCGGCGATTTCCGCCGCTTCCAGCAGTCGCAGGGTGCCATGCTGTGGCTGGTGCTTGCGGCGGTGCTGACCGTCTACATCGTGCTCGGCATGCTGTACGAAAACCTGATCCACCCGATCACCATCCTGTCCACCTTGCCGGCCGCCGGCGTGGGTGCGTTGCTGGCGTTGTGGCTGACCGATACCGAGTTGTCGGTGGTGGCGCAGATCGCGCTGGTGCTGTTGATAGGCATCGTCAAGAAAAACGCGATCATGATGATCGACTTCGCCCTGGTGGCCGAACGCGAGCACGGGAAGACGCCGCTGGAGGCCGCGCGCGAGGCGTGCATCGTGCGTTTCCGCCCGATCATGATGACCACGATGGTGGCGATCCTGGCCGCGTTGCCGATCGCCATCGGCCTGGGCGAGGGCTCCGAATTGCGTCGCCCGCTCGGCATCGCGCTGATCGGTGGCTTGCTGATTTCGCAGAGCCTGACCCTGCTCAGCACGCCGGCGTTGTACGTGATCTTCTCGTGCCTGGCCGCCCGCCGCAAAGCATGGTCGGTGCGCCGACGCGAGCGCCGCATCGCCATCGCCGCGCGCGCGGCGCGGACCTGACGGCGATCGACCGCGGCTTCCGCGGACATGAACCTAGTGGATGGATGCGTCCCCGTTTCGCTCACGGACCGTTAACCTTGGGCTGGCTATCACTGGAGCCTGATCCGAGCGGGGTGCGCGAATGACGGTCGACCATTGCAAGCCAGGGAGTTCCGACACGTGCGGGAACACGCGGCGAGCATGCCGCCGGGATCCAGAGCCGATTTCGTGGATGTGCCGGCGCAGGCGGCCGCAGCGATCGATGCCGCCACGATCCATGTGGTGGCAGAAGGAGATACCCTAGCGACGATCGCAACGCTTTTCTACGGAAACGCCAACGCAGGGACGCTGATTTTCGATGCCAATCGCGATCAGCTCACCGACCCGGATCGGATCAAATCCGGACAGATGTTGAAGATTCCCGCCAGGCCCTGAAACATTGACCCAGTGAACCACTGACCCAGGAGATTGCTCGATGAAGATGATCCGCCAGACCTTGATGTGTACCTTTTCGTTGGCAGCCGTGCTCGCCCTGAGCGCGTGCAACAAGAGCGAAGATTCCAGCTCGACCACACCGCCGCCGGCGGCAACCACTCCGGCACCGGCTCCCACCCCGGCACCGACACCGGCATCCACCGCTACGGCACCGGCTTCCACTCCGGCACCGGCATCCACCGCTGCCGGCCCGGCCATGGCTCCGATGAACCCCGGCACCGCAGCGGCGCCGGCCAGCGGTTCGACCGCGGCGCACTGATCGGACCCGAAGCGATTTCAAGACTCGCGGCGGTCATGACGTATCGTTGAACGGCGGCGAGTGAATTCGCGGCAGCAAAAAAGGCGCGCAGTTCTCTGCGCGCCTTTTTCCGTTTGCGGCGCCTGCCGGCGGTGCGGCATCGATGGCGGGTTCGGGAAGCATGCGCAGGCCGCTGCTTTCCCATGCCGGGTGAAAACGCGACAATGGGCAGCTTTCGCAGACGTCGTCATTCGTCATGTGTGCTGCGCACAGGCCGGTGCCGAACATCGGCCTGTTTCGTGCGGCCCGGTACGCCGGCATGCGGACGGACAGCGCTTACCCCTCCCCCAGAGTGTCGCAAACAAAGGTCCATGCAGCCCATGTCTTCCACCCCCAAGATCATCTACACGCTGACCGATGAAGCTCCCTTCCTGGCCACGCAGTCGCTGTTGCCGATCATCGAGGCATTCACCAGCACCGTGGGCATCGCGGTGGAAACGCGCGACATTTCGCTCGCCGGCCGCATCCTGGCGCAGTTCCCCGAGCGCCTGAGAGACGACCAGAAGATTGCCGACGACCTCGCGGAACTCGGCCAGCTGGCGATGACGCCGGAAGCCAACATCATCAAGCTGCCCAACGTCAGCGCCTCGGCGCCGCAGCTCAAGGCCGCGATTCGCGAACTTCAGCAGCAGGGCTATGCACTGCCGGACTATCCCGAAGCGCCGAAGGACGTCGACGACTGGAACATCAAGTCGCGCTACGACAAGGTCATGGGCAGCGCGGTCAACCCGGTGCTGCGCGAAGGCAATTCCGACCGCCGCGCACCCCTCTCGGTGAAGAACTACGCACGCAAGCACCCGCACCGCATGGGCGCATGGAGCGCTGACTCGAAGACCCACGTGGCACACATGGACGACGGCGATTTCTACGGCAGCGAGAAATCCGTGCTGATCGACAAGGCCGGCAGCGTGGCGATCGAATGGTTCGGCAAGGACGGCAGCCGTACCGTGCTGAAGGAGAAAACCGCGCTGAAGGCTGGCGAGATCATCGACGCCGCGGTGATGAGCCGGCGCGCGCTGGCCAGCTTCGTCGATGCGCAGATCGCCGATGCGAAGCGCCAGGACGTGCTGTTCTCGCTGCACCTCAAAGCCACCATGATGAAAGTCTCCGACCCGATCATGTTCGGCGTGGTGGTGAGCGAGTTCTACAAGGACGTGCTGGCCAAGCATGCCGATGCGCTGAAGGCGATCGGCTTCAATCCGGACAACGGCATCGGCGACCTGCAGGCGCGCATCGCCGCGCTGCCGGCCGAGCAGAAAGCGGCGATCGAGGCCGACCTCGCGGCGGAATATGCACAGCGCCCGGCGCTGGCGATGGTCAACTCCGACAAGGGCATCACCAACCTGCACGTGCCCAGCGACGTCATCGTCGATGCGTCGATGCCGGCGATGATCCGCGACTCCGGCAAGATGTGGAACGCGCAGGGCAAGCTGCAAGACACCAAGGCGCTGATCCCCGACCGCAGCTACGCCGGCGTCTACCAAGTGGTGATCGAAGACTGCAAGGCGCACGGCGCGTTCGATCCGGCGACCATGGGCAGCGTGCCCAATGTCGGCCTGATGGCGCAGAAGGCCGAGGAATACGGCTCGCACGACAAGACCTTCCAGATCGCCGCCGACGGCGTGGTGCGCGTGACCGACGATGCCGGCCAGATCCTGCTGGAACACCCGGTCGAAGCCGGCGACATCTGGCGCATGTGCCAGGCCAAGGACGCGCCGATCCAGGACTGGGTCAAGCTCGCCGTGGACCGCGCCCGCCTCAGCAATACGCCCGCCGTGTTCTGGCTCGATCCGCAGCGCGGACATGACGCCCAGATGATCCTGAAGGTGGAGCGCTACCTGAAGGATCACGACCTCACCGGCCTGGACATCCGCATCCTGTCGCCGGTCGAAGCCACGCGCTTCTCGCTGGAGCGCATCCGCAAGGGCCAGGACACCATCTCGGTCACCGGCAACGTGCTGCGCGATTATCTCACCGACCTGTTTCCGATCATGGAGTTGGGCACCAGCGCCAAGATGCTTTCCATCGTGCCACTGATGGCCGGCGGCGGCCTGTTCGAAACCGGTGCCGGCGGCTCCGCGCCCAAGCACGTGCAGCAGTTCCTGCAAGAGGACTACCTGCGCTGGGATTCGCTGGGCGAATTCCTGGCGCTGGCCGCATCGCTCGAATATCTGGGCAACCGCTACGACAACCGCGGCGCCAGCGTGCTGGCACGCACGCTGGACCAGGCCAACGGCAAGTTTCTCGACACCAACAAGTCGCCGGCGCGCAAGGTGGGTGAGCTCGACAACCGCGGCAGCCACTTCTACCTGGCCATGTACTGGGCACAGGCGCTGGCCGCACAGGACGACGATGCTGCATTGAAGACGCGCTTCACTTCCGTCGCGCAGGTGCTGCAGGACAA
>DASWOQ010000064.1:0-62890 GCA_036398675.1 Rhodanobacter sp. | reverse complement strand
TTCGCGGATGCGCTCGATCAGTCGGAATTCCATCGAATCGCCTTTGCTTTCGTGGGACTGGCGAACGATCGATCCGTCCGCGAATACGACGCATGAACCGTTCGCTATGAGCGTAGCGCAGCGAAGTCGAAGAGCATGCGTCGGAACTGTCTGCGTGCCGGATCAATGAAGCGCGCGTCAGCCCCGATGATTCTTTTCGGTCACGCGCAGCTCGCCGGCCAGTTTGTCCAGCACGCCGTTGACGTAGCTGTGGCCATGATCGGCACCGAAGCGCTTGGTCACTTCGATCGCTTCGTTGATCACCACACGGTACGGCACGTCGGCACGGAATTTCAGCTCGTACGCCGCCAGGCGCAGTGCCGCGCGTTCGATCGGATCGATCTGCGCGACCTCGCGGTCGATGTGTGGACGCAGAGCTTCGTCCAGCGCGTCGACGTTCTTGGCGACACCATGCAACAGATCCTCGAAGTATTCGAGGTCGGCGATTTCCATGTCCTGCTCGTGGCGGAACTGTTCGATCACCGCGCTCATGTGGCTGCCGCTCATCTGCCATGCATACAGCGCCTGCAATGCGCGGCGACGCGCACGTGAACGCGCCGCCATGTCCAGGCCCTGCGGCTGCTGCGCCATTACAGCTTCCCGTAGAGGTTGACCATCTCGAGCGCGGCGATCGCGGCATCCGCACCCTTGTTGCCCGCCTTGGTGCCGGAACGTTCGATCGCCTGCTCGATGCTGTCGGTGGTCAGCACGCCGAAGCTCACCGGCACACCGGAATCCAGCGCGGCCTTCGCCAGGCCCTTGGCGCATTCGCCGGCGACGAAATCGAAATGCGGCGTGGAGCCGCGGATCACCGCGCCCAGCGCGATCACCGCCGCGTACTTGCCGGAACCCGCGAGCTTGTGCGCGGCCAGTGCGATTTCCCAGGCACCCGGCACGCGAACCAGCTCGATCGCGTCGTCCTTCACGCCATGGCGCACCAGCGCATCGCGCGCGCCGGCCACCAGCGGTTCGACGACGAAGCCGTTGAAGCGGCCGGCGACGATGGCGAAGCGGCCCTTGGGTGCGGCGAAATCGCCTTCGATGATCTTCATTGCGTGTTCCTCGGTGGGCGCAGACCCATGCTGACCGGCCATTTTACGGGTTTGCCGACGGTCCTGCTTGCCCGGAGCCATCGGCATGGGCTCGCAGGTGCGGGTAGTCGCTGAAATCAAGACGTGCCTCGCCGGCCGCCACCCTGAGTCGCGCCGGCGTACCGAACGGCAGCGTCAGTTGCGTGTCGCCATGGCCATGCGGCATGCCATCGATGACCGGTATGCCCGTGACCGAGCGGATCTGCGCAAACGCTGCCGCGAGGTCATAGCCATTGTCGCGCGCCCCCGGTTTGCAGCCGCTGAAGCTTCCCAGCAGCAGCGCGCGCTGCCTGCCGAGCACGCCGGAAAGATGCAGTTGATAGAGCAGCCGCTCGATGCGGAACGGCGGCTCGCCGATATCCTCGACGAACAGGATGCCGTCGTCGATGACCGGGAAATAGGGCGTGCCGACCAAGCTGCACATCACGGCGAGATTGCCGCCCCACAGCGGACCTTGCACGTCGACATCGACACCGCCCGGGCTGGACCACGCCACTGAAGACTCCGCCGATGTCGCCGTGTTCCAGAAACCTTGCCAGGTCGCATCGTTACGGGGCTCCGCACCCAGATCCGCCAGCAACGGTCCGCTGAACGTGGTCAGGCCGCTTTTCGCGTACAACGCCAGTTGCAGCGCGGTGAAATCGCTGTGTCCGACCAGCAGCGTGGACGCACCGCCTAGACGCTCGCGCAAGGCGTCGTAATGCAGGTGGGGCAGCAGCCGCGTCGCACCATAGCCGCCGCGCGTCACCAGCGCGATATCCGGCAACCCGAGCATCGTCGCAAGCGCATTGATGTCCGCTGCGCGTTCGCCATCGCTGCCGGCAAAACGCAGTTCGGTGCGGTCGAGTACGTCCAGTCCCTCCACTTCGCATCCGGCGTCGCGCAGCCGCGCTACGCCACGCGCCATCGCGGCGCGATCGTGCGGATAGCCGGAAGGTGCGATCAGTCGGATGCGGGTGGCGGGCATGGGCGATATCGTGGACGAAAGGTCGATTATGCGGTCAGCGGATGGCTTCGGCGTGGCGTGCGGAGGGCGAACCCGGTTACGGTTATGCCCCGCTCGTCACACATATTCCACGACCTCGAGCCCGAAACCGGCCAGCCCGACCAGCTTGCGCGGCGTGCCGAGCACGCGCAGCCGATGCACGCCGAGATCGGCCAGCATCTGCGCGCCCAGGCCCAGCTGCCGCCATTCCTGCTGCTGCAGCTCTTCCGGCGCCTGCGTGCTGGGCTGGCGACCAAGCCGCGCGAGCAAGGCCTCGGGCGTGTCTTCGCCGGACAGCACCAGCAGCACCCCGCGATCCTCGTCGGCGATCCGGCGCAACGCGGAGGTCACCGTGAGACCGAGGTCCTCGCGCTGCAGGTGCAGCACATCGGACAAGGTATTGCGCACATGCACGCGCGTCAGCACCGGCGAGCCGTCATCGACCGTGCCGCGCACCAGCGCAAAATGCAGCCCGCGACGGATGATGTCGCGGTAGGCAAACAGGCGGAACGTGCCGAACTCGGTCTGCACTTCTTCCTCGTGCACGCGCTGCACGGTCTTTTCGGTTTCCAGCCGGTAGCGGATCAGGTCGGCAATCGATCCGATCTTCAGGCCGTGCTTCTGCGCGAACGCTTCCAGCTCGGGCCGGCGCGCCATCGAGCCGTCTTCGTGCAGCACTTCGATCAATACGGCCGAAGGCTCGAGGCCCGCCAGCGCGGCCAGATCGCAACCTGCCTCGGTGTGGCCGGCGCGGGTCAGCACGCCGCCGGGTTGTGCGGTGAGCGGAAAGATGTGGCCCGGCTGCGAGAGATCTTGAGGCTTTGCGTCCGCCTTCACCGCCACCTGGATCGTGCGCGCACGGTCATGCGCGGAAATGCCGGTGGTGACGCCCTCGGCCGCTTCGATCGAGACGGTGAAGTTGGTGTGGTAGGCCGAGGTGTTGTCGCTGACCATCGGCTTCAGGCCGAGCTGACGCGTGCGCTGTTCGGTCAGCGTGAGGCACACCAGCCCGCGCGCCTCGCGCACCATGAAGTTGATGTCCTCCGCGCGCACGTTTTCCGCGGCCATGATCAGGTCGCCCTCGTTCTCGCGATCCTCGTCGTCGAGGATCACCACCATGCGGCCGGCACGGATGTCGTCGAGGATGTCGGGAATAGTGTTGAAGGGCATGTCGGATGTTCCTTGGTGAAGTTGTCTCCCTCCCCTGAAAAGCAGGGGAGGGTTGGGGAGGGGGTGCTCTTGATCTCAGAATCAAAAGCCTTACCCCCTCCCAGCCTCCCCCTGCTTTGCAGGGGGAGGGGCAAAAAGAAAGTCAGGCGAAGCCGTGCTGCTTGAGAAATGCCTCGTCCAGCCGCGGCGTCTCGCCGCTGGATAGCAGCCGCTCGACGTAGCGCGCGATCACGTCGACTTCGATGTTCACCGCGTCGCCGACACGCCGCGCATGGAACGCGGTGTGCTCGACCGTGTGCGGAATCAGGTTGACGCCGAAGCGATGGCCGGAGATTTCATTGACGGTGAGGCTGGTGCCGTCGATGCAGACCGAGCCCTTGGCGGCGATGTAGCGCGAGATAGAAGCGGGTACTTCGAACACCCAGCGCTGCGAGCGGCCGTCCGGCGCGATCGACACCACCTTGCCGAGCCCGTCGACGTGGCCGGATACCAGATGCCCGCCCAGCCGGTCGGCCAGCCGCAAGGCCTTTTCGAGGTTCACGGGATCGCCGGGCTTCAATGTTCCCAGCGAGGTCAGCGACAGCGTCTCGTTGGAAACGTCGGCACTGAAACCGCGCGCCTCAAGCGTCACCACGGTGAGGCAGACGCCGGAGACGGCGATCGAATCGCCGAGCTGCACGTCGGAAAGATCGAGGCCGGCCGTGTCGACGGCCAGGCGCACGTCGCCGCCGCGCGGTTCGAGCCGCGCGATGCGTCCCACGGTCTGGATAATGCCGGTGAACATCAGCGCGCCTCCGGACGGAGGCTGCGATTCGTATCGTGCTGGACGAATTTCATGAAACGTTTCCCGCGTGGAATCCGAAGCGAGGACGTCCCAAGGCATGGCACGCGTGCGCCATGAGGCGCGCCGTACCGTCTTCTCTTTATCCGGACTGTGAGGAAGCCGTCGCCAGCTTCCAACCGTCGGCTCCGGCATCGGACCGGATCTGCTGACCCTTCGCCGGCATCGACCCGGCAAAGGCGCTCGCGGGCTCGTTGTACGGCGTGAACCGATGCAACCTACCGCCGGTGGGGAATTTCGCCCCGCCCTGAAGACGCAATGTGTTTGCCGATGCAGCTGGCCCGCGCAGTCTAGCATCGCGTGGACGCAGACTCTCCTGCACACGGGCGAATGCAGCGTTCGCTATGGCGCACGCCGCAGATTTCAACCCGGGCGCAGCCGCAGTCGCCAGTCCGCACCAACCTGCCGCTGGTCGATCACCCGCAACCGCCAGCGATCGGCCATGTCGGTGAGTGCGGGCAGACGCAGCAATGGTTGCGCGCTGTCGCCCAGCAGCAGCAGCGCGATGTACAGCAGCAGTTCGTCGACCAGGCCGGCGGCGAACAGCGCACCGCACAGCGAGGGACCGGCCTCGACATGCGCTTCGTTGCAGCCGCGATCGGCCAGCAGCGCCAGCACGGCGTGCAGGTCGAGCACGTCGCCCTGCCCCGTCACCTGCGCGCATTCGACCCTTTGATGGCGGTCGTCGGGAATCACCTGAGACGCATGCAGCACCAATGTCGGCGCACTCCCATCGAGCACGTTGGCGCCACCGGAAATACGCAGTCGACGATCCAGCACCACGCGCAGCGGCGTTGCCGATGGCTCGCCTTCGGGCAAGCGGACCGTCAGCCGCGGATCGTCGGCCAGCACGGTGCCGCTGCCGGTGAGGATCGCCGAGCTGCGCGCGCGCCAGCGCTGCACGTCGGCACGAGCGGCTTCGCCGGTGATCCACTTCGATTCGCCATTCGCCAGCGAGGTACGGCCATCCAGGCTCATCGCCAGCTTCACCCGCAGCCACGGCCGGCCGCGTTCGATGCGACTGAAGAAACCGATGTTCAGTTCGCGTGCCGCCTCGTGCATCAGGCCGACATCGACCGCGATGCCGGCGGCGCGCAAGAGATCGATGCCCGTTCCGGCAACTTGTGGAAACGGATCTTGCACGGCAACCACGACGCGGCTGACACCGGCATCGATGAGTGCATTCGCGCAGGGCGGCGTGCGGCCATGATGCGCGCATGGTTCCAGCGTCACATACGCCGTGGCACCGCGCGCACGGTCACCGGCCGCGCGCAGCGCGAACACTTCCGCGTGCGGCTCGCCGGTGTGTAGATGCCAGCCTTCGCCGATGACCCGCGTCCCGTGCGCGATCACGCAGCCGACGCGAGGATTGGGCTGCGTGGTGAAGAGACCGCGTTCGGCCAGACGCAATGCGTGCGCCATGTGGCCGTGATCGATCGCGCTGAAGTCCGCTGGAGTCGTCGTCATGCGGGACATTCTCGCAGATGCGTCCGGATAGCGAGACGCGCGGCATGCGCACGGAATCAGCTTTTCTTGCCGCGCCTCGGGTCGCCTTCGCCGAGCAGCGAAAGCTGCAGCGATTCCAGCCCCGGCAGATCGCGCTCCAGCCGCTCGATTTCCTCGCGGAATGCCTGCACGTCCTCGAAGCTGCGATAGACCGAGGCGAACCGCACGTATGCCACCTGATCGAGGTTCTTCAGCTCGCGCATCACCAGCTCGCCGACCTGGCGTGACGGCACTTCGCGCTCACCACTGCGACGCAGGTCGTTGACGACCGCGCGCACCGCCGCGTCCACCGCCACACTGGTCACCGGCCGCTTCTGCAGGGCGCGCTCGAAGCTCACGCGGAGCTTGCGCTCGTCGAACATCTCGCGCCGCTCGCCGCTTTTCACCACCGTCGGTAGCTTCAGTTCCGCCGTCTCGAACGTATTGAAGCGCTCGCCGCACTGTTCGCACTCGCGCCGACGCCGCACGCTGGAACCATCCTCGGTCAGGCGCGAATCGATGACGCGGGTGTCTTCGTGCTGGCAGAAGGGGCAGTGCATTCTTTATGTGATTCGGGAATGGGGATTCGGGATTCGGGAAAAGCTCAAGCACGCAAGGCTCGGGGTTCTTTCGAATCCCGATTCCCCACTCCCGATTCCCGGCATCTCAGCCATACACCGGGAATTTCTTGCACTGCGCCGTCACCGCATCACGAACCTTCGCGATCACCGCCTCGTCGGCCGGTGCATCCAGCACGTCGCAGATCCAGTTCGTCAGTTCGATCACGTCCGCTTCCAGGTAGCCGCGGGTAGTGACGGCCGGGGTACCGACACGCAGGCCGGAGGTGACGAAAGGCTTGCGCGGGTCGTTCGGCACGGCGTTCTTGTTGACGGTGATATGTGCCTTGCCCAGCGCCTCTTCCGCGTCCTTGCCGGTGACGTCCTTGCCGATCATGTCGACCAGCATCAGGTGGTTTTCGGTGCCGCCGGAGACGATCTTATAGCCGCGCGAGATGAAGGTTTTCGCCATCGCCTTGGCGTTCTTCACCACCTGTGCCTGGTACGTCTTGAAAGCCGGTTCCAGCGCTTCCTTGAAGGCGACGGCCTTGGCTGCGATCACGTGCATCAGCGGGCCACCCTGGATGCCGGGGAACACGATCGACTGCAGCTTCTTCTCGGTCTCCTCGCCCGCATCCTTCGCCACGATGATGCCGCCGCGCGGACCACGCAGCGTCTTGTGCGTAGTCGAGGTGACCACGTGCGCATGCGGCAACGGGTTCGGATACACGCCAGCGGCGATGAGGCCCGCAACGTGCGCCATGTCGACGAAGAACAGCGCGCCGACCGAATCGGCGATCTGCCGCATGCGCGCCCAGTCGACCACCTGCGAGTACGCGCTGAAACCGCCGACCAGCATCTTCGGCTGGTGCTCGGTCGCGAGACGCTGCACTTCGTCGTAGTCGATCAGGCCGTCGGCATCGACGCCGTACTGCACCGCGTTGAACAGCTTGCCGCTGATGTTGACCTTGGCGCCGTGGGTGAGGTGGCCACCATGCGCGAGACTCATGCCAAGGATGGTGTCGCCCGGCTGCAGCAGCGCGAGGTACACCGCCTGGTTGGCCTGCGAACCGGAATGCGGCTGCACATTGGCATAGGTGGCGCCGAACAATTGCTTGAGCCGCTCGATCGCCAGCCTCTCGGCGATGTCCACGTATTCGCAACCGCCGTAATAGCGCTTGCCGGGATAGCCTTCGGCGTACTTGTTGGTGAGCTTGGAACCCTGCGCTTCCATCACGCGCGGGCTGGCGTAGTTCTCCGAGGCGATCAGTTCGACGTGATCCTCCTGGCGCTGGCCTTCATCGGCGATGGCCTTGGCCAGTTCGTCGTCGTAACCGGCGATCGTGCAATCCTTGGAAAACATTCTTGGCCTCGGCAAATGGAAAGCGAATTAGCCCGAAAGTGTAGCGCCGCAGGCGGTTGACAACCACCAAAGGGCCGGCGGCGCGCCTGCCGGACGGGCACACCTCGGCCTCCGCGATCAATCAGGCTGACCGCCGGAGGGTTCCTAGACGAGAAGTGTCGACTAGAACAGCACGGCTGCCTTGCTGATCGCGATCCACACGCCGACCAGGAATGGCACGCCGACCGCCAGCCAAGCGATCACGCCCAACGGGCCGAATCGCCCGCGAGCGGCCGACCCGGCGACCTCCGTGGTGGCTGGCACCTCATGCTGCAGCGAGCGCTCGCGTTGCAGGTCCGCAGCACTCATGCGGTATTTCGGGTTTACCGGTCGCACCAGAAGATTGCAGATCAGGCCCACCAGCAGCAAACCGGCGAGAAGGTACAGGGTGCGATCGTAGACCAGGTTTTTAGCCACACCTGCGGCCAGTTGCGATTCACGCAAATCGGCAATCAGGATCGGCCCCACCACGCCAGCTACCGACCATGCCGTGAGCAGCCGCCCATGGATCGCACCGATCATCTGCGTACCGAAGATGTCGGCCAGATAGGCCGGCACGGTGGCAAAGCCGCCACCGTACATCGACAGGATCAAACACACCGCTATGATGAACAGCGCAGCAAAACCCAGGTGACCCAGGGTAGGCAACAGGCAATACAGCAGCATGCCGAGCACGAAGAAGATCACATAGGTCCGTTTGCGGCCAATGAAATCCGAAGCAGATGCCCACAACAGACGCCCGAGGCTGTTGAACAGGCTGATCAACCCCACCAGCCCGGCTGCGGCGGCGGCAATCGCGGCTTTCTGCGCCACGCTCAACGCATCGGTGTCGGGCACCCCCAACAGCTTGCTGCCGAACACATCCTGCAGCATCGGGCTGGCCATCGAAATCACCCCGATGCCTGCCGTGACGTTGAGGCAGAGCACGACCCAGATCAGCCAGAATTGCGGGGTCTTCCAAGCCTTGCCCAAATGCACATGGTGGTCGCTGATCAGGCTGGCAGCTTCCTTGGCCGGTGGCATCCAGCCCGCCGGTTTCCATCCATTCGGCGGCACGCGGAAGCACAGGGCTCCCAATGCCATCGCCACCATGTAGAGCAAGCCGATGCCGATCAGCGCGCCGGCCACGCCGGGCACTCCGCTGGCGGTAAAGCGATTCATCAAGGCGACCGCGATCGGCGCCCCGATCATCGCGCCGCCGCCGTACCCCATGATGGCGAGGCCGGTGGCCAGCCCGCGCCGATCGGGAAACCATTTGATCAACGACGACACCGGGGCGATGTAGCCCAGGCCCTGGCCGAACCCGCCGATCACGCCACAGCCGAGGTAAACCAGCCACAACTGGTGAACCGACACGCCGAACCCGCCGAGGATCAGGCCGCCGCCCCAGCACAGCGCGGCAATGCAGCCGGCCTTGCGTGGGCCGGCGTGTTCCAGCCAGCCGCCCCACACTGCCGCGGCTATGCCGAGCATGGCGATGAAGGTCTCGAAGATGTGATTGACCGAGGGCACCGTCCAGTTGCAGGTGCTGGTGAACATCTGGCCGACGAAACCCTGCCCGCCGCAGGCCACCGCATCGGCATGCGGCAGCAACTTCGTCATCGGCAGCCAGAACACCGAGAAAGCGTAGGCCATGCCGATGCTGAGGTGGATCGCCAGCGCGGCGGGCGGCACCAGCCAGCGGTTGAAGCGTGGCCCGGCAATGGTCCGCTGGCGGGAAAAGAATCCTGCCGCGCTGTCTCGCGGCAGAGTATTGCCGGTGCTGGGAACACTGACCATGACGTCCTCCGATTCGACACGATCCATGCCGAAATGCAGTGAAGTGCAGAGAGCAGCGGAATTCCTGCCAGCGCCAACGTGGGCGACATCGCCGCCCACGGTGGCATTTGCATGACGCAACCGTTGGTTCAGCTCAGCTTGTACGAATGCGCTCCGGTACCCGCCAGGTTGCCGCCGTCGACGATCAGGTACTCCGGCCGGATCGGCTTCTTCTCATAGAAGTTCTGCAGTATTTCCAGCGTACCGCCGGCATAGCGCGCCTGCGCCGACAGCGAGGTGCCGGAGATGTGTGGGGTCATGCCTTCATGCGGCATCCGGCGCCACGGATGATCCACCGGCGCCGGTTGCGGATACCACACGTCGCCTGCGTAGCCGGCAAGATGGCCGGATTCAAGCGCCCGCACCACCGCATCGCGGTCCACCAACTTGCCGCGCGCGGTATTGATCAGGTACGCACCGCGCTTCATCGACTTCAGTTTTTTCTCGTCGATGTAGTGCTCGGTCGACGGATACAGCGGCATCTGCAGGTTGAGCACATCCACCTGCTTGATCATCGACTCCGCGTCGGCGTGATAGGTGACATTGAGTTCCTTTTCCACCTCGGGCGACAGCCGGTGCAGGTCGGTGTAATGCAGATGCACATCGAACGGCTTCAGCCGGCGCAGCACGGCCAGGCCGATGCGGCCGGCGGCGATGGTGCCGAAGTGCATGCCCTCCAGGTCGTAGCTGCGACTCACGCAGTCGGCGATGTTCCAGCCGCCGTTGACCGCGTATTGATGGGACGGCAGATAGTTGCGCACCAGCGACAGCACCATCATCACCACATGCTCGGCCACGCTGATGGAATTGGAGAAGGTGACTTCGGTGACTGTGACCTTGTGCTCGGCTGCGGCCTTCAGGTCCACATGGTCCGAGCCGATGCCGGCGGTGATCGCCAGTTTCAGCTTCTTCGCCTTGGCGATCCGCTCGGCGGTCAGGTAGGCAGGCCAGAATGGCTGCGAAATCACCACCTCGGCATCCACCAAGTGCTTCTCGAACGTGGAATCGGGGCCCTCCTTGTCGCTGGTCACCACCAGCTCGTGGCCGAGGCTCTCCACGTACTTGCGCAGGCCAAGCTCGCCGGAAACACAACCCACCAACTCGCCAGGCTTGAAACCCATATCCTTTGGCGTCGGCACGGTCTGCCCATTCGGGTACCCGTCGATCGTGGGGATGCTGTCGCGCGCGTACGTCGGCGGATAGCCGGTAACGGGATCGGGGTAAAGAACGCAAAGCACCTTGGCCATCGTGATTCTCCATTTTCATTTGTACAGGGGAGGAAGCAGCGGCACGGCTGCGACCGGCCACTGTGGGCGCGAAGTGTGCTGGGATCGGGAAGCG
This sequence comes from Rhodanobacter sp., assembly GCA_036398675.1. GTDB lineage: Bacteria > Pseudomonadota > Gammaproteobacteria > Xanthomonadales > Rhodanobacteraceae > Rhodanobacter. The sequence goes on along the minus strand of DASWOQ010000064.1, from coordinate 52,161 downwards.
GCTCCAATTGCCATTGCTGATGTGTTGATAAGCGGCACTTATGCGGCTTTGCACCATCGGGCATCCATGTTGCAGTGCTCAATTCGCCGGCGGATCAAGCGCCTCGTCGAGCGTTGCCTGCAGATCGAGCTTTGCGGCCAATTGCCACGCCGCAGCAAGCAATGGCGAATCGATCTTCTGGCGCAGTCGCAGCATGCCCACGGCGGAGGAGTGCATGGGATCGAGCGGATGCAGGGTGATGTCCCCACCGAGGAAATAATCGGGTAGCGCACTGACCGGCATGACGCTGCACAGCTCCCCGTTGCGCACCATGGCGTAGAGCACGCTGATGGTATTGGTCTCCACCATCACCCGCGGCACGACACCGGCCTGACGGAAGGCTTCGTCGATGATGGCGCGGTTGTGCATCTCGTGATTGAACAGGCATAGCGGCAGGCGCCCGGCCTGCTTCCAGCTGAGCCTCGGCTTGAGTGGTCGCCCGGGCCGCCCGCCCGCCACCAGCACGTAGCGTTCGGCATACAGCGGCTGCACTTCGCACAGTTGATGCGGCACATGATCCAGATAGGTAATGCCCAGGTGCAGTTCCTGCCGCTTCAGCCGCTGCAGGATCTGTCGCGTGCTGAGCGAATGGACTTCAAGGCTGATTTCCGGAATGGCCCGCCGGAAGGCAACTGCCAGCAATGTGCACGCCGGCAGCGACGACGGCACGGCGCCGATCGCCAGATGGCCGCCGGATACCGAGCGGGCCAGTACCGCCTCCTGGCGCAAGCCCTCCAACGAGGCAAGCATCTGCCGAGCCCATGCCAGCACGCGCTCGCCTTCAGGGGTAAAGCCCATGAAGCGACGATCGCGCCGGATGATGGTGATGCCGAGTTCTCGCTCCAGCTGGCGCACGCCAGCGGACAACGCCGGTTGGGTGACCTCGCAGCTTTCGGCAGCCTGCGCGAAATGCCTGTGCCGGGCCAGCGCGACCAGATAGGTGAGTTGGCGAACGAACAAGCGGCACCTCCCGGACGTTGTCTATCTTGGAGCCCGTCCCAAATCGCCGGCAACCCATGCCCGGAAGGTGTGGCGCCCCGATGAAGAACATCAGGGAGTGTACGTGCAAGCGCCTTCCCCGACCGAATGACGATCCGGGCATGGGCAAGCCGGCACCGGCCGGAGGAAGGTGGCGCCGCCTTTTCCATCGGCAACGCGCCACTGCCCCAACCGATCCTGACGGAAACACCGGGCGGTCACGGCGAGAGGCTCGCGCGAGCCGGTATAATGGTTCGTTCAGTGGCATCCCCTTTTCTGTCGCCAGTCCTCGCGGGCTGGTGCGGCGCACGCCTTGGAGGCTTCATGCAATACATCTACACCATGAACGGGGTGAGCAAGATCGTCCCCCCGAAGCGCCAGATCATCAAGGACATCTCGCTCAGCTTCTTCCCCGGCGCGAAGATCGGCCTGCTGGGCGTGAACGGCGCGGGCAAGTCCACGGTGTTGAAGATCATGGCCGGCGTGGATACCGACTTCCAGGGCGAGGCGCGCGCCAATCCCGGCACCAAGATCGGCTACCTCGCGCAGGAGCCGCAGCTCGATCCCGAAAAGACCGTGCGTGAATCGGTCGAGGAAGGCGTATCCGAAATCCTCGACGCGCAGAAGCGCCTCGAGGAGGTCTACGCCGCGTACGCCGAGGAAGGCGCCGATTTCGACAAGCTGGCCAAGGAGCAGCAAGATCTGGAAAACCTGCTCGCCGCCAACGACGCGCATGCGCTGGAGCGCCAGCTCGAAGTTGCCGCCGACGCGCTGCGCCTGCCGCCGTGGGACGCCAAGATCGGACCGTTGTCCGGCGGTGAAAAACGCCGTGTCGCGCTGTGCCGCCTGCTGCTGTCCAAGCCGGACATGCTGCTGCTCGACGAACCGACCAACCATCTGGACGCCGAGTCGGTCGACTGGCTCGAGCAGTTCCTGCACGACTATCCCGGCACCGTGGTCGCGGTGACGCATGACCGCTACTTCCTCGACAACGCCGCCGAGTGGATCCTCGAACTCGACCGCGGCCGCGGCATTCCGTGGAAGGGCAACTACACCGAGTGGCTGGAGCAGAAAGGCGAGCGCCTCGCCCGCGAAGAAGCCGCCGAAAAGGGGCGCCAGAAAGCGCTCGCGCGCGAACTCGAATGGGTGCGCTCCGCCGCCAAGGGCCGCCAGTCCAAGGGCAAGGCGCGCATCAACCGCTTCGAGGAACTCAACTCGGTCGAATACCAGAAGCGCAACGAAACCAACGAGCTCTACATTCCACCGGGCGAGCGCCTGGGCCAGGAAGTGATCGAGTTCAAGAACGTCAGCAAGTCATTCGGCGACAAGCTGCTGATCGACGACGTCTCGTTCAAGGTGCCACCCGGCGCCATCGTCGGCGTGATCGGCCCGAACGGCGCCGGCAAGTCGACCCTGTTCAAGCTGATCATCGGCCAGGAAACGCCGGACAAGGGCGAGGTGAAACTCGGCCACACCGTGCAGCTCGCCTACGTCGACCAGTCGCGCGACAACCTCGACGCAAAGAAAAACGTGTGGCAGGAAGTTTCCGGCGGCGCCGACATCATCACCATCGGCAAGTACGAGCTGCAATCACGCGCGTACATCGGCCGCTTCAACTTCAAGGGCACCGATCAGCAGAAGCTGGTCGGTTCGCTCTCCGGCGGTGAGCGCGGCCGCCTGCACCTGGCCAAGACCCTGATGCAGGGCGGCAACGTGCTGCTGCTCGATGAGCCATCCAACGATCTGGACGTCGAAACGCTGCGCGCGCTGGAAGACGCGATGCTCGAATTCCCCGGCTGCGCGATGGTGATTTCGCATGACCGCTGGTTCCTCGACCGCATCGCCACCCACATCATCGCGTTCGAGGGCGACTCGCATGTCGAGTTCTTCCCCGGCAACTACAACGAGTACGAAGCCGACAAGAAGCGCCGCCTCGGCGAAGAAGGCGCCCGCCCGCATCGGGTGAAGTACAAGAAGCTGGCGTAACGAAGTAGAAGAAAATGGCGTAAAACTTTGCCCTCTCCCCTGCTCGCAGGGGAGGGCTGGGATGGGGTTGCTCTTGACCCTCCCGCCCATTATCTGCTCAAGGTGATTGTGCCCCCATCGAGCACTCGCCCACATACTTCAACGCGGCCCCGGTCGTCCAGGGATGGTAGCCATTGGCCATCCGGATCCGCTCCCCCACCGACGGATGCGTGGCGCGGAATGCATGTTCGAACCACCCCGGTTCGGCCAGCTCAGTGTCATCGACCCAGCCGGCAAACATCCGGGCAGCAGCATCGTTTTCGTGGGTCAACTCAAGGCCGAAACGATCCGCCTCCGCTTCGATATGCCGGTCGAAAGCAAGGAATGCCGGCGTCACCACAAGCCACAGGCCGGTAAAACACAACACGAAGAACGGCAGCGATGCCGGATCGTCGAGTCCGCTGAAACCGAACCGTCGATGCCATCGCGGCAGCGCCCATCCCGCAAGCCGCTGCGTGATCCAGAAGCCGGCCAGCAGAAGCGCCGCAACGATCGCGAGTGCTTTCCAGTTGTCGCCCATCACGTAGTGCTTCAGTTCGTGGCCGACGGTGAAGCGGATCTGCGCGGGCGTCTCCGTTTTCCACAGATTCCGCTGGAGGATGACGCGATTGGTCGGCCCGAGACCGAGCACCGAGGTATCGTCGCCGCCCACCACGATGGGAATGTCGTGGACGCCGCAGCGGCTGGCCAGTTGATCGATCTACGCTCGCAGGGCCTGATCGGCCAACGGCGCGTAGGCGGTCGTCAACGGTTTAATCCAGACCGGCTGAACCACCAGAACAAACCACGCACCCAGCGAAAGCACGGCGGTGCTCCATAGCCACCAACGCTTCGGACTGCACCGGATCAATGCATAGGGCACCCACAGAAAGAGGATCGCGCCAACCATGCCGATGCCGAGCGGCGCCAATTGTTCCAGCAGCCACTTGCCCGGCGTTTCATCACCCAGCCAACCGAGTGACATCGGCAAACGGTAATGGCGCTGATAGTTGAATGGCAGGCTGACCAAGGTAGCGAGAAGCACGTAGATGCAGCCAAAAAGGCCCAGAGTCGGGTAGTGCTTTTCGTGCATGACCCGGCCAGCGAATCGGCGCAGTCGCGCGCCCATGCCCGTGCATAGAAACAATGCGGGAATCAGCAGGGCCAGCAACTTTTCGACGATCCAGTAGAAATCCAGTTGATGGTTGAGTGCGATAGCTCGGGCCGAATCGGCTGGAACGGCCACTTCGGCCCAGGCCGAATCGACGGCCACCCCAATCATCAGAAGAGCCAGGGCAGAAAGGATCCATCGGACTGATCGGCCCGGCAAAAACAGTCGCCGCATCATTGAGCTCCGGAGTAGACAATCCGCAAAGTCTGGGCCGGGTCCATGATCGGAGCCAGACCGGTTCGTCCCGATGTCGGCACGATTCGTCACAAAGATAGCGACTTGGTGAACCCTCCGTGGACGTCTTGCAAAGCTGACGGCACACTTCCGGGATGTCCGATCAAAACATCTCTGGCCGGCTGATGGCCTTCGAACCGTTACCCCGCTGGCTGGTCGACTGTGGCCTGGGCTTCATCTACTGGTTCGTCTTCCTGCTCGTACTGGAACCGGACAACGCGCTGCGCGCTCGGGAATCGGGACACACGCTCGCCATCGGCCATGAAGTCCTTCGCATGACCGTGGCCGCCCTGCTTGGTGCATCGATCACGCCGGCGGTGCTGTCGCTCGCCAGACGGTACCCGTTGCATGGCATCGCACGCTGGCGCCATGCCCTGTGGCGTGCGGCGGGAATCTCCGGCCTCGCCTTCGGGCTGATCGTTGCATCCTGCTTTCTGGCGGCATGGGGGTTTTACGAAGATTGGCTACCCACCTTTGACGATCTGCGCGAGGAGCTGATCAGCAACTGGTTGCTGCTGGCCTTTGCCCTGGCCGCCCTGCATGCCGTTGCGCATCTGGTTCACCGTCCCGCCGCCGCCAACTCCGAGCCTGAGATCAAGGCAACGGCCCCAACTTGCCTGACGCGCGTCGCCGTCAAGACACGCGGACGCCAGGGTTTCGTGCAGCTCGACGAGATTGACTGGATCGAGACGCAAGGCAACTATCTGGCATTGCATGCCGGCAGTCGCACGCATCTGATCCGGGCGGCGTCGGTCGCATTCGAGGCCCAACTGGATCCCGCACGCTTCTTGCGCGTCCACCGCCGGGCCATCGTCGCCATCGATCGCATTCGTGGATTGCAGCCGCTGACCAACGGTGATGCGCTGTTGTGCCTGGCCGATGGCCAGGAACTGCGCGCCAGCCGGCGCTACCGCAAACTCATCGCCGAACGTTGGTCCCAGTCATCAGCGTCGACGCACGCAATCGACAATGCACGCTCTGCTGCGGGTTAAAATGGGGCACAACTTGAGCGAAAGGTGCCGAATGCGCTTCCACGACGTGCTGCAGCAACGCTGGCGCCAGCAGGACACACTGGTCTGCGTCGGCCTCGATCCGGAACCGACGAAATTCCCGGCGCATCTGCGCGACACACCCGATGCGGTGTTCGATTTCTGCCGGGCGATCGTCGATGCGACGGCGGATGCGGTCTGCGCGTTCAAGCCGCAGATCGCGCACTTCGCCGCCTTGCGCGCGGAGGATGCGCTGGAACGGCTGATCGCACACATCCATGCGCAGCATCCCGGCGTGCCGGTGATCCTCGATGCCAAGCGCGGCGATATCGGCAGCACTGCGCAGCATTACGCCAGCGAGGCGTTCGATCGCTACAAGGCCGATGCGGTCACGCTGAATCCGTATCTCGGTCGCGATTCCGTGCAGCCGTTTCTGGATCGCGCGGACAAGGGCGTGATCCTGCTGTGCCATACATCGAACGCCGGCGCGGCTGATCTGCAGGATCTGCTCGTGTACGAAGCAGGCGGCGAAAGCCTGCCGCTGTACCAGCACGTGGCGAAGATCATCGCGCGCGACTGGAACGCTCGCGGCAACTGCGCGCTGGTCACCGGCGCCACCTGGCCGCAGCAACTGGCCGAAGTGCGCGCGTTGGTCGGCGACATGCCGTTGCTGGTGCCGGGCATCGGCGCACAGGGCGGTGATGTGGAGGCCGTCGTGCGCCACGGCCGGACGGCGGACGGAACGGGACTGCTGATCAGTTCGTCGCGCGCGATTCTCTATGCGGGCGACGGCGAGGATTTTGCCGCTGCCGCCGGTGCCGCGGCACGGGAACTGCGCGACACCATCAATACCTTTCGCCAAGGCTGAGCGCAACGCGCCAGCCCTGCAACTTGGGCAACCTCAACCCGCCGCAGGTATCGGCTTGGCCGCCTGCAGCATCTTTGCCTTCAGATCCAGCGCATCGGCCGCATCCAGTAATGCGCGCGCAAAACTGCGCACTTCGGCTGGACGCAAGGCGTACCAGTTCCCCTTCTTGGTCGCTTCGGGGATGTTCCTGCCGGCACGCGATACGCAATGCGGCCGGAAAATCACCATGCCGGTCAGTGATTCCGAACTGATGTCCGCTGAAACAATCTGCATGTGTGTTTCGTTTTCTATCTTCACCGAACTCTCCCGGGCGGAAATTCCCCCATGGCACAGCTTACGCCACCGCGGGTTCAGTGCCCGTGCACGGCACGCGGCAATACAGGGATTTTTCGGTCAGGTCGTTGATGCAGCCTCGCTGCCGCCCGGCAACGCCGTCGGCTTCGCCAGGCGGGCACGCAAGGCGCGATCGGCGGGAACCGAGATGAAGCGTGCCACCCCGAGGCCAAGCAACCAGCAAGCCGGCACGATCGGCACGTACCAGGCGTAGCCCATTCGGATATCGCCGCCGGTGAGCTTGTACAGGCGGATCGCGGCGAACACCACGAACATGTGGGTCAGGTAGATTTCGTAGCTGAGCCGGCCGAACGACTGCAGCCAGCCGGTGCCTGGCAGGTTACGCAGTTCGCCGGAAGATTCGCGCCAGTGCAGCGCGAGGATCAGGCACATCGCCGAAACCACCAGCACCAGCAGATACGTGTCGTGCACCAGCCGCCATACTTCGCGGCCGGCCAGCATCACGCAGGCAAGGCCGACGATGCCGACAATGCACAGCGCGACCTTCACCCACCGGGGCGGCCGATTGAAACATGCGGCAACCAGCGCACCGAGGACGCCCACAGCGATCGCCGCCATGCCCGGGAGGTATGCCTTCTCCTGCCAGATCTCGTTGCCGGCCAGCACTGCGTGCGTGAACGGCAACGAGAGTGCCAGCAGCGTGAGCATCGCCACCAGCACCCACATGCGCCGCACCAGCAGGCAGACGATCGGAAATCCGATGTAGAAGACTTCCTCGATCGACAGCGACCACAGCACGTCCCAGCCACCGGGAAGATAGCCGGTATGCCCTTCATACCAGTTCAGATGCAGACCCAAGGCTGCGATGATCGCGCGCGGCAGCGATTGCCCGACCCGATCGATCGCGTAGTCGTCGAATCCCAGCAGATGCAGACCGCTCAGCACGGCCACCAGCAACAGCAGGCACGGCATGATCCGCGCGAAGCGACGCGCATAGAACGCGCGCACGTCGATCCGTTGCAGCGTGCCCCAGCGTTCCAGCGCGTTGTGCGTGATCAGGAAACCGGAGATCACGAAGAAGACGAACACCGCCTCATAGCCGTTGTAGTTCAGCGCGTCCAGCAGCCGATGCGGAATCCACTCACCGAGTGCGGTACGTTTCAGCGGGATCCGCAAGCCCGTGTGGTGCAGCACGACCAGCAGGATCGACAGCCCGCGCAACACGTCGATGCCATGGTTTCGCACAGTGCTGTCGGCACGCCGTTGCGTCGATGGGGGATGCTGCATGCGGCGACACTCTTGGGGAATGTCGCATCATCGGTCAACGAGGCGTTTCGTCACAAATCGGCGCGTTCGCTCGACGGGCAGGATGTCCCGGTGCAGCTGGCGCATGGATGCGCTGGAGCAGCCGGACAGCACCGTGGCATGCCGGACTGCAGGCATCAATCGTCGCCGATGTCCTGGCCCGGAAACAGCACGTCGGTGTAGCCGAACTTGCTGAAATCGACGATACGCGACGGGTACAGGCGTCCGATCAGGTGATCGCATTCGTGCTGCACCACGCGCGCATGGAAACCTTCGGCGGTGCGCTCGATGCGCTGGCCTTTCGGATCGATGCCCTCGTAGCGGATCAGCGAATAGCGGTTGACCGCACCGCGCAGGCCGGGGACGGACAGGCAACCTTCCCAGCCTTCCTCCATGTCCTGCGAGAGCGGCGTGATCACGGGATTGAGCAGGATCGTCTGCGGCACTTCCGGGGCATCGGGGTAACGGTCGGAATGTTCGAAGCCGAAGATCACCAGCTGCAGGTCGACGCCGATCTGCGGCGCGGCCAGGCCGACGCCATCGGCGGCGTGCATGGTCTCGAACATGTCGGCGATCAGCGCATCGAGCTCGGTGCTGCCGATCATGCTGTCGGGCACCAGCGGGGCGATGCGCAGCAGGCGCTCATCGCCCATTTTCAGGATTTCGCGGATCATTGTGGGGCCTCGATTCGGAACGCCGTCTGCCAGTGATTTGTGGTCGATGCGATATCAATGCAAGTCGTGCGATCGGCGGTTCAACTGCGAAGAGCCGGGCCGAGCCTCATGTTGATTCGTCGAACCGCAAGCGGGCTCAACGCGCGCCGAACACTTTCTTCAGCAGATCGGTGGAGCGCGCGGCCGGGTTGTCGCGGATCGATTTCTCCTGGTCGCCGATCTCGGTGAACAGCCCGTCCATCGTCTTGGTCGTGACGTAATCGTCCAGGTCGATCGGGCTGCCGCCGCCCTTTTTCGATTTGCCGCCCAGCGAATCGAGCACGCCGCCGAGCGAACCGCCGCCGCTGCCTGCCGTGAACGACTTGTACTTCTGCGTGACACCGACACTGTCGGTGGCCTTGGCGACGATCGGATGGATGCGTGCGGTCAGCGCGTCACCGGCCACGCGGCGGAAAAAATCGGTGGCCGCGTGATCGCCGCCGGTGAGGATGCCGCGCGCGTCGCTGACGGACATCTTGCGGATCGCATCGCCGAAGATATCGGCGACCTGCGGCACCGCCTTTTCCGCGGCGCGATTGAGGCTCAACTCGAACGCGTCGACTTTCTCGCCCTGCCCCAGCTTGCGCGCGAGATTGCCCGCCTGCTCCAGCTTGCCGGGCAACGGAATGCGAACCTTGGCGTTCTTCCAGAAACCATCGCTGCGGCCGAGGCTGTTGATCGCACCGGTGGCGCCCTTGGCCAGCGCTTCCTTCAGTCCGGCGGCGATATCGCTGGCCGGCAGATTGGCGCCGGCACTGGAGGACGTACTGGTGTGGGTCGCCTGCTTCGCCTTGTCGAGCAGCCCCTTGAGCTGGCCGGAGCCGGCGGCACTCGCCGACATGGCGGCCAGAGCGGCGGTGATCAGGGCAGCAGTAAACAGGGTGGGTCCAAGCAGACCGTAACGAACCGACATGCGCATGGCGAACTCCTTGTGATCGGCAAGAGCTGCAGTGTACCTCCGCTGCAGATACGCGGCAGTGATTGACCGCCGCGATGGCTGCCGCGATTCTTGCGGCTCCATCGAAGGGAACCGCCCATGCATGCCGCCATACCCAAGCCGGGGCCCGCCGGTAGGATCCTGTGGACCGCTATCGCCGTCGTCGGCGCGTTCTGTCTGGGCGTGGTGGCGTTGCGGCGCGGCGAGCCGATCAATGCGATCTGGCTGGTTGCGGCGTCGATCGCGGTGTTCGTGATCGGTTATCGCTACTACGGACGATTCATCGACGGCAAGGTGCTGCTGATGGACGCCTCCCGCGCGACGCCAGCCGTGCTGCGCAACGATGGTCTCGACTACGTGCCGACTGATCGCTGGGTGGTGTTCGGCCATCACTTCGCCGCGATCGCCGGCGCCGGCCCGCTGGTCGGTCCGGTGCTCGCCGCGCAGATGGGTTATCTGCCCGGCACGCTGTGGATCCTGTTCGGCGTGGTGTTCGCCGGTGCGGTGCAGGATTTCATGATCCTAGGTCTTTCGCTGCGTCGCGATGGCCGGTCGCTCGGCCACATGCTGCGCGAGGAACTCGGGCCGGTCGCCGGCGTGGTCGCGATGTTCGGCGTGCTGGTGCTGATGATGATCGTGCTGGCGGTGCTGGCGCTGGTGGTGGTGAAGGCGTTGACGCACAGCCCGTGGGGCACCTTCACGGTGGCGTGCACGATCCCGATCGCGCTGCTGATGGGCGGCTATCTGCGCTGGCTGCGGCCCGGACGGATTCTCGAGGTGTCGATCCTCGGGCTGGCGCTGCTGCTGGCGTCGATCGCCTGCGGCGCGGACGTGGCCACATCGCCGTCGCTGGCGCCGCTGTTCGACTTCGATGCGAAGACGCTGGCGTGGCTGCTGATCGGTTACGGTTTCTGTGCATCCGTGCTGCCGGTATGGCTGCTGCTGGCACCGCGCGACTATCTTTCCACCTTCCTCAAGATCGGCACCATCGCGTTGCTGGCGCTGGCGATCTTCCTGTCCGCGCCGACCCTGCAGATGCCGGCAGTGACAAAGTTCATCGACGGCAGCGGCCCGGTGTTCCAGGGACACCTGTTTCCGTTCCTGTTCATCACCATCGCCTGCGGCGCGGTGTCGGGCTGGCATTCGATCATCGCCTCCGGCACCACGCCCAAGCTGCTCGCCAGCGAAGGCGATGCGCGACTGGTCGGCTACGGCGGCATGCTGATGGAGGCGTTCGTGGCGATCATGGCGCTGATCGCCGCCGCATCGCTGCATCCGGGCGTGTATTTCGCGATGAACGCGCCGGGCGCGCTGATCGGCACGACCGTGCAGCAGGCCGCCAGCACGATCAGCCAGTGGGGCTTCGTGGTGACCCCGGACGAATTGCTGCAGACGGCGAAGAACATCGGCGAAACCAGCATCCTCAGCCGCGCCGGCGGGGCGCCGACGCTGGCGGTCGGCATGGCGCAGCTGCTGCACAACGTGCTGCCCGGCGGCGGCATGATGGCGTTCTGGTACCACTACGCGATCCTGTTCGAGGCGCTGTTCATCCTCACCACGGTCGATGCCGGCACGCGCGTCGGCCGCTTCATGATCCAGGAGATCGCCGGGTTGATCCACAAGCCGTTGCAGGCGACCGAATCGTGGACCGGCAACCTGCTGGCCACCGCGATCTGCGTCGGACTCTGGGGTTACTTCCTGTACCAGGGCGCGGTCGATCCGCTCGGCGGCATCAACACGCTGTGGCCGCTGTTCGGCATCGCCAACCAGATGCTGGCGGCGATCGCGCTGATGCTCGCCACGGTCGTCGTGGTGAAGCTCAAGCGCGAGCGTTACGTGTGGGTGCCGGGCATCCCCGCGATCTGGCTGATCGTGTGCACGCTGGCCGCGGGCTGGGAGAAGCTCGTCGGTCCGATCAGCTTCACCGCCGCTGCAGCGAAGTACGCCGATGCGTCAAAGGCGAACATCCTGCTGGCACCGGCGAAGACGATCGACGACATGCAGCGCATCGTCGGCAACAACCATGTCGACATGGCGCTGACCGCGCTATTCATGCTGCTGATCGTGACCATGCTCGGATTCTCGTTGCGCGCGTTGCTGCAGGCCTGGCGCGCGCAGCGTCCCACGACCCACGAGGAGCCTTACGTGGCGTTGGCCACGGTTACAGGTGGCGTGCCATGATGAAAACGCTGCTGCCGGCCGTGATACGCGCCGTGCGATCCGGCTGGCGCCGCGCGGTGCAGACAGCACGCCTGAGTTGCGGCATTCCCGACTACGAGGTGTACGTGCGGCACCTGCGCGAACACCATCCCGAGCACGCCGTGCCCAGCTACGAGACCTTCTTCCGCGAGCGGCAGGCCGCGCGCTACAAGGGCGGCGGCGGCCGTTGCTGCTGACCGGCCACGACCGCCATGCGGACACATGACATTCCTCACTCGCCAATCCGGCGTCGCCCCGGCACTATGGGCACTGCTTTGCCATCGATCCATCATGTCTGACGTCAATCCCACCGCTTCGCCGCCGCCTGCCTCAGGTGCACCCACGCAACGCCACCCCGGCCTGCGCATTATCGCCATCTACGAAGTGATCAAGACGCTGTGCCTGCTGCTGGTCGCCGCTGCGGCGTTCCACCTGAACCATGCTGAGAATTTCGAGCGGCTGGTGCACTGGCTCGAACACCTGCCGCTCGATGGCAGCAGCAACCTGCGCTGGACACTGGTATCCACGCTGGTGGATTTCGGGCCCAGCAAGTTCGTCGCGATCGGACTGGTGACGCTCGGCTACGCGGTGCTGTTCGCGATCGAGGGCATCGGCCTATGGCTGGGCAAGCACTGGGCGGAATGGTTCACGGTGATCGCCACCGGCTCGCTGATTCCGCTGGAACTCTACGAACTGCTGCACCGCTTTGGCTGGCTCAAGCTGGCCGTGCTGGTCGGCAACGTCATCATCATCGTGTACCTGGTGCGCATCGCGCTGCAGCCGCGATCGTCGCGCTGACGATCGGACCGGTCAGCCTGCAGGCAATGGCGTGCCGACCTGCCAGCCTCGCTGTTCCAGATCGTCGAGCATGTCGCGCACCTGGGCTTTCGCCGCGGTGCCGTGCGTGGGCAGCACCAGTACATCGCCGTCGCGCGCCCAAGCCAGCATGCTGCGGACGGCGGCGGCTTCGTCGAGGCATTCGGTGATGGCGGCAGCGGGCACGCCGCGAAGCAGCAGTTCGTCGCGCAGGATGCGCGCCACCTCGCCGGACTCGCGGCCGCGCATGAAGCCATCGATGTCCTTGAGCATGACGAGCGATGGGGAAAATCCCGCGGCGCTGGCGGCGAGTTCGCGGATCTGTGCGTCCTCGCGGTTGCCGGCCTGGCCCAGCAGCAGGCCGAGGCGGCCGGACTGCGATGTGGTGGCGACCTGCAGCAGCCCGCGCACTCCTTCGGGGTTGTGCGCGTAGTCGACGAACACCTGCAGCGAACCGAGCTGCCAGTGCTGAAGCCGCCCGGGATTGTCTTCGCGTACGCCGCCGAATCGCGCGAGCACGTCCGCGATGGTGGGCGGAGCGATACGCAGCGCGGAAGCGGCCAGCGATGCCGCTGCGATATTGGCGATGTTGTAGCCGGCCCTGCCATCGAAGGTCAGCGGCATGTCGGCTACCGCGCCAAGATCGTGCAGGTGGCCGTCGAAGGAAAGCTGCAGGCGGCCATCGCGCACCCCGCAAGTCGCGCCGCCGGATTCCCGATGGGCGCGCAGCAGCGGATTCGCATCGTCGAGCGCGAACCAGCCGATCGGGCAACGCAGGTCGCTGGCGTGACGGACCAGCACGGCATCGTTCGCATTCAGCACCAGCAATCCCCTTGCGTCGAGCGCACGCGCGACGACCAGCTTGACCCTGGCCAGGCCATCGAGATCGTGGATGCCGTATTCACCGAAGTGGTCGTCGCTGACGTTGGTGACCACGGCCACCTGCGCGCGCTGCACGGCGAGTCCGCGACGCAGCAGGCCGCCGCGCGCGGTTTCGAGAATGGCGGCTTCCACCTCGCATTGACGAAGCACGGCGCGTGCACCGGCCGGGCCGGAGAAATCGCCGCCGTCGATCACCACGCCATCGATGAACACGCCATCGGTGCAACTGTGTCCCGCATGCCAGCCATGGGAATGCGCCATCGCCGCGAGCAGGCGCACGGTGGTGGTCTTGCCGTTGGAGCCTGTGACCAGTGCCAGCGGAATGTCATGTAGCGAAGACCACGGCACATCGTCGACGGCGGGCAGTCCGGTCATCGGCCAGGTGCGGCTGCCGACGCCTTCCCCCAGAGTCAGCGAATCGTCGTCGGCCAGCGCAGTGAGCCCGTGGGCTGCCGCTGCCTGCAGCAGGACGATCAGGTCAGGACGTCGTTCGGCACGGGCAAACGCGCGCAGCGTGTGCAGCGCGGACTGCTCGTCCCACGCCGCGGGATGGCCGGGCGCGTGCAATCCGGCATCGATGACGCGATTCGACCAGCACGCAGCCAACCATGCCCACTCGTTCACTTCGGTCGCGCTGTAGAGCCGGTCGACCGGCGCGGTGAATGCCAGCGATGCGCCGCTCGCATGGCGCTGCGCGACGATGTCCGCGCCGGGCCAGCCGAGCGCGTGGCATGTCGCGTCGACGTTCTGCCGCCACGTAGCGATCAGCTCGTCATCGGGCGGCGCGCCCAGCGTTTCCAGCACCGCACCGGCGGTGTCGAAATACAGGTTGATGCCGGTCAGGCGGCGCGAATCGTCGAACGGCAGAGGTGCTTGCATCGTGCTCAGTCGTCGCTCTCGCGCGAAAACCGCACGCCACGCTCGTCGCGCACCACGTCACCGAGATCCGCGAAGCTGGCCTCGTCGAATGCGGGTTCGACGACCGGCGCCACCGGCGCGGACGACGCCCCCGATTCCACCCGCGGCTCCGGCGATCCCTCGGGCCGGAACTTGATGATCTGCTTCCACGAACGCACCAGCGCATCGGCGAACACCAGTAGCAGGTCGCCGCTGCGGCCCATGTGCAGCGCGGCGTCGATCGCCTTCTGCTCCTCGGGGATGATCAAGATCGCGGTCTCCGGCACACCCGCCGACTGCAGCGCGCGCGACAGGATGCCCGGCACCTCGTCGCCATCGCGGCCACGCAGCGAATCGTCGCGGCGGCAGATGTAGTGATCGAAGCGACCGGCCACCGCGTCGGCGATCGCGACCAGATCCTCGTCGCGGCGGTCGCCGGGGCCGGCCAGCACCACGATGCGCTGGCCGGTCACGTCCAGCCGCCCGGCGAGATCGGCCATCACCGACACCGCGTGCGCGTTGTGGCCGTAGTCGAACAGCACCTTGAACGGATGCTCGCTGTACACGTTCATCCGTCCCGGCGCCTGGAAGAACGTGGTGTCGAACGTGCGCAGGCCCTGGCGGATCGCGTCGAGCTTGATGCCCAGCGAGAACGCCATCGACGCGGCGACCATCGCGTTCTGCACGTTGTGCAATGCGCGGCCTTCGAGCGTGGCGGGGATCAGGTGCGTCCACAGCAGCGGGATATGGCTGCCCTTGTCGTACAGCGTGATCATCGAACCGTTGACGCCGGCCTCGAGCGCGCAGGCACGGCCACCGGCGCGCACGTGCTCGCGCACCAGCGCATGCGACGGATTCATCGTCACGTAGCAGATGACTTTCGCATCGGTGTAACCGGACATTTTCAGCACGTTCGGATCGTCGGCATTGAGCACCGCGCAATCCTTCGCCACCTCGATCACGATGCGCTTGACCTCGGCGAGTTGTTCAAGCGTGTCGATGCCTTTCAGGCCGAGGTGATCGGACTGCACGTTGAGCACGGCGCCCACGTTCACCGACGGCACGCCCATGCCGGCACGCAGCAGGCCGCCGCGTGCGGTTTCCAGCACGGCCATGTCGATGTGCGGATCGGACAGCACCATCCGCGCGGACACCGGCCCGGTCATGTCGCCCTCGACCGTGCGCTGGCCGTCGATGTAGACGCCGTCGGTGGTGGTGAGGCCCGGCGTGAAGCCGGCCATCTTGGTGATGTGCGCGAGCATGCGCGCAGTGGTGGTCTTGCCGTTGGTGCCGGTGACCGCGGCGATCGGCACCCGCGACGGCGCGCCCGGCGGAAACAGCATGTCGATGACCGGGCCGGCCGCGTCGCGCGGCGTGCCTTCGCTGGGGCTCACGTGCATGCGGAAACCCGGCGCGGCATTCACTTCGCAGATGCCGCCGCCGATGGTCTTGTAGCTTTCGGCGATGTTGGTCGAGAGGAAATCCACGCCGCCCACGTCGAGGCCGATCGCGCGGATCGCGCGCACTGCCATGTCGCGGTTGTCGGGATGTATGATGTCGGTGACGTCGGTCGCGGTGCCACCGGTGGAGAGGTTGGCGGTGGAACGCAGGAACACCGTTTCGCCGGCCTGCGGAATCGACGCGGCGGTGTAGCCGACGCGCTCCATCATCATCTCGGCCTGCGCATCGAGCACGAGGCGGGTGAGGACTTTCTCGTGGCCGATGCCGCGGCGCGGATCCTGGTTCACGATGTCCACCAACTGCGCGATGGTGCTGCTGCCGTTGCCGACCACGTGACCCGGCGTGCGTCGCGTGGCCGCGACGAGTTCGTTGTTGACCACCAGCAGGCGGTGGTCATCGCCACTGAGGAAGTTCTCCACAATCACCGAACGCGAATGTTCGCGCGCGGCCTTGAAGCCCTCGATGATTTCCTCATCGGTCGACAGGTGAATCGAGATGCCGCGACCGTGGTTGCCGTTGAACGGCTTGGTCACCACCGGCACACCCAACCGACGCGCGGCACGCAGCGCGGCCTCCTCGGTCTGCACCAGTTCCTGCTTCGGCACCGGCAGGCCGAGCGAGGCGAGGATCTTGTTGGTTTCCTCCTTGTCGCTGGCCAGCTCCACCGCGATGTGCGGCGTGCGGCCGGTCACCGTGGCCTGGATGCGCTGCTGGTATTTGCCGTGGCCGAGCTGCACCAGCGACTGCTCGTTGAGGCGCAGCCACGGGATGTCGCGCTCTTCCGCCGCGTGCACCAATGAGGCGGTGGACGGACCGAGCGCGCGGCGCTGCGCGTAACGGATGAATTCATCGCGCGCCGTGGCCCATTCCCAGTTTTCCGGCACGCTGCCGCGCGTGCGCAGTTCTTCCGGCAGCAGCGACGACAGCAGGCGCAGCGCAAGCTCGCCCGCGGCGACGCCTTCCTCTTTCTGCACATATTCGTAGACCACCGAATACACGCCCGGCTTGTCGACGCTGCGGGTCTTGCCGAAGGTGACGTCCTCACCGGCGACATTCTGCAATTCGATCGCCACGTGCTCCAGCACGTGACCCAGCCAGGTGCCTTCGCCCTCGCGCATGCGGCGGATAAAGCCGCCCGGTTCGCGGTACGAGCAACCGTGTTCGGCGAGCCCGGGCAGCGCCGCGACCAGCCCGTCGACGAAGGCCGGGCCGAGCCTGCCGGTCGGCCACTGCTCGAGTTCGCCCAGATCGAGCTCGAGGCGGATGACCGGGAAATGCGCATACAACGACGGGCCGACGAAAACGGAGCGTTCCAGAATGCGCATGGCGGTTCCTTGAGTGCGATGCTCGCTAGGATGGAGGTGCTTCAGGCGGTCTGCTTGGGCATGGCCAGCGTACCGGCCGACGCGTGGCGCGTCTGCATGTTGAAGGTAGCACCGGCGATCAGCACGTGGATGGTGACTCCGAGCATGCACACCGGATCGTGCTCGCCGGCCTGCGCCATCGAGGAAAACTGCAGGTTGCCGGCATCCAGCACGGTGACCGCGCCGCTGCCTTCGACCTCGACCGTGTTGTCCGGCTGGATGAACGCGGCGGTGTCCTCGTCCAGGCCGATACCAACCGCATACGGGTTGTATGCCAGCGCCGCCATCAGCCGGCCCAGCCGATCGCGCTGGCTGAAGTGCTGGTCGATGATGAAGCGATTGGTCAACCCGAGCCCGGGCGCCAGTCGCACGCTGCCGGCGGTGGGCGAGAGGCCTTCCTTGCCGAACGCGATCATGTGCTCGCTGAGGATGCTGGCACCCGCACTGGTACCGCCGACGTGCACGCCGCGCGCATTCAATGCGCGAATCTTTTGCGCCACCGGCGTGCCGCCCAGCATCGTCGACAACCGCAACTGGTTGCCGCCGGTGAAGAAGATGCCGGTGGCCTTTTCCAGGCGCTCCAGCCGGTTCTTTTCCGCGGCGTCGCGACGCATGTCGAAATCGAGCACGCCGACCTCGCCCGCGCCCAGCGCAGTGAACAGCGTCTCGTAGCGCGACCCCGTGTCGGCGAGCTGGCTGGCCGTGGGAATCACCACGATGTTCGCATCCGCCCCGCCGCACAAGTGGACAAACCGCTCGAGGATGCGCGGATCGTTTTCCTTTTCCTCGGCCCCACCGATCGGCACGATCCATCCGCGTTGTTCTCCATCCATCACCCTGCTGGGACTCATCCTGCCCTCATCCGTTTTGTTCTCGTGCGTTTTCGTTGTCATGGATTCTCTGCGTCCGATGGATCGGTTGTGGTTATCCCATCCAACCTGACGCATCGAGCGTCTAGGTCGTGTGCTCGTACGTGCCGTAGTGCCGAACCTTGCCGTCGCGTACGTGCACTTTGCCGAGGGCGATCACATCATGCGCATGACCTTGCGCGTCCAGCGCAACCAGGTCGGCATCGGCGCCGACCGCAATGCGGCCCTTGGCCGCGAGCCGCAACAGCCGCGCCGGATTGCTGGTGAAAGCAGGCAACGCGCGCTCCAGCGGCACGCCGCGTCCGAGCACGTCGTTCAAGGTTTCCAGCAAGGCGCCGGATTCGCCCACACCCATCGCACAGACGTGGCCATCGGCATCGAAGCTCGGCAGGCAGCCGCCGGCATCGGAGCTGATGGTGACTCGCTCAGCCGGCGCGCCACTGTCGAGATAGCGCAGCAACGCATCGGCGGCGCTCCACGCGTCCTCGCCCTCGTCCACTGGAAACGCGGTGAGGTCGATCGTGCAACCACGCTTCGCCAGCACTAGCGCTTCGTCGAACAACGCCTTGCGCCGGTTCACGTGGGTGGGATGGAACACTCGCGGCGGCAACTCGCTTTCGTCCAGCGCGCGGCGCACGAGGTCGAGTCCGCGCGCGCCGTCGCCCAGGTGCAGGTGCAGGATGCCAGCCTTGCCGGTCATCAGGCCGGCGACGTGCGCATCGGAAGCGAGCCGCAGCAGTTCGTCGAACTTCGGCTGGCTGGAACGGTGATCGCTGATCGCCACCTCGCCGATGCCGATCAGCGCGTCGATGAACACCAGATCGCCACGCACGCTGCCGGTCAGCGTCACCGGCGGCACGTGGTAGCCGCCGGTGAAGGCGAACGCGCTCAGACCTTCCTCGCGCAAGGCATACGCTGTCGCCAGCAGGTCGCGCGGTCCACGCGCCACGTCGTCGGTACCGAGCAGGCCGACCACCGTGGTGATGCCTGCACGGGTGAAGCGCGACACGCCCAGCGGCGGCACGCGCGTGCGGAAACCCGCCTCGCCGCCGCCACCGGTGACATGCACGTGCGCGTCGATGAAACCGGGAATCAGCCGTCGGCCCTGCAGGTCGATCGTCTCCACCGCCAGCGTGGCCGGCAGCTCGTCGAGCTCGCTGCCGATCCACAGGATGCGCCCGCCGCCGAGCAACAGGTGCTGCCGACCCATCGGTTCGGGCGCGTAGACCAGCGCGTTGCGCAACAGCAGAAGATTCATCGACGAAGCGTGACGACCGGTGGCGGTCACGTCAAGCTGGATCAGATCTGGCGTACCGTGCAATGAAGCGGAAGCTTCAGCCATCGACGATACCGAAGCACCTGCACCGACGGTTCAGCAGACAACCAAGACAATCACGATCCATCGGCCGATTGAATGCCATGCCTGACATTTCCAGAACGACAGCTTCCAGCATCATGGGCAAAAGCACGACCGATAAAATGGAGCGGCGGAAATCGAAGCACGGCGCAGGCCTGCGTGTGATTGCGATTTACAAGGCCGTCAAGACGATTGGCCTGATCCTCGTTGCCGTTGCCTCGTTTCATCTATACAAGTCACAGAATTTCGACGGACTGGTGCAGTGGCTGGAACATCTCTCGCTGGCCGACAGCAACGGCCTGCGCTGGAAGCTGGTGCAGTTGCTGGAGAACATGGGGCCGAACAAGTTTGTAGCAATCGGCCTCGTGGCACTGGCCTATGCGGCGATCTTCGCCACCGAAGGCATCGGCCTGTGGCTGCACAAGTATTGGGCCGAATGGTTCACCGTGTTCGCCACCGGCTCCCTGGTCCCGGTGGAGCTTTACGAAACCATCCACCATTTCGGCTGGCTCAAGCTGGCAGCACTGATCGCGAACATCCTGATCGTGATTTATCTGATCCGCATTGCTCTGCAGTCGCGGGTGGAAATGAAAAAGGCCGGTTGAGCAGCGGCCGCGGCAACTCGCCGAACGGGCAAACATCCTGCCGATCACACCTCGTGATGGATCGCCTCGGCCGGCAGCTCGCCGCGTCGTGGCAGCAGCTCCACCAGATACATCGCGCCCAGCACCAGCGCACCGCCGGCCAGCATGCGCCAGGTGAGTACGTCGTTGCCAAGGGTTACCGCGAACGCGGCGGCGAACACCGGCTCAGTGGTCATGACGATCGCGGCGCGCGCGGCTGGCAGGTGCGACTGCGCCCAGGTCTGCATCAGCATCGCACCGGCGCCGGCGATCAGCGCCATGTACAGCACGCCGAACCAGGCCGCGCGATCCGGCGGCAGCATCGGGCCGTGCGGCAGCGTGGCAAGCAGGCACACCACGGCGATGGCGGCCATCTGCACCGCCGACATGCCGAACGCCTCACCCTTTCGCGACCACTGCCCCAGGCCGACGATATGCAGCGCGTACAGCGCCGCGGACGCCAGGGTCAACCACACGCCGGCATCGACCGAGATGCCGCTGAGCGAGAGAAGCGCCAGCCCGGCGGTGGACAGCAACACCGCCAGCCAGACCACGCCGGCCATGCGCTGGTGCAACAGCAGCATGGCCAGGATCGGCGTGAACACCACATACATGCCGGTGACGAAGCCGCTGACGCTGGGCGCGATCAGCGACAGGCCCCACGTCTGCAGCAACTGGCCCACGCCATAGATGCATCCCAGCAGCAGGCCGCGAACGATCTGCCGCCGACCGAGCCGCACGACCTGGCGGCCGAACAGCGCCAGCATCACCACGGCGGCGATCACGAAACGCACGGCGAGGAAATCGGCCACCGGCATCCGCGCGACCACGTCCTTGATCAGCACGAAGGTCGAGCCCCAGACGGCGGTCATGGCCAGCAGGCCGAACGTCGCCAGCAACTCGGTGCGTCGCGTCGCGCTCATCGGCGGCGCAGCAGCTGGGCGGGAATCTTCAGCAGGAAATGCGACCAGATGCCGAGCCACACCACCGCCGCCAGCAGTGGGTTGCGCGCCGCCGGATCGTGCCGTCGGAACCAGCGCCACATGCCCTTGTGCTTGTAGCGGCTGACGAAGATCGGCCGATGCCGGCTGGAGCCGCCCTTGGTATGCAGCACACGCACGTCGCCGGCGAGCAGCACCTTGTAGCCCACGTCGCGCACGCGCCGGCACAGGTCCAGGTCCTCGCAGTGCAGGAAATAGCCCTCGTCGAAACCCCCGACGCGCTGGTAGATCGTACGCGGCATCAGCATCAAGGCGCCGGACACCGCTTCGGCCTCGATCACCTCCGCGGGAATCTCGCCGTCGACGTCGATGCGTTCGCCATCGCGCCCGAACATCGTGTTCAACGCGCGCCGGAACAACGGATCGCGTCGTCGCGATGCGGGATCGGCGCGTCCCTCTTCATCGACCACCACCGCCCCGATCAACCCGGCCCGCGGCTGGTCGGCAAGGATGTCGAGCAGTCGCTGCAGGTCGCCGGGTTCCAGCATGCAATCCGGATTGAGCATCATCACCGCGTGGCCGCGCGCCTGGCTCGCACCCAGGTTCACCGCCGGGCCGAAGCCGAGGTTGCTGCGGCTGTAGGTCACTTTCAGCCGCGTGTCGGCGGCGTAGGCGCGATCGATCGCCTGCGGCACGCCGTCGCTGGAGGCGTTGTCGATCAGCAGCACCTCCAGCGACACGTCGCTGGCCAGCACGCGGCGGATGCATTCGCGCAACTGCGGTCCGCTGTCCGCGGAAACCACGATCACGCTGAGCAGCAGTGCAAAAGGCGAGCGTGGAAAGGTCGAAGTATTCACTGTAGGAGTATGCGTGAGTCGGCGTGGCGAAAAAACATCAACGAACTGAACGGGCGGTTCGGCGATGACTCGGATTGCAGTTTGCGAGGGTCGCGCTAGCGGCGATCCCGGTCGAGGAGTGCGGCAAGAGCCACCGGCATATCGCCCTCATGCCGGACCAGCCAGGGCTGTCCGCCATGCCAGCCGGCGAGCTGCCATCCGCGCAGGCGATGCAGTCGGTGGTGCAGGCGATCCAGCAACGCGATACCGCGATCTTCGCTCATCCGCACAACGATCCAGTCGCCCTGGGGATCGATGCAGGCATGCGGGCTCGCATCGACGATGCGCATGTCGTCGCCGATGCGGCATTCGCCATCGCGATACTCGATACGTTCGGCTTGTGCATCGACCTGCATGTCGGTCATCAGCTGCCAGACCGGCAATTGCAACTCGATGATTTCGGCAGGCGGGCCGATCGGCGCCATCGCCAATTCGGGCCACTCGGCCGGCACATTTTTCGCCGGTGCGCGACGCAGGTCGCGGTCGAGCCATGCTTCGAGACCAGCCAGCAAGGTGTATCCCACGAGCACGCCAAGCAGTGCCGCACCCCACGCAAACGCGTCGCCGCCCAGCGCACGCTGCAACGCGAACAGCACACTTGGCAAACCCCAGCGCAACGCGCTGCGGATCGACGAAGCGTGCTCGGCAACCAGCCGGTGCTGCAGCAGCAGCGAAGCCAATGCCAACGTCAGCAGCAACGGCAGGCCCAGCCACCACGGCAACAACGCCAGCAGAACGACCCATGCCAGCAACAGCAACCAGACACGCCACGCCGACGGGTTCGGCCGAGCCACGGCTCAGCGCCTTGTCATGCGGTCAGGGCTCAGCCGCACCACACGCGTGCGTTGCGGAACATGCGCATCCACGGCGAATCCTCGCCCCATTGTTCCGGGTGCCAACTCAGTTGCACGCTGCGGAACACGCGCTCGGGATGCGGCATCAGGATCGTCACGCGACCGTCGGCGGCGGTGAAGCCGGCCAAGCCGCCCGGCGATCCGTTCGGATTCAGCGGGAAGTTCTCGGTGGGCTTGCCGCGATTGTCGACGAAGCGCACCGCCGCGTTGGACTTGGCCGGGCTGCATGCCTGCGGAAAACTGACCCGGCCTTCGCCGTGCGCGACCGCCACCGGGATGCGCGAACCGGCCATGCCCTTGAAGAAGATGCTCGGCGATTCGAGGATCTCCAGCGTGGCCACGCGCGACTCGTATTGCTCCGAGGCGTTGCGCAGGAATTTCGGCCAGTTCTGCGCACCCGGAATGATGTCCTTCAACTGCGCCAGCATCTGGCAGCCGTTGCACACGCCGAGCGCGAACTTGGTCTTGTCAGCGAAGAATTCGGCGAACTGCGCACGCAGCATCTCGTTGTACAGGATCGAGGTCGCCCAGCCGCGGCCGGCGCCAAGCACGTCGCCGTAGGAGAAGCCACCGCACGCCGCCAAGCCGCGGAAATCGGACAATTTGATCCGCCCGCTGGCCAGGTCGGACATGTGCACATCGACCGCGTCGAAGCCGGCGCGGGTGAACGCGGCCGACATTTCCACCTGGCCGTTGACGCCCTGCTCGCGCAGCACCGCGATGCGCGGACGCGCACCGCTGCCGATCAGGTCCGCGGCGATGTTCTCGGCCGGGTTGAACACCAGCTTCGGCGTAATGCCCGGATCGTCGTCGTCCATGCGCCAGTCCAGCTCGGCATCGGCGCTGAGCGGGTTGTCGCGCAGCCGCTGCATCGCGTGGCTGGTTTCGTTCCACGCCTTATACAGGGTGATCCAGTTCCACTTGAACAAGGCCTCGTTGCCGAGGAACAGCTTGATGCCGAGCTTCTCCTTCGGCCGGCCGATACGATGGCCAATACTGGCGATGCCGTACTTGATCAGCAATGCCTCGAACGCTTCGCGATTGGCGGCGGCCACCTGCATCACCGCGCCGAGTTCCTCGTTGAAGAGTGCACGCAACGTCGCCTCGGCCCAGCCGTCCAGATGGATTTCCAGGCCACAGTGACCGGCAAACGCCATCTCCAGCAGCGTGGTGATGACGCCACCGTCGGAGCGGTCGTGATACGCCAGCAGCAGGCCGTTCGCGTTCGCTTCCTGCACCAGGTCGAACAACGCCTTCAGGCGTTTCGCGTCGTCCAGGTCCGGCGGCACGCCGCCGGTGCGGTTGAACACCTGGGCCAGCGCCGATCCGCCGAGGCGGTCGCGTCCGGCGCCGAGGTCAACCAGCCACAGGTCGGAGTCGCCGCGATCGAGCTTGATCTGCGGCGTCAGCGTGCGGCGCACGTCGGTGACGCGGGCGAAGCCGGTGATCACCAGCGACACCGGCGACACCGTGCGCTGCGGCGTATCGCCGTCGGTCCACACCGTCTGCATCGACAGCGAGTCCTTGCCGACCGGGATCGAGATATCCAGTTCCGGGCACAGCTCCATGCCGACCGCATGCACCGCGTCGAACAGCGCAGCGTCTTCGCCGGGATGATTGACCGCGGCCATCCAGTTCGCCGACAAACGGATTTCGCCGAGGTTGGCGATCGGCGCGGCAGCCAGGTTGGTGATCGCCTCGCCGACCGCGAGTCGCGCCGCATCGGCGCTGTTGAGCAGTGCCACCGGCGCGCGCTCGGCCATCGCCATCGCCTCGCCGACGTAGCCGTCGAAATCCGCGATGGTCACCGCGCAATCGGCCACCGGCACCTGCCACGGGCCGACCATCGGATCGCGCGCGTTGAGCCCGCCGACGGTGCGATCGCCGATGGTGATCAGGAAACTCTTGCTGCCCACGGTCGGCAGCCGCAGCACGCGCAGCAATGCCTCGTCCATGCCGATGCCGGAAAGGTCCGGCAGCAGGTCGATGCGCGGCTTGATGCGCTTGGCATCGCGATGCATGCGCGGCGGCTTGCCGAAGAGCACGTCCATCGGCAGGTCGATCACCACCAGGTCACGACGCGGATCGGTGACCAGCAACCGGCGTTCGAGCGTGGCGTCGCCGACCACTGCAACCGGGCAACGTTCGCGTTCGCACATCGCAATGAAACCCGCCAGATCATCCGGTGCGATCGCGAGCACGTAACGTTCCTGCGATTCGTTGCTCCATACCTGCATCGGCGACAGCGAGGGGTCGTCGCAGGGAATCTTCGACAGGTCGATCTCGCCGCCGACGCCGGCGTCGTTGAGCAGTTCGGGAATCGCATTGGACAGGCCGCCGGCACCGACGTCGTGCACGCTGACGATCGGATTGGCGTCGCCGCGGCGCCAGCAGGCGTCGATCACTTCCTGGCAGCGTCGTTCCATCTCGGCGTTGTCGCGCTGCACCGAGGCGAAATCCAGTTCCGCGCTGGAGGCACCACCAGCCACCGACGAGGCCGCACCGCCGCCCAGGCCGATCAGCATCGCCGGGCCACCCAGCACGATCACCTTGTTGCCCGGCTGCACCGCGCGTTTCAACACATCGCCCGGCCGCAGGTTGGCCAGGCCGCCGGCCAGCATGATCGGCTTGTCGTAGCCGCGGCGCACGCCGGCTTCGCCGGTTTCGTGTTCGAAGCTGCGGAAATAGCCGCCCAGACAGGGGCGGCCGAATTCGTTGTTGAATGCGGCGGCACCGAGCGGGCCGTCGCGCATGATCTCGAACGCGCTGGCCATGCGCGGCGGCAGCGGGCGATTCACTTCCCACGGCTGCGGATGGCCGGGAATGCGCAGATCGGACACCGAGAATCCGGTGAGTCCGGCCTTGGGCTTGCCGCCGCGGCCGGTCGCGCCCTCGTCGCGGATCTCGCCGCCGGCGCCGGTGGCTGCGCCGGGCCATGGCGCGATGGCGGTCGGGTGGTTGTGCGTCTCGACCTTGATCGCGTAATCGATGCGTTCCTCGTGGCCGCGCCACACGCCATCGGCGGCATCGGCGAAGAAGCGCCGGCCGACGCTGCCCTCGATCACCGCGGCGTTGTCCGAATAGGCGGACAGCGTATGCGCGGGCGAATGCTGGTGGGTGTGCTTGATCATGCCGAACAGGCTCTTGTCCTGTTCCGCGCCGTCCACCGTCCAGCTCGCGTTGAACACCTTGTGCCGGCAATGTTCGGAATTCGCCTGCGCGAACATGAAGAGCTCGGCATCGGTCGGGTCACGACCGAGTTCGGCGTAACGTTCGACCAGGTATTCGATCTCGTCGTCGGCCAGTGCGAGGCCGAGCCGCGCGTTGGCGGCGGACAGCGCGCCCTGCGGATCGGCACCGAGCGCGATGTGCACCAGCTCGCCGGGCGACCCGCCCAGGAACAGGCCCTTGGCGTCCTCGATGCTGCCGAGCACGGATTGGGTCATCGCATCGTGCAGCAAGGCCATCACCGCGGCGTAACCGGGCGCGTTCGCCGACGGCAGGCCGGTCACCTGCCAGGCCAGTCCACGCTCCACGCGGCGCACGTCGAAACCGGCGCCGTGCAGGATGTCGGTGGCCTTGCTCGACCACGGCGAAATCGTGCCGAGCCGCGGCACCACCCACAGCGTGGCCGGTTCGGGCGCGGCGTCCCTGGCCTCGAGTACGGCGAGCAGACGCTGGCGCAGCGCGCCTTCGGGCACGACATCGGCATCCAGCAGGTAGACGAACCACGATGCCTGCACGCGCGCGCCACGATGCAGGGCATCGAGGCGGGCATTCAGACGTTCAAGGCGGAACGGCGAGAGGGCGCTCTGCCCGTCGAGTGCGATCATGCGGGGAACGGCGCTATGCGGAGGAAACGCCTATTCTAGCCCATGCTGCAATACGGCATAAGCTGCGGCCACATGCTGCGCCAGCGCGGCGACCGCGGGCCTTCAGCCGCCGCCCTGTTGCAGCGCCTGCAGCAACTGGTCCGGCGTAACATAGCCGCCGAGCATGCTGCCGTCAGGGCCATAGATGGTCGGGGTGCCGTTGACGCCGAGCTTCAGACCAAGGTCGAACTGATCCTTGACCGGGTTGGTGCAGGTGGCCGGCTTCGGGGCATGGCCCTCTTTCGCCGCGCTGAAGGCGGCCTTGCGGTCGGCCGCGCACCACACCGAAACCATTTCGGTATAAGTCGGGGTCGGACGCCCGGCAGTGGTGGTCACACCTTCGCGTGGCCACGCCAGGTACTCGACCGCGATGCCGGCCTTGTTGAAATCCGCGATGTGCTCGTGCAGCGCGCGACAGAAACCGCAGTTGACGTCGGTGAACACGCTGATCGTGTATTTCGGATGCGCCGGCGCGAACACGATGCGCTGCGCCGCCGGCACCTTGGCCAGTTCGGCCTTGCGGAATCCGGCCCAGGCCGCGTCGCTGACGTTCTCATGCTGGCCCAGGTCGACCAGGTCGCCGTTGAGCAGGTATTTGCCGTCGGCGCTGACGTACAGCATCTGGCCCGATGCGATCACCTGGTAGAAACCCGGCAGCGGCGATGTCGAAATCGAGTCGACGTCGGCCTTGGCCGAAAGCGTCCTGATCGCGGCGCGCACCATCTTCTCCGCGGCCGGGCTGATGGCCGGGGCGGCCACCGGCGTCACGGTATCGGCGGCAACGGCAGAAAAAGCGATTCCGCTGACGCACAACGCCAGCAACCATTTCCTGAACATGGGCAAGCAACCTCGTTCGATGCCGACCGGCGCGAGGATGCCGACGGTGAAGCGGCATTCTCGCACAGCCGCCTGAACCTCTTCAGCCGCGCGGATGATGCTGCGCGTGCAATCGCTTGAGGCCTTCCTTCGCCACCAGCGTGTAAATCTGCGTGGTGCTCAGCGAACTGTGGCCCAGCAGCATCTGCAGTGCGCGCAGGTCGGCGCCGTGGTTCAGCAGGTGGGTGGCGAACGAATGCCGCAGCACGTGCGGCGAGATGCGCTTGGGGTTGATCCCGGTTTTCATCGCATAGCCTTTCACCAGCGTCCAGAACATCTGCCGGGTCATGCCTTCGCCGCGCTGGCTGAGGAACAGTGCCGCAGGTTGCCGGCCCTTGGCCAGCACGGGCCGCGCGCCGGCCAGATACGTCGCGATCCGTTCGAGCGCCATTTCACCGACCGGCACCAGCCGGTCCTTGCCGCCCTTGCCGGTGATGCGCAGCACGCCCTGCCGCGTATTCAGCGCGGCCAGCGGCAGCTCGACCAGTTCGGACACGCGCAGCCCCGAGGCATACATCAGCTCCAGCATCGCGCGATCGCGCAGGCCGAGCAGGCTGCCGGTGTCCGGCGCATCGAGCAGGCTTTCGATCTCGCGCTCGGCAAGCGCCTTGGGCAGGCTGCGTGGCATCCGCGGCCGTTCGATCAGCAAGGTCGGGTCGACGAAGCCCGGTTCGTTGCGTGCGAGGAATGCGTAGTAGCGGCGGAAAGCGGACTGCCGCCGCGCGATCGAACGGATCGCCGCCGGCTTCGCGCCGTGATAGCCGGAAATGTCCTGCCGGCGCGCATCGCGCAGATGCCGGCCGTGACCGGCCAGCCACGACGCCAGTGCCTCGAGGTCGCGTCGATAGGCATCGAGCGTGCGATCGGCGAGGCCGTCTTCCGACCACACGCGTTCGAGAAACGCGGCAATGCTTCGGCGATCCGCTTCGGCGATAC
The DNA here is from genome assembly GCA_036398675.1 of Rhodanobacter sp. GTDB lineage: Bacteria > Pseudomonadota > Gammaproteobacteria > Xanthomonadales > Rhodanobacteraceae > Rhodanobacter. The sequence continues at coordinate 23,786 of DASWOQ010000064.1, read as the reverse complement.
TGACGGGGCTTTCTTCCTTCTCCATGCGCACGATGCTGGCCATTGCACGCGCACTACGCAAGCGAACGTTCCGATGTCGACCCCGATAGTCAACACGTTAGTCACCACCGACCAGCCCTGCCCGCTCTGGCGACGGCTGTTCGCGCTGGTCTACGACCTGCTGATCGTCATCGCCATCGTGATGGTGGTCGGCCTGCTGTGCCAGCTTGCCACCCGCGGCACGCTGATCCGCACCGGCGTGGCCACGGTCATCCCGGCCTGGTACCAGATCCTGCAGGGCGTGGTGGTGGCGGCGTACTTCATCAGTTCGTGGGTGCGCGGCGGCCAGACCGTCGGCATGCGGCCCTGGCGCATCCGCGTCACCAACGAGCATGGCGGCGCGATCTCGATGCAGCAGGCGCTGATCCGGCTGCTGGTGGGGGCCGCGCCGCTGATACTGCTGATGCTCGAGCCGATGCTCGGCCTGCGCACGACCTTGTGGACCCTGCTGGCGGTGTGGGCCGGCTGGTTCGCGGTGGCCTTGTTCGATGCGCGCCGGCGCACGCTGCACGATTTCGCCGCGCACACCGAAATCCGCCCGCTCGTCTGACTTCACACTCCGCTCGCTGCGAACAGGCTTTCATCCGACCATGACCCAGGCGCATTCCGTCGAGCATCGCCCCATCGAGCAGCGCAGCGATGACGAGTTGATCCGCACGAATCGCGGCTTCTACGAATCGCTGTGGTCCGGTGCCAGGCTGGTCGGCCCCGAACGCTTCAATACCTGGCCGCTGGTACGCGAACTCGCCGCCAGCGCGCCGCGCCGGCTGGAAGTCGCGCCGGGCCTGCGCCCGCGGCTGCCACTGCAAGGCACCTGTTTCATCGACCTCAGCCATGCGGCCCTGCAACGGCTTCACGACCGTGACGCGAACGCCGTGCACGGCATGATCGGCGCATTGCCGTACGCCGACGACAGTTTCGACCTCATCTGCGCGCTCGACATTCTCGAACACGTGGTCGACGACGCCAGCGCGTTGTCCGAACTTGCGCGGGCGGCCTCGCCCGGCGCCATTCTGCTGCTGTCGGTACCGCTGCATCCGGACGCGTGGACGCCGTTCGACGAATTCGTCGGACACTACCGCCGTTACGAGCCGCAGCAGATCGTCGCCCGGCTCGCGCAACACGGATTCACCATCGAGTACAGCGCGATCTACGGCATGCAGCCTAAATCGTCGCGCCTGCTGGAACTCGGCCAGTCATACCTCACGCACCATCGCGAGCGCGCGATGTGGTGGTACAACAAAGTATTCATGCCGATCGGCTTGCACTTCCAGAAGACGCTGAAATGGCGTGACGGCCTGGGCGACACCACAGGTGTGGACGAAGTATTCCTGCGCTGCCGCTATCAGCCAATTGCAGCCTGACCGCACGCATTTGCGGCAGCGCAACACGCCGAACCGGAACGGCGCTAAGATGAATCGTTTTCGTCTGGACGATACCGCACCCATGCTTTATCAAATCCACGAATGGCAGCGCGCTTTCCTCGGCCCGCTGAGCTATTTCGCACAAGCCAATGCGAGCATGCTCAACGACAACAGCAGCCCGCTGACGCAGTTGCCCGGCAGCCAGCGCATGGCGGCCGGCTTCGAGTTGATCCATCGACTCGGCAAGGAATACGAAAAACCCGAGTTCGGTATCCACACCGCCACGGCCCACGACCAGGAAATCGCGGTGGTCGAGCGCATCGCGCTGGACAAGCCGTTCTGCCGGCTGAAGCGCTTCAAGCGTTTCAGCGACGATCCCGTCACCATCGAGAAGCTGAAGAACGACCCGGTAGTGCTGGTGGTTGCGCCGCTCTCCGGCCATCACGCCACGCTGCTGCGCGACACCGTCCGCACGCTGCTGCGCGAGCACAAGGTCTACATCACCGACTGGGTCGACGCGCGCATGGTGCCGAGCGCCGTCGGGCCGTTCGGCCTCGACGACTACGTGGCGTACATCGAGGAATTCATCCGCCACATCGGCGCGCGCGAACTGCACGTGATTTCGGTGTGCCAACCCACCGTGCCGGTGCTTGCGGCGGTGTCGCTAATGGCCGCGCGCGGCGAAGACACGCCACTCAGCCTGACCATGATGGGTGGCCCGATCGATCCGCGGCGCAGCCCCACCAGCGTCGACAACCTCGCCACCCACCAGCCGCTTTCGTGGTTCAAGGGCAACGTGATCCACACCGTGCCGCCGAACTATCCCGGTCGCGGGCGCGAGGTGTATCCGGGCTTCCTGCAGCACGCCGGATTCATCGCGATGAACCCCAGCCGTCACCTGACCTCGCACTGGGATTTCTACCAGGACCTGCTCCGCGGCGACCTCGACGACGCGCAGTCGCACCGCAAGTTCTACGACGAATACAACGCCGTGCTCGACATGCCGGCCGAGTTTTACCTCGATACGATCGAGAAGGTGTTCCAGCAGTTCCTGCTGCCGCGCGGTCTGTGGGACGTCGCCGGCGAACGGGTGAACCCTGCCGCAATCAAGCGCAGCGCCCTGCTCACCGTCGAAGGCGAACTCGACGACATCTCCGGCCTCGGCCAGACCCAGGCGGCGCACGACCTGTGCAGCAGCATCCCGGCGAAACGCCGCGAGCACCGCGTGATCGAAGGCGCCGGCCACTACGGCATCTTCAGCGGACGCCGCTGGCGCGAGACGGTGTATCCGCAAGTGCGCGATTTCATCCGGCGGTTCGACAACGCCAGAAAGTAACTTTCCACATCTTGCGTCCGGGCCTTGGCGGCTTCGATCGCCATGATGGCCTGGCCTTGCGCGTTCGGCGGGCAAGGAGCTCTTGTTCTCTTGGAATAGGTCAGACAGGCAAGAGCTTTCGTCCTCTTTCGGAGAGCGAAAGCTCTTTGTCGTGATCAAGTCTTTTCGGACACGCGAATAGGTAGTGCGTTTGAGATTTATAGTGGGCATTCATCAGTCGAACTTGACCAAGTCCTTGAAGATCAGTTGACCCCAGCTATTTCCACGCGCCTGCACAAGCAGTCCACCTACCGAAAGCCCGCCAAGTTGGATCGGCGAGAAACCGAGATTTTCCGCAAGCGCACCAATCTCCGCTGCTGCGCCGTCATCGTCGCTCGCCAAGAACACGACTCTCCTGCCACCTTGTACGGCCGGATCCTGGTCAAGGACGGCAGCAGCCAAATGGTTGAAGCCCTTGACCAGTCTTGCACCAGTGAAGGCCTGCGCGACGACCTTGGAAGAAGGCTGTCCTCCCAATTCCTCAAGGGGCACGCGGGTGTTGGTTACATCGACGATAATCTTCCCCTGCCAGGTCGGCAGTGCCTTCGCGACATCCGGATGCGACTCGAAACGGACAGCCAAAAAGATGATGTCCGCCTTGACCGCTTCCGCCAGCTTTTTGGGAATGATCGTGGGTCCGATCGCGGCCGCGGCGGATGCAAAGCTTTCCGGGTCGCGCGTGGTTGCAACGGATACTTCGATGCCATTGCGGGCAAACGCCTTGGCCAGGGCCTGACCGATCTTGCCGAAGCCGATGATTGCATAGCTCATGGTTTTTCCTTGGGTTTAGCACGCCTGACGGCGCTCCAAACAATCAAATGAAGTGACCGGCCGAGCGTAGTGCGTCAGAGTTGTGCCAGGCCGCCGTCGACGGCGACCTCGCTGGCGGTCATGAAGCTGCTATCCGACGACGCGAGAAAGGCGGCCACAGCCCCGATCTCCGCCGGATCGGCCATGCGCTGGAGCGGAGTCATCGCGGCGTAGACCTTCTGACCCTCCTCGCCGAGCGCTTCCTTCGCGAGTTCGGTTGCCGTCGCTCCAGGCGACAGCACGTTGACCCGGATGCCGGTGCCCTTCAGGTCCTCCGCCCAGGTCCGCGCGAGATTGCGCACTGCCGCCTTGCTCGCGCTGTAAGCGCTCATTCCAGGGGCGCCCGTGGTGCCAGCGCTCGATCCGGTCAGTATGATCGAACCGCCCTGGCCCATCAGCGGCAGCGCCTTCTGGACCGTGAAGATCGTACCCTTCACATTGGTGTCGAAGGTTTCGTCAATGTGCTCGGCGGTGATCTTGCCGAGCGCAAGCTGACTTCCGGCCCCGGCATTCGCGAAGACGATGTCGAGGGTTCCGCGCTCAGCCTTCACCGCTGCGTAGAGTCGGTCGAGATCGGCCTCGTCCAAGACCGAGCCCTTCACCGCGCGGGCATTGGGCCCGAGCTCGGCCACGGCGGTGTCGAGCGATTCCTGCCGGCGGCCGAAGATGAAGACAAAGGCACCCTCCTCTATGAAGCGCTTTGCTGCGGCGCGGCCGATGCCGGTAGCGCCGCCGGTGATCACGGCGGTCTTTCCATTCAGTCTGTTCATGACGTGCATCCTTCATTGGAGTTGTGTGGAAGCAGAGAACTGCTTACTTGAGCACAAGGATGCGGTCCTGATAACCTAACGACAAGTATGCACTTTTTGGTAAGTATCAATAAATGACGACGCCTTCTGAAATCTGCGATACCGGCTGCGGGCTCAACGCCACGCTTCGCATCATCTCGGGCAAGTGGAAACCGCTGGTGCTGTTTTTCCTGCGCGATGGCCCGAAGCGCTACGGCGAGCTCAAGCGCTTGACCCAGGGCGTCAGCGACAAGGTGCTGATCCAGCAATTGAAGGATCTGGAGGCCGATCGCGTGCTGGCACGGACCGACTACAAGGAGGTGCCGCCGCGCGTGGACTACGCGCTGACCCCGCTCGGTCGCAGCCTGGCTGACGCGATCGTCCCGCTGTGCACCTGGGGAACCGAGAACGCGGCGGAAATGGCAAGCATCTTCGCCGAGCGCGACACTTTGCCCTAGCAGGATGCTGAAGCACCGCTGAGTCAGACGACCTCCGCATTCGTGGCAGGGCGGCAGGTCGAATTCTTCCGATCAGACTGTCATGGTCCGCCCGTTGTTCATGCTCGACGGGAGTTGGATAGCCGAGCGCAGAGTGCGGCCTGACCGGTTGTAGAAGCAGGCGATGTAATCGGCGATGTCGGTCATCGCCTCGGAGTGATTGACATCGTCGCGTTGCCAGGCGCGCTCCATCTTCAATTTCAAGAAGAAGCGCTGCGCAATCCAGCGTATTGAAGTCGGCTCGGGTTGCTCATGGCACCCGAACCGACGTTCAATGTTTGCTGAAAAATGCTGCGAACGCCGCCACCGTGCGCTCGATGCCGCCATCGCCGATATCCAGATGCGTCACCAGCCGCAGCGTCGGCAGGTAGCCGATGCTGATGCGGATGCCGGCTTCACGCAGATGGACGTCCAATTCGTGCAGGTGTTTCGCCGGCACATCGATGAACACCATGTTGGTGTACTGGCCGAGCAGGTTGACGCCGGCGATCTCGCGCAGGCGTCCGGCGAGGTAGGCGGCGCGACGGTGATCGTCGGCCAGCCGGGTGACGTGATGATCGAGCGCGTAGTTGCAGGCGGCAGCAAGGATACCGGCCTGGCGCCAGCCGCCGCCGGTGACCTTGCGCCAGCGCCGGGCCTTCTCGATCAGCGCATGCGAACCGACCAGCACGGAGCCGACCGGCGCACCCAGTCCCTTGGAAAAGCACACCGACACCGTGTCGAAATGCCGGGCTATTTCGTGCGCCGGCACGTCGCACGCGACGGCCGCGTTGAACAGGCGCGCGCCATCCAGATGCAGGCCGAGTCCGCGCGAACGCGCGGTGTCGTGCGCAGCCTTCAAGTAATCCAGCGGAAGCGCTCGGCCGTTCCAGGTGTTTTCAAGCGCCAGCAGACGTGTCCGCGCGAAGTGCGGGTCGACCGGCTTGATCGCCGCTTCGATGCGCGCCAGCGGCAGGGTGCCGTCTTCGGCCGGCACGATAGGCTGCGGCTGGATCGAACCGAGCACGGCCGCACCGCCGCCCTCGAACTTGTACGTATGCGCGTCCATGCCGACCAGATATTCGTCGCCGCGTTCGCAATGCGACATCAGCGCGAGCAGGTTGGACTGCGTGCCGCTGGACACGAACAGGCCCGCGTCGAAGCCCAGCTCGTCGGCAAGCCTCTGCTGCAGCGCGTTGACGGTCGGGTCTTCGCCATAGACGTCGTCACCGACGTCCGCTGCCAGCATCGCCTCGCGCATCGCGCGGGTGGGCCGGGTCACCGTATCGCTGCGAAGATCCACTACGTCCATCATTGAATCCTTATGCATTGCAAATCGGGCTGCTGCAATCAGCGCGCCCGTCAGGCGTGGCGACGGAAGTAGAACCACGCCGCTGTCGACAGGATCAGCGCCGGCAACAGGTTGGCAAGCAACGGCGACATGCCGTAGACGGTACCGAAGTTGACCATCGCCTGCTGCAGGAAATACCAGCCGATCGCCAGCAGGATGCCGATGAACATGCGCTTGCCCAGACCGCCGGAGCGCAGCGCGCCGAACGCGAACGGCATCGCGCACAGCACCAGCACCAGTCCGTTGAACGGGTACATCACACGGCCCCAGAAGGCCACGGAATAACTGCCAGTGCGTTCGCCGTTGTTTTCGAGATAGCGGATATTGCGGCGCAGATCGCGCATCGACAGATATTGCGGCTGGATCACCGACTGCGCCAGCACCTGCGGATTGAGCCGCGTGTTCCACACTTCGCTGGGCGCGATGGTGGTGTGCACGCCCTGCGCATCGAGCGAGGTACTGCGCACATTGTGCAGCAGCCATTGCTTGCCGTTGTGTTCGGCGGTAGTCGCCCATTCGAAGTGGCTCAGCTGGCCGTCCGGCGTGAAGGTGAATGTGCGGACATCCGCCAGTTGCACGCTGCCGATGCCGCCGTCCTGCTTGAGCATGGTGCTCTTGGCGTTGATGACCACATTGCCGTCGCGCGCCCACAAGCCGCTGCTGGTCGAGCCGAGGTTGCCGGAGTGCATGCGCAGCTGCATCGCCTGTGCTTTCTGATCGCCCCACGGTGCAGCGGTTTCGCCCATGATCACCACCGCGATGATCAACACCGCGACCACCCCCACCGCCGAACAGATGATGCGCAGCCGCGACATGCCGGCGGCGCGCAGTGCGGTCAACTCGCCCGTGCCCGCGAGGCCGCCGAGACCGAGCAAGCCACCGATCACCGCCGCATAGATGAACATCTCGTAGGCACGCCGCGGGAACGTCACCAGCACGTACACCACGACATTGCTCAGCGTATTTCCGTGCTTGCCGACCGTGTTGAGCTGTCGCAGAAACAGCGTGATCGCATCCATACCCGTGAGGATCATCCACACCATCAGCAGCGAACCGAGCACGCTGATCGCCACCAGCCGGTCGACCCGTTTGACGTTGAATACGCTCATGCGGCCACGCCTGCGCGCAGCTTGTCGGGACGCACCGTGCGGTCGGCATATTGCTTGCGGAACATCCACAGTGCCAATGCGAGCACCAGCAGATGCAATACCCATTGCGCAATCTGGTTGTGCCAGTGACCCTTGGCGATCTGCGCGTTGCCCAGCGCCAGCAGCAGGTAATAGAGATAGAACGTGATGATGGCCAGCAGCAAGCGGCCGTATCGTGGCTCGCGCGGACTCTGCCGCGACAGCGGCAACGCCAGCAGCAGCAGCACCAGGGTCAGCGGCGGCGCGTTCAATCGCCAGGCCAGTTCGGCTCGTGCAGCCGGATCGGTGGAACGCATCAATGCCAGCGTATCCATCGACTGATCGAGATCGTCGTCATCATCGGATTGCACGCTGGACAGCGAGGTGTCGTTGCGGTCGTATTGCATTTGGCGCCAGTTGTCGGCGCCCAGCGGGATGTCGTATTGCCAGCCATCCCTGAAGGCGATGAAGCGGCCATTGCCATCGCTTTCCTGATAGAGCTGGCCGGTGGCCGCGTTAACCACTTTCAGATGCAGGTGGCCATCCTTGCTGCTGCGTTCGGTGGCCACGAAGGTACGCCCGAGCTTGCTGCCGTCGCGGCTCAGGCTGTCGACGAAGATGATGCCGCCCTTGCCTGGCAGTTCGGTCCAGCGACCCGCATCGAGACCGGCAGCCACCACCGACCGGTTCGCAGCCGCCACCATCGAATCGGCCGTGCTCACCGACCACGGGCCCAGCCACAGCGATACCAGCGCAGTGATCGCGACCAGTACCGCGCCGAGGATCAGCACCGGCTTGAGCAAGCCGCGCGGACCCATGCCGGAGGACGACAGCACGTGCATCTCGCTTTCTCGATACATCCGACCCAGCCCCATCAGCACGCCGATGAAACTCGCCAGCGGCAGCATGTTGGTCAAACCATCGAGCGTACGCAGGCCCAGCACCTGGAACATCACGCTGGGCGGAAAGCTGCCGTTCGCCACCTGCTGCACGACCTTGGCGAACGCGCTGCCCGCCACGATCACCAGCAGCACCACGACGGTGGCAGCCACGGTCTGCGCCAGCTCGCGCAGGAAATAGCGGTCGAGAATGCTCAGCATGCGATAAACTTGTCCGCTTATTCAGTCGCGCCCGGTCGGGCCGGCAAACCGCAAGTCTAGCCTGTCCGGCCGTTGCCGGGCCCATGCAGGAACCGCACGATGACACTCCAGTTCAGCCTCGCCGCCGCCGCCCCGGAAACCGTGGAAACCTCCTGCGTACTGGTGGGCGTTTATGAGCAAGGCATGCTGACCAGCGCCGCCGCACGGGTAGACGGTGCAGCCGGCGGATTGATCAAGCGGCAGGTGGAAAGCGGTGACATCAGCGGCAAGGCCGGCAGCACCACGCTGCTGTTCGCTCCCGCCGGCGTCACTGCCAGGCGCGTGCTGGTGGTCGGCCTGGGGGCGCAGAAATCCTTCGACGCAGCGCGCTACCAGAAGGTAAGTATCGAAGCGGCGCGCGCACTGGGCCGCCTGCCGGTCATCGATGGCGTTTCATACCTCACCGAGGTCGACGTGCCCGGACGTAGCAGTGCATGGCGCGTTCGGATTGCCGCACTGGCGACCGACCATGCCGCGTATCGCTACACGGCCACGTTCAAGCCGCGCGACAGGGGCACGCAGCCCGAGCTCGGCGCGATCCGTTTTGCCGCGGGCGCCGATGCGCAGTCCGGGCTGGATCAAGCCATCGCGATTGCCGATGGCGTGCGCTTCGCGCGCGACCTGGCCAACCTGCCTCCGAACATCTGCAACCCCGAGTACATCGCCGAGCAGTCCAGGAACTTCGCCGAGGGACAGGACAAGGTCAGCTGCAAGGTGCTCGATCATGTCGAGATGGAAAAGCTCGGCTTCGGTTCGCTGCTCGCCGTCGCCCGCGGGTCGGTCAACAAGCCCAAGCTGATCGTGCTGCAGTACAACGGCGGCAACGACGGCGACAAGCCGTACGCCTTCGTCGGCAAGGGCGTCACCTTCGACTCCGGCGGCATCAGCTTGAAGCCAGGTGCCGGCATGGAGGAAATGAAGTTCGACATGGGTGGCGCAGCCGGCGTGCTCGGCGCGTTCGTCGCCGCGGTGAAGATGCAGCTGAAACTCAACCTGGTATGCGTGGTGCCGGCCGTCGAGAACATGCCCGACGGCGACAGCTACCGTCCGAGCGACGTGCTCACCAGCCTGTCGGGCCTCACCATCGAGGTGCTGAACACCGACGCCGAAGGCCGCTTGATCCTCTGCGACGCGCTCACCTATACAGCTCAGACATTCCAGCCGCACAGCATCATCGATGCCGCCACGCTCACCGGTGCGTGCGTGATCGCACTCGGCAAGCATGCCAGCGGCCTGATGAGCAAGCACGACGATCTCGCCGCCGAACTGCTCGCCGCCGGCGAAGAGACGCTCGACCGCGCATGGCGCCTGCCACTGTGGGACGACTACCAGGCACAGCTCGATTCGGGCTTCGCCGATGTCGCCAACATCGGCGGCAAGAGCGCCGGCACGATCACCGCGGCCTGCTTCCTTTCGCGCTTCACCGAAGGGCAGCGCTGGGCGCACCTGGACATCGCCGGTACCGCGTGGGACGAAGGCCGCAAGGGTCTGGCGACCGGACGTCCGGTCGCCCTGCTCGCGCAGTGGCTGATCGATCGCGCCGGCTGATCGCAGGCGAGTCCTCCGCATGCCCCGCGCCGATTTCTACCTGATCGACAAACCGCGCTTCCGCGAGCAGCCGCTGCTGCTGGTGTGCGAGCTGGTGAAAAAGGCTTTCGCCGCGCAGCAACCCACCCTGATCCTGACCCGCGATTTCGAGCAGGCCGAAGCCATCGACGAACTGCTGTGGGAGTTCGAAGAAGACACGCTGATCCCGCACCAGCTTGCCGGCGACGACGACGACGCCAACACCGCCGTACTGATCGTGCCGCCGGGCATCGACACCGCCGATCGGCCGCTGCTGGTCAACCTGCGCGAGACCTGTCCGGGAGGGCGCTACCAGCGCGTGCTGGAAGTGGTGGCGGCGGACCCGGCCGAGCGCGACGGTTCGCGCATCCGCTGGCGCGAATACCAGCAACAGGGTTTCGAACTGCACAAGTTCGACATGTGATCGCGCGGCTCAGGCCGGCGCGGTCGTCTTGGCATCGTCGACGTCGACGACCTGGGCCAGCAACGCAGCCAACTGGTCGCCGCTGAGCGGCTTGCGCAGGAATCCGTCCATGCCGGCAGCGCGCGCGGCCATTTCGTCCTCGCTGCCCGAACGCGCCGTCACCGCAACGATCGGCATGCGTTGTCCGGTGGGCTCGCGCTGACGGATCAGCCGCGCGATCTGGAAACCATCCACCCCAGGCAGATCCAGGTCGAGCAGCACTACATCGAAAGCCGCGTGCGCCAGTTCGGCCAGCGCGGCCAGTCCGTTGCCCACGTGCGCTACCACGTGGCCCTGGCGTTCGAGCAATCCGCTGATCACCGCCGCCACGATCATGTCGTCCTCGACCAACAGCAGGCGATAAACGCGATAGTCGCTGCCAGCGGCCGCCGGCAACGGCTGCGGCTGTTCGGGCTCGGCCAGCGGCAGGCGCACGCGGAACGTGCTGCCATGGGCAAGGCGCGATTCCAGTTCGATGCTGCCGCCCATCATGTCGACCAGTTCGCGGCAGATCGCCAGGCCGAGCCCGCTTCCGGCGCGCCGTTGCGGGCCTTCTTCCTGTTCGAAGCGCTGGAACAACCGCGCCTGGCTGGCTTCCGGAATACCGGGACCGGTGTCGCTGACGCTCAACAGCAAGCCGTCCGCGCTGCGCTGCGCACGCAGCGTGACGCCGCCGTGCTCAGTGAACTTCAGCGCGTTGTTGGCGAGGTTCAGCAGCACCTGCTTGATGCGCAGCGCATCGCCGATGAGCTGGCCGGGCAGGTCGTCGGCCAGCTCGAGCACGAAACGCAGCCCCTTGGCATGGGCCAATCCCTGTTCGAGCTGGGCGACATCCTCGAGCAACTGGCGCGGATCGAACGGCGCAGGCTCCAGTTCCAGCCGGCCGGCCTCGATCCGGGCCAGATCCAGCGCGTCGTTGAGCAGCTTGAGCAGCATCTCGCCGGAACGTTGCATCGTCTGGGTGTATTCGTACTGCTGCGCACTGAGCGAGGTGCTCAGCAACAGCTCGGCCATGCCCATCACGCCAGTCATCGGCGTACGGATTTCATGGCTCAGCGTGGCGAGGAATTGCGTCTTCGCCGCGCTGGCCGCCTCGGCCATCTGCCGCTGCTGTTCGGCGAGCTGGATGCGATGGCGCTGCGCGAGGCGGCGACGCCAGCCAAGCAGGATCAGGCCGACGAACGCCGCAAGCAGCAACGCGTAGATCAGCCGCGCCCACCAGCGCGCCCACGGCGGCGCCTGCACGTGGATGCGCAGCGGCTTGGCCAGACGGCTCCATTTGCCCTCGCTGCCCATCGCCTGGACATCCAGCGTGTAGTCGCCGGCATCCAGTCCGGCGAAATCGCGCTCGCCGCGGTTGTCGCCATTGATCCAGCCATTGTCGAAACCGTTCAGGTGGAAACGGTAGTGATTGGCCACCGGATTGATATACGAAGCAAGCCGCACACCCACGCGCAGTCCGCGATCGCGCCAGCCGAGGTTCACGGTGTTGTCGCTCGGCATGAGGTCCTGCAAGACGCCGCGACGCCGCACGTTGAGGTATGCAAGCGTCAACGGCGGTGGCGCTGGTGGCGTCGTCGCTTGCAGCAGGCGCTCCGGCTGGAACGCCACCACGCCGCCGTTGTTGGCTCCGAACAGGGTGCCGTCGGACGTCACGCCGGTGGTCATGCTGCTGAAGTTCGCGTTCGACAAGCCCTGCGATGCACCGAACGAGGTAAACCGGCGCGTCTGGCGATCGAACGTCCACAACCCCGGATTGGCGAAGATCCACAGGCGCCCCTGCCGATCGATCTGCAGGTCGCTCAGGTCGGAGGAGAACACATCCGGATTGTGGTAGCCGACACTGTCGTCGAGCACGGCGTGGTCATCGGCGTATTGGTAATGTTCGAGCGTGGACCACGTGGCCAACCAGAAACCGGTCGCGTCGAACGCAAAGGACAGCACTTCGTGGCGCGACACTCCCGGCACGAAACGCAGCCTTCCGGTCCGCGGATCCAGTTGTTGCAATCCGCTGCTGTTCGCGTACCAGAGACGGCCTGCGTGAAACGTGACCTGATCCGGCAGCGGCGGAGTGTTCCCGTCCTGTTCCTGCCGTACCGACGAGATGGCAAGAGTATCGGGATCGACCATGAACAGGCCCTGCGTCCATGAAGCGAAATAGACGCGGCCATCGTCGGCGGCGCACAGCAGGACCAGCCGCGCCACCTGTGCTTTTTCGAGGCTGACCGACATGAGCCGGCCGTGATCGAAGATGTGCAGTTGCGGCGGATCGTCGATCCAGAGCCTTTCGCGAGAGTCTTCGGCCAGCGATACCACCTGCCCGCGGATGCCATGCACCGCGTGCTGGACGCGGCCGCTGGCCATGTCGAGCTTGTCGATCCAGCCGTTGTCGCCACCCACCCACAGCTTGCCGTCGCTGCTGCGGTGGATCGATGCCGCCACGATGCCCGAGAGGCTGTCCGAATCGTCCGGGATATGGGTGAAGCGCGCAAAGCCGTTCCAGCCCGGCGGCAGGTAGCCGATGCTCGACGTATCGAAGGTGATCCACAACCCGCCTTCCGCGTCGAGCATGGTCTGCCATGTCTTGTCGCCCGGCAAGCCGCCAGGCAGCAGGGGCTGGCCCGAGATCAACTGCAACTCGCCGCTGTCGCGTTGCAGGAACATGCCATCGGCGGTGGCGATCCACAGGCGCCCCATCGCATCCCGCGTGCTGCTCATCACCCGGCTGGACGACAGCGTGGCATCGGCCAGCGGGCGCGCGACGCCATCGTGCCCCACGACCAGCAGGCCTCCCGAGACGGCCACGCGCACGTCGTCGCCGGCACCATCGATGTGCCACACCATGCCCGCGTCGCCATGGAACGACGGATCGATCGGCACACGTTTCGTCGTACCGTCGGGCTCACGCCGGTACAGCCCGCCTTCCGTACCGATCCACAGGCGCCCGTCGGGCTCGGCCAGCAGGGCACGGGAGGTGCCGAACGTAGCGGCATGCGTGCCGTCGACGTCCAGCGGCATGTTGTCGAAGCCGGTCCCGTCTGGCCGCATGCGGTCGAGTCCGCCCTGGGTGGCCGCCCACAGCACGCCGTCGGGGGTCTGCGTGATGCTCCAGACCTCGTCGGCGGCAAGGCTGGAAGTCACCGCCTCGTCATGCATCCAGTGGCGGAATCGGCCGCTGGCCTGATCGAGCATGATCAGTCCGCCGGAAATGCCGCCGGCCCATACCCGGTTGTCGCGATCGACGAAAATCGAATAGACCGTGCTGCCGGGCATCGACTGCGGATCGCCGGCCACGCGCTTGAACACCTTGAAGCTGACGCCGTCGTAGCGCACCAGCCCGCCGCCGGTGGCAAACCACATCATGCCGTCGCGATCCTGCGCAGCCGCGTAGATGGCCACGTTGGGCAAGCCGTCGGCGAGCCCGTAGCGCCGGAACTGGGGGGTCGCCAGCGGTGCCGACACGGCGCCTGCGGCAGCGGCGGGCGCAACGCTTGCCACAAGGGCCGGCGACGCGGATACAGCCAACCATGCATTCAGCACCAACGATGCAAACATTGCGTACATTCCCCTTGCGGGCATCATGCCAAAACCCGGACGGTGCGGCGAGTGGCCGCCCCTTGTGGCGCGATGCGAACCAGCACACCTAAAGAGGTCCCATGTCCCGACGCTTGCGCCTGCTGATGACCGCACTGGCCGCCGCCGCCCTGCTCTGGCTGCTGTTTGCGGCAGCCGAACGTGCGCTGGCGCTGGCGCAACGCTTCCTTGCATTGCCCACGTGGTTGCAATGGACACTCGGCACCGCACTGTCTGTTTTTGCCATCGCCGGGCTGTCGGTGTTGTGGTGGCTGGTGCGTCCGCGACGCAAGCGGCGACCGATCCCCGCACCCGATCGCAGCAGCCTGGAACAGCGCATCGGCCAACTGCGCGAACGTGGCGCCGAAACAACCACGTTGACGGCAGAACTCGGCGAACTCGACCGCCGCTGCGCCAGCGCGCGCGTCTACGTCGCCCTGTTCGGCGAGATATCCACCGGCAAATCCAGCCTGATCCGCGCACTCGATCCGCAGGCGCGCATCGCCACCGACGCGCGTGGCGGCACCACCCGCAGTGTCGGCCACTACGACAGCGAATTGCCCGATGGCCGCGTACTGGTGCTGGCGGACGTTCCCGGCAGCCGCGAGAACGGCGGCGAAGCGCATGAAGCACTGGCGCGCCAGGAAGCATTGCGCGCGCATGCGGTCGTCTACCTGTGCGCCGGCGACCTCAACCGCAGCCAGGCCGGCGAGCTGCGCTGGCTCGCCGACTTCGGCAAGCCGCTGCTGCTGGTGTTGAACAAGGCCGACCAGTGGACATCCATCGAACGCGACCAGTTGCTGGCCCGGCTGCGCCAGCAATCACGCGGCATCGCTGCCGCGGTGGTGGCGATCAGCGCCGGCGGCAGCGAACGCTATCAGCGCCAGCTCGCCGACGGCAGCAGCGAATCGGTGGAACGACAGCGCAAGCCGGCGATCGAGCCACTGTTGCAGGCACTCGAACGCATCACCGCGCCGGGTGCCGATGCCCTGGAAGGGCTGCGCGAGCATGCCGTGCTGGCCGGGTTGCACCAACGCACCGGCGAACTCGAAGCGCAGACCCGTGCCACCGACGCCGAACGCATCGTGCGCAAGTACGCACGCCGCGCCATCGTCGGCGCCATGGCCGCGGTGGCGCCCGGCAGCGATCTGCTGATCCAGGGCGTGCTCGCCGCCGGCCTCACGCGCGATCTCGCGCAGTTGTACGGCGTGCGCGCTACCGAGGTGCAGATCGAGGATTTCATCCGCCAGGCCAAGCTCACCCTGCGCACCGGCAGCTCGATCGTGCTGGCCGTCGCCGGCAATGCGCTGAAGGCGTTCCCCGGGCTCGGCACGCTCGGCGGCGGTGTGCTGCACGCATTCGCCTATGCGCTGATCTTCGACAGCATGGGCCGCGCGCTGGCCGCGTCACTGGCCGAACGGCATACGCTGGACCAGGACGATGCCGGTGCACGCCTGAAGGAACTGCTCGCCGACCCCGGCAGCACGCGCCTGCGCCAGCTCGCCGCCTTGACCATGGAAGCATGGCGCGAACGCGAGCCACCGTCGGCGACGCACTGAACGCACTGAACACACCATGCACATGCCACGCATCGACATCGCCTGCGCCAGGGAAACAATCCGTTCCAGGATGGCTCGCTGGCATGCTTCGCCGGGATCGGCCAGACTTCGGCGCATGTTACGCACTCGATTGATCGGCTTGTCGGCATGCCTTGCAGCGGTCCTGCTGCCGATCGCTTCGGCGCGTGCCGCGATGGCAAGCTATCGCTACGACACCGTGCATAGCCAGATCCTTTTCAGCATCAGCCACGACGGTTATTCGCGGCCATTTGGACGTCTGCATATCGCCAAGGGATGGCTGCGTTTCGACCCGCATGACTGGAACACGGCAGCCACCGAACTGGACATCGACCTTGCCGGCGTGGACATGGGCGATGCCGACTGGAATGCCGCAGTGTGCAAGCCCGCCCTGCTCGATTGCGCACGCAACCGCTACGCGCATTTCGCCAGCACCCAGGTAGAACGCAAGGACGATCAACACGGCGTGTTGCATGGCGTATTGACGTTGCACGGCACCAGGCAGCCGCTGGACATCCCTTTCACGTTCAACCGTGCGGCGCGCACCATCTACGGCCTGCACGAGGTCGCCGGGTTCTCTGCCGCCGTCATGCTGGACCGCGATGCCTTCGGCATCACCGCCAACGCCAATTCGATCGGGCAGCAGGTAAGCGTCTGGCTCGAACTGGAAGCCGTACGCGATAATGATGCCACCCCTGTGCCGAAAGAAAATCCATGAAAGCTCCCAGCTTGAAGGACCGTCGATGAAGTTCCGCAACCATACGAAATGGGGTGCGGTGGCCCAGTTCTTCCATTGGGTCATCGCGCTGGCCATCCTCGGCAACGGCCTGTTCGGACTGCTGATGGACCTGGCCCATTCGCCGATGCAGAAGATCAACTGGCTCGCCCTGCACAAGTCGATCGGACTGACCGTGCTGGCGCTGTTCCTGCTGCGGCTGGCGTGGCGCATGATCGACCGCCGGCCACCCGAAGAGCCCGCGCCGCGCTGGCAGCAATTCACGGCGCATGTGGTGCATGGCCTGCTGTACGTGCTGATCGCCGCGATACCGCTCAGCGGCTGGTGGTTCAATTCGGTCAGCGGCAAACCGCTGCAGTGGTTCAAGCTGTTCAACCTGCCGGCGTTGGCGCAGAAGAACGACGACATCCGGCATTTCGCCCACGGCGTGCACGAGTATCTTTTCTGGTTCCTGCTGCTGGTGCTGGTGGCGCACGTCGGCGCGGCGCTGAAGCACCATGTATTCGACAAGGACAACGTGCTGCGCCGGATGCTGCCTTTCGCGCGACTGCGCAACGATTCGACTTCCGAAGGAGACCGCCCATGAAACGCCTCGTCCTATTGCTTGCAGCAGTACTGCCGTTCACCGCGGCGGCCACCAACTACACGGTGCAGCCCGCGCAGAGCCAGCTCGGTTTCAGCGGCACCTTCCAGGGTGCCTCGTTCGACGGCCACTTCACCCGGTGGACCGCAGCGATCAGCTACGACCCGGCGCAGCCGGCCAGTTCGAAGTTCGATGTCACGGTGACGCCGGCCAGTGCCGTTTCCGGCGACAAGGATCGCGATGCGGCGATGCCCGGCAGCGATTTCTTCAACGTGGCCACATTCCCCACCGCGCATTTCGTCAGCACCGGCTTCCGCCAGAGCGGCGCACAGGTGATCGTCGACGGCAACCTCACCCTGCATGGCGTGACCAAACCGGTCAGTCTCGATGTGACGTTCAAGCCACAAAGCGGCGGGGCCAGCCTGGACGTCAGCGGCACGGTCAAGCGGCTCGATTTCGGCATCGGCACCGGCGACTATGCCGATACTTCGGTGATCGGTGCGGATGTGAAAATCAAGGCACACCTGCAGCTCGCGCCGAAGTAACCGGCGCCACCGTGGCGAGCGACAACCTGTGGCAACACCTGCGCGGCTGGGTCCGGCCGGGCCGGTTCCGCTCCGCTGCGGCCATCGACGCCGCCGTGCCCGCGCCGCGCGAGCAGGCCAACTCGAACCGCGTGGCCGACAGCCTGCGCAATCTGCTCGACGATCCAGGCATACCGGCATCGGTGCGCAGCGAACTGGCCACGGATTTCGCACGCATCGAGAACATGCTCGAAAAACTCGAGCGCGGCGAACTGCATGTTGCCGTGTTCGGCCGCGTGTCCGCCGGCAAGTCGGCACTGGGCAATGCACTGCTTGGACGCGAGGCATTCACGGTCGGCGTCCTGCATGGCACCACCACCGATGCCGAGCACGCCATGCTGGACGAGGCGCAGCATGACGGGCTGGTGCTGATCGACACGCCCGGCATCAACGAGCTCGATGGCGAAGCGCGCGAACGGCTCGCGTTCGACGTGGCGGAAGTCAGCGACCTGGTGGTGTTCGTCTGCGACGGCGACCTCACCCGCGAGGAGCTCGACGCGCTGAAGACGCTCGCCGCCACCCAGCGCCCGCTGCTGCTGGCGTTGAACAAGGCAGACCGCTACGGCGACGACGAGTTGCACGGCCTGCTCGACCACCTGCGCCTGCGCGTCGCCGGCCTGGTGCGCGCGGAAGATGTCATCGCGGTGGCGGCGCATCCGGCGCCGCAACGCGTGCTCGAAGTGGATGCGCAGGGCCGCGAACAGGCACGCGAGCAACGGCGCGCGCCCGACGTCGCTGCATTGCGCGAACGGCTGCTGGCGATCGCCGCGCGCGAGGGCAAGACGCTGTCGGCGATCAACGCAGGGCTTTACGCCGGCCGCCTTACCGACCAGGTCGGCGCGCGCATCGCGCAGACGCGGCAGGCAGTGGCTGCGAAACTCATCCACAACTACTGCATCGCCAAGGGCGTGGCGGTGGCGTTGAACCCGATCCCCGTCGCCGACCTGCTTGCCGCCGCCGGTCTGGACGCAGCGATGGTGGTGCAGCTTTCGCGCATCTACGGCCTGCCGCTCACGCGCGCGGAATCCGGCCGGCTGGTCGCGGTGATCTCCGCGCAACTGGCCGCACTGATGGGCGCGATCTGGGGCATGCAACTGGCCGCTTCGGCATTGAAGGGCGTGAGTGCGGGCCTGTCCGTCGTGGTGACCGCGGCCGCTCAGGGCGCGCTCGGCTGGTACGCCACGGTGCTGATCGGCCGCGCCGCGGAGCGTTACCTGATCGCCGGAAAATCCTGGGGCGAGGCGGGTGCCAAGCGCGCCGTCGCCGACATCGTCGCCAGCCTCGATCGCGATTCGATCCTGCGCGAGGCGCGCGATGAGATCCTCAAGCGACTGAAAGCCCGCCACGCATAGCGCAGTCACTCCTCCCCCTGCTTGCAGGGGGAGGCTGGGAGGGGGTTGCCCGGGTTTGCCGAAAGATCAAAAGCGAACCCCACCATCCCACAAGAGAATTCCCTTCGGTCGCAACCCTCTCCTGCACGCAGGGGAGGAAGTTCTCATCACGGGATCGACAGGAACACACGCACCATCGCTGCATCGAACGGCCAATCCAGTTCGCGCCCGTCACGCGCATCGCGCAACACGGGAACGCGCGCGCCATAGCGTTGTTCCAGTTCGATGGAATCGTCCACCCACACGCTGTCGAAATCCGGCGCGCATGCCTCGGCCAGCACGGCCAGCGCCTGGTCGCACAGATGGCAGTAATCGCGCTGGTAGAGGATCAGATCGGACATCGCGGCGGCGGTTGCGGATGGCAGCGTAGAATAGCCGACCCCACTTATTTTCCGCGTGCATCATGGCCGTCAGCGTCTTCGACCTTTTCAAGATCGGCATTGGTCCGTCGTCCTCGCATACCGTGGGGCCGATGCGCGCGGCGGCGCGTTTCGCCGAGCGCTGGCTGCAGGAAAAAGGCGTGCTCGATCGTGTGGTTCGCGTGCGCGCCGAGCTTTACGGCTCGCTGGCGATGACCGGTCGCGGCCACGGTACCGACAAGGCCGTGCTGCTCGGCCTGGAAGGCCAGCATCCCGACACCGTCGATCCCGACCGGATCCCGCAGACGCTCGAACGCATCCGCGGCACGCACCGATTGCAGGTGCTCGGCAGCCATGAGATCGAATTCGACGAAAAGAGCGACCTCATCTTCAACAAGCGCCAGAAGCTTCCGTTCCACACCAACGGCATGCGTTTCAGTGCCTACGATGCCGGCGGCAACGAGCTGGCCAGCCGCGACTATTATTCGGTGGGCGGCGGTTTTGTGGTGAACAACGACGAGGCCGCGGAAGATCGCATCGTCGCCGACACCACCGAACAGCCCTACCCGTTTTCCACCGGCGACGAAATGCTCGCGCTGTGCAAGAAGCACGGGCTGACTATCGCGCAGCTGATGATGGCGAACGAATCCGTGTGGCGCAGCGAGGCGGAAACACGCGCTGGCCTGCTGACGATCTGGAAGGCGATGCAGGACTGCGTCAGTCGTGGACTGCGCTCGCCCGGCGTGCTGCCCGGGGGACTGAAGGTCGCGCGTCGCGCGCCCGCGATGGCCGAGGAACTGCGCAACCAGCCTGAGGCCGCGCTGCGCGATCCGCTGACCATCCTCGACTGGGTGAACCTGTACGCGCTCGCGGTGAACGAGGAAAACGCCGCCGGCGGCCGCGTGGTCACCGCGCCGACCAATGGAGCGGCCGGCATCGTTCCCTCGGTCGGCCATTACTACCAGCGCTTCTGCCCGAAAGCCGACGAGAACGGCATCATCGAATACCTGCTCACCGCCGCCGCGATCGGCATCCTGTACAAGGAAAACGCCTCGATCTCCGGCGCGGAAGTCGGCTGCCAGGGCGAAGTCGGGGTGGCCTGTTCGATGGCTGCCGGCGGCCTCACCGCCGCGCTCGGCGGCAACGTGATGCAGGTGGAAAACGCCGCCGAGATCGGCATGGAACACAACCTCGGCCTCACCTGCGACCCGATCGGCGGCCTCGTGCAGATCCCCTGCATCGAACGCAACGCGATGGGCTCGGTCAAGGCGATCAACGCCAGCCGCATGGCGCTCAAGAGCGACGGCAAGCACCGCGTCTCGCTGGACAAGGTGATCAGGACCATGCGCGACACCGGCCGCGACATGAAGGACAAGTACAAGGAAACCAGCCGCGGCGGATTGGCCGTCAACGTCATCGAGTGCTGATGGCTCTTTGTTTATGGTTACAGAGAATGGCGCGGCACTGAATTCATGTTTGCTGTGTAGAGCAAAAAGCTTTCGCCCTCCCGCAGAGAGTGAAAGCTCTACTTCAATGTCAGCAACTTCAATGTCAGCAACGACAAAAATCCGGGCAATCAGCAGAAAACCATCCGCCCCCGACGGGTGACACGACGCAATCACTCTGCAACCATCGAACCTTCAAGTGCATCGTCGCCCCACCGGAATCCCCATGTCCCACAACAACCCGCTCCGCCGCGACGTCGGCCCCTTCGCCCTGATGCTTACCGGCCTGGGCTCGATCATCGGCTCGGGCTGGCTGTTCGGGGCGTGGCGGGCCGCCGGGCTGGCCGGGCCCGGCGCGGTCTGGGCCTGGGTGCTCGGCGCGGCGATCATCATGACGATCGCACTGACCTATGCCGAACTGGGCGCGATGTTTCCCGAATCCGGCGGCATGGTGCGCTACAGCCACTACTCGCACGGCTCGCTGGTGGGTTTCATCGGTGCGTGGGCGAACTGGATCGCGATCGTCTCGGTGATTCCGGTCGAAGCGGAAGCTTCGGTGCAATACATGGCCGGCTGGAAGTGGCAGTGGGCGCAGGACCTCTACATGCATGTGCCCGGTGCGCCGGGCGAGCTGAGTCATGCCGGCCTGTGGATCGCCGCGGCGCTGGTGATCGTCTATTTCCTGATGAACTTCTGGAGCGTGAAGCTGTTCGCCCACTCGAATACGGCGATCACCGTGTTCAAGCTGGTGGTGCCCGCGGCGACCGGACTGCTGCTGATCGCCAGCGGCTTCCATCGCGAGAACTTCTCGGTCGGCATTCATGGCGGCTCGCACGTCACGGATTTCGCGGCGATCCTCACCGCGGTCGCCACCGCCGGCATCGTCTTCAGCTTCAATGGCTTCCAGAGCCCGGTGAATCTCGCCGGCGAAGCACGCAATCCCGGCAAGAGCATCCCGTTCGCGGTGATCGGCTCGATCCTGCTGGCCACGGTGGTCTACATCATCCTGCAGGTGGCGTACATCGGCTCGGTGCCGCAGCAGTTGCTGGCGCAGGCCGGCTGGCACGGCATCGATTTCAGTTCGCCGTTTGCGGATCTGGCGAAGATCCTCGGCCTGTTCTGGCTGGCGAACCTGCTGTTCCTCGATGCATTCATCAGCCCCAGCGGCACCGGCATGACCTATACCGCCACCACCGCACGGATGATCTACGGCATGGAACGCAACGGCACCCTGCCGAAGATCCTCGGCCGGATCGATCCGAAGTGGGGCGTGCCGCGTCCGGCGATGTGGCTGAACCTGGTGGTGTCGTTCCTGTTCCTGTTCTTCTTCCGCGGCTGGGGCACGCTGGCGGCGGTGATCTCGGTGGCGACGATCATTTCGTATCTCACCGGCCCGGTCAGCGTGATGACCTTGCGCCGCACCGCGCCACAACTGCATCGTCCGTTCCGCCTGCTCGGCCTGCCAGTGCTCGCCGGCATCGCCTTCATCATGTCGACCGAGCTGCTGTATTGGGCCAAGTGGCCGCTGACCGGCGAGATCATCCTGCTGATGGTCGTGGCGTTGCCGGTGTACCTCTACTACCAGGCCAAGGTCGGCTGGCACGATTTCGCGCGGCAGATGAAAGGCGCGTGGTGGCTGGTGTTCTATCTGCCCACGCTGGCACTGGTGTCGTGGGCCGGCAGCACCACGTTCGGCGGCAGGGGCTACCTCTCCTACGGCGTGGACCTCGGCGTGGTCGCGGTGATCGGCCTGGTGTTCTATCTGTGGGGCGTGAAGTCCGGCTGGCGCACGCCGTCGGTGGAAGCGGCCCAACTGGAAGCGCTCACGCATCCGACGTCGCCGCTGGTGCCGCCGGACGAAGATGCGGCCGAACAGCTGGGTGCATGACCGGATGTTGGTGGCTGGATGGCGGTCAACATTCCGCGACATGGAGCGTTTGGTAAAAGACATGGCAGGGATAAAGCCGCTGCTGCTTGCGGACGGCCCGCCATGACAGCTCGTCGATCCCAGCGCTGCCCTTTGGAGAATTACCATCATGAAAGCTGGTTGGAAGTCGCTGGGATGGATTGTGTGGGGTCTGCTTGCGACCACGTCCTCCGCTTTCGCCGACGACGCGCCTGCGTCCGCATCGTCCGCTGCCGCTGCGCCGGCTGATGCCAGGATCTACGGCTGCAGCGAGGGCTTTGCGAACATCCTGCCGGGCGAGTATTACGCCTGCCGCGCCAAGTACCATTTTCAACGCAAGCATTACCGGCAAGCGGTGGAGATGCTGAAGGATGCCGCGTATTGGGCCAACAAGGATGCGCAGTATTCGCTTGGGCTGATCTATTTCAACGGCGACATGCCCGACTTTCCGGCTAACCGGCCGTTGGCACTGGCCTGGCTGGCCCTGGCGGCAGAACGGAAAAAATCCGAGTATGTGCAGGCGTACGACACTGTCCATCAGCAAAGCAGCGCGGCGGAACTGGAGGCCGGCGGCGTGCTATGGCAAAAGATGAATCGTGAATACGGCGACAAAGTCGCCGGCTTGCGCGCACTGCGGCGCTTCAACCATGAAATTCAACCACTGGAGGATGCCTCCAATTTCGGAGGCATCGTCTACCTCAACGGCTATTCGCCCTACCCGGAAACCGCAGGCAAGGTGGTCAACGACCTGCACTCGATCGCTGACAGGGACTTTGACGGTCTGGTTGGTACCGTGACGGTGGGATCGCTGCAGACGAAGTAGCCCTGTTCCCGAAGGCTTCGCGGAGCAGGCGACAGGCGGTCACAAAAACGCGCAGCGAAAGCCGCGCGTTTTTTCCGTCCAGATGGACATGGCGCCCCTTCTGTTGACGATGCGGGCGCAATACCCGCAAGGCCGCACGGGCACTATGCTCATGGCCATGCGCAACGATCTCCTCATCAGCTTGACCCTGGCTTGCCTGCTCGCCGCTGCGCCGATGGCCCGCGGCACCGGCCAGGCCGGATTCGACGTCCGCCCCGAACACGACGTGCTGCAACGGCTGCTCGGCACGCAGGCAGCGCAGATCGACCTCG
>DASWOQ010000063.1:0-24524 GCA_036398675.1 Rhodanobacter sp. | reverse complement strand
TCCTCATCAGCTTGACCCTGGCTTGCCTGCTCGCCGCTGCGCCGATGGCCCGCGGCACCGGCCAGGCCGGATTCGACGTCCGCCCCGAACACGACGTGCTGCAACGGCTGCTCGGCACGCAGGCAGCGCAGATCGACCTCGCCGCGATGCCGACGGGCGACGGTCGCGAGCGCTTCCGCATCTCAAGTGCCAGCGGCCGCATCAAGGTCGAGGGCAGCACGCCCAGCGCGCTGCTGTTCGGCGCGAACTGGTATCTGAAGTACATCGCGAAACTGCAGGTATCGACCAATGGCGACCAGCTCGGCACCGGCGCTCGGCTGCCGTTGCCGCCCGCGACCATCGAACGCGACACGCCATACCGCTATCGCTACGCACTCAACCAGAACACCGACGGCTACAGCTCGCCCTACTGGGACTGGCCGCGCTGGGAGCACGAAATCGACGTGCTCGCGCTATCCGGCATCAATGCGTTGATCGTCGAGCGCGGCATGGACAGCGTGCTCTACGACACCTTTCGCGACTTTGGCTACTCCGACCGCGATATTCGCCGATGGATCACCCAGCCTGCGCACCAGAACTGGCAGCTGATGGGCAACCTGTGCTGCTTCGGCGGGCCGGTGAGCAGCGCACTGATGCACAGGCGCGCGCGTTCCGCGCAGCAGATCATCGCGCGGCTGCGCGAGCTCGGCATCACACCGGTGCTGCCCGGTTTCTACGGCATCGTGCCCGCCGATTTCCAGACGAGGTTTCCCGCTGCGCACGTCGTGCCGCAGGGCGAGTGGGCCGGCTTCACGCGCCCGGGCTGGCTCGATCCGCGCGACCCGATGTTCGCGAAGATCGCCAGCGCGTTCTATCGGCACCAGCGCGCGCTCTACGGCGACAGCGACATTTACGACATGGAAGTGTTCCAGGAAGGCGGCAGCTCCGGCGACGTGCCCGTCCCCGAAGCCGCGCGCAGCGTGCAGGCGTCGCTGCAGGCGGCGCACCCGGGCGCGATGTGGATGATGCTGGCCTGGCAGGGCAACCCGCGGCAGGATCTGCTCGCCGCTGTCGACCGCAGGCATCTTTTCATCATCGACATCGACCATGACCGCGCGCCGCGCGACGATCGCCAGAAGGATTTCCAGGGCGCGCCATTCCTGATCGGCGGCATCTGGGCCTTCGGCGGACGCACCACGCTGGGCACCAATGTCCGCAACGACACCGAGCGCCTGCAGCGCATGGGTCGCGGCAACGCCAACATGGTCGGCACCGCGGTGTTTCCCGAAGGCATGGACAGCAACCCGTTCGCCTTCGACCTGTTCACCGAAATGGCCTGGCGCGAGCAGCCGCTGGACCTGCCGCAATGGACCGCCGACTACGCGCAGCGCAGATACGGTGCGTCCGATGCCCATGCCGCGGCGGCGTGGAGCGCGCTGCTCGCGACCGCCTACGACATCCGCGTCGACAAGGTCGTGTTCAACAGCGAACGCGATGCCGCGCAGGAATCGCTGTTCAATGCGCAACCCGGCCTCACGGTGAATCGCGCGTCCAACTGGTCGCCCGAGGCCATGCGCTATCCGGCCGACGAATTCCGGCGCGCACTGACCGCACTGCTGAAGGTGGCGCCGGCGTTGCGCGACAGCGAAACCTATCGCTACGACCTCGTCGATGTCGCGCGCCAGACATTGGCCAACGAGAGCCGCGTGTTGCTGCCGCAGATCCAGGCGGCATTCGAAGGCCGGCATCGCACGCGTTTCGATGCACTGACCCGGCGCTGGCTGCAGTTGATGGATCTGCAGGACGAGTTGCTGGCCAGCAACCGGTTCTTCCTGCTCGGTCGCTGGCTGGCGCCGGTGAAGGAGTGGGGCTCGACACCCGAGGAACAGGTGCGACTCGACTACGATGCGCGATCGATCCTCACCACGTGGGGCGACCGCAAGGCCAGCGAAGGTGCCAACCTCCACGACTACGGCAACAAGGACTGGGCCGGATTGACGCGCGACTACTATCGCCGGCGCTGGCAACGCTACTTTGCCGCGCTGGACGAACAGCTGGGCACCGGCGTTGCCGCCAGACCGATCGACTGGTTCGCCTTCGGCGATGCATGGAACCGCGGCCGGCAACACTATGCGACCGATCCGCAGGGCGATTCGTGGCGCATCGCCTCGCGGATCGAAAAGGCGTTACAGGCGGCCGACGGCGGCCGCTGACGCGAGCACGTCGCCCAGCAAAGCCTGCGCCGTCACCTCCGGTCCTGCGCCCGGACCCTGGATCACCAGCGGCTGCGCGTTGTAGCGCGTGGTGGTGAGCGCGAACTGATTGTCGGTGCCGTACAGGCGCGCCGCCGGATGGGTGAGCGGCACTTCCACCAGACCGACGCGTGCGCGTCCACGCTGGTTGAGGCGGGCGAGAAAGCGCAGCACGCAGCCGCGCGCCTTCGCCTCCGCATGCAACTGGGCGAGCGGCGCGTCCAGCTCTCCCAGGCGGGCGAGGAACGACTCGCTGTCGATCAGGCGCAGCGCCTCGGGTACCAGGCTCTGCACATCCACTTCCTCGACGCCCAGGGCGAAGCCGGCGTTGCGGGCAATGATCAGCAGCTTGCGCGCCACATCCTCGCCGGAGAGATCGGAACGCGGATCGGGTTCGGTGTAGCCCTGCAGGCGTGCCTCGCGCAGCAGTTCGGAAAACGGCCGGCTGCCGTCGTACTGGTTGAACAGCCACGACAGCGAACCGGAGAACACGCCTTCGAGCGTGAGCAGGCTGTCGCCGCAGGTGCGCAGGCGGCGCAGGGTGGACAACACCGGCAGGCCGGCGCCGACCGTGGCGGAGTCGCCGTAGCGACCGCCATGGGCTGTCGCTGCCTGCAACGCACGCCAGCCGGAAAGCTCGCCGCCAGCCAGCGCCTTGTTGGCGGTGACCACGTGATAGCCACGCCCCAGCCATTCCGCATGTCGCGCAGCCAACGGTGCGCTCGCGGTGGCATCGACGATCACCTTTGCGCCGGCGCCGCTGGCATCCAGCGCGGCCAGCAGCAGCGCGTTGTCGCGCACGTCGCCCTGGCTGTTGAGTTGCTCGCGCACCCCGCGACTCGCGAGGCTGACGGCCTCGGTCTGCTGCCGGCGCGAATTCGCCACACCCACCAGCCGCAGCGACGCCGCGGCAGGTGTATTCAGTAGCTTTAGAAAGGCACCGCCCACGACGCCGGTGCCGAGCAGCACCATGGCGATGGCCGGAGTCGCCTGCGGCAGTGCCGCGGCGACGGGATCATCCAGCACCGCGCTCATGCGATCGCCCGACCGGCGTTGGCCGCAAGTGCCGTGCCGATCGCCTGGGCACGCGCCAGCGCCGCGTCGAGGTCGCGCAACAGATCGTCGCCGTCCTCGATGCCTACCGAAAGCCGCAGCAGGCTGTCGGCGATGCCGGCGGTCGCGCGTGCCTCCGGCGCCATCGAGGAATGGGTCATCGATGCCGGATGCGCAATCAGGCTTTCCACGCCGCCGAGCGATTCGGCCAGCGAAAAATATTCGAGGCCGTCGACGAAGGCCTCGATCTGCTTCACGTCGCCCTCGAGTTCGAAACTCAGCATGGCGCCGAAACCCTGCTGCTGGCGGGCCGCCAGCAAGTGGCCCACGTGACCCGGAAGGCCCGGGTAATAGACCTTTCGTACGGCAACATGGGCGTCCAGGCGCTCGGCGATTCTTGCCGTGTTTTCCTGGTGCTGGCGAAGCCGCACGCTGAGCGTGCGCAGGCCGCGCAGCGTGAGATAGCTGTCGAACGGCGCGCCAATCAGGCCATTGCAGTTGGCCCACCATTTCAGCTGATCGAACACGGCGGCATCGCGCGCCACCACGGCTCCGCCGACCACGTCGCTGTGCCCGTTGATGTACTTGGTGGTCGAGTGCACGACCACGTCGGCGCCCAGCTGCAGCGGCTGCTGCAATGCCGGCGACAGGAACGTGTTGTCGACCACCAGCAACGCGCCGACCGCATGCGCGGCCTGCGCCACGTGGCGGATGTCGGTGATGCGCAGCAGCGGATTGGACGGCGTCTCCACCCAGACCAGCGCGGGCTTCTTCGCCAGCCCCGCGGCCAGCGACACGTTGTCGGTAAGGTCGACGAACTCGACACTGAAACGACCCTTCTTCGCCCACGCATCGAGCAGCCGCCAGGTGCCGCCATAGCAATCGTGGGCCGCCAGCACCAACGCGCCCGCAGGCACCAGTTCCAGCGCCAGCGCCACCGCCGACATGCCGCTCGATGTCACCACCGCGCCGGCGCCCTGCTCCAGCTCCGCCAGTGCGTTGCCGAGCAGGTCACGGGTGGGGTTGCCGCTGCGCGAGTAATCGTAGGGCCGCTTGCCGCCGAGGCCCTGGAAGCTGTAATTGGTCGACAGGTGCAGGGGCGGCACCACGGCGCCGTGCTGGGTATCGCTCTCGATGCCTGCGCGCACGGCGCGGGTACAGGGGGCGGACTCGCTCATGGGTTTCTCCGGACTTCGGGTCGTGCAGTGGTATGGGGACGAAAATTAGTGCAGGGCGTCGCGCAGCAGCGGCGCAAGCTGCGCGGGTTCTTTCAGGAACGCGTCGTGGCCATAGGGCGACTCGACCACCTCCAGCGTGGCCGGTCCATGCAGGCGGCGCTGCAGTTCGCAGAGGTCGCTCAACGGCACCAGCCGGTCGGACGGAAAACCGATCAGCGTGGCCGGCGTCGGCACCTGTTCGGGCACCACGTCGTGCAGGTCGATCGATTCGGACAGCGCGAGGAAACGATCGGCATCGAAACGCTCGACGAAACGGCGACCCTGATGATCGAGATAGTCCTCGACAGGGAAGTGGAAACGGCCGTCGCGGAATTCGGGACCACCAGCGAAGCGGCGCGCGAACTCGTCGCTGCCGCGATAGGTGGTCATCGCCAACTGGCGTGCCAGCGCCAGCGCCTCGTCGACCTGGCCGGATGCCTGCCCCAGCCGCACGATGCCGCGCTGCACGCTGCGCTGCGCGGTGCTGAGCGGATGCGCGCGATGCGCGCCGGCCAGCAGCACCAGACGATCCAGCGCGCGCGGATGCCGCGCGGCGAATGCCAGCGCCACCATCGCGCCGTACGACGAACCGATGAATGCATGCACCTGGGCGATGTCCAGCGCCTGCAGCAATGCCGCCAGCACATCGGCCTGGTCCTCGCTGGAAACCGCACCGGTGCCGAGGTCGGCCGGCGTCACCCAATCAATCGCCAGCACGCGATAACGGTCGAGGTCGATCGCGCCGCCGGTGCCGACCAGTTCCTGCCACCAGCCGGGCACGGCTTCGTCGTCCAGCGCGACCACGTCGCGGCTGGCGGAGATGCCGCCCTGAACGATCAGCGTCGGCGCATCGGCCGCGCCGCACCACAGGTAGCGCACGTCGACCGTGCTCGGGCCGCGGCCGTACTTCGGGGTAAGGGTGAGACGTCGCGTACTGCGCTGCGCCGTGAGCGAATCGCGCCGGGGTTCGGCCCGCGGACGGGCGGACGGGGCGATCGAGGCAACAGTGGCAAGGAACAGCGTCATGCGGATCTCCGGTCGGCATCGCCTGCGGATCCGGAGCGGGTGTCATGCATGCATCGCAGCGACGCTGCGACAGGAATGACCCCATCTCTCGGTGGCGCCTGGCGCCTCCGCAGGATTTGGCACCGTGACAGGAACGCTTCCCGCAGGTTGCCCCGGCATCAAAGGGCCTATCCCTCCGCCGGTCTCGATGAGTGGAGCGGATATTGAAGGCATGAAGTCGCGTTGTCAATAGACGTCTAAACATCTAAACGTATATGCTGCAGAAGCGTGACAACCGGCCAACGGGCTGAGTTAAACCACTGCGCCGGTCCATCACCAGAATCCAACAGCCCGCGGTAGTAAGCTCGTCTGCCCGCCGGGCACAGGCCCGGCGCCAAGCCACATGCCAGGAGACAGCCATGAGTCTGCAACTGGGCGACATCGCCCCCGACTTCACCCTCGACTCCACCGAGGGCAAGATCCACTTCCATGACTACGTCGGCGACCACTGGGTGGTGTTCTTCTCGCACCCGAAAGATTTCACGCCGGTATGCACCACCGAACTGGGCGAGTTCGCCCGGCGCAAGCCTGATTTCGACGCACGCAATACGCGGCTGATCGGCCTGTCGGTGGATTCGGTGGACGATCACAAGCGCTGGGCGAAGGACGTCGAGGACGTCGGCGGCACCGCCATCAACTATCCGCTGCTGGCCGATCCCAACCTGGAAGTGGCCAAGCTCTACGGCATGTTCCACCCCAAGGCCGACCCCAAGGTCACCGTGCGCTCGGTGTTCATCATCGACCCGAACAAGAAAGTGCGGCTCACCCTGACCTATCCGCCCAGCGCAGGCCGCAACGTGGACGAGGTGCTGCGCGTGCTCGATTCGCTACAGCTCACCGACGGCCGCAAGCTCACCACGCCGGTCAACTGGAAGGCCGGCGACGACGTGATCATCGCGCCGTCCGTCAACGACGAGGACGCCAAAAAACTCCATCCCGGCGGCTGGAAAACCCTGAAGCCGTACCTGCGGCTGGTACCGGCGCCGAAGGACTAGCGCCCTCCCCGCAGGCCCGGGGAGGGTTGGATGCAATCGCCTCCTGCCCGTGTTATCGCCCCTTGCCCGTGTTCCAGATCAAAGCCCCTCCTCCTGCAAGCAGGGGCATTTCACTCCACCCGATCTTCTGCCTGACGCCTGCCGATGACTCTCCACCGCGACCTCTCCGCCACCGTCGGACACACACCGCTGCTGCGCCTGCGCCACGCCTCCGAGCTCACCGGGTGCGAGATCCTGGCCAAGGCGGAGTTCCTGAATCCCGGCGGGTCGATCAAGGACCGCACCGCGCTGGGCCTGCTGCTGGATGCTGAGCAACGCGGTCTGCTCGGTGCCGGCGGCATCATCGTGGAAGGCACCGCGGGCAATACCGGCATCGGGCTGGCGCTGCTGGGGGCCAGCCGCGGCTATCGCACGGTGATCTTCATGCCCGAAACGCAGAGCCGCGAAAAGATCGACGCCCTGCGCATCACCGGCGCCGAGGTGCGGCTGGTGCCCGCGGTGCCATACAAAGACCCCAACCACTACGCGCACCAGGCCCGCGCCCATGCGGAGGCGCTGAACGCCAACGGCACGGCCAGCGCGTGGTTCGCCAACCAGTTCGACAACACCGCCAATCGCGATTTCCACGAGGTGACGACCGGCGTGGAAATCTGGAACGACACCGGCGGCGATGTCGACGGCTTCGTCTGCGCCGCCGGCACCGGCGGCACGCTGGCCGGCGTGGGCCGCGCGCTGAAGGCGCGCAAGCCCGGGGCGCTGGCCGCACTGGCCGATCCCGCCGGTTCCGCGCTGGCCAGCTACGTCAATGACGGTGAGCTG
The DNA here is from genome assembly GCA_036398675.1 of Rhodanobacter sp. Classification (GTDB taxonomy): domain Bacteria; phylum Pseudomonadota; class Gammaproteobacteria; order Xanthomonadales; family Rhodanobacteraceae; genus Rhodanobacter. Next base: position 17,144 of record DASWOQ010000063.1, on the reverse strand, counting down.
GTCGCCAGCGGCAATTCGATCAGCGAAGGCATCGGCTCCAGCCGCGTCACTGCGAATTTCGACGGTGCGCCGATCGATCGGGCGTGGTCGATCCCCGACGACGAATCCGTGCCGTTGCTGCACCGCCTGCTGCACGAGGAAGGCTGGTGCGTCGGCGGATCCAGCGGGGTGAACCTGGCCGGTGCAATCCGGCTGGCACGCGAACTCGGTCCCGGCCACACCATCGTCACCGTGCTCGCCGATGCCGGCACGCGCTACCAGGCCAAACTGTTCAATCCGGCGTTCCTGCGCGACAAGGGCATTCCGGTGCCGGCATGGCTGGCGCAGGCATTTCCCGCCTGAGCGAATCCTGGCGCAGTGACTTTCGATCCATCGCCGCTTCATCCACGCGCTGCTACCGTGCCGGGATGACTTCATCCATCCAGCTCCCGGCGCAGCCGTCATCGGCACTGTCGACCATCCTCCACGACGACGGCTTCGCCTTCGTCACCGGCGACGTCATGCAGGACCTGCTCGATCCGGGGAATCTGACCGACTGGCCTGCGTTCGCCGCCAGTTGGAATGATCTTGCCCCCGACACCTACCTCGCCGCTCATGGCCGGCATCGGCGCCGCCGGCATGCCGTGTTCTCCGCCGATGCAACCGGCGAGATCCGCCGCGAGCCGCACCAGCCGCACTACCAGAGCCTCACCTACAACGCCTTGCAGGGCGACATCCAGCGCTGGTTCGAGCCCGTGCATGCGGCGATCGCGGAAAGTGCCAGCCTGCGTCGCATCCTCGAATTCAGCCGGCAGTTGTTTGGAGGACTCGCCCCCGCCATACCACGCTGGCATATCGAGATGCATCAGTTCCGCATCGAGGCGCGCGCGGGCGAAAGCGGCGAACCCACGCCGGAAGGAGTGCATCGCGACGGCGTCGACTACGTGCTGGTGCTGCTGATCGATCGCGCCAATATCGAGAGCGGCACCACCACCATCCACGCACACGATGGCACGCTGCTCGGCAGCTTCACGCTGACCCGCGCCATGGACGCCGCGCTGGTCGACGATGCTCGCGTCTGCCATGGGGTGACGCCGGTGACACCGCTCGATCCGTCCAAGCCGGCGCATCGCGATGTTCTGGTGGTGACGTTCAAGGCCGCAACGTGACCGACCCGGCAAGCCACACATGACAGAGACGATGATGAGCGAAGACGTCCAAACGCACGTCGGCGACAAGGTCGCCAAAGTCACGCTGGCATTCTGGATCATGAAGATCTGCGCGACTACGCTGGGCGAAACCGGCGGCGATCAGCTCTCGATGACGATGCACGTGGGTTATGCGGTAAGCACGCTGATCCTGCTCGGGTTGTTCGTGGTCACGCTGTGCCTGCAGCTTGCGGCCAAGCGGTTCCATCCGCCGCTCTACTGGGCGGTGATCCTGACCACCAGTACCGCCGGCACCACCCTGTCCGATTTCATGGATCGCACTCTCGGCCTGGGCTACGCCACCGGCGCGGCGATCCTCGCCAGCTGCCTGCTGCTGGTGCTGGCGGTTTGGCATGCCAGCGAGAGATCGATCTCGGTCGAACACATCCACAGCCGCCGCGCAGAAGTTTTCTACTGGGCCGCGATCCTGGTCTCGAACACCCTGGGCACCGCGCTGGGCGATTTTCTGGCAGACGATTCGGGGCTCGGGTTCCTCGGTGGCGCGGCACTGATCGGTGGAGCAATCGCCACGGTGGCGCTGGCCTATCGCTTTACCGCGCTTGATCGCGTGATGCTGTTCTGGATCGCGTTCGTGCTCACGCGGCCGTTCGGCGCCACCTTCGGCGATCTGCTGACCAAGCCGGCCAGCCATGGCGGGCTCGATCTCGGCACCGCGGGTTCATCGCTGGTACTGGCCGCACTGCTGGTGGCCCTGGTGGCGTGGACGACGTCCAGAACGCCACGCACGACACAGTTCTGACAGCCTGCGGGTGGCATGGGCCACCCAAAACGTTGGCGTTACGTCGGGCGGCGTAGGATGGCGGCCTCAATCGTCCGCAGGCTAGCCCATGTCCCTCGATTCATTGCATCGCGGGACGGCCTCTGGCGCCTCGCAACCCGACCCACGCGACGAGCGCCTGAAGTTCAGCGGCGACAACTCGTTCCATCGCGAACTGCGCCGTCGCGTCGAGGCGGAATTCAAGCGCACCGGCACACCGCAGCGCGACAGCCCGCGCATGTATCTCAAGACCGCATTGATCCTCACCACGTTCGCGCTTGCCTATGTCGCGCTGGTGTTTTTCGCAGCGAGCTGGTGGCAGGGCGTGTTGCTGGGCATCGTGCTCGGTACGGCGACAGCTGGCATCGGCTTCAACATCATGCATGACGGCGGCCATCAGGCATATTCGGAGCGCCGCTGGGTGAACCGGCTGATGGCGCTGGCGCTGGACCTGGTCGGCGGCAGCTCGTACATCTGGCAATGGAAGCACGGCCGCTTCCACCACACCTGGGTCAACATCGCCGGGCACGACAGCGACATCGACCTCGGCGTGCTGGGCCGGCTGTCGCCGCTGCAGCCGCGGCGGCCGTGGCATCGCTGGCAGCACATCTACCTGTGGCCGCTGTATGGCGTCACCGCGATCCGCTGGCACCTCTACGGCGATTTCCGCGACATGATCACCGGCACGGTCGGCGAGCGCCCCTTCACCCGCCCGCGCGGATGGGATCTGGCCGGTTTCGTGGTCGGCAAGCTGGTGTTTTTCACGCTGGCCTTCGGCCTGCCGCTGTTCTTCCATTCGATCGGCACCGTGCTGGTTTTCTACGTGCTGGTCTCGGCGGTTGCCGGCGTGTTGCTGGCGCTGGTGTTCCAGATGGCGCATGTGGTCGAGGAAGCGGCGTTTCCCGCGCCCGATGCCACCGGCAAACAGATGGATACACCGTGGGCGATCCACCAGATCCAGACCACGGTGGATTTCGCGCGCGGCAACCGCGCGCTGAACTGGATGATCGGCGGACTGAATTTCCAGATCGAGCACCACCTGTTTCCGCGCATCTCGCATGTGCACTATCCCGCCATCGCGCGGGTGGTGGAGGAAGCCTGCCGCGAACACGGGGTGACCTATCTCGCCCATCGCAGTTTCGCCGCCGGCATCGCCTCGCACTATCGCCTGCTGCGCCGGCTGGGCCGGCCGGCCGCCAGCACGACGGTCGTGGCCGCGCTGACACCCGCACCAGCCCTGCCCGGCTAAGCAAACCCGGCGGCGCGTGGCGGCAACGGCGCCTGCGTTGCGATGAAAGGGAGCGGCTGCGACACTCGCGCAACGAGGCGCCACCGGTCGCCGATCCAGGGAAGTCCCATGTCCATTGCCGCGAACGTCGTGATCGCCGTCATCGCCTTGCTGCACCTGTGGTTTCTGATCCTGGAGATGTTCCTCTGGACCAGGCCCTCCGGCCGCCGCGCGTTCGGCCTGACGCCCGAATTCGCCGAACAGTCCAAGACGCTCGCCGCCAACCAGGGGCTCTACAACGGTTTCCTCGCCGCGGGACTGGTGTGGGGCCTCTACCTCGGCAGCACCGGCTTCGGCGTGAAGGTGTTCTTCCTCGCCTGCGTGCTGATCGCCGGCATCTACGGCGGCATCACGGCAAGCCGGAAGATCCTGTGGATCCAGGCGTTGCCCGCGGCGATCGCACTGGTACTGGTGCACCTGGCCTGATCGGGTTACATCGCTGCTTTTCGACATTCGAACCAGCATGACGAATCACCCCCGCGAAGCCGTCGGCAGGCGCTATGACCCCGCCTTGATGACACACGCCCGCGAAAGAACCTAGGCAGCGTTGCAGGGCATCCGCGACCGGATGCTGCCAGGCATCGACGAGGAACAAGCCAGGGCGATGGCGACCGAGGTGTTCCAGGAACTGGGTTGCCAGCGCATCTGGCATCCGGTGCTGATCCGCATCGGCGTGAACACCACCAAGACCTACCGGCAGAAATCCGACCCCGGCGTGCGGCTGGGCGAGAACGACAGCTATTTCATCGACCTCGGGCTGGTGTTCGACGGCCACGAGGGCGATGTCGGCGACACGTTCGTGGTCGGCGACGCGCCGGAACGGCAGGCTTGCGCGGACGCGGCACGTGCGCTGTTTCACGAAGTGGCCGACGCATGGCGCATGCAAGGGCTCAGTGGCCGCTCGCTGTACGAATTCGCGAACACGCGCGCCGAGGCGATGGGTTGGCGCTTCAACCATGCGATCAAGGGCCACCGGCTCGGCGACTTCCCGCATGCGATCCACAAGGGTGGCGACATGGCCACGCTGGAAGACCGGCCATCCGCCGGGCTGTGGGTGCTGGAAATTCAGATCGCGCACCCGACCGAACCGTTCGGGGCGTTCTACGAGGACCTGCTGGAATAAACCGTCAGAATCTGACGCATTCATAAGCAAACCGGCCGAATTCTGCGTATTCCCGCGAATCGACGATGACATTGGCTCCCGCAACAGTCGTTGCCGCCGCCCGAAGAACCCAACGCAGCACGGCCCCGTGTTCGGAAATTCGACCGCCCGGCAGCTTGGCGATGCCCGTGAGCCGGCGAATTTGCTTGTGCCCGGCTGATCCGGCGATATTGGCATCGGTTGACGCATCATTGCTGCCTTCTTCGCCTCCGGATGGGCTGCCGCATGAAAAGGGCCCCAGACCGTCGTTTCTCACCCTCCGCGGCACTCCTCTTGCATTGTTTTTCAGCCGCCGGAAGACGCTCAGAGAGCCGGGGTGGCGTATCCGGACCACTCTTTCGGCGCCACTAGGAAATGGAGAGAGGCAAATGCGCGCGATGACCGAGATTCCCCGCAACGTCACCGATCCGTTCGCGTCCACGCTGCGGACGTTTCTCGACCATGCCCAGGCGATCGCCAGCGGCACGGTCGAGGACGATGGGTTCAGCTGGTTCCTCGCCACCGAGTACCAGTGGGAAATGGAAACTGCCTGTATAGCGCTGACCGAGTTGCCGGTGGACCAGGTGACGCATGCCGAGAAGGCCGCGCTGGACAAATTCCTGGCCGACATGCCCGCGGTGAGGGAGGCGCTGCAAGCATTCAAACACAACACCCGCAACCACCCGGACACCCTGGTTGCCGGCGAATGGTCGGACTGGCAGGACGTGTCCGCCCTGCCCGCATGGCGGGAATTTTCGATCCGGACGGCGGTTCTGCTGAGCCAACTGGGCAAGGCAGCCCAAAATGACGGCGATTTCTTCGGCGGTCACTGACCCTTAGGTTTCTCTGCAAAAATCGATGCCGGCCGCCGTCGGCGCCTTGCGCCCGCGGCGGCCCCTGTCGCCAGCCCCCTGAAGCCCCCAGCGCAAGCTCCCGCTACAGCAGTTATAATGGGCGGTCGGGCGCATTGGCGCTCCGCCTTGCGGATCTGCGCATGCCAGCACAGAACCGCATTCGCATTGCAAAAGTTTCCATGGGGCAGCATCTGAGCTGTCCTGCTCACGCTTTCCCCAACGACTTTACGGAATCCAGACTGTGGCCCGCCAGAAACCGCTCAATCTCTATCGCAACATCGGCATCATCGCGCACATCGACGCCGGCAAGACCACCACGACCGAGCGCGTGCTGTATTACACCGGCAAGAAGCACCAGATCGTCGACGTGCACGACACCAAGGACGGCAAGGGCTCGACCACTACCGACTACATGGAGCAGGAGCGCAAGCGCGGCATCACGATCCAGTCGGCAGCGGTGACGGCCGAGTGGAAGGGCCACCAGATCAACGTGATCGACACCCCGGGACACGTGGACTTCACCATCGAGGTGAACCGTTCGCTGCGCGTGCTCGATGGCGCCGTGGTGGTGTTCGACGGCGTCGCCGGCGTGGAACCGCAGACCGAAACCAACTGGCGCCTGGCCGACCAGTACAACGTGCCGCGCGTGTGCTACGTCAACAAGATGGATCGCATCGGCGCCAGTTTCGCGCACTGCGTCAAGGGCATCCGCGAGCGCCTCAACGCGCCAGCCCTGCTGTGCCAGGTTCCGCTCGGCAGCAGCGACGAGTTCTGTGGCATGGCCGACCTGGTCGCCAACGTCGCCTACATCTGGGCTTCGGACGACAAGGACAGCACCTGGGAAACCGTGTCGTTCGAGGAAGCGAAAAACCGCCTGAAGTTCGGTTCCACCGTCGACAACGACTGGGTCGACCAGTTGCCGAAGCTGCGCGAAGAAATGCTGGAAACGGCGCTGGCGATGGACGACGACGCGTTCGAGAAGCTGATCGAAACCGGTGAGCACGATCCCAAGAAGCTGAAGGAATGCATCCGCAAGGGCTGCGTCACCGGCAAGCTGGTGCCGGTGTTCTGCGGCTCGTCGTACAAGAACAAGGGCGTGCAGCAGTTGCTGGATGCCGTGGTCGATTACATGCCCTACCCGGGCGAGAACGGCGGCATCTCGATGGTCGACGAGGACGGCAACGTCATCGGCGAGCAGGAAGTGACCGACGATGCACCGGCGCGCGCGCTGGCGTTCAAGGTCATCAACGACCAGTTCGGCACGCTGACCTTCTGCCGCATCTACTCCGGCGTGATCAAGAAGGGCGACACCCTGCAGAACGTCACCCGCGGCAAGAAGGAGCGCGTGGGCCGCATCGTGGAAGTGCAGGCCAATGCCACCAAGGAAATCGACGAAGTGCGCGCCGGCGATATCTGCGCATTCGTCTCGATGAAGGAAACCGAGACCGGCGACTCGCTGAGCGATCCGGCCCATCCGGCCCTGCTCGAGCGCATGCGCTTCCCCGATCCGGTGATCAGTGTGTCGGTCGAGCCGAAGAGCCGCAACGACGTCGACAAGATGTCCACCGCGCTCTACAAGATGGTCAAGGCCGATCCGTCGCTGCGCATGGAAGTGGACCAGGAAACCGGCCAGACCGTGCTCAAGGGCATGGGCGAGCTGCACCTGGAAATCACCATCGACCGCATGCGCACCGAGCTGGGCGTGGAAGCCAACATGGGCAAGCCCAAGGTCAGCTTCCGCGAGGCGTTCGGCAAGACCGTCGAACACACCTACACGCACAAGAAGCAGTCCGGCGGTTCGGGCCAGTTCGCCGAAGTGAAGATGATCTTCGAACCGGGCGAGCCGGGTTCGGGCGTGGTGTTCTCCGATGAAGTGGTCGGTGGCCGCGTGCCGCGCGAATACATCCCGGCGGTGCAGCATGCGATCGAAGTCGAGTCGCGCCAGGGCCAGGTCGCCGGCTACGAAGTGCTGGACTTCAAGGCACGCCTGATCGACGGCAAGTACCACGACGTCGACTCCTCGGCACTGGCCTTCGAAATCGCCGGCCGCGCCTGCTTCCGCGAGGCGCAGAAGCTGTCCAAGCCGAAGCTGCTGGAGCCGATCATGAGCCTGGAAGTGGTCACCGAGGCGACCTATCTCGGCGACGTCATCGGCGACATCAACCGTCGTCGCGGCAGCATCTCGGACCAGGGCCAGAAGGGTACGTCGGCGTTCGTGCAGGGCTTCGTGCCACTGTCCGAAATGTTCGGCTACATCAACTTCCTGCGCTCGGCCACCAGCGGCCGCGGCAACTTCACCATGATCTTCGATCATTACGAAGAGGTGCCGGCGAGCATGGTCGAGAAACTGATGGAAAAAGAAGCGAAGTAATCCTTCGCATCTTCCGTGGCCGTCGCCATGACGGCCGCGACACCAGAAAGCCCGGGCGATCCCTGGGCTTTTTGTTTGGCCGCGCCTTGACTGCATGCCAAGCGGGAAGCTGCTTGCAGGCAATAGACTGGACTCCTGATCCCCTGGAGCTTTCGCATGCGCAATCTGGATTTCAGTTCCTGGCAGGGCTTGCTGTCGACGCTGTTCGGGCTGGCCGTGATCACCTTGATCGGCGTCGGCATACGTCTGCTCGCCATGCAGGTGATCCAGCAGCGTCGCGAGCGCGAGAACCGGCAGATCAACGAGCGCCTGCGCACGCTGATCGCGGCGTACAAGACGCTCGGTGGTTCCTTCACGGGTAATCTCGCAGTCGACCCCACGCACCTGCGTGATCTGCGGCGTCGTGGAGATCAGGTCAGCGATTCGGAGCCAACCGACTCGCGCGATGCAGGACATGCGACACCGGATTTGCCCGCCGGAAGCGAATGGCCCAACGTGGAACGCTCGCGACGGGTGCGCGATGCGGTCGAGGCCGCACTCTCCGACATCATCCTGCTGGGCACCGAGGAACAGGTCGGGCTCGCAGCAAAAGCCGCCACCGAACTTGCCGCAGGCCGTCCCACGCACACAGCGGAGCTCGTCGTTTCGCTGCGCGACTTCATCCGCCAGGTGCTGGATCTGGATCCGGTGCCCGCCAGCCTGTCCATTCCGAAACAGGGTCCCGCCCGACTGCCCGTCTCGCGTGGCAAGGGCGACGGCGGCGGGAAGGACGATGCGAAAGGCGGGGGCGCCAAGGGCATGGGCGGCGGCGCAGGTGCAGGCATGGGTGCAGGCATGGGCATGGGCGGAAGCCTGGCCAACGACGACGAACAGGATCATCACCACTAGCCTTTGCTCCATCAGCGATTTTCGCTACCTGGCACGCCGGGTCGACCACCCATCCAAGCTACAATTGCCGGTTCGCGATCCAGCCGACCTGCCCGCATGTCCACGCATCTGCAAGAAACCCTCCGCCGCCGCACGTTTGCCATCGTCAGCCATCCTGACGCGGGCAAGACCACGCTGACCGAAAAACTGCTGCTGTTCGGCGGCGCGATCCAGATGGCCGGCTCGGTGAAGGGGCGCAAGGCGGCGCGGCATGCAACTTCGGACTGGATGGCGCTGGAGAAGGAGCGCGGCATCTCAGTGACTTCGTCGGTGATGCAGTTTCCTTACGAAGGCAAGATCGTCAACCTGCTCGACACGCCCGGGCACGCGGACTTTTCCGAGGACACCTATCGCGTGCTGACCGCGGTGGACTCGGCGCTGATGGTGATCGACTGCGCCAAGGGCGTGGAGGAGCGCACGATCAAGCTGATGGAAGTCTGCCGACTGCGCGACACGCCGATCATGACTTTCATCAACAAGCTCGACCGCGAGGGTCGCTCGCCGATCGAATTGCTGGACGAAGTGGAGTCGGTGCTCGGCATCGCCTGCGCGCCGGTGACCTGGCCGATCGGCATGGGCAAGCGACTGAAGGGGGTTTATCACCTGGTGCTGGACGAAGTGCACATCTTCGAGCCGGGCAGGAATTTCACCCGACAGGACTCGACGATCTTCAAGGGCCTCGACGCGCCGGGCCTGCTGGAAAAGATCGGCGACGAAGCGATGCGCGAACTGCGCGACGAACTCGAACTGGTACAGGGCGCCGCGCCCTCGTTCGACATGGACGAATACCTGGCCGGCCGGCAGACGCCGGTATTCTTCGGCTCGGCGGTGAACAATTTCGGCGTGCAGTTGCTGCTCGATTTCTTCGTCGAGCATGCGCCCTCGCCGCGTCCGCGCGCGACGCTCACGCGTGAGGTGCAGCCCGAAGAGGAGAAGCTTTCCGGCTTCGTGTTCAAGATCCAGGCGAACATGGATCCGGCGCATCGCGACCGCGTGGCATTCATGTGCGTGTGCTCCGGCACGTACAACGCCGGCATGAAAATGATCCAGACGCGCACCGGCAAGGACATCCGCATCGCCAACGCACTGACCTTCATGGCCAGTGACCGCGAAATCGTGGAGACCGCGTATCCGGGCGACGTGATCGGTCTGCACAACCACGGCACCATCACCATCGGCGACACCTTCACCGAAGGTGAGTCGATCAACTTCACCGGCATCCCAAACTTCGCGCCGGAGCTTTTCCGCCGCGCGCGTCTGCGCGATCCGCTGAAGATGAAAGCGCTGCAGAAGGGCCTGGCGCAGCTGAGCGAGGAAGGCGCCACGCAGTTCTTCCGCCCGCTGATGAGCAACGACCTGATCCTCGGCGCCGTCGGCGTGCTGCAGTTCGACGTGGTGGCGTACCGGCTGAAGGACGAATACAACGTCGATGCCAGCTTCGAGCCGGTGACCGTGACCACCGCACGCTGGGTGCATTGCGACGACGAGAAGAAGATGGCCGAGTTCCGCGAGAAGAACGCGATGAACCTGGCGATCGACGGCGCCGGCGAACTGGTCTATATCGCGCCGACGCGGGTCAACCTGCAATTGGCGCAGGAGCGCTGGCCGCAGGTGCGCTTTTCCAACACGCGCGAGCACGCGGCGGCGGTGGAGCTGTAAAGAGAATAGCCACCCGCATCCGCTGGGCAGTCACCTGCACCGCTGCTAACGTACGGGCCTTTGCAGCAACGGGGCCCCACACATGCACGACCGCACCATCGCCTTCTCCACCCCAGCCGACGCATCGCAATGGAAACGCTGGCTGGTGTTTTCCCCGCTGGCCCGGGTCGTGATCTTCATCGCCATGTTCGTGCTTCTCGAAATGGCGACGGGCCTGTTGCTACACGTCCTGGGCTGGGGCGGCAAAGGCGCTTCGGGCATCCATGCCGGCATGGCTCAATTCCTGCTGCGGGCGATCCCCGCTCTGGCCGCCTACCTGTTGCTGGTCCGGAAAGTGGAACATCGTCCGGTCGCCGAGCTCGCGCCGCGCAAGCTGCTGCCGGATGGCCTGGCAGGCGTACTTGCGGGCCTGCTCCTGTTCAGCGCGGTGGTCGGCACACTGTGGCTGCTTGGCTGCTATCACGTCATCGGCACCAATCCCGATGCCTCGTGGCTGCCGGCGCTGCTGATGGTCGGGCTGGGCGCGGGCATCGGCGAGGAAATCATGTTCCGCGGCGTGTTGTTCCGCATCGTCGAGGAAGGCCTCGGCACGTGGTGGGCGCTGGCGGTTTCCGCGCTGTTCTTCGGTGCCGTGCATCTGGGCAATGCCGGCGCCACGCTGTGGAGCTCGTGTGCCATCGCGATCGAAGCCGGCTTGCTGTTCGGACTGGTCTACCACCTGACGCGCTCGTTATCCTTGTGCATGGGCCTGCATGCAGCCTGGAACTTCGCGCAGGGCACGATCTATGGCATTCCCGTCTCGGGCTTCAAGGCCGATGGCTGGCTGGTGTCCGCGCGCAGTGGACCGGACTGGCTGAGCGGTGGCGTATTCGGTGCCGAGGCGTCGGTGATTGCGCTTGGCCTGTGCTCGCTGTGTTCGCTCGTGCTGTTGATCGCTGCGCTGCGCCGCCGCTCCATCGTCTTGCCTGGCTGGCGACGCACCGGGCTTGCATGAAAAAGCCGGCTGTCATGTGACAGCCGGCCCATTTCGATGCACCGCGGCGATGCTCAGACGTCGCCGGTTTTCGGGTGGTCGTCCGCTCGCGTCTTGAAGGCGCGTAGTTCATCCGATTCGAAATCGTCCACCGCGATGAACTCGGCCACGCCGTCACGCACACGCTTGAGCAGGTCGAACTCAGCCTGGCTGATGACACCCGCCTGCAGCGCTTCACCATACTGGTCAGCCACGTCGTGCGCCTTGAACTGGCCGGATTTCTGCGCCTTCTGGAATTTGCGTTCGACCGGCTCGGCGGCGATCACGTCCGGCAGCAGCGCGTTCATGCGACCCACCGTGTTGTTGGCGTTGGGTGTGAGATAGACCCATTCGGTGAGGCGGCTGCGCGCCTCGTTCGGCGCGGTGATCAACGCGGCCACGCGGCGGCCGAGGCGATCCGACGGCGGCACTTCGCGGCGACCCAGCGGGAACACCAGCACGCGCAGCAGCCACGACACCGGCCGCACCGGGAAGTTGCGGATCGCGCCGTCGAGCGCGTTCTGGGTCAGCCAGATGCATTCGTGGAAACCCCACGCCAGCAGCGGGCGGTCCGCATCGGGCCGACCGGTGTCTTCATAACGCTTGAGCATGCTGCTGGCGATGTAGAGATAGCTCAGCACATCGCCGAGCCGGGCCGACAGCTTTTCCTTGAACTTCAGCTTGCCGCCGAGCACGCCCATGAACACGTCGGCGCACAGGGCGAGCGCGGCGGAGTAGCGATCGAGCTTGCGGTAGTAGCGGCGCGTGTACGCATCGCCCGCGGTTTCGCCGAGGCGCGAACCGGTGAGGCCCAGCACGAAGCTGCGCACGGCATTGGAGACGCCGAAGCCCAGATGGCCGAACAGCAGGCGATCGAAGGTCTTCAGTTGCTCGCCGCGATCGATGATCGAGAGTGCCTGCATTTCCTTCAGCACGTAGGGATGGCAGCGGATCGCGCCTTGGCCGAAGATCATCAGGCTGCGCGTCATGATGTTGGCGCCTTCCACCGTGATCGCGATCGGCACGCTGGCCCAGCCGCGCCCGGCGTAATTCTTCGGGCCGAGCTGCACGCCCTTACCGCCATGCACGTCCATGCTGTCGCTGGCGATCCGCCGCGCCCATTCGGTGGCGTGATACTTGGCAATCGCCGAGGTCACCGCCGGCTTCTCGCCGCGATCGACCGCCGCAGCGGTCGCGCGGGACAGTGCGGCGGTCGCGTAAGTGAGCCCGCCGATGCGCGCCAACGCCTCTTCCACGCCCTCGAAGCGCGCGACGGCCAGGCCGAACTGCTTGCGCATGCGCGCGTAGGCACCGGTGGCGGCGACCGATCCGCGCATGGCACCGGTGGCGTTCGACGGCAGCGAAATCGCGCGGCCCACCGACAGCACTTCGACCAGCATGCGCCAGCCGTGCCCCGCCATTTTCGGACCGCCGATCAGCACCGACAGCGGTGCGAATACGTCCTTGCCATGGATGGGGCCGTTCTGGAACGGGATGTTCAGCGGAAAATGGCGGCGGCCGATCTGCAACCCCGGCGTCGCGCGCGGCAGCAGCGCGAGGGTGATGCCGAGATCCTCCTTCTCGCCCAGCAGGTGATCCGGGTCGTACATGCGGAATGCCAAACCCACCACCGTGGCGATCGGCGCCAGCGTGATGTAGCGCTTGTCGAAGGTGAGCCTGATGCCGAGCGTTTCCACGCCATCGACGGTCTGCTTGCAGACGATGCCGTAATCCGGAATCGAGGTGGCATCGGAGCCGGCGTATGGCCCGGTCAGCGCGAAACAGGGAATCTCTTCGCCGACCGCCAGACGCGGCAGGTAATAATCCTTCTGCTCGTCGCTGCCGTAATGCAGCAGCAGCTCGGCCGGCCCGAGCGAATTAGGCACCGCTACCGTCGACGACACGGTGGCCGAGATGGTGGAGAGCTTCTGCAGCACCGCCGAGTGCGCCAGCGCCGAGAACTGCAGGCCGCCGTACTGCTTCGGGATGATCATGCCGAAGAACTTGTTCTTCTTGATGAAGGCCCAGACGTCGGGCGGCAGGTCGGCCAGCTCGTGGGTGATCTGCCAGTCGTCGATCATGCCGCAGAGTTCTTCCACCGGACCGTCGAGGAAGGCCTGCTCCTCCACGCTCAATTCCGGTTTCGGCTGGCGCAGCAGTTCGTGCCAGTTGGGCTTGCCGGAGAAAAGCTCTCCCTCGAAACCGACCGTGCCCGCTTCCAGCGCGGTCTGCTCGGTTTCGGACAGCTTGGGCGTGACCTTGGCGAACAGCTTGAGCAGCGGTGCGCTGATCTGGCGACGGCGGAAATCCACCATCAGCAGCGGAATCGCGATGGCCGCCTCGATGATCAGCAGGATCACCATTGTCCACGGCGCATGCGCGATCAGCCCGACGACCAGCGTCGTCAGCATGGTCACAATCATCCACGTGCGCAGGCTGCTGCGGTGGTAGGCGCAGGCACCGGTGGCAATCAGCGCCGCCAGTAGGGTGAGTATCACGGACATCTCAACACCTCATCACGGTTGGATGGCGCCGGCTCGCAGCCGGTCAGCCGATGGATCCAGACTTTGCACGAATCGGACGACTTCGCGCGTAAATGCATCGTTTGCGTCGCCCGCGACCATATGCGTGGCATGCGGTAGTTCGACATGCCGCGCATGCGGCACCAGTTGCAGGAATTCGTCCACGGTCGCGCGTGACACCACGTCACTGCGCGCGCCGGACAGCAGCAGCACCGGCACGTCGACCTTCGCGGCAGCCGCCTGCAGGCGCGGCTGATAGCGTTCGCTCTCGTTCACCACGCCCGCCAGCAACGCCGGGTCCCAGTGCCAGCGCAGGCGGCCGTCGGCGCCCTCGCGCAGGAGCGGGCGCAACTGCTGTTCGCTTTTGCGCTCGCGCCGCTGCGGCAGGTAACCGGCGATCTGCTCGGCGGCTTCGGCGTAGTCGGCGAACCCGTCCGGATGTGCCTGCATGAAAGCCAGGATGCGCTCCACCCCGGCGGTTTCCCAGCGCGGCGTGATGTCGACCAGCACTAGCGCGCGAAACGGTGCGGGCCGTACTTCGCCCGCAAGCACCAGCCCGAGCAACCCGCCCATCGACGCACCCACCAGGATCGGCGCCTGCGGCTGGTTCGTGGCCAGGCGCAACAAGTCGTCAGTGAACTGATCCATGTGGTAGTCGCCGCCAGGCAAACGGTCGCTTTCACCGTGGCCGCGGCTGTCGAAGCTCACGCAACGGCAGCCCGCCCTGGCGAGCGCATCGGCCGCCCCGTTCCACGCGCCGCGCGTCTGGCCGAAACCGTGCGCGAACAGCAGCGTCGGATCGCCATCCGGGTGGCGCGTTTCGACCGCCAGGGAAAGGTCGGCAACGCGGAACCGGCTGGGCAAAGGATTGGAGGGAATCGTCGAAACCATACGGACGAGTATGGATTGCTCCGACGGAGCCGTCAATACATCGGTTGGGGGCATCCGCATGGCCTCGCATCGGGCAAATCCCGCGACGTATCAAGCGGCTGCACGCTGCAGATTACAAAGCCGCAGGGTGTGGCTACCATACGCAAATGAATGTCAGCAGCAAGCCTGAACGTACCCGCCTCTCCGCCGAGGACTGGGAGCTAGCCGCACTGCATCTGATCGCCGAACAGGGTGTCGGCGCCTTGGCCGTCGAGGCTCTGGCGCGCCAACTGGGCGTGACCAAGGGCAGTTTCTACTGGCACTTCCGTACCCGCGAGGCGTTGCTCAATGCCGCGCTGGAGCGCTGGGAGCAATACGGCGAGCGCGAGGTCATCAACCAGATCGAGCAAATCAGCGATCCACGCAAGCGCCTGCCCGAACTGTTTCGCCGGGTGGCGCACGAACTGCAGCCCCATCGCGTCTATGCCGCGCTGCTGAAAGCGCTCGACCACCCACAGGTGGTGCCGGTGATGGCGCGGGTTTCGCAACGCCGCATGGAGTTCCTGACCACGGCGTTTGCCGAGGCCGGCCTGCCGACAGTGCAGGCGCTGAACCGCGCGCGGCTGACCTACGCCGCGTATGTCGGCTTCCTGCAACTGAACTTCACCCTGGGCCTGCCGCGGATCAACCACGAGGAGTTCGACGCCTACGTCGAACACATGATCGCGACGCTGATCCCGGCCTGATCCACTTCACGGTTGTCGGGATCACTTAACCTTGTCCGCAGGCGCATACACTTGATCTATCCTCAATTTATTGACACATCGCTTAGTGCGCATCACTGTTCCGATGATGATCACGTCAGGCGCACATCGAGCTTGCCGCGGATCGGCCGATCCAGCACCGGGGCGGGTCGCTCACCCACTTGAGACGTCAGTTCGCGCGACACCAGCGTGCGCAGCTGTTGCATCTCGGTGGTGTTTTCACGCTCGGCCAGCGCCTTGAAGGCGGCCTTGGTCGACGCATCGCAAACGGCTTTGATGACGGGCATGCACGCAGATGTAAGACACACCCATGCCGACGGTCTCGATCCGTACCAAGTCCCCTTAAATTGATCGAAACGCTGAAGGCGTGTAGAACTCAGGGCCCATCGTATTGAAACTTATTTTCAATAAATATAACTTGAGAATTGTCGTCCACGTATGCCAAATAATGATGAGACTCGTGCTTAGCGGCATGTCCTGCATCGTAAATATCAATTATCTTCACTATTTTTCTTGAGCTGAACTTGGAAATCCATTTTGGCGCCTGAATGTTCGAAGATTGCTCATTTAGCGTAGTTGTTGAAGAAATAATTAAATTACGACTTTTTAGAAATTTTGTGAAGCAGACTTCTGATTGCGGCAGCTTAAAGTCAGGGCCGTACGTTTCACTGAAAGTCTTCTCATTGTGCCCTGCTAGAAATCTCTCAGAAGACGTAGTTCCCAGGCCAGTGGACGTATTGTTCACTTGAGGAATGCCGCTAATCGGAATTAGCATTGCTAGAATTAAATTTAATATCATAGCTATTAACATTCTCCCGGATAAACAGATTTGCACGGCGGCGGTGTCTTTGGCCTAGTCACCGGCAATGGGGTTTTTGGACCCGTAAAGTAATCCTGATGTGGTGCGGTCTTGCCAGTAAGCCATTGGTAGGTGGTATTTGCGTATGAGTTCGAATTAGTTGTTTTTGGCAAATAGGGAATATTTGCAGCATTTACAGCCGTAGAAATCGCGCTGGCATTTTTTAAAACTGTAGAAAGATCATCCGGTACCACGACCACGCTACCCGTAACAGTATGATTATCCGACGATTTCCCAGCAGACTGAGAATATAATCCAGTAAACGCCTGGAGAGTCATTACTGTGCTATCTCCTTTAGAATTTGTGTAATTCGCTTGTGAATTAGATATTCCATCTAATACAGGATAATCGGCGGAGGGTCCGGCACGAGATACGTAGATAACATTACTATTTGTGTCTCGCATCGTTACAAATTCGTGACCCACGGTATAGCCCAAACCAATATCTACAGCGTGATACTTCATGGCGATTTCTGTGGCTTGGCCATCTGGGTCTATATTGACTATGGGATTATTATTTGCATAAGCATATCTGCTAAATGTAAAAAGATTACCCGAAGTGACTCCGGCAGAATCCGTAGCCAGGAACCGACCTACTGCTGCATCGTAATAGCGCGCCTGCATGTACACGAGCCCGGTGTCCGGATCATTCACATGCCCCGTGTACCCCGGTCCGTTCGGTGCCGCACCCAGGCTCGCCACCGCTGTGCCGTAGGGTGCGTAATCGAAGCGTGCCGTGATCGTACCCGTCGCATCGGCTTCCGCCAGCGGTGTGCCCTGCGGGTCCGTGTAGACGTAGGTGACGGTGCCGGCATGGGCCATGGCCGCAGCTAGCCACAGCGCCGTCAGGAGCAACCAATTCGATAGCTTGCTCATTGCGGACATCCTTGGCTTATAAACGGTTATAAAGCAT
>DASWOQ010000062.1:0-83207 GCA_036398675.1 Rhodanobacter sp. | reverse complement strand
GGCGAACCAGTACAGCCGCGCGCCGGGAAAATGCGAAAGCAGCGCCGCATGGATCGCCTCGCGGAAACGCCACATGCCGGCGGCGAAATATTCGATCACCAGGATGTCGGCATAGCGGTCGACGATCAGGCCCGACAGGCCATCGCCCTCGCTGTGCACCACGCGCCACGCATCGGTGACCTGGTCGAGCTGCAGCCAGTCGCGGCGCAGTTGCACGGCGCGCGCGATGCGTGCGGCGATCCATTCGGCATCAATTGATTGTTCCGCATCGTTGCTCAGCAGCCGCAGCGCGATGCGCGCGTGGCCGTTCCAGAAACCGCGTCCGACGAAGCGACCCTTCGCGTCCTGCACCTCGACCACGCTGCCCGGCGGCAACTTCGACTCGGGTTTGTAGATCTGCGCCGACCATACCCACGGATGGCCGGGGTTGCGGTCGGATTTGAGGCGGATCACCGGCAGGGCGATGCCGGATGCGGCAGGAGAGGACATGGTCATCGTCGCATTGTAACGTGCGGCCCGCGCCGGCCGCTGCCGAGCATCACGATGGATGGGCAAGCGCCGTGGCGTCCTCGCTGATCGTTTCGGTGCGCCCATGCGGCAAGGGCAAATCGTCGGGGCCCACGTTGACGAACACGATCTTGTCGATCGTCAGGATGCTCTTGTGGGTGATGACGTTGCGCACTTCGCAGCGCAGGGTGATCGAGGTGCGGCCGAAATGCGTGGCGCTGATACCCATTTCGATGATGTCGCCTTCGCGCGCCGAACTGACGAAGTTGATTTCCGACATGTACTTGGTCACGACGCGGGCGTTGCCCAGCTGATTGATGACGTAGACCGCCGCCTCCTCGTCGATCCAGCGCAGCAGGCTCCCGCCAAACAGGGTGCCGTTGGGATTGAGGTCTTGCGGTTTCACCCATTTGCGGGTGCGAAAATTCATCGGCGGCTGGCTCATGGCATTCGCCTCGCGCAGCGGAGTTGGCTACAGCTTAGCCGTTCGGGCGAGAAATTGCTGCATAGCAGCACAAATGGCCGCGTGCCCGGCTGGCGTGCCCGATCAGCGCTGGATCTTCAGCGCAGCCGCAGTGCCAGCCAGGAGAGCAATGCCAGCAGGTTGATGCCGATGCGAGATACCGCTGGCCCGGCGACGGCAAGCAGGAAGCCCTCCGAGCCGAAGTGCCAGTCGATGCCCAGGCGCGGCGCCGCCTGCAGCGAGGCGAACACATTGACGAACGCGCCGCAGTGCAGCGCATAGCTGAAAACCGGCGTGGCAAGCAGCGGCAGTTGCAGCAGCTGCGCCCAGCGGGACAGCGCGATGCCGCGCTCGCTGCCTTCCAGCAGCCACACGCCGGCGACCATCACGAATCCGTATACCGCCAGCCCGATCAACGCGATCAGGCTTTCGCGGGTCGAGCCGAACGGCAGCAGCCGATGCAGCATCGCCGCCACGCCGTAGAGCCCGCCGGCGATTTCGAGGATGCCGATCAGGCGGAAGAGGATGGTGCGCATGCAGAAACTCCAAACGGAAAATCAGGATTGTAGAAGTCGCACATGGAACAGGGCTCTACTCGAGCTCGTCCGCCAACTCATGCAGGTCGGCGATGTGCTGTTCCCACCAGCGCGATTCGGCGGCAAACGGAAATGCGGCGGGGAACGCGGGATCGTGCCAGCGCGCGGCGATCCAGCCGGCATAGTGCAGCTGGCGCATCGCGCGCAGCGCGGGTACCAAGGCGAGTTCGGCGTGATCGAAGTCGCGGAATTGCTCGTAGCCTTCGAGCACGGCCTTCATCGCACAATCGTCGTTGGCCAGCATCCACAGGTCCTGCACTGCCGGTCCCGTGCGTGCATCGTCGAAATCCACGAAGTGCGGGCCATCGTCGGTCCACAGCACATTGCCCGGGTGGCAATCGCCGTGCAGGCGCAGTTGCCGCACCGGGCCGATCGCCTGCTGCCGCTGCGCGATGGCGGCATCCAGGCGCGTCGCCGCCGCGCGGTAATTGGTCTGCAGCGAGGCAGGCAGCAGGCTGGAATCGAGCACGGCCTGCATCGGCTGGCGCACCATGCTGTCGCGATCGAGTCTGCCGCGGTGAGCGAACGGCTGCCGTGCGCCGACCACATGCATGCGTGCGATCAGACGACCGAGCCACTGCAGTTGGTCGACCGACTCCAGCGATGGCGCGCGACCGCCGCGTCGCGGCGACAGTGCGTAGCGGAATCCATCGTGCAGCAGCAAGGTTTGCCCATCGAATACCAGCGGTGCGACCACCGGCAGCTCTGCGGCTGCCAGCTCCTGCGAAAAGGCGTGTTCCTCGACGATCGCCGCGTCGCTCCATCGGCCCGGCCGGTAGAACTTCGCGATCACGGGCGGGCCGTCCTCCAGCCCGACCTGCCACACGCGGTTCTCGTAACTGTTGAGCGCGAGCAGCCGTCCGTCCGGCCACAGTCCGCAGGCGCCGACGGCGTCGAGTACGAGGTCGGGACTCAGCCTTGCATACGGCGTGTCGTTCAATGCGGAGCCATCGTGCGCGCGGCGATCACCGCCATGGTGATGCGCGAGATGCAGACCAGCGCGCCTTCCTCGTTCTCGATGCGGATTTCCCACACCTGCGTGGTGCGGCCCAGATGCAGCATCTTCGCCGTGCCGGTGACGGTGCCGCTGCGCACGCCACGAATGTGGTTGGCGTTGATGTCGAGGCCGACCGCGAGTTCCTTCTCCGGATCGAGCGTAAGCATCGCGGCAGTGCTGCCCAGCGTTTCGGCCAGCGCCACCGAGGCACCGCCGTGCAGCAGGCCGTACGGCTGGTGGGTGCGATGGTCGACCGGCATCGTGCCCTGCAGCCAGTCGTCGCCGATGGCGGTGATGCGGATGCCCAGCGTCTCCATCATGGTGTTGGCGCTCCATTCGTTGAGGCGGGCGAGGTCGGTCGGCTGTTTCCAGAGGCTCATCGTTGATTCCTATGCGTCGAGCCCGCATTGTTGTCCGCTCTCATCACCGCGACAATGTGCCTGGTGCATACCGTCACTCTCAAACCGTCCGGACACCATTTCCAGGTGGCACCCGGCGAAACCGTGCTGGAAGCGGCGCAGCGCGCGGGCGTGGCGTTGCCATATTCATGTCGGGCAGGCGTGTGCGGCAGTTGCAAGGCGACGCTGCTGCAAGGGCGCTGCGAATATCCGTTCAACCCGCCGGTGGCGCTGGACGCCGGCGCGTTGGCGCATCACGCGGTGCTGCTGTGCCAGGCGGTGCCGATGAGCGACCTGCTGCTGGAAGCGCGCGAAGTGCCGTCGGTGGAAGACATCGTGCGGCGCCAGCTCGATGTGCGGGTGGAGGACAAATGGCGGCTTGCGCCCGACGTGATCGGGCTGCGCCTGCTGCCGTACGGCAGCGAGCCAATGCTCAAGCGCCTGCCGGGCCAGTATCTGGATGTGCTGCTGGAGGACGGCAAGCGCCGGCCGTTCTCGATCGCCAACGGTCCGCAACCAGATGGCGCAATCGAACTGCATGTGCGCCACGTTTCCGGCGGCGGGTTTACCTCGTGGGTCAACGACAGCCTGCGCGTCGGCGATCGCATGCGCATCGAAGGTCCGCTGGGCACCTTCGTGCCGCGAGAGGATTCCGAGCGGCCGATGATCTTCATGGCCGGCGGCACCGGCTTCGCGCCGATCAAGGCGATCGTCGAGCATTTCATCGAGTTGGGCACGCGCCGCCGGATGCTCGTCTACTGGGGCGCGCGCAGCGAAGCGGAGCTGTATCTGCGCGCACTGGCCGAAGGCTGGGCACGCGATGTGCCGAATCTGCAGTTCCATGCGGTGGTATCGGACCCGCTGCCTGCTTCAGCCCTGCGCCGCGGGCTTGTACACGAGGCGGTGCTGCAGGATCACCCCGATCTGTCCGGCTACGATCTCTACATGAGCGGGCCGCCGGCGATGATCGACGCCAGCCACCAGCGCTTTCTCGATGCGGGCCTGCCGGAAGAACGGCTGTACTACGACTCGTTCGAGTACGCGCCCGATGTGCTGGCACAGATTCTCGCGGCGCGTGCGGGAATCCACGCTCGCTAGATTCGTCGCGTTCCGGTGGAAGCGACTTCAGTCGCGACGGCTCCGGCTTTCGTGCAGACCGGGCCGAATCGCAGCGGCTTCGATCCGTCGATCGAAGCGTTGCCCTCGATAGCCTGCCTATTTGTTGCCTTTGGCAACGGGCAACTGCGCCTGCTGCCAGGCGTAAACGCCGCCGCCCAGCGTGTGAACCTTGAGGAAGCCGGCCTTCACCAGTCGCTGCGCGGCCTTGGCCGAATTGCCGTGGCCGTCCTTGTCCATCACCACCACCGGCAGTTCCTTCGCCTTGGCCAGGTCCTTGTGTTCCGGATCGAACTGGCTCATGGCCACGTGCTTGGCGCCGGGCACATGCATCTTTTCGAAGTCGGCGCGGGCGGACAGGTCGATCAGCAGCGGGCTCTCGCGGTTGATCAGCAGGGTCAGGCCGGCCGGGGTCAGCGTGCGGGTCTTGCTGAAGAGTTCCGCGATCTGCATGGCGATCAGGGCCAGCAGCAGGATCGCGAACAGGGCCGCGAGGGCCGCGTGGTTGCCGATGAATTCCGGCAGCTTGTGCAGAACGTCGTTCATGGTGATTCCACTGGGCGCACGCGCGGCGCCGATCCGGGTAAACCGGTGATTATACGGGCTCGCTGCGAGTGAATGCCGCGGCCCGCCTCCATCCTGGCGCGCGTCAGTCCTGCGTGATGTCCGGCAGCCCGCTGGTCAGCCACCAGTGCTTGGTCTTTTCGTCGTAATGCCAGGTCTGGTGGTCGACGATGCTGCGCTCGGACTGGGTATGCACGTTGATCAGGCTGATGCGCACGGTCTGCTGCACTTCGTTGTCGCCCAGCGGCACCGGGCCGGCGCCGTTGTCGTATTCGCTCACCTTCACCTGCTCGTAGCGCGCTTCATCCAGTTTGCTGATCGGATGGGCCGCACGGAGTTGCGGGTCGATGAACTGCGCCGCGCTCTGGAAATCGCCCCAGCGCAGGGCGCTGCCGTAGGCGGTGAGCGTGTTGGTCAGCAGGTCGCTGCGCTGATTGGTGGCGCAGCCGGCCAGCAACAGCAACGACGACGCGGCAAGCAGGCTGAGGGTGCGGCGCATGGCGATTCTCCCCGGTGGAAACCCGGCCATTCTGCCGCAACCGGAGCGGCGCGTCTGCGGCGGCGGTCAGGCGCGACGCTTGGCCACGAAGCGCGCGCTCAAGGTGGCGGCCGGCTTGCCGTCGGCATCGGGCACCACGCAATCCACTTCGATCCGCGCCTTGCCGCGCGTTTCCAGCGTGCGGAAGAACGTGGCCCAGTCCGCGCCTTCGGCCAGTCGCGCGTCGCTGCGGAAGTCCTGCCACAGCGGGCTCAGGTAGCGCACGGTGGATTCGGCCACGAACACATCGCAGTCCTTGTCCTGCCGGCGCAGTGCCAGTTCCACCAACGCCCAGCCGCACAGCGTCATCAGGCTCACCAGGCTGCCGCCGAACGCGCAGCCCTTGTCGTTGACGTTGGGTTCGAGCGGGGCGAGCAGGCTGAAGCTGTCGTCGTCGAAGTCGCCCAGCTGCAGATCCATCGCAAGTGCCAGCGGAATCTCGTCGCGGATGAACTGGATCAGCTGGCGCGCCTGCACTTGGGTGTCGGTGATGCTCACGTCGATGCGGTCTTTCTGGGAATGGGGAACGCCAAGTGTAGGCGGCCATTACACTGCCGGCCATGGCGGCCCCGACAAACCACGAAACGCTGCGCGGACGGACGGTGGTGATCACCCGGCCCGCCGGTACCGCGACTGCGATGGCGCAACAGGCGCGCGCGCGCGGCGGCGTGCCGCTGCTGCTGCCGGGCCTGGCGCTGCGCTCTGCGGCCGATGAAGCGGCTGTGCGTGACGGACTGCGCGCGGCGCTTGCGGACGATGTGTTGATCTTCAGCAGCCCCGCGGCAGTGCGTTTCGCTGCGCGGTTGGCGCCGTTGCAGACGGCTGCAGCAGTGCTTGCCGTGGGTGAGGGCACTGCGAGGGTCTTACGGCGGCATCGCATCGAAGCGCTGACGCCATCGCGGCAGGACAGCGACGGCGTACTCGCTCACCCTTTGTTGCGGGATGTCCGGAACCGCCGCATCGCGCTGATCGGTGCGCCCGGCGGTCGCGGCGTGCTACGCGAACAGCTGGCGATGCGCCATGCGGTATTGCGCGAGGTGCACGTGTACCAACGCGTGGCGCCACGGCTCGGTCATCGCCACGCCGATGCAGTGATGCACTTGCCAACATCCGCGCTGGTGCTGCTTTCCAGCGCCGAAGCACTGCAGAACCTGACGCGGCAACTGCCCGCGCCCGCACTGGAAGCGCTGCGCGCGGCGACGGCGGTGGTCAGCAGCGAACGGCTGGCGGCAGTCGCGCGTGCTGCAGGTTTCACCCGAATCGCACAGGCCGTGTCCGCGCTTACCGCCCATCTGCTCGACGCGGCCGCGCGGGTGGATTGATCCTCAGCCCTTCACGCGCGTGCTACGAACGCGCGCGCATGGACTGGTAGCATGCGCGAATGAGCGAAATCGACAAACCCAGCGAGTCCGCCGCGCCCGTGGGCGCCCGTCCCGGTCCTGCGCCCGCGCCGCGTCCTGCAAGGCCCGTTGCCGTGGTGCGCGAACCGCGTCCGTATGGCGGCGGCAGCCTCGCGCTGGCGGTGCTGTTTTCGCTGGTCGCTGCCGGCTACGTCGGCTGGCGCCAATGGCAGCAGGAGCAGGGCAATGCAACGGACAGCCAGAACGTTGCCACTCTGCAGCAACGCGTCGTCCTACTGGAGACCAGCCTCGCCGGTGTCAGCAGCGAACGCGGCAGCATCAACCAGCGGCTGAACGATGCGGCGCAGGTCAACCGCTCGTTGCGCGAGGAACTGCTCGGCCAGTCCGAGCGCACGCGCAACCTCGAGGACGCGGTGGCGAAGCTCGCGGAGAAAAGCGTCTCCGGCCACGACACCATGCTGCTCGACGAAACCGAATCCTTGTTGCGCATGGGCAGCGAGCGCTACACGCTGTTCCATGATGCGCAGGGCGCCGCCGCCGCATATGCGCTGGCCGACCAGACACTGGCCGCGGTGAACGATGGCGCATTCTCCGGCCTGCGCCAGAGCATCGGCGCCGAACGCGAGGCGCTGGCGAAAAGCCAGCCGGCCACGCAGGACCTCGCGCTGCAGCAGCTGACCGAACTGCGCGGCACGCTGGCGCAATTGCCGTTGAAGCCGCTCGACACGCCGAACACGACGCAGGCGCCGGATGCGTGGTCGCGCATCGGTCGTGCACTGGCCAGCGTGGTCAGCGTGCAGCGCGACAACGGCGCACCGCTCGCGGTGGCCGATGCACGCTTCGCGCGTGAACTGGCCGCGCTCGACCTGGCGCAGGCGCAGTCCGCGCTGCTCGCCTGCGACAACGCTGCCTACGTCGCGGCGCTGAAGCGCGTGAGCGTGGCGCTGTCGACCCAGTTCGACGACAACGCCGCAGCGGTGCAGCAGGCACAGGCCACCATCACGCAGCTGGTTTCCACCGCGCCGTCCGGCAGCGCCGTGCAACTGGGCACGGCCTTGACCGAGCTGCACAACCTGCGCGCCGTGCATGCGTTGAAGTCCGGCGTCGACGAAGCCGCACCCGCCGTATCTGCCAGCGCGGCGAAGCCGGCAGGCGGAGCCAAACCATGAAGTGGTGGCGCTGGATTTTTCTGCTGGTGGTGATTGCCGCACTGGCGGCGTTCGGCTGGCACTGGGTCGCTGAGGATCCTGGTTATGTCTATGTCCACATGCGCGGCTGGTATGCGGAACGCACGGTGGTTGGTGCAGTACTGACGCTGTTGCTGTTCTGGTTTCTACTCGTGGTGCTCTGGCGCATGGTCCGCTGGCCGTTCGGCGCGTTCTCGCGCCGGCATCGCCGATTGAGCCAGCAGCGCATGGGCGACGGACTGATCGCGCTGATCGAAGGTCGCCACGGCGATGCGGAGCGCGATCTCAATCGTGCATCGCGACTCGACAGCCTGCGCGGTCCGGCGCTGCTGGCCTCCGCCGAAGCGGCCTCGCGTCGCGGTGAACACGGTCGCGCGCTCGAGGCATTGAACCAGGCTTCGCAATCCGCACCACAAGCGGCCCGCGTGCTGCGCGCCCGCGTATTGCGCCGCGACGGCAAGCCCGCCGAAGCACTCGCATTGCTGGCGCCCGAATCCGACAAAGGCACGCTGACGCCCGGCGGCTGGCGCGAACTCGCGCTGGCCGCATTGGCCAGCGGCGATATCCGTCGTGCCCGCGGCGCGCTCGATCCGTTGCAGAAAAGCGGCGCGCTCGGCGCCCGTGCGTATGCCGCGCTCGAGGCGAAAGTGCTGGTCGCGTCGATCAACGCCGCCGCCGATGGCGCCGCGCTCAACACATTGTGGTCGCAGCTGCCGAAGAACCAGCGTCGCGTGCCCGCCGCCGTCGATGCCTACGCGCGCCGCGCCTCCGGCTTCGGCCTGGTACTGCCGGCGATGGACGAAATGGAGTCCGCGCTGCGCCGCGAATGGTCGCCGCGACTGATCGAAACCTACGGCACCTTGCCCGGCGACGACATCGAAGCGCGCCTGCGCCGCGCCGAAGGCTGGCTCGACGCCCATCCGAACGACGCCAACCTGCTGCTCACCCTCGGCCGCATGTGCGTGCGCCTCAAGCTGTGGGGCAAGGCCCACCAATACCTGCAACGCTCACTCGCGCTCGCACCCAGCGCTGCCGTATGGGAAGCCCTCGGCGACACCTACGCCGGTCAGGGCGACGCCCCGCAAGCCCAACGCTGCTATCGCAACGCACTCGCCTTCGCCCGTGGCGAACCCGTCGCCACGCTGCCGCAGACCGGCACGCCGGGTCACGTCGACACACGGCCGGTGGCGATCGAGGAGCGCGATCAGCACGGCGTGCCGCGGCTGCCCGGATAAATCGCGGAGCGAAAGTGAAGCCGGTGCGCCTCAACGCACCGAAATCGCCCAGGTGATGTAGCCACAGTTGATCGCGGTGAGCGTGAGTGCGACCAGGAAGACGATGTCCGCCGTGCGTTCGAGCCGGTAATTTCGCATCACGCTGAGCGTGCGCAGCGCCCAGTACGAGAGCAGGCACGAGGCGAGATAGAGCATCGCGTTGACCGCCAGCAAGTCGTCGGCAAACAGGTCGGATTTGCGCAGCGAGATCACCACACGAATGATCCCGATCACCGTGAGGCACACGCCAACCATCGCAGCCGATGCGGTGAAGATGTGCACGCAGATGTTGTCGTCGAGTCGTTTGCGCTCCGTGCTGCCAGTCGGCGATGTGTGCGGTTGCTTCATGGCGAATCCTTCGATGCGGTTCGAGTGTCCAGTATGGAACGCCGCAGTCGCGTCGGGGTTTCACTGCGGCGGCTCTGCGTTCATGTGGCAGTCGTGCGCCGCTTCACCCCTTCAATGCTGAACCCGCCTCCATGAATACGACGGCGATTGGCCAGCGCGACCGGCTCGCGGCGGCCGGGTACATGAGTGCTCGCCGCGCGCGCAAGTTCCCACTTTCAAGACGTGCGATATTGCCCGGCCAATTGCGGCGACTGCGCGAAGAACGCAGCAAGGTCGGTATCGGTTGGTGTGCCGCGAACGTCAAGGTCGAGATTGAAACCTTGGATGAGGTACCTGCCTTCTACGGTGATCACTGATAAAGATGCGCCTGAATCGCAATAAAGGCCTCACGGATCGCGGGTACCGGACCCAGCAATCGCTTGGCATCGTTGGTGCCACCATAGCGAATGCACAGAAAGTCGATGATCTTGTGTGAGGCCAACTCGTTGGAGAACTGAAAGCCACCGCGCTCCTTATGGCTTGATTGCCCGGATGGTCGGCGGCAACTGGCGAGGTCGTCAAGCCATCGGGCGCGACTGCACCTTTTGCGAAGATCGCTGCTGGCCGAAGGCAGGCTACGTGCCTCTGCTGTGAGCGGCTACTTGGCTACAGAGGCGTCAGATTCGCATACGCCGCGACCAGCCACTTGCTGCCAGCGCCTTCGAAATTCACTTGCAGCCGCGTGTGTGCGCCGCTGCCTTCGGCGCTGATGACGGTGCCTTCGCCGAAGACGGGGTGGCTCACGCGCTGGCCGAGTTTCACCGGCAGCGATTCATCGAGCGAGGGTTCGAAGGAGGATCGGCCGGCGTACATCGGTCGCGTGACTTGCACTCGCGGGCGGATTTCGTCGATCAGTTCGGCGGGCACTTCGCCGAGGAAGCGCGAAGGGCGCGCCAGCATTTCGGTGCCGTGCATGCGGCGCGATTCGGCGTGGGTGACGAACAGTTTTTCGCGCGCTCGGGTGATGCCGACGTAGGCGAGGCGGCGTTCTTCTTCGAGCCGGCCTCCGTCATCGACCGAGCGCTGGCTGGGGAACAAGCCTTCTTCCATGCCGACCAGGAACACCACCGGGAATTCCAGGCCCTTGGCCGAGTGCAGTGTCATCAATTGCACGCAGTCGTCCCAGGCTTCGCCCTGGTTTTCGCCGGCTTCCAGCGTGGCGTGCGAGAGGAACGCGGACAGTTCGCTGAGGCCCGCTTCGATGTCGTCGGGCGTGAGTTCGAAGCGGCTGGCCACGTTGACCAGTTCGTCGAGGTTCTCCACGCGCGACTCGGCGTTGCCGCGGCTGTCTTTTTCGTAGAAATCGCGCAGGCCGGTGTGGGTGATCGCGTGGTCGATCTGTTCGGCCAGGGTCAGGCCCTGATCCTGTTCGATCGATTCCGCCGGCACCAGCGGCTGCGCGCGACGCGCCATCTCGTCGATCAGTACCAGGAACGCCTTCACCGCGTTCTTCGAGCGGCCGGTGAGCTCGCCGCCGCCGAGTTCCGCCAGCGCCGCTTCCCACATCGAGGTGTTCTCGCCGCGCGCGCGTCGGCGCAGCACGTCGAGCGTGCGGTCGCCGATGCCGCGCGGCGGCGTGTTCACTGCGCGCTCGAAGGCCGCGTCGTCGTGGCGATTGGCGGTGAGCCGCAGATAGGCCAGCGCGTCCTTCACTTCGGCGCGTTCGAAGAAGCGCTGGCCGCCGTAGACGCGATACGGGATGTCGCGCTGGATCAACTGCTCCTCGAAGTTGCGCGACTGCGCGTTGGAGCGATAGAGGATCGCGCAGTCCTTCGCGTGGCCTGGTCCTGAATCGGAATGGCCGTCGATGTATTCGCGGATGCGCTCGATCACGAAGCGCGCCTCGTCTTGTTCGTTGTACGCGGCGTACAACGCGATGCGTTCGCCGTCGTCGCCGGCGGTCCACAGCTGCTTGCCGAGGCGGCTGCCGTTGCGTGCGATGACGCTGTTGGCGGCCTTGAGGATGTTGGAGGTGGAGCGGTAGTTCTGTTCCAGCTTGATGGTTTTTGCGCCGGGGAAATCGCGCAGGAACTGTTGCACGTTCTCCACCTTGGCGCCGCGCCAGCCGTAGATCGCCTGGTCGTCGTCGCCGACCACGAACACCTGCCCGGTGCTGCCGGCGAGCACGCGGATCCACGCGTACTGCAGCGTGTTGGTGTCCTGGAATTCGTCGATCAGCAGGTAGCGCCAGCGCTGCTGGTAGTGCTCCAGTACCGCCGGATTCTTCAACCACAGCTCGTGCGCACGCAGCAGCAGCTCGGCAAAGTCGACCAGGCCGGCGCGACGGCAGGCGTCCTCGTACGCCTGGTAGATCTGCACGAAGGTGCGCGTCACGGGATGGTTGCCGTGTTCGATGCCGTCGGGACGCTTGCCTTCGTCCTTCCAGTTGTTGATCTGCCAGCTGGCCTGGCGCGGCGGGAATTTCGCGTCGTCCAGGCCGAGCCCGGCGATCACGCGCTTGACCAGGCGCAGCTGATCGTCGGCGTCGAGGATCTGGAAGGTTTCCGGCAGGCCGGCCTCGCGCCAGTGCCGGCGCAGCAGGCGATGCGCGATGCCATGGAAGGTGCCGACGGTGAGGCCCTGGAGACCGCCGGGAATCAGCGCGTCCAGCCGCGCGCGCATTTCGCCGGCGGCCTTGTTGGTGAAGGTGACCGACAGGATCGCCCACGGCGGCACCCGTTCGGCCTGGGTCAGCCAGCCGATGCGGTGGGTGAGGACACGGGTCTTGCCGGAGCCGGCGCCGGCCAGCACCAGATAGTGGCCGGGCGGTGCGCAGACCGCTTCGCGTTGTGCGTCGTTGAGCGGATCGATCAGGTAGGAGACATCCATCCGCTCCATTGTAACGGGCGCGCACTAAAAACCGCCGTATGGACGGTTTTTATCGAGTGAGTTGCCGGGAAAGCGGTACCTGGCGCGATGCGGTTCAGCGCTTCTTGCTGGCGATGCCACCCACCACGAGCAGACCGCCGATCACGATGCCGGCGATGCCCAGCCACTGCGGCACGGCCTTGTCGTGCGTGGCCTCGATCTTGGCCGGGCCGAGTTGCGCCACGGTATCGGTTTTCCGATAGCTGCCGTTGCCGGCGGTGACCCAGATGCCGGCGGCCAGCAAGATGATGCCTGCGATGATCAGTCCTGCGCGCATGGTGTTCCCCTCGTCGGATGTGCGGCGAGTATGCGGGGCGCGGATGTGTAGAAACGGTACAGACGGGCGGATCGCGGGCAAAAAAAGACCCCGAAGGTTAGGGGGAACCTTCGGGGCCGGGGACGCGAAGACCCAGGGGAGAGGTTCGCGTCCGGTTGGCGGTTCAGGGAGGTGAGCCAGCCATGGATGCCGTTGCGTGCATCCGAAGACTTTGAACACGGATCGGCGGGAAAGTTGCAGGTTCCGTAAAAAAAATTTAGGGCCGATTCATTTCATGAAGCCTTAACGTCGTCGCGGGATCTCGCGGACTCAATGCGCTTCGTCCCAGTTGTCGCCCACACCCGCATCGACCAGCAGCGGTACCGCGAGTTCCGCCGCGCCGGACATGCGTTCGATCACTGCCGCGCGTACTTCATCCACGGCGTCGGCACGCACCTCGAACACCAGTTCGTCGTGTACCTGCATCAGCATGGTGGCGTCGGTGCGGTCCTGCAGCCAGCCCGCCACCGCGATCATCGCGCGCTTGATGATGTCAGCGGCGCTGCCCTGCATCGGCGCATTCACGGCGGCGCGTTCGGCGCCCTGGCGCAGGCCCTGGTTGCGCGAGGTGAGGTTGTCCAGATACAGCCGGCGGCCGAAGATCGTTTCGACGTAGCCGTCGCGGTGGGCCTGCTCGCGGGTGGCGTCCATGTAATTCCGTACACCCGGATAGCGCGAGAAATAACGCGCCATGTAATCGCTGGCTTCGCCGCGATCCACGCCGAGCTGGCGCGCCAGGCCGAACGCGCTCATGCCATACATCAGGCCGAAGTTGATCGCCTTGGCGGCACGGCGTTGGTTGGTGCTGACATCGTCCGGTGCCAGCCCGAACACTTCCGCCGCGGTGGCGCGATGCACGTCGCCGCCTTCGCGGAACGCGCGCAGCAGGCCTTCGTCGCCGGACAGGTGCGCCATGATGCGCAGCTCGATCTGCGAATAATCCGCCGCCAGCACCTTCCAGCCCGGCGGCGCGATAAATGCCTGGCGGATGCGCCGGCCTTCCTCGGTGCGCACCGGGATGTTCTGCAGGTTGGGGTCGGACGACGAGATGCGCCCGGTCGCCACCGCGCCCTGGTGGTAGCTGGTATGCACGCGGCCAGTGCGCGGGTTGACGATGCTCGACAGCTTGTCGGTATAGGTGGAGCGCAGCTTGGCCAGCCCGCGATAATCGAGGATCAGCCGCGGCAGCTCGTGCGTGTCGGCAATCGCCTCCAGCGCTTCCTCGTTGGTGGACGGCTGGCCAGTGGGCGTCTTCAGTTTCGCCTGCAGGCCGAGTTCGTCGAACAGCACGGCCTGCAGCTGCTTGGGCGAATCGAGGTTGAATTCGTGCCCGGCCACGGCATACGACTGCTGCTGCAGTTCCAGCATGCGCTTGCCGAGCTGCTGGCTCTGCGTGCGCAGCACGTCGCCGTCGATCAGCACGCCACGGCGTTCCATCGCGGCCAGCACCGGCACCAGCGGAATCTCGATGTTTTCGTAGACGCTGCGCAACGCCGGCACGCCTTGCAGCCGCGGCCACAGCGCGAGGTGCAGGCGCAGCGTGATGTCCGCATCCTCGGCGGCGTAGCGGCAGGCGGTGTCGAGGTCCACCTGCGAGAAAGAAATCTGTTTCGCCCCCTTGCCGGCGACCTGCTCGTACTTGATCGTCTCGTAGCCGAGGTATTTCCTCGCCAGCGAATCCATGTCGTGGCGGGTGGCGGTGGCATTCCACACATAGGACTCGAGCATCGAATCGTGCCGCAGTCCCTGCACGGCGATGTCGTAGTGCGACAGGATGTTGATGTCGTACTTCGCGTGCTGGCCGAGCTTGGGCTTGGCCGCGTCCTCGAAGATCGGCTTCAGCGCGCGCAGCACTTCGTCGCGGTCGAGCTGCTGCGGCACGCCCGGGTAGTCGTGGCCGAGCGGGATGTAGCAGGCGCGCGCCGCCTCCACCGCGAACGAGATGCCGACGATGTCCGCGCGCATCGCATCGATGCTGGTGGTCTCGGTATCGAACGCGATCAGCGCCGCCGCATGCAACTGCTGCAGCCAGATCGCGAACTGCTCCGGCGTGGTGACGAGTTCGTAGTCGCCGGGAACGGACAGCTCAGGTGCCGGCGCTTCGGTAGCGACGACAAGAGTGGGTGGAGCCGCGGTGGTGGGAGTCGACCCGAATCCCGAATCCCGAATCTCGACTCCCTGGCCTTCGACCTCCAGATCCTTCAGCGCCGCCTTGAACCCGTAGCGTTCGTACATCTCGCGCAGCTTCGGGATGTCGCGTTCGCGCAGGGTCAGGTCGCTGGAATGGAGCTGCAGCGGTACGTCGGTCTTGATGGTGACCAGTTCGCGCGACAGTGGCAGGGTAGGCAGCGCCTCGCGCAGGTATTCGCCGATCTTGCCGCCGATCTTGTCCGCGTTGGCCATCACGCCGTCGAGCGAACCGTATTCTGCCAGCCATTTGGCGGCGGTCTTGGGCCCGCACTTGGTGACGCCCGGCACGTTGTCGACGCTGTCGCCGGTGAGGCTGAGGAAATCGATGATGCGGTTCGGCGGCACGCCGAATTTCTCGGTGACGCCGGCGATGTCCAGGGTGGTGTTGGTCATCGTGTTGACCAGCGTCACGCGCGGGCCGACCAGTTGCGCCAGATCCTTGTCGCCGGTGGATATCTCCACTTCCACACCGAGCGCCTCGGCCTGCAGCGCGATGGTGCCGATCACGTCGTCCGCCTCGACGCCTGGCTCGCACAGGATCGGAAAACCGAGCGCGGCGACGATGTCCATCATTGGCTGCACCTGTGCGCGCAGGTCGTCGGGCATCGACGGGCGGTGTGCCTTGTACTGGTCGTAGAGCGCGTCGCGGAAGGTGGGGCCGGGCGCATCGCAGACGAACGCAAGGTATTCCGGCTGCGCCTTCAGCGTGGCGCGCAACATGTTGACCACGCCGAACAATGCGCCAGTGGGCTCGCCGTGCGAGTTGGTCAGTGGCGGCAGCGCATGGAAGGCGCGATAGAGGTAGGACGAACCGTCGATGAGAATGAGCTTGGCCATGCCCCATTCTCGCATGCGTCGCCGGACGGCCGCGCTTCACGGAATGCCGGTGAAGGCACTGGTATGCTGCAGTACCTCGATCGAGATTGCCGCCATGAAGCATCGCCCCATGAAAGCCGCAGCCCTGCTGGCGTCCGCAAGTTTCCTGCTGACGGCGAGCGCCTTTGCCCAGACCAATCCGGCACCAACCCGTCCGTCGACCAACGCGCCGCCACCGCCGGGCATGAACGACCCGGGTGTGAAGGCGGTGGCGCCGGCCAGCGCGGCCTCCGCGTCGGCGGGCACGCTGAACCTGAAGCCGCAGTCGCTGCCTTCCATGCAGGACAACGGCTCGGCCGGCAAACCTGACAATTCGATCCCGGAGATCAAGACGCACCGGCGTGGCGATGACGTGGTCGAGGAATACAGCCGCAGCGGGCAGGTCTACATGATCGTGGTGACGCCGAAGAACGGCATCCAGCAGACCTACATGGTCGATCCGCAGGGTCGCGTGGTCGATGACCACGGCCAGAAGCCGACGCGGCCGGTGATGTACAAGGTGCTGGAATGGGGCAAGGCCAAGCCGGCCGAGGCCAGTTCGTCGGACGGTACGCCAGCCGACGACGGCAACTAGAGTCCATCCGTCGTCCGCCTGGCTGTTCGCTGCGGGCGTCGGCGTGCAGTGTGGGAGGACGAGTGATGCAACTGCGTGAAAGCTGGCTGCTGTTCGCCCTGGGTTCGGCCCTGTTCGCCGCGCTGACCGCGCTGTTCGGCAAGCTGGGCGTGGTCGGCATCAACTCCAACCTCGCCACCTTCATCCGCACCGTGGTGATCCTGTTCGTCACCGCCGGCATCCTCAGCTTGCGGCAGGAATGGAGCAGGCCGAGCGGGTTGCCGCTGAACAGCTGGGTGTTCCTGATTCTTTCCGGCATCGCGACCGGGCTGTCGTGGCTCTGCTATTACCGCGCGCTGCAACTGGGCCCGGTGAGCAAGGTGGCGCCGATCGACAAGCTCAGCGTCGCACTGGCGATCGTGCTGGGGCTGGTGTTCCTCGGCGAACGTCCGAGTTGGCCGTTGCTGATAGGCGGTGTGCTGATCGTCGCCGGTGCGATGGTGATCGCGTTGTTTTGAGCGCGGCCGAACGGCGGGTTATTTGTCGTCGAGTTCCGGGTAATGGCGGAAGATGCCGCTCTCGTTGAAGGCGAGTCGGCGCGGCGATGCCAGATAGGCGGCGATGCGCGGGCGCTCGGCCACGCGCTGGTGCAGGGCGCGCATCAGCGGCAGCTTGCGGCTCAGCCGATGCATGGCGCGCGGAAACGCATAGTCCAACCCGGACATCAGCTGGAACAGCGAAAGGTCGACGTAGGAATGTTCGCGCAGCGCGTGGCGGCCGTCGCCGCGTTCCAGCACCTGTTCGAAATAGCCGAGGAATTTCGGCAAGCGCGCCTTGCGCAGATCCTCGGCGCGGCGTCTGGCTTCGGCCTTCTGGTCTTCGTAGTAGAGGCCGCTGGCTATCGGATGATGCGAATCGTGCACCTCGGCGACGAGGTCGGTGATGGTCAACTGGATCTGGTGCGCCTGGATGCGCCGCGATTCGCTGTCGGGCACCAGCCCCAGCGGCGGGCCGAGGTACTGCAGGATGTTCGCCACCTGCGCGATCACCAGCCGTCCGGCCTTGAGAAACGGTGGTGCGAACGGCAGCGCGCCCTGCATGTCGCCATCGAGGAACGGCGACATGCACCCGTCGCCCTTTTCGCGTGCCACGTCGGTGTATTCCGCACCTGCATCCTCCAGCGCGAGCCGGATGAATTCGCCGCGTCCCTGGATGCCTGTCCAGTAGTAGAGCTCGTAGTGCATGACGGATCCCGATCTGGAGAGACGTCATGATGACGCAGGCTGCCTCAACGGTGCGTGATTGGCGTGTGCGATCGACCTGATGTGGCCTCGCGTCCGATCCGACCGGTTGGCTTTCTGCATGCAAGTGCGTTGCAATGGGCGCCCTTCCACGCGTGCGCCCGCCATGCTCCTGCGTCGTCTGCTGCCCGATCGATTCACCTGCGCGCTGCTGCTGACGGTGTTGCTGGCCAGTGTGCTGCCGTGCCGCGGTTCGACGGTGTGGGCGTTCGACCTGCTGACCGATGCCGCGATCATGCTGCTGTTCTTCCTGCACGGCGCCAAGCTCTCGCGCCAGGCAGTGGTCGTCGGGCTGACCCACTGGCGGCTGCATCTGTGCGTGCTCGCCAGCACCTTCGTCCTGTTTCCGCTGCTCGGCCTGTTGCTGAAGCCGTTGTTGATGCCGCTGGTGACGCCGGCGCTGTATTTGGGTGTGCTGTTCCTGTGCACGCTGCCGTCGACAGTGCAGTCGTCGATCGCGTTCACCTCGATGGCGCGCGGCAACGTGCCGGCAGCGGTGTGCGCCGCATCCGCATCGAGCCTGCTCGGTATCTTCATCACGCCGCTGCTGGTGGGCCTGGTGATCAACATGCAGGATCACGGCGGCCAAGGTCACGGCGGCATGTCGTGGGACGCGCTTGGCGCGATCATGCTGCAGCTGTTGCTGCCGTTCGTGGCGGGGCAGGCGGCGCAGCGCTGGATCGGCGGCTGGGTGCAGCGGCATCGGCCGCTGGTCGGGCTGGTGGACCAGGGGTCGATCCTGCTGGTGGTCTACACCGCGTTCAGCGCGGCGGTGCTGCAGGGTTTGTGGAAGCAGGTGCCGCTGCCGGTTCTGGGCGGCTTGCTGGTGGTCGATGCCGTGCTGCTGGCGGTGGCGCTGTTGAGTACGCGCTGGGCGGCGCGCGCACTCGGTTTCGGCCGCGACGACGAGATCACGATCGTGTTCTGCGGTTCCAAGAAAAGCCTGGCCAGCGGCGTGCCGATGGCCAAGGTGCTGTTCGCCGGCCATCCGCTGGGCATGATTGTGCTGCCGGTGATGCTGTTCCACCAGATCCAGCTGATGACCTGCGCGGTGCTGGCGCGGCGCTATGCGCTGCGGCTCGATGTGGCGACGGTGGTGGGTGATGAGGATGTTGCGCCGGCGGACTGAGTAAGGGCCTTTCCCTCGCCGTAAGCGAGTCGTAGGAGCGCACCCTGTGCGCGAATGCTTTTGGCTCCGGTCGAAGCATCAAAGCATTCGCGCACAGGGTGCGCTCCTACGTCAATCAATGGCGGAAGTGGCGCATGCCGGTGAACACCATCGCCATGCCGTGTTCGTCGGCCGCTGCGATGACCTCGCTGTCGCGCATCGATCCGCCCGGCTGGATCACCGCGCTGATGCCGGCCGTCGCGGCCGCGTCGATGCCATCGCGGAACGGAAAGAACGCGTCGGACGCCATCACCGAGCCGCGCACTTCGAGCTTTTCGTCGGCGGCCTTGATGCCGGCGATGCGCGCGCTGTACACGCGGCTCATCTGGCCGGCGCCGATGCCGATGGTCTGGCGATCGCGCGCGTAGACGATGGCGTTGCTCTTGACGAACTTGGCCACCTTCCAGGCGAAGATCAGGTCGTGCACTTCCGCTTCGGTCGGCGCGCGGCGGGTGACGATCTTCAGGTCGTCGGCGCCGATCATGCCGGTGTCGGCGCTCTGGATCAGCAGGCCCGAACCGACCCGCTTGGAATGGCCGCCGGGATGGGCGAGCGACAGGTCGCCACGCTCCAGATCAATGCCGGCCAGCAGCGGAATCACCAGCACGCGCACGTTGCCCTTCTTAGCGAACGCCTTCAGCGCGTCATCGGCATAGGCGGGTGCAAGCACCACCTCGACGAACTGGCGCTCGACGATGGCGCGCGCGGTCGCCGCGTCCACCTCGCGGTTGAACGCGATGATGCCGCCGAAGGCTGAGGTCGGATCGGTCTGGTAGGCGAGGTTGTAGGCGCGGCCGATGCCATCCAGGCTCACCGCCACGCCGCACGGGTTGGCGTGCTTGACGATCACGCAGGCCGGCTTGGTGAAGCTGCGCACGCATTCCCACGCCGCGTCGGCGTCGGCGATGTTGTTGAACGACAGCTCCTTGCCCTGCAGCTGCCGGAACGTGGCGAGCGTGCCGGGCGCGGGATAAAGGTCGCGATAGAACGCCGCCTGCTGGTGCGGATTCTCGCCGTAGCGCAGATCCATCAGCTTGACGAAGCGGCCGTTGACCTGGCCAGGGAAAGTTGCGCGCCCGGCGATGGCGTCGTTGGTCTCGTTGAGTTCGATCGCGGAAAGGTAGTCGCTGATCGCGCCGTCGTAGTTCGACACGTTGTTGAATGCAGCCACCGCCAGCTTGAACCGGGTGGCACGGGCGAGTCCGCCGTGCTGCTCGATCTCGGCCAGCGCGGCGTCGTACTGCTCGGGCGAGGTGAGCACGCCGATGTCGTTCCAGTTCTTCGCCGCCGAGCGCAGCATCGCCGGGCCGCCGATGTCGATGTTCTCGATCGCCTCGTCGAGCGTGCAATCGGGTTTCGCGACCGTGGCCTCGAACGGATACAGGTTCAGCACCAGCAGGTCGATCGGTGCGATGCCGAGTTCCTTCATCACCGCATCGTCGGTGCCGCGGCGGCCAAGCAGGCCGCCGTGCACTTTCGGATGCAGCGTCTTGACGCGGCCGTCCATGATTTCGGGAAAGCCGGTGACGTCGCTGACATCGGTGACGGCGACGCCGGCCTCGCGCAATGCCTTCGCGCTGCCGCCGGTCGACAGCAGCTCGACACCGGCGGCAGCCAGCCGCCGGCCCAGTCCGATCAGGCCGGTCTTGTCGGAAACACTGAGCAGGGCGCGGCGAACCGGGACGAGCTGGGGCGAGGGCATGGGCGGATTTCCAATGAGGGGAAAGCCGCCGATTATAGCCGTCTGCCTGGTATCGCCGCCGGTTGGCGACAGAGCGCGATTACAGCAGGCCGTGGCTGGCCAGCTTCTTGCGCAGCGTGGCGCGGTTGATGCCGAGCGCGCTGGCGGCGCGGCTCTGGTTGCCGTCGTGGAACGCCAGCACTTCGCGCAGCAGCGGCACTTCGACTTCGCGCAGCACCAGCGCGTGCAGGCCTTCGGCGCATTCGGTGTCGCCGATGTCGGCAAGGTAGCGACGCACGGTACGCGTGACGCACTCGCTCAATGCACTCTGGGAAGTCGCGCCATGGTTGCCGGCAACCTGCGGGTCGCTCTGCGGCGAGGTCTGTTTCACGGCCTCGGCAGCAGGCAATCGAACGGCATTCACGGATATTTCCCCTCACGGACAACACGGCGGCTGCTTGGGCCGCTGCATATGATTATGGTTGATGGAACTGCGGGCATGTCGACGACGGCCATGTCGTCGGCGGGGTATCGAGTCTACCCGCGTCGGCGGATAAATTTAAGTGCTATTCGAAACCGAATTCGAAAGCCACCGCCTGATCGCCGGGATCCTGCACTTCCAGCAGCAACACCGCGCTCTCGCCCGGCGCCAGCCCGCGTTGCAGCACCGCGCTGTCGTCGAGGTATTCGCGCGGCTGCAGTCGACGCATCGAAAGGTGTTTGCCCTGCGCATTCGAGAGTGTGATCGCGAGCACGGGATAGGGCTGCGCGAAAGGCGCATCGTTGCGCACGCTGGCGCTGATCATCAGTGCACCGGCAACGCTTGGATGCGCCTGCACGTTGCTTGCCAGCAGTTCGATCTGGTCCGGCGAGGCGACGAGCGGAAGTTCGCAGCCCAGCGTCCTGCATGCACTGCGCAGCCAGCCGCCAGCCATGGGGTCGCGGATCAGCATGTCGCGCTTGGCCCACGCCAACTGGAGGCACAGCAGCAAGGCCAGCATCAGGCCCGCCACGACCCACGGCCAGTGCCGTTCGCCGGGTTCCCGCGGTGCACGTTCCAGTCGCGCGGCGCGCTTCGATGCGCGCTTGGATCGCCGCGTTTTCGGCTCGCGCGCAAAGCGCGGCGCGAACACGAGCTGCGTGAAGTCCTCGGTGGTAGCCGATTCCGTCGCCGCCGGTTCGTTCGCGATCACTGCCGGCGGATCGGGCCTTGGCCGATAGACCACCAGGTCGACGCCCGGCGGTTCGTACGCCGGCTCGTTCACCGGCAATTCGTGGAACGGCTCGGGAGGCAGTTGGTCGGTCAGCGTGGCGATGCTGTCGAAGCTGGCCCTGCAGTGACCGCAGATGACATGGCCGTGTGCCTGGGCGAGCGTGTGCGCGTCCAGCGAAAACACGGACAGGCATTCAGGGCATTGGGTATACATGCAGGCCGCTGTGATCGGTATGCAGGGAGTTTAGCAGTCTGCCGACGGCACGCCCGGCGGCGGCCCATGTTTCACGCGTTGCACCGATGCAACAAGCCAGCACGATGCTTCACGCGCGCCGGCGGCCGCTGATGCGCACCCAGTCCTCGCGGGTGTCCACGCGCAATTCGTCGAACCATTCGCCGTAGCGCCGCAGCAGTTCGTCCTGCTGGCCGACCAGGATGCCGGAGATCGCGAACGGT
The DNA here is from genome assembly GCA_036398675.1 of Rhodanobacter sp. Lineage (GTDB taxonomy): Bacteria > Pseudomonadota > Gammaproteobacteria > Xanthomonadales > Rhodanobacteraceae > Rhodanobacter. The sequence goes on along the minus strand of DASWOQ010000062.1, from coordinate 61,197 downwards.
GCGCCGGGTTTCGCAGCAGCGGCGAACGTCGGTGCGAGTTCGCCGAGTGGGCCGGCGAGGATGTTGGCAATGAACACGTCCGCGGGTTCCGCGTCGACATCGTCAGGCAGGAACAGCGCAAGCCGGTCCGCGACACCATTGCGTTCGGCATTGTCGGCCGAGGCGGTCAATGCCTGCGGATCGTTGTCCACGCCGACGGCGCTGGCCGCGCCGAGTTTCAGCGCGGCCAGCGCCAGGATGCCGGAGCCGCAGCCGAAGTCGGTCAATGTCCTGCCGGCGAGATCGAGGCCGTCCAGCCATTCCAGGCACAAGGCCGTGGTCGGATGCGTGCCGCTGCCGAACGCGAGGCCGGGATCGAGGCGCACCACGACCAGCTCCTCATCGCCGTTTTCGTTGTGCGTGGGCGGTTCGATGTTCCACGGATAGATCCACAGGCGGCGGCCGAATTGCATCGGCTTGAACTGATCCATCCACACGCGCACCCAATCCTCGTCGGCGACCTCGTGGAACAGCAACTGGTCCGGTTCCAGCCAAGGCAGCAGTTCGCCCAGCGTTTCGACCAGGCCGCGGCGGTCGGCATCCGCATCGAACAGCGCGTTCAAGGTGATCGTCGGCCACAGCGGCAGTTCGCCGACGCCCGGCTCGAAGATCGCCTGCTCGTCCGGCGTTTCCGCATCGGCATCCTGCAGGGTGATCGACAATGCGCCGAGATCGTCCAGCGCTTCTTCCACGCGCGGCTGCTGCTCGGCGCGGACGGTAAGGGAGAGTTCTAGCCAGGGCATGCGATGTCCATGGAGTGAGCGGGAGCCCGGCATCGGTCACGCCATGCGGGCGCAACCGGTGCCTCTATCACGGCACGATCAGTGATCGGTCGGCGGAGCTCCTTTCTGCTCGGCCATCCGTTTTTCGAGATAGTGGATGTTCTGGCCGCCGTGCTGGAAGCCGGCGTCGGCCATGATGCGCTGCTGCAGCGGGATGTTGCACTTCACCCCTTCGATCACCGTTTCGGCGAGTGCCAGGCGCATGCGCGCGATCGCGGTATCGCGGTCGGGACCGTGCACGATCAGCTTGCCGATCATCGAATCGTAGTTCGGCGGGATCCTGTAGCCGTCGTACAGATGCGTGTCGACGCGCACGCCGGGACCACCGGGCGCTTCAAAGCGTTTCACGGTGCCGGGGCTGGGCATGAAGGTGTCGGGGTCTTCCGCGTTGATGCGGCATTCGATCGCGTGACCGCGGATGACGATGTCTTCCTGGCGGACCGACAGCTTCTCGCCGCCGGCGATCAGCAACTGCTCGCGTACTAGGTCGATGCCGGTGATCAGTTCGGTCACCGGATGCTCGACCTGGATGCGGGTGTTCATCTCGATGAAATAGAAGTGGCCGTTCTCGAACAGGAACTCGAACGTGCCGGCTCCGCGATAGCCGATGCGGATGCATGCGTCGACGCAGACCTTGCCGATCGCGGCACGCTGCTCCGGCGTGATGCCGGGGGCGGGCGCCTCCTCGACGACTTTCTGATGGCGGCGCTGCATCGAGCAGTCGCGTTCGCCGAGGTGGATCGCGTTGCCCTGGCCGTCGGCCATCACCTGGATTTCCACGTGGCGCGGATTCTCCAGGAATTTCTCCATGTAGACCTGTTCGTTGCCGAACGCGGCCTTGGCCTCGGCCTTGGTCATGGTGACGGCGTTGCCCAGGTGCGCCTCGGTGCGCACCACACGCATGCCGCGGCCGCCGCCGCCGCCGGCCGCCTTGATGATCACGGGGTAGCCGATCTCGCGTGCGATGCGCACGTTCTCGTCCACGTCCTCGCCCAGCGGTCCGCCGGAACCGGGCACGCACGGTACGCCGGCGGCCTTCATGGCGCGGATCGCCTGCACCTTGTCGCCCATCAGGCGGATCACTTCGGCGGTCGGGCCGATGAACACGAAGCCGGACTGCTCGACCTGCTCGGCGAAATCGGCACGCTCGGACAGGAATCCGTAGCCCGGGTGGATCGCCTGGGCGTCGGTGATCTCGGCCGCCGCGATGATGCGCGGAATATTGAGGTAGCTGTCGACGGATGGACCCGGCCCGATGCAGACCGACTCGTCGGCGAGGCCGACGTGCTTCAGGTTGCGGTCCACGGTGGAATGCACCGCCACGGTCTTGATGCCAAGACTGTGGCAGGCGCGCAGCACGCGCAGCGCGATTTCGCCGCGGTTGGCGATGACGACTTCTTCTAGCATGGGATTAGGGATTCGGGATTCGGGATTCGTAAGAGCGGCGTCCGGCGTTGCATCAGTCACCTCTCTTGGCTTGGATGGATCGGATAAGTGCGTTTAGTTTGGCAAAGACCCGATTTGTCAGGTCGGTTGCATCCAGCGTATCGGAGACATAAGCAAGCCGCTCGGCAATTTGCAGCTGTGTATCCAGTTCGGACAGCGAGCCGCGAGCCATCGACAAGAACCGCAGATACTCAGGCGTGGATCGTCGCGCCGCACCTTCCGCAATGTTCGACGGCACGCTGATTGCAGCACGTCGTAGTTGCGGAGTTAGAGCAAAACGTTCGCTGTCTGGAAAGCGGGCACTGATTCGGTAAATGACTTCAACAAGGTCCATCGCATCGCGCCACACTTCCAGTCGCTCATGAGGCCGCTGTTGTGACGAATCCCGAATCACCATTCCCGAATCCCGGCTCTTCAGGCAATCACGAACATGGGTTCGTCGAATTCCACCGGCTGGCCGTTCTCGACCAGGATGGCCTGCACGGTGCCGGCCACGTCGGCTTCGATCTGGTTGAACATCTTCATCGCCTCGATGATGCCCAACGTCTCGCCGGCCTTCACCTGCTGGCCGACCTTGGCGAACGCGGGCGTGCCCGGCGTGGCCGACGCGTAGAACGTGCCGACCATCGGCGCCTTGACCACGTGGCCGGCAGGCAGCGCATTGGCGACGGGTGCTGCTTCGGCGGCGGGCGCGACCGGTGCCGGCGCGGCGGCTATCGCCAACGGTGCGGGCGCGGCGGCGACCGGAGCGGCAGGCGCGGCGTTCTTGGGGACGCGCGACAGGCGCACGACCTCTTCGCCTTCCTTGATCTCGAGTTCGGCGAGGTTGGACTCTTCGAGCAGGTCGATCAGTTTCTTGATTTTGCGCAAATCCATCGGATCAGCCTTTTGTCAGTCAGGCCACAGGATGGCCGGAGGGGATTGAATGGGTTGGCCGTGCGGCCCAGCCGCTTACGAGCCGGCGGCCGGTGCGCCGGGCAGCGGCAGCCGGCGAATGGCCGCATCGAGCGCCAGCCGGTAGCTGTCGGCGCCGAAGCCGCAGATCACGCCGATCGCAATATCCGACAGATAGGAATGGCGGCGGAACGGTTCGCGCGTGTGCACGTTGGACAGGTGGACTTCGATGAAGGGAATCGCCACCGCGGCTAGCGCATCGCGCAGGGCGACGCTGGTATGGGTGAATGCGCCGGGGTTGAACAGGATCACCGCAGTCCGGTCGTCGCGACCCTGGTGGATGCGCCCGATCAGTTCGTGCTCGGCGTTGGACTGGAACCAGGCCAAGTCGTGTCCAGCCGCCTGCGCCTGTTCGGCAAGCTGACGGTTGATGTCGGCCAGCGTGTCGCTGCCGTAGATGTCCGGCTCGCGGGTGCCTAGCAGATTGAGGTTGGGTCCATGCAGGACCAGGATTTTCGCCACGAAACTGTCCAGTTCGCATCCGGAGGACCGGCAACCGGGCGCAGTGTGCGCGCAGACGTGGATGTTGTCCAGTTCAGCGCAGATCGACGATGTTTGCCGTAGAAGCGCCGAATTCCCATGCGGAAGCGTATGTCTGGCTGGCTCTCAGGGCTTTTGTGGCACGGGCGCCAGCCACTGCTCCAGCTGGACAGCCGACAGCGCACCGACGTGGGTGGCTTCGACCTGGCCGGCGGCATCGATCAGCACGCTGTAGGGCAGCACTTCGCGGATGTCGCCCAGTTGCAGCGAGGTGCTTGGCGTCGTGAACTGGCCAAGCAGGATCGGGTAGTTCATCGGATGGGCGGCCAGAAATGCGCGGACCTGCAGCGGACCGTCCATCGCGATGCCGACCACCAGCGAGCCGCGCTCGCCGAATTTCTTCTGCGCGCGGTTCAACGCAGGCATCTCGTCCAGGCAGGGGCCGCATTCGCTGGCCCAGAAGTTCAGCACCACGCGGCGGCTGCGGTAGTCGGCCAGCCGATGCGGCTGGCCATCGAGGTCCGGCAGCGAGATATCCGGCGCCGGTCGGCCGATCAGCGTCGTGTCCGTCACCGGCTGCTGATCGCGATGCTGCACGTAGCCGCCGATGACCGAGGCGACGATAGCCAGGATCAGGATCAGCCAGTTGCTGCGGCTGAGCATCAGTGTGCCGCTTCCGTCAGCGCCTGCTCGACCATCGACGAGGTCAGCACGGTGGAAAGCTGCCGGCCCGGGCCGCCGTTCTTCGGGAACACCACATACAGCGGCACGCCGGGCGAATGGTATTGCTGCAGGAAGGCGCTGATCGTCGGGTCGACGTCGGTCCAGTCGCCTTTCATGTAGACCGCGCCGGTCTGCTTGAGCAGGTCACGGAAAGCCTGCGTATCCAGCACCGTGTGCTCGTTTGCCTTGCAAGTGACGCACCAGTCGGCGGTCATGTCGACGAATACCGGCGTGTGGGCTGCGCGAAGTTCGGCGAGCTTTGCTGGGGAATACGCGACGATGCCGTTTTCTGTGGCCGCCGTAGTGGCTGGACGCTGCACATGGGCAAGCAGCACTATCGGCACCAGCGTGGCGATCGCCAACACCGCCACCAGCACCTTGCTGATTGCGCCCCGCGAGCGACTGCGCTCGAACCACCACAGCGTCATCGCCAGCAGCACCATCGCCACCAGTACCAGTCCGACCGCATCGGCTCCGCGCTGATGGGCGAGTACCCACACCAGCCACACGGCCGTCAGGTACATCGGAAACGCCAATACCTGCTTCAGCGTTTCCATCCAGCGCCCCGGCCGCGGCAGCAGTCGCGCCAACGCGGGTACGAAGCCGATCAGCAGGAACGGCAATGCGAGCCCGATGCCCAGCGCCAGGAACACCAGCAATGCCGACAGCATCGGTGCGGCGAACGCATATGCCAGCGCGCTGCCCATGAACGGCGCGGTGCACGGGCTGGCCACCACCACGGCAAGCACACCAGTGAAGAAATCGCCGGCCGGCCCCGAACGCGAAGCAAGGCCCGCGCCGGTATTGCCCAGCGACGCACCGAACTGCACCACGCCGGACATCGACAGACCCACCGCCAGCATCACGCAGGCCAGCACGCCCACCAGCAGCGGCTGTTGCAACTGGGTGCCCCAGCCAAGCGCGTGACCGGCCGACCGCAACGCGAGAATGCCCATGCCCAGCGCGGCAAAACTGACCAGCACGCCGGCTGTGTAGAACAGCGCGTGGCGCCGGGCGGTCGAACGATTTTCGCCACTCTCCAGCACGCTCACCGCCTTGATCGAGAGCACCGGCAGCACGCATGGCATCAGGTTCAACACCAGGCCGCCACCGAGCGCGAGCAGCAGCGCGGCGATCAGGCTGGCCTGGGCGGGAATGGCGATAGCGGCAGGCGGCATCTCCGGCGCGGTCTGGATGGTCGCGCCGTCTGCGGCGACACCGCTGCCCAGGTCGACATCCACCGAACGGGTCATCAGCGGATAGCACAGGCCGCCGTCCTGGCAACCCTGGAAACTCGCCTCCAGCGACAGTTGCTTGCGGCCTGCCAGATCGCCGTCCACCGCCATCGGCAACTCCACCTGGCCGAAATATACGGTGACATCACCGTAGTGCTCGTCGTGATGCGGCGTGCCGACGGGCCATGCGGGTTTCAGGTTGAGTCCGGCGGCATCTTTCAACTTCAGCGAGGTCTGGTCGCGATAAAGGTAGTAACCCTTCGGCATGGTCCAGCGCAGCAAAAGCTGGTGCGGGCTTTGCGCCAGCGCTTCGAAATGGAAGGCCTGCTCGGCGGGCAACGGCGCGGTGTCCATTCCGGCGGCGGATTGGCCCAAGCGTCCGCCGAGTTTTCCGAGCGCGGCACCGAGCGATGCATTCGCCGGTGTTGTGGCACCTGCAACAGGCAGCGGCAGGTCCAGTTGTTCGGTGTGCGGCGGATAGCAGATCTTCGGATCCACCTCGTGGCAGCCCTGGTACTGCACGCTCAGTTTCAGCCGATCGGTGCCGGCGGCAACGGTGTAGGGCAGGGTGGCGTCGATGGCGTGATGGTAGGTCTCCACGTCGCCGAGGTATTCGTCGTGGTGCTTTTCGCCGTCGGGCAGTTTCGCCTCGCCCAGCGTCACCCCGTCGCCGCCCTTGAACTTCATGCGGCCGCGGTAGAGGTAGTAGTCCTGCGCGATGGTCCAATGCAGCTTCAGCACGCCGGGCGTCGAGGCATCCGCGCTCAGCCTGTAGGCGTCGGTGACTTCCAGCAGGCCGTCGATGTTTTGTCCGAACGCGGACGAAACGCCCAGTAACAGGCCAAGCCAGGCCACCAGATGGATGGCCATTCGGCCCATGTGCTGCGGTCGCATCGTGACTCCGGCCTTCAAAGCCTGCGGGGACAGGGAAGCGCCCATTATGGCTCAGTCCCATCTGCCGAACCCCTTGTTGCCGGCACCATTTTCTTGCGCCGCGCCTCCGTTGGGGACACGGCTGGCCGATCAAGGCCGGATTGCGATGATTTGCGCCGACCGCCTTGAATCCCGGGCGTACCCACCCAATTAGCTGCCAAGTAATCGAATCGCTTGCAGCGGTGTCCTATACCGCTAGAATTGGCACTCTCCTTTACCGAGTGCTAGCAGCACTGCCGGTTTGGTTCTGCAAAGCCTTGTCCCACCTCAATAAGTCAGCTGGAGTCATCCATGAGCACACTGCGTCCGTTGCATGATCGCGTCATCGTCAAGCGCCTGGAAGAGGAGCGCGTTTCCGCCGGCGGCATCGTCATTCCCGACAGCGCCACTGAAAAACCCACCCGCGGCAAGGTCGTCGCCGCCGGCACCGGCCTGATCCTGGCCGATGGCAAGGTGCGCCCGATGTCGCTGAAGGCGGGCGACACCGTGTTGTTCGGCAAGTACGCCGGCCAGGAAATCAAGATCGACGGCGAGGATCTGGTGTTCCTGAAGGAAGACGACATCGTGGCCGTGATCGAAGGCTGATTGGCCTTCGGATGCGGAAGAAAGAGCGCGGCCCATGGCCCGCTGGCTCGCTCCGCTTTCTGATCGTTCGCGCTACCGGTTAGAGAAAACCCCCATTCCTATTCAATTTTTTTGAGGCAAAAAAATCATGGCAGCCAAAGAAGTACGTTTCGGCGAAGACGCCCGCGCCCGCATGCTCAAGGGCGTGAATACCCTGGCTAACGCGGTCAAGGTCACCCTGGGCCCGAAGGGCCGCAACGTCGTGCTCGAGAAGAGCTTCGGCGCGCCGACGATCACCAAGGACGGCGTGTCCGTCGCGAAGGAGATTGAGCTGGCGGACAAGTACGAGAACCTCGGCGCGCAGATCGTCAAGGAAGCTGCATCGAAGACGTCCGACGTCGCCGGCGACGGCACCACCACCGCCACCGTGCTGGCGCAGGCGTTCATCCAGGAAGGCCTCAAGGCCGTGGCCGCCGGCATCAACCCGATGGACCTGAAGCGCGGCATCGACAAGGCCGTCTCGGCCGCCGTCGGTGAGTTGAAGAAGCTTTCCAACCCGACCGCGAACGACAAGGAAATTGCCCAGGTCGGTACGATCTCGGCCAATTCCGACACCAACATCGGCGACATCATCGCCACCGCGATGAAGAAAGTCGGCAAGGAAGGCGTGATCACGGTCGAAGAGGGTTCGGGCCTCGAGAACGAACTCGATGTGGTCGAGGGCATGCAGTTCGATCGCGGCTACCTGTCGCCGTACTTCATCAACAACCAGCAGAGCCAGCAGGTCGAGCTGGACGACCCGTACATCCTGATCCACGACAAGAAAGTGTCGAACGTGCGCGAGCTGCTGCCGGTGCTGGAAGCTGTCGCCAAGGCCGGCAAGCCGCTGCTGATCGTCGCCGAAGAAGTGGAAGGCGAGGCGCTGGCCACGCTGGTGGTCAACACCATCCGCGGCATCGTCAAGGTCGCCGCCGTCAAGGCGCCGGGCTTCGGCGATCGTCGCAAGGCGATCCTGGAAGACATCGCCGTGCTGACCAACGGCCAGGTCGTGTCCGAGGAAGTCGGCCTGTCGCTGGAAAAGACCACCATCGGTGATCTGGGTCGCGCCAAGCGCATCGTCATCACCAAGGAAAACACCACGATCATTGACGGTGCCGGCGAAGCGGAGAAGATCCAGTCGCGCATCGGCCAGATCAAGGCGCAGATCGAGGAGACCTCCTCCGACTACGACCGCGAGAAGCTGCAGGAGCGCGTGGCCAAGCTGGCCGGCGGCGTGGCGGTCATCAAGGTCGGTGCAGGCACCGAGATCGAGATGAAGGAAAAGAAGGCCCGCGTCGAAGACGCCCTGCACGCCACGCGTGCAGCCGTCGAAGAAGGCGTGGTGCCGGGCGGCGGCGTTGCGCTGATCCGCGCGCTGAAGGCGGTCGAGGGTCTGAAGGGTGACAACACCGATCAGGACCTGGGTATCGCGATCACCCGCCGCGCGCTCGAAGCGCCGCTGCGCGCGATCGTGTCGAACGCAGGCGAAGAGCCCTCCGTGATCCTCAACAAGGTCAAGGAAGGCAGCGGCAACTTCGGCTATAACGCGGCCACCGGCGAGTTCGGCGACATGGTCGAAATGGGCATCCTGGATCCGACCAAGGTGACTCGTTCGGCGCTGCAGCATGCGGCGTCGGTGGCCGGTCTGGCGATCACCACCGAGGCGATCGTTGCCGAGCTGCCGAAGAAGGACGAGGGCCACAGCCATGGCGGCCAGGGCGGCGGTGGCATGGGCGGCATGGGCGGCATGGACTTCTAAGTCCTGCCTCTCCGGCTCAAGCTGCAAAAAGAAACCCCGCTTCGGTGGGGTTTTCTTTTGGACGTCCAGATGGATGTGCCCCTGATAGGGCGGAAGCGCTACGGCAGGGCGGTGGCCGCCGGCTGCTGCACGGCGGACTCGGTACCGGCGTGGGCGACACCGCCGGAGGGCGCATCCAGCACCGGCAGCAGCTTGTCGAGTTTGCCGTTCATGCGCAGCTGGTCGATGCTGTCCATGGCCTGATCGACCCGCTGCTCGTCGCTGTCTTCGGCCGGCGGAGGCGCACCCGGCGCCGCGGTCAGCGCGGCGAGTTGCGGGCCGACCAGTTTGGTAAGTGCGTAGTAGGCGTCGTCCTGGATGCCGGCCTGTTCCAGCAGTTTCCCGGGCAGCAGCCACGAAGCGGTGTCCATCTTCGTGGGCGCGCCCTTGTAGCGCGGATCGACCAGCAGCCATGTGCCGGCCTGACTCAGCATGTTCTGGCCGTCCGTGAAGCCGGTGACGTCGTAGCTGTTGCTCAGCGCCGGCAGATGGTCGCCGTAGAACAGGATCAGGCTCGGTCGCTTGCGCTGCGCCAGCCATTGCGCCAGCCGGCCCAGTTGCGCATCGGCGTGCCGCAGGTGATAGAGGTAGGTCTGCAGCTCCTGCTTGTCCTTGCCGGTGATGCCGTCGGGCACGGGAATGGCATCGCGTTCGGCGGTGTTGGCCGGCTCGACGTCGTACGGGCCGTGTGCCTCGATGCTGATCGCGAAGATGAACTGCGGCGGCCCGCTGTCCTTGAGCTGCGCCATGATCTCGTCGGTCATCGCGCTGTCGGCCATGTACATGCCGTCCTTCGCAGCGTTGGCCGGGAACGAGGACTGCGACACGAACTGGTCGAAACCAAGTGCCTTGAAGGCCGCGATGCGGTTCCAGAATGCAGGGTCGTTGCCGTGCAGCGCCATGGTGTCGTAGCCGTGCGCCTTCAGCGTGCGCACCATGCTCGGCACCGCCTTGTGGCTCATCTGCAGGTAGGGAAACTGCAGATTGTCGAAGTAGCGCAGCGACAGCCCGGTAAGCACTTCGAACTCGGTGCGGATGGTGCCGCCGCCGAAGGTGGGCACATGCAGCCGGCCACTGATGCCGTGTGCGGCGAGCCGGCGCAGGTTTGGTGCAAAGTCGCTCTTTTCATAGCCGCGCATGATCGTCGGATCGAAGAACGATTCGCTCTGGATCACCACGATGTCCGGCAGTTCGGCATTCGCCGCCGGGGCCGCCATCGACTGGCGCAGCGATGGCGTCGAAAGGTCGATCAACTGCGTGGCCGCCAGGCGATCGGGTTTGCGCTTGCCCTGGCCGTATTGCAGATGGAACATCATCAACGAACTGATCACCCCGGAATGCAGCGCGGTGGACGAGGCCGACCACGGCTCCAGCCACAGCACCTTGCCGTTGTAGATCTTTCCCCACGCCGACAGCCCGGCCAGCATGCTGGCGAGCACCACGGCGAGTACGCCACCGGCGATCAGCCGCTTGCCGCCGGTGCGGCGCGCGAACAGTGGCGGCTCGAAGCGCCACATCGCGACGACCAGCGCGATGCCGGCCAGCAGGCCCAGATAGGGCCACGGGCTATGCGGCAGGTAACCGCCGAGCAGGTGCGCGCCACCTTTGCGCAACTGGCCGACCATGCGGAAATCGTCCGGCATCAGCGGCGTCCCGAGATTGGCCACCTTCAGCGTGTTGACGCTGTAGATCAGGCCCTGCAGCAGAAACGCGAGGCCGAAGGACAGCAGCACGCGCCGGCTCAATGCCAGCAGCACGCCGGCCAGCAGCAGGCCCGGCCACGCATTGGCGATCGGGAAGCGCGCCTGGTCGAGCATCCGCGCCGGACCCACGCCGATGCCGCCGTCGATCCAGCCGGTCAGCATGACGAAGGCCAGCGCCAGTGCCAGCAACAGCGCCGCGCGAGGGATCAGGCTGCGTCCGTCGGGTGAACTTGCGGATGTGAAAGACATGGCAGTCCCTGCGATTGCTGTCATGGTTCGGAGACAGAAATGTAATCTGGCCCATATGAACCGAATGTAGGTAGATGACGGCCCCGTTACAGGCCGCATGGAGAGGGGGTATTCAACGCGTCGCGACGGTATCCGTGTACCGGCCTGATGGCACATGCGCTCCAGTTCGGCAGCGCGCCCGCACTGCGGCACAATGAGCCGATGCCTGCCCATGAATCCCCGGCGCTGCGTGCGCTGATCGACGACCGCTACGCCGACCTGGCCGCCCGATGCCGCGCTGCCGGAGTGCCGTTGCATGATGATGCCGGTGTTGCCGAGCGGATCCGGCGCACCCTGCTGGCCAGCGATTTCGCCTTCGACGTGTGGGGGCGCCAGCCGCAACTGCTGTCGCCGCAGGGGCTCGATCGCTTGCGCTCGGGCAGCGACGCCAGCGCCCGCATCGAGGCATTGAAGCTGCCGGACGACGAAGCAGCCTGCATGGCCGCGCTGCGCCGCTTCCGCCATGCCGAGGCGTTGCGGCTGATGTTCCGCGACGTGAATGGCCTGGACGTACTGTCCGAAACGCTTTCGGCCACCAGCGTGCTCTACGAAGCCCTGCTCGACGTGGCGCTGGCATGGTCGGAGCGCGCCATGGCCGTGCGCTACGGCCACAGCCGCTCGCACGACGGCGAGCTGCAAAGACTGCTGGTGATCGGTTTCGGCAAGCTCGGTGGCAGCGAACTCAATTTCTCCTCCGACGTCGACCTGGTGCTGGCATATCCGCAGGCCGGGCAGAGCGATGGTGCACGCCCGCTCGACAACAGCGAGTATTTCGTCCGCCTTGGCCGCCAGCTGGTGCGGCTGCTGAACGAGCCGACCATGGACGGTATCTGTGCGCGGGTCGATTTGCGCCTGCGTCCGTTCGGCAACGCCGGCCGGCTGGCGCTGTCGTTCGCGGCGATGGAGCAGTACTACCAGAGCGAAGGGCGCGACTGGGAGCGCTACGCCTGGATCAAGGCGCGCCCGGTGGCGGGCGATCGGGCCGCCGGCAAGCAACTGCAGGAACTGCTGCGGCCGTTCGTCTACCGCAAGTATCTCGACTACACCGCATTCGCCGGCCTGCGCGAAATGAAGGCGCTGATCGATGCGGAAGTCGTGCGCAAGGACCTGGCCGATAACCTCAAGCTCGGTCCCGGCGGCATCCGCGAAATTGAATTCATCGTGCAGTTGACCCAGCTGATCCGCGGCGGTCGCGAGCCCAGCCTGCGTGTGCGCGGCCTGCTGCCGGCGCTGACCGCTTGCGAGGCGCGTGGCCACATCGACCTGACGCGTGCGCGCATGCTGTGCGAGGCCTACATGCTGCTGCGCCGGGTGGAGAATCGCGTGCAGATGCTGCGCGACGCGCAGACCCACGACATCCCCGACGATGCGCTCAGTCGCGAACGCATTGCGTTGAGCCTGGACTATCCCGACTGGGACACGCTGAACGCCGCGCTGGCCCGGCATCGCGTGATCGTCAGCGAGGAATTCGCTGCGGTGCTGATGCCGCAGGGCGGACGCGCGGCCAGTGTTCCGGCGGCCGACATGGTGCTGTGGCAGCGCGCCTGCGACGAATCGCTCGATGCCCCGACGCTGGAAGCTTCGGGTTTCGTGCCCGGTGCGGAGCTGGCCGAGGCATTGCTCAAGCTGCCGCAGGCGGCGCCGGTCCGCGCCATGTCCGCGCGCTCGCGCGAACGGCTGGATCACCTGATGCCGCAGTTGTTCAGCGCCGCGCGCGGCAGCGCGGCGCCAGTACCGTGCCTGTTGCGGCTGTGCCGGTTGATGCAGGCGGTGGCGCGGCGATCCGCGTATCTCGCGTTGCTGGAAGAACAGCCCGCCGCGCGCAAGCGGCTGGTGAAGCTGTTCGGCGACAGCGCATTCCTGGCCGAGCGCGTCATCCTGCAGCCGCTGCTACTGGACGACGTGCTCGATCCGCGCATTGACCAACTGCCGTTCAAGCGCCCCGACATCGCGGCCGAGATTTCCCGCGTGCTGGGCACGCTGGATGAGCGCGAAGCGGAAGCCGAACTCGAACGCATCAACGAGTTCAAGGCATCTACTGCCTTCCGCCTCGGCCTGGCTTTCAACGATGGCCGCGCCGACGCGGTCGCCACGTCGCGCCGCCTCGCCGCGCTGGCCGAATCGGTGGTCGGTGCGGTGCTGGCGATGGCCGAACGCGAACTCATCGCGCAGCACGGCCGCCTGCCGGGCGAAGGCTCCGGGTTCTCCGTGCTCGGTTACGGCAGCCTCGGCGGCGAGGAACTGGGTTTCGCCTCGGATCTGGATCTGGTGTTCGTCTACGACGGTCGGCGCGCGCAGGCGATGAGCGACGGCGCGCGTCCGCTCGAAGGCGCGCGCTGGTATCAGCGGCTCGCGCAACGCGTGATGAACTGGCTCACCGTGCTGACCCGTGCCGGCCGGCTGTACGAAGTCGATGCGCGTCTCCGCCCGGACGGATCGAAAGGCCTGCTGGTCAGCAGCCTCGATTCGTTTGCCGCCTATCAGCGCGGCCGCGCATGGACGTGGGAGCACCAGGCATTGCTGCGCGCACGTACGGTTGCCGGCGATCCGGCCCTCCATGCCGAGCTGGCCGAAGTTCGGCGCGAGATCCTGGCGGTACCGCGGCAGCGCAACGCCGTGCTTGAAGAAGTGAGCAGCATGCGCCAGCGCTGGCGCGCGGAACGCGACCGCTCCGATGCGCGCCAGTTCGATCTCAAGCAGGGCCACGGCGGTCTGCTCGATATCGAATTCGCGCTGCAGGGCCTGGTGCTGGCCAGCGCCGCCGAACATGCCGAGCTGCTCCGCGTCACCGCCAACGCGCAGTTGATCGAAGCGTGCCGTGCCGCCGGCCTGCTCGATGCCAATCAGGCGGCGATCCTCGCCGTCGCGCACGCCGACCTGCTGCAGCGCGCACTTGCATGCACGCTCGACCTGCGCTCGCGCATCGCGCCGCGCGACGCCGACCTGGAGCAGTTGTCCATCAGCGTGCGCGAAGTGACCGATGCGTTGGGCTTCGCTTTCGGCTGAAATTCGGTGCGGCGGCGGGTTGGCTCAGTCAGACATCCGCTGTATCTGCCGCAACTGGATGCGCGAGCGGAGCTCGGCGGCGATGGTGGCGGTTTCGCGCAAGGGTGCTGCCGGGGTCGACGCGCGACGATGCAGGTCGTGCAGCAGTCCTTCCGTCCGCAACGCGCGGTGGAACCGCTCGATCTTCGGCGGCAGGGGTGCGATGACGAAAGTCTGCACCGGGCAGCCCACGGCGCACGCTTCGCTGAGCATGTTCACCGAATCGGGCGTCACGACCAGGCGGTCGGCCCAGCCAAGGACCCCAGGATAGGGATTGCGGCCGTCGTCGCGGCCGGCCCAGAGCAGGCTTGGTATGCCCTTGAGTGCGTGCCGGAAAACCTCGACCAGCGCGGGCGGGGTACGTCCTGAAGCCAGCACCAGCAGGCTGCCGCCTTCGCTGCGCTGGCGTTCCAGCAGGCGTGCTGCCAATTGCCGGGCATAGTCGTCATCCAGCTCGATGCCTTTGCGCGGGCCTCCCAGCAGCACGCCGACGCGCGGTCGCGGCAGGTCGATGAAGTCCGGGCATGCGTCGCGGCCATCGGCCAGCCATTCGTCGTCCACCGAATTCAGCGACCCCAGCGGTCGCAACACATTGGCGCCCTCGACGAGGTCGTGTTGCGGCGCGATCACCGTGTCCCAGTGCGCTGGATCGATGCGCGGATCGAGGATCTGCACGGTGTAGCACCGTCCATCGGACAAGCCGCGCAGCATGCGTGTGAACAACGCGGCGACGCGCCCGCAACCGATCGCCACGCTTGGCCATGGCGACCGGAACGAGGCGCGTTGGCCGGGCGGCAATATCCATCTGTCACCGAGCGCCAGGTGCGGCGCCAGCCATGACCAGGGCGCGCGCGGCTGCAACACCAGGTGCCGCACCGGCATGCCGAGCTGTTCGGCCAGCGACAGCGCCTGACGTTGGTTGCCGGCGGACGCGTCGGTGATCGCCCAGCATTCGCCATGCAGTTTCAGCATGACGGCGGGCGAGGTTGCACTGTTTCCCATATCAACACAATACGTTCCCCTGATCGTGATCCGTTGCCGCGCCGGCACCTATACACTGGGAAGGTGCGCCACCTTCGGCGCGATTTCCAGCAGAGGATACCCATGAGCGAGTTGCTTTCCGAGACCAGCCTCGATGTGCTGTTCCGCCACGCGCGCACCTTCAATGCGTGGCTGCCCAAGGACGTCAGCGCCGAGCAGTTGCACCAGCTCTACGAGTTGACCAAATTCGGGCCGACCAGTGCGAACGCGTCGCCGATGCGCGTGGTCTTCGTGAAGTCGAAGGAGGCCAAGGAGAAGCTTGCGCCGTTCCTGTCCGACGCCAACCGCGCCAAGGTCATGGAGGCGCCGGTCACCGCGATCGTCGCCACCGATAGCGAGTTCTACGAAAAGCTGCCCAAGCTCTTCCCTCACGCCGACGCGCGTAGCTGGTTCCTCGGCAACCAGCCGTTGATCGACACCACCGGCTTCCGCAATTCGTCGTTGCAGGGCGCCTACCTGTTGCTGGCGGCGCGGTCGCTGGGGCTGGATTGTGGCCCGATGTCGGGCTTCGACAATGCCGGCGTGGATGAGGCATTCTTCGCCGGCACGCCGGTCAAGTCCAATTTCCTGATCAGCATCGGCTACGGCGATGCCAGCCGCAACCTGTTCCCGCGCAGTCCACGCCTGGCGTTCGACGAAGCCTGCAAGATCGTCTGATACCCGTTGCAAACCCATTCCCAAGGAGTCATCCCATGCGCGCATTGAAGTATCTCGTTCTCGCCGGACTGATCGGCGCCGCCGCTTCGGCACAGGCCGCACCGGTCACCTATCAGCTCGACCCCGGCCACACCATGGTGCTGTTTACCTGGAACCATTTCGGCTATTCCAACCCTACCGCCAACCTCGGCCTGGGCGAGGGCACGCTGGTGTTCGACGAACAGCATCCGGCGCAGGCCAGCGTGCAGGTCACGCTGCCGCTGGCGAATCTCGACACGCATGTGCCGGCGCTGGACAAGCATCTCAAGGAAGCCGATTTCTTCGATGCGGACAAGTTTCCGACCATCACCTTCAAGAGCACCAAGGTGCAGCCGCTCGGTGGCCACAAGTTCAAGGTCACCGGTGACCTGACCGCGCATGGCGTGACCAAGTCGGTCGTGCTGGATGCGACGCTGAACAAGGTCGGCCTGCATCCGATGATGAAGGTGCAGGCGATCGGTTTCGACGCCACCGCCACCATCAATCGCAAGGACTTCGGCGTCGGCGCCTACGTGCCCGCCGTGAGCGACGAGATCAAGATCCGCATCACCACCGAGGGTGCCGTGCCCAAGGCCGACGCGGCGAAGTAAGCCATTGCAACGAAAAGCCGCGTCGGCAGTGGCGCGGCTTTTTCATGTGCAAGGGAGGCCGGGCGCAGAGCAGTCAGTCGGACTTCTCGCCGACGTTCTTCAATGATTCCAGCTTGCCGAGATCGACGGACGCCACCGCCCGCTTCAGCTGGTCGATGCTGTCGGCGTTGCCGTTGGCCTTCACCGTGAATCGCTTGCCGATCACCACGCTGTACTCGCCGGACTTGGACCGGGTGTTCCATTCTTCGTGGATCATGTGGCCGTCGGCGGTGTAGGTCTTCTCGTAGCCGTGGTCGGTTTCTTTTTCTTCCTCTGGCGCCATCGCGGCGGCCATTGCCATGAAACCCTTGGCGCCGCCGGTGTCGGTGACTTCCAGCGTGATCCGCTGGCTGTCGTTGCCGTAGTCGGCCGTGGCCTCGGAGATCTGCATGCCCATCGCATGGTTGCGCTGGGCGGCGATGCTGGTGCGCTTGAGGTCGTCCAGGGCATCGGGCAGGAAGGTCTTGATCTGGTCCGGGGCCAGTGCCTCGACCGGGCCACTGGTGCCGGCCATCGCGCCCATCATCTTGCCCATCGCGACGGATTGCGCACGGGTATCGCCGGATTTCTGCGCGGCATCCATTTCCTTGCTGGCCTGTTCGGCGCGCTGACCCATCGCGGCCAGTTTGCCGAGTGCGCTGTCGCCATCGACGGTGACGCTGTCGCCGTCATCGGCGCTGCTGATGTGCATGCCGCTCATCGCCGCGCCGCTCATTACAGCAGTGCCGATCACGCCGGCCACGATCACGCCGATGATCCAGCTCAGCACGATCGCGATGATGATGCTCACGGCGGTATAGCCGCCGGCTCTTTCCGGCGGACACTTCATGGTGTGCGGCAGGCCGAGATAGAGCAGGTAGATGGCGTAGATGCCGCCGGCGATCGCGATCAGCCAGCCCAGCCACGGAACGATCACCGCGATGCCGGCGATCCAGCTCGCGGTCCATGCGTAGGCGACGGTCTTGAGTGCCTGCACCATGTCCTTCTGGCCATTGAAGGTCGGTGCCAGCGCATTGACGATTAGTGCCATCACGTAGACCAGCGCCAGTCCAAGCACGTAGCTCAGCAACATGCCGATGACGCCCATCGCCACAGGCGTGCGCACCGTGATTCCGAACACCGTGGTGCCGATGAGGCTGCCCTTGATGAACCCCGCGATCGCCGGCAGGGTCGCGACGAGCGCGATATAGCCGGCATACAGCCCGCCGACCGTGGCCGGTTCGGTCGCGGCGACCGGCCATTCGGTTTTCGGCGTCATCAGCAGGGCCTTGACGCGCGCGATGATTTTTCCGAGATCCATGGCGTTCCCCTGGCGAAAGTCGCTTGGTCGAAAAGAGCCGGCGCGAAGGACCGGGCAGGCGGATTCTGTGCCGAGATCCCTCCGATCTGAATTGACCGCAAGCACTAGGCCGTTTGGTCGGAACCGCGTTTGGCGAACGTGCAGGAGCAGGGCTGCTACCATTCGCCGTTGATGTCCCGTCTGGAGTTTGCCGATGTCGCCCCCTGTTTCCGCCGCCCCGCCGTTGCGGCCGGCAAATGCCGAAAATCGCTACGAAGTGACGCGCGCGGACCTGCCGTTGTCCTGCCCGATGCCCGGCATGGAGCTGTGGAATTCGCACCCCAAGGTGTATCTGCCGATCGTCGACGACGGCGGCGAATCAACCTGCGCCTACTGCGGCGCGCGCTACGTGTTGCAGGACTGATACGCCACTGATACGCCGGCGGCATCTGGACGGTTCAGCGGCACTCTTTTTGCTTGGCTCCACGGATGAAAGCCCTCAGTCCAGAACTCATGTCGAGTACCGTCGCCCCGCCAAAATTGCTGACTGTGGTCCAGTTGATCCCCTCCATGCACTCCGGTGGGGCGGAGCGCTCGGCACTGGAGATCGCCCGCGCGCTGGTGCAGGCCGGCCATCGTTCGGTGGTGATTTCAGCCGGCGGCCGGCTGGTGCGACAACTGGAAGCGGAGGGCAGCGAGCACGTGACGTTAGACCTGGGCCGCAAGTCGCTGCTGACGCTGACCCGGCTCCGCCCGTTGCGTCGATTGTTGCGTGAACTCAAGCCCGACATCGTGCATGCCCGTTCGCGGCTGCCGGCGTGGTTCGGCTGGTGGGCGATCAAGGGCATGTCGCCGCAGCCGCATTTCTTCACTACCGTGCATGGACTCAATTCGCCGGGGCGTTACAGCAGCATCCTGTTGCGCGGCGAGCGGATCATCGCGGTGTCGCAGACCCTGCGCGACTATGTGCTCAGCCATTACCGCTGGCTGGAGCCGTCCAGGGTGCGGGTAATTCCGCGCGGCATCGATCCGGACGCCTTCCCTTACGGCCACCGCCCGGACGACGCGTGGCAGAAGGCGTTTTTCGCCGAATATCCCGCGCTGGCCGGCGCGCCCGTGCTGACGCTACCGGCACGTGGCACGCGGCTGAAGGGCCATCACGACGCGATCGAATTGCTGGCCGATCTCAAGCGCCGCGGTATCGAGGTTCGCCTGTTGCTGCTGGGCGTCGTCGAACCGGGCCGTGAGACGTATCTGGCCGAACTGAAGGAGCTGATCCGCGTGCGCGGCGTGACCTCGCAAGTGGTGCTGACGCCGCCGCGCGACGACGTGCGCGATGTCTACGCCATCTCCGCGTTGATCCTGCAGCTCTCGAACAAGCCCGAGTCGTTCGGCCGCACGGTGATCGAAGCACTGTCGCTGTGCCGGCCGGTGCTGGGCTACGCGCATGGCGGCGTCGGCGAGCTGCTGGCGGAGCTCTACCCGGCGGGCCGCGTGCCGCCGGGCGATCGTGAGCGGCTGGTGGAGCGTGCCGCGGAACTGCTGCGCGTCGCGCCGCCGATCCCGCCGCTGCAAAGCTATCGTCTGGTGGACATGCAGCAGGCCACGCTGGCGCTGTACGACGAAGTGGCCAGCTGATCCGCCCACGTTCGCCCGCGCCTACAATGGGCGACCGTTTTCGTTCCGGCTTACGCATGACCACTTTCCGCAGCACGCTCAAGGCCGCACTGCGCTCCCCGTTGCTGCCGTTCTGGCTGGTGGTCGCATTGCTGCCGCTGGGGCGCAGTTCGGAATTCGGCACGTTTCTCTGTCTGGCCGGCGTGGTGCTGCTGTTCGTGCGCGAACCGCAGGCGCTGCAGGAACATCCCGGCGCGCGGCTACTGCTGTGGCTGCTGGCGGCTTATGCCGGCGCCGCGTTGCTGTCGGCGATTGATTCGGTCGTGCCGGGCAAGAGTTGGGGCACGGTGGCGGCAGTACTTCGCTATGCACCGCTCGGTCTGTATGCCTGTTTCGCGATCCGTCGCGTAAGCAAGTTGAATGCGCTGTATGTGGCGGTTGCCGCGGTGCTGGCGCTGTGGACGATCGACGCGTGGGTCCAGGCGCTCACCGGCTGGAGCCTGGGCGGGCACGCCGAGGCCGAACGCGTCTCCGGCATCTTCGGTGCGGACAACCTCAAGTTGGGCCCGACGCTGGCGGTGCTTTCGCCGTTCGCGTTGTGGACCGCGCGCCGATACGCCGGCCTGCGCGGCCTGCTGCTCGCGTTTGTGCTGCTGCTCGGGCCGGTATTGCTCGCCGGGTCGCGGGCGGCGTGGCTGGTCTACGCGCTGGTGGCGGTCGGATTCGCGTGGCGCGAGGCCCGCTCGCCGCTGCGCTTTGCGATGTTCTGCGTGGTGGGCGTCGCTTTGCTCGTCGCCAGCGTCGGCATCGCGTGGAAAACCTCCAGCCGGTTCCAGCAACGCATGGACCGGACCTTGCTGGCGTTGCACGGAACCGATCAGTCCATCGACACCGCGCTCAGCGGACGGCTCGATATCTGGCACGCCAGTATGCGGATGATCGAGGCGCATCCGGTCAACGGCGTCGGGGTGCGCGGGTTTCGCTACGCCTATCCGCACTATGCGCCGGGCAATGACCATTTCATCGTGGCCGAATCGTGCGGAGTGGGCGAGGGCGCCTGCCATCCGCATCAACTGGTCCTGGAAGTCCTTGCCGAAACCGGCGTCATCGGACTGCTGCTGTGGCTTGCCGCTGCCATGCTCGCCCTGCGCGCGTGGTGGCATGCGGGTGCGGCAGCGCGTTCGCGCGCGTTCCCCGTGACGCTCGCGTTGGGCGTGATGCTGTTTCCGCTCAACACGCATCTGGCTTTCTATTCGGCATGGTGGGGTCTGTTGTTCGGCTGGCTGCTCGGTTTGTGGTGTGCGGCGCTTTACGTGCGACCCGAGATCGCCGAGGCCAGTGAGTCGCGCGAGGTCGCCCATGCCGCGTGAACCGCTGTCGGTCGTGGTCACCACGTTCAACAATGCCGAGACGCTCGATGCATGCCTGCGCTCGGCGGCGTGGGCCGACGAGATCGTGGTGCTCGATTCGGGTTCGACCGATGCCACGCTGGCGATCGCTGGGCAGCATGGCGCGCGTGTCCATACGCAAGCCTTCGCCGGCTACAGCGCACAGAAGCAGGCCGCGATCGATCTTGCCGGTCACGCATGGGTCTTGCTGCTGGATTCGGACGAATCGCTGGCACCCGATGCCGAGAACCTGTTGAAGGCGGCGCTGGCATCTCCGTCGCATGTGGGCTATCAACTGTGGCGCCGCGAATGGTTGTTCTGGCGCTGGCAGTCGGCCAACAGCCGGCTCAATCATTACGTGCGCCTGTTCGACAAGCGGCATGCGCGGATGAGCGGCCATCAGGTGCACGAATCGGTGATGGTGGACGGCTCGATCGGGGTGCTCGACGTGGTCATCGATCATCATGGCGAACGGAGCATCGCCGGACGCACCGCCAAGGCCAACCAGTACTCCAGCCTGCAGCAGGCGGATCTCGCCGGGCGAAACGTATCCTGGCTGGGCCTGCGCATGGTGGTGTATCCGACCGTGGCGTTCCTGCGCTACTACCTGCTTCGCGGTCACTACCGCTCGGGCTGGGCCGGCTTCATCGCGGCGCGCGTGCACGCCTTCTACGCGTTTCTGAAATACGCCAAGTTGCACGAACGTCGTCGGCAAAAAAATACGGAGGCGTGTCCGCGATCGGACCGCATGTCCCGTGAGTAGTTGGTCCGCATACTAAATTCTCTGCTGGCTGGACGAGGCAGGGCTTCTCCGCTGTATGCCGGATTCAAAGCTTACCGGCCCTTCGCTGTAATCATCCGTTATTTGATTGGGCCTAACATCAAAACCATTGCAGATACGTGCGGGGAGTCGCACACTCCACAGTACATGTCGAGCGCCTCTCGTGGTTGCTGAGGTTGGTGTCGAGCATGTTGTTCGAACTTCACAAAGGGGATCCAGCCAAGTCTTCGTCCACCATACGTAAAGCAAATGCCATGGCTTTTGCTTATGGTACGAACTGCTGCGTGGCTGAAAACGGCATGATATGTCGCAAGGCTGATTGGTCGGGGACGAGATATCCGTTGGACCGGTTGGAGGACGGGTAACCGGTGGTAATTCGAGCAGTCGTTTCTGTAAACAGCTGTTCGCGAAGTGGATAAAGCAAGTGTGGCATCAACTTTTGACCAACTTACAGAAGGGGTTTCATCCATGAAGCAAAGCTATTTCATTCTCTCCGCTTCCATTGCTGCTGCGCTTGCCAGTACGTCCGCGTTCGCGCAACCGGCCGTGGCGAGTAGCCAAGCTTTGGCAGGTATCAATACCGCCGAAGCCGCGCGCGTCACGCAGGCAGTGAATGCCAATGTCGTGTCCGCAGTTCAGAACAGCCGTCTGAAGTTTGTCAACAAGGCAAAGCCGGTAAGCCAGTTGGCTGATTCGACTCCGATGAACCACTTGCAGCTGATCCTCAAGCGCAGTGCACTGCGTGAAGCGGCGTTGACCCAGTTCATGGCGGACCAGCACAACCCCAAATCAAGCAAATTCCAGCAGTGGCTGACGCCGCAGCAGTTTGGCGAAGCGTTCGGTGTGGCTGATAGCGATATCGAAGCGGCCAAGGCCTGGCTAGGCTCGCAGGGCTTCACTGTCCATGGTGTCTACCCGAACAAGATGCAGATCGATTTCAGTGGTAATGCCGGTCAGGTGAATCGCACCTTCCATACACAGGAAAATCGCTACACGCTGAAGAACGGTACTTCCCATGTAGCCAACGCTCGAGACATTAGCATTCCGAGCGCTTTGTCTTCGGTAGTCGTGGGCGTGGCCGGCCTGAATGACTTTCATCCCAAGGCACTCCTGAAGCCGTCCAAGGCCATGAAGCTGGACCCCAACGGCAAAGGTCTCAGCCTCAAGCCGTTGAATGCGCCGATTGCCGCAGCGAAGACGGGCAAGAAGGGCCAGGCGATCAGCTTCACGAATGGCGCCCGCGGCCTGGTGCCGAACGACATCGCCACGATGTACAACTTCAAGAGTCTCCGTCCCAACGGCGTGACCGGTGCGGGTATCACTATTGCAGTGATCGAAGACGCAGACATGGTGGCGGCGGATTGGCCCAATTTCGTCAGCCAGTTCAATCTTGGCCAGTACGGCGGTACTTTCACTGTGACGCATCCGGCTGGTCCGAGCACTTGCGATGCTCCGCCGACGCCGACGGCAGCCACCGAAAGCGGTGAAACCGTGCTTGATGCCGAGTGGGCTACAGCAGTCGCCCCGGGTGCCGCTATCGTGGTGGCCAGTTGCGCCGATACCGGCAACGACAATTTCTTCGGCGGTGTCTTTGCTGCCGGCACCAACCTGATCAATGCTACGACGCGGCCCAACATCATTAGCGCAAGCTACGGCTTCGGTGAATATTTCACCGATACCGCCAGTAAGAGTGCGATCGACCTGATGTGGGCGCAGGCCGATGCCGAGGGTATTTCGGTATTCGTGTCGACCGGCGATTCGGGCTCCAACCCGAGCTTCAACGGCGGTGTCATCAATGGCTATTACGGCAACAGTGCAGTCGATGCCAACTCGTTTGCGACCTCGGCCAATGTGACCGCCGTGGGCGGCACCGATACTGCCGACGTCCTTGACGGTACTACCAGCCAGTATTTTGCTCCGGTTGCCAGCGTTGTGGGTGGATCGGCCCTGTCCTACGTTCCGGAGATTCCGTGGAATCAGTCCTGCGGCAACGGTGTGGCAGTCAAGGCGCTGGGTTACAGCAGTGCGATCGACTTCTGCAATGCGGACCTGAACGGGGATGTCGATCCTGCCCTGAGCCCGGGTATCCAGTCCGAGGCCGGCAGTGGTGGTCCCTCCTCGGTCGTGCGTAAGCCGGCATGGCAGCGGCAGATCTTCAATGCAGCCAGGGACCAGTCGCGCGATCTGCCTGATGTGGCGTTGTTCGCGGGTTCGTTCGGCGGGTTGACGTGGGCCATCGATTGCACCGCGAAATATCCGTGCTCGCCGGACTGGTCGGGCAACATTTCCGTGACCGGTGGTACTTCGCTGTCCTCGCCGATGTTCGCCGGTATCCAGGCACTGATCAGTCAGGGTCTGGTGATGCGTGGATTGCAGCCCAACCAGGGCAACGCGGCGCCCACCCTGTATGCACTGGCCGCCAATGAATACGGCAATGGCCTCGGTGCCACGCCCGCCAGTCTGGCGACCTGCAATTCGGACAATGGCGCCACCGGTACATCGGCTTGCGTGTTCCACAACATCACGCGCGGTTCGATTTCCAGTAGCTGCTACGATGCGCAGCCGTTCTTCAGCACGTCCAATTGCTATTACTACGCATCGTTACCGGGTAGCGGTTACACACTGGATGTAGGCCTCACCACGACCGATTCCAGCCCTACGGCCTACGCCAATGCCAACAAGGCGTTCATTGCGCAGCCTGGCTGGAGCTTTGCCACCGGTCTTGGGTCCGTGGATACGCGGAACCTGCTGATTGCATGGCGTGCTTTCGTGAATGCTCCAGCGGCGGCTCCTACAGCTGTGGCTTCAAAGTAAGAAGCAAGAGTTTGTTCTGGCTGTAAGTTTTTTGGGCTAGCAAAACCCTGGCGATGTGAATCGTCAGGGTTTTTTTTGACCATTCGATAGCGTGCGGTACGTTTCAACTCAAGGGATGACGCAAAATTCTGCAGCATTCCTTCCTGCTCTTTAAGCAGTGAGCATAAGCAAGCATGCGAAGACTGATGATCGATTTCTTCACATTTTGCTTCACGCCAACGTGTGCCTGAAAGTTGGGTCAAGGAATTCGGCTTTCCCCATTGCGGATTGGGCGGGTGCGCTGCAAACTCGGTCAGGCCGACATATCATTTTCGCCAACGGCGAATCGGTGGTCGGTTTGTGCGAATTCGCAAAGATACGAAGGGGATGACTGCGGGCACGATCGAAACAAGGGGATATGCAGTAGTGAGGGTGTCGCGAGTGCTGATTGCAAAGTAGATAAGGCAAATGCGCCATCAACTTTTCATCGACTTACACAAGGGAACTCATCATGAAACAGCAATATCTGACTCTTAGCTTGTCTATTGCGGCTGCGCTGGCGTGTACGCCAGCTACGTTGCTGGCACAAGCGGGCACTACCGCAAGTGCAGTATCCATTGGCAACCATGAGGCTGGACGGGTTACTCAAACCGCCAGTAGCAATTCGTTGGTAACGTTGCAGAAGACTCATCTCGGTTTTGTAGGCAAGGCCAAAGCAAGCGTCAATCTGGCCGATTCGACCAAGATGAATCATTTGCAGCTGATATTAAAACCTAGCCTCCTGAGACAGGCGCAGATGGAAACGCTGATTACCAATCAGCACAATCCTCAGTCGGCCCAGTTCCAGAAATGGCTGACCCCGGAGCAATTCGGTAATGCATTCGGCGTGGTCGATAGCGATATCGCTGCGGTGACTGCATGGCTGACATCGCAAGGTTTCACCGTCAACAGCGTCTACCCGAACAAGACCCAGATCGACTTCAGTGGCACCGCCGCGCAGGTGCGTCAGGCGTTCCACACGCAGGAAGGCATCTACACGATCGGGAAGGAAAAGCATCTTGCCAACAACAGCGACATCAGCATTCCTTCGGCGCTGAAATCCGTTGTGGCGGGTGTGATGGGTTTGAACGATTTCCACCCCAAGTCGCTGCACAAAAAGTCCGAGATCGCGCAGTGGAGCGCTTCGAAGAAAGGGTTCGTATCCAAGACCAAGGATACGGCGGATGCGAAGTCCGGTGCCAAGGTGATCAATCAGGCCATCTCGTTCAACGCAGGCGCGCTGCGTGGACTCGTGCCGGACGATGTTGCCACGATGTACAACGTGGCCCCACTACGCGCCAATGGCGTCACCGGTGCGGGCGTCACCATCGCGGTGGTGGAAGACGAAAACATGGTGCCGGATGACTGGAACAATTTCGTCGGTCAGTTCAACCTCGGTCAGTACGGCGGCACGTTTGCACAGGTCGCTCCAGCACCAGCGAGTGGACCGAACAACTGCCTGGATCCGGACACCCTCTTCGGCTTCAGCGAAGACGGCGGTGAAACGTTGCTGGATGCCGAATGGTCCACTGCCATTGCTCCTGGTGCCAACATCGTGGTCGCCAGTTGCTCGGACTACGATGCTGACTTCAATCCGGCCACCGACAACTTCTTCGGCGGCGTATTCATCGCTGCCACCAACCTGATCAACCAGACGGATAGCCGTCCGAACATCATCAGTGCAAGCTACGGCTACGGCGAATATTTTACCGATAGCGCCAGCAAGGCCGCCATTGATCTGATGTGGGCGCAGGCGGATGCCGAAGGTATCTCGGTTTTCGTATCGACGGGTGACTCAGGCTCCAATCCGAGCTTCAATGGTGGATTGATCAACGGTTACTACGGCAATTCCGCAGTGGATGCCAACTCGTTCGCTACCTCTGCTCACGTCACTGCTGTCGGGGGCTTGGATACCGCAGACATACTGGACGGAACTACCAGCAAGTATTTCGCACCGACGACCAATCCGAACGGTGGCTCGGCGCTCTCATACGTGCCCGAGATTCCCTGGAACCAATCCTGTGGCAACGGTGTCGCCGGGAAGTCCCTCGGTTTCAGCAGCGCCATCGACTTCTGCAAGGAATATCTGAAGTTCGATCCAAACGGACTCTACGCAACGTCGGAAGCCGGTAGCGGTGGTCCTTCTTCAGTGGATTCCAAGCCAGCATGGCAACGGCAGATCTTCAACGCGGCGAAGGATCAGTCGCGTGATCTTCCCGATGTCTCGCTGTTTGCGGGCTCCTATGGTGGCTACACTTCTGTTGTTACCTGTACGGCCTATTACCCGTGCACGCCGGACTATTCCGGTCCAACGGCTCTGAGTGGCGGTACATCGTTGTCCTCGCCGATGTTTGCAGGTATCCAGGCGCTGATGGATCAGGGGCTTGCCGCTCGTGGTCTGCCTATCGACCAGGGCAATGCGGCGCCAACCCTCTACGCGCTGGCAGCCATCGAGTATGGTGGTGCCACAGGCACTACACCTGCCAGCCTTGCTACCTGCAGCTCCGATAATGGCGCCACCGGAACAAGCGGTTGCGTGTTCCACAACATCACTCGTGGTTCCATTTCCACACAGTGCTGGCAACCCAACCCTGCACTTGTCACAGATGGGTTCACCACCGCCAATTGCTTCTTCTACGGAGCGGTGAACCAGAATGTGGATCAGCTGGGCCTGACCACGACGGACTCCGCTCCCACGGCGTACGGTGCAACCAATAAGGCGTTCTCTGCCCAACCGGGCTGGAGTTTTGCCGCGGGTCTTGGCTCGGTGGATGCAAAGAACCTGCTAGTTGCTTGGCGTGCCTTCGTCAACGCACCGCCAGCTCCTCCGGCTGTCGTGCTCAAGTAGTTGCAAAGTAACGATCCCTGGCGGTGCAATGCCGCCAGGGATTTATTTTCGACCGGCATGCACCGCATCCACCACGCGTTTCCGGCAAGGCGCTTGCAAGAGTTGGCTGTGTGAAACGAGCCCTGATGGCTCAGTCAGCGATGCCACTACGCAGTTGCGTTCAAGCAAAACCGCATTATTATTGCGAGCTAGTTCAGGTGAATTCGTGTCGCCGCAACTAGGCCTTGGAAGCCTTTCGTTGAAAGGCTGATCGGAAAACGCCTGTTGCTGAAGTGGCAAGAATCGTCCGGGTTTATTTGTACAGCAATTGCAGGGACGCGGCTGCGGAGAAAGGTTGCTTTCTCCGCCAATGCATGACTTGCATGGGATGTCGAAAATCCCGCTGCTACGAGGTTTCATGGCGATTATCTCCGTACACTTGCCCAAGACAGCCGGAACGAGTTTCGGTGTCTCGCTGGCAGCACATTTCGGTGATCGTTTCAGAGGAGATAATGGCGATCAGGCCATCGCCAAACCTTTGACTGAACGCTGGCAACAAGCGACTAGCGCAGGCCTGCTGCTGGCCGCGCAAGGCTTGGGTGATGTCGCGTGCGTTCATGGTCATTTTTTGCCGGCAAAGTACTTGCCACTCGGACAGCGGTGCGAGCTGACATTCGTTACCTGGATGAGAGACCCGGTGGCGCGCATGGTCTCGCACTACCACTACTGGCAGCGAAGTTACGACGAACGAATTGCCGCCCCCCATCATCGCAGAGTCATCGAAGAGGGCTGGAGCCTGCAGCGGTTTTGTCTCAGTCAGGAATTCCGGAATATCTACACCCAATATTTGTGGATGTTCCCACTCGAAAAATTCTCGTTCATTGGAATCAGTGAATATTTTCGGGAGGACTTCGAGGAATTTTCAAAGCAGTACCTTGCTACCGTCTTGCCGCATCAACATCACAATGCGACACCTCGCAGCGATGCATATATCGATCTGGATGCGGCGTTTCTGGATACCGTACGCGATTTCCACGCTGCCGACATGGAACTCTACGCAAAGGCGTTGCGCCTGCGGCGAATCAGGTGTGGAAGGGCAAGCGGTCGGGAGCTCGGTGAAGCGATCTCCTGAAACGGGCGCAGGTGCTGATCATGGACTGTGAAATTCCCTGCTCCACATGGCTCAGTAGACTTCCGGATAACCCGCGGGCCGCGTCTTGAAGCGCTTGTGCACCCACAGGTATTGCTCGGGCGCTTCGCGGACCATCTGTTCGATGCAGGCGTTGATGCGCGCTGTATCGGCCATCGCATCCGCACTTGGAAAGTCTTCCAGCGGCGCACCGAGGCGCAATGCATAACCGCCGCTGCCCGGCAGGCGCCGATGAAAGAACGGGATCACCACCGCGCCGGACATTCGCGCAAGGTGATGGGTGGCGGTGATCGTGGCGGCGGGAACGCCGAAGAACGGCACGAACACGCTATCCTTGCTGCGCATGTCCTGATCGGGCGCGTACCACAGCGTGCCACCGCTTCGCAGGTGTTTCACGGTGCCGCGGATGTCGTCCTTGTCGAACATCGCTTCGGCATAGTGCAGGCGCGCGCGCAACACGGTCCACTCGAAGACGGCCGAATCCATCCGGCGATACATGCCGGAGATGCGGATGCGCCGGGACACCAGTCGCGCGCACAGTTCCAGGTGCGAGAAATGTCCGCCCACCAGCAACACGCCCTTGCCTTGCGCGCGCGCCGATTCGAGATGATGCAGGCCATCGAACGTTACCGGGATGCGCGCCATGGCACGGTCGCTGGCCATCCAGCCCAGCGCGAACTCCACCAGCATCAGGCCGATGTCGCGCAGGTTCCGGTCGACCAGCGCGTGGCGTGACGGTCCGTCGAGTTCGGGGAAGCACAGCGCGAGGTTGACCTCGGCGATGTGCCGTCTGGCCGAAGGGACGCGCGACACCAGCGATCCCAATCTTCGGCCGACCCACAGCAACGCGGCGAAAGGCAGTTGCGCGATCAACCAGATCACGCCCACGCCGATCCATGCCGGCCAGTGGCGCGGTGCAAGCAGCGAGCGGGAGAACGCGGGACGGGGCATGCCGGGCATCGCCAGCATTGTACCGGGCCAGCTTCGATCCGGTCGCTCTCGCTATACTCCGACGTTCGTTGCAAGGATGGATCGTTGCGCTATCTCTATACCCTCGCGATGTTTCTGGCGACGCCGTTGCTGCTGGTGCGGCTGCTCGCACGTGGCGTGCGCTCGCGCCCGTACCATCGGCGCTGGCGTGAGCGCTTCGGTTTTTTCGATGCGCCCGGTTTCAGCGGAAGCCTGTGGATCCACGCCGTGTCGGTTGGCGAGGTCAACGCCGCCGAGCCATTGATCAAGGCGTTGCGCAGGGATTATCCCAACGCGCCGCTGGTGATCACCACGATCACGCCCACCGGCACCGCGCGCGTGCATCAGTTGTTCGGCGACAGCGTGTTTCATGTCTATCTGCCGTACGACTTGCCGTATGCGGTGAGCCGCTTC
This sequence comes from Rhodanobacter sp., assembly GCA_036398675.1. Lineage (GTDB taxonomy): Bacteria > Pseudomonadota > Gammaproteobacteria > Xanthomonadales > Rhodanobacteraceae > Rhodanobacter. Next base: position 31,545 of record DASWOQ010000062.1, on the reverse strand, counting down.
CTGAAGAGGATCCGGCCGCGGCTGGCGCTGATCGTGGAGACGGAGATCTGGCCGAATCTCTACTTTGCCTGTCGCCGCCGCGGCATTCCGTTGATGATCGTCAACGCGCGATTGTCCGAACGTTCGTTGCGCGGCTACAAACCATTGCGCGGATTGGCACGTTCGGCGCTGCGTTGCGTGCGGCAGATCGCCGCGCAGTCGCGCACCGATGCGGCGCGCTACCGGTTTCTGGGTGCCGATCCCCAGCGGATCGTAGTGACCGGCAACATGAAGTTCGACATGCCGATTCCCGTCGGTGCGGTGGCTGCCGGCCGCGAGATGCGCGAGCACTGGGGCGCGCGCCGGCCGGTGTGGATGGCGGCCAGCACGCACGAAGGCGAAGAGTTGGCGGTACTGGAAGCGCATCTGCAGGTGTTGCAACGCCTGCCCGATGCGCTGCTGCTGCTGGCGCCGCGTCACCCGGAGCGGTTCCGGCTGGTCGAGAATTCGGTGCGCAGCCTCGGCTTCACGGCAGGCACGCTCAGTGCCGACGTGCTGCCGCTGCCGCTGCATCAGGTGTTCGTGATCGATGCAATGGGGCAATTGATGCCGTTCTTCGCGGCCACCGATGTCGCATTCGTCGGTGGCAGCCTGGTGCCGATCGGTGGCCACAACGTGCTGGAGCCCGCTGCCTTGTCCATCCCGGTACTGGTGGGACCGCACACCTTCAACTTCGAGGAAATCACCCTCGGCCTGATCCACCAGGGTGGTGCCGAGCGCGTGGCCGGTGGCGACCAGTTGGGTCCCGATGTGCTGCAGTTGCTGCGCGATGGCGACAAGCGTCGACGCATGGGCGAGGCGGCGCAGCAGGTGTTCGATCGCGAACGCGGCGCGGTGCACCGGATCATGCAGCTGATCGACGCCATGCTGCAGGAATAGCGACGCAAAGAAGCCGGTACAACCCGGCCCTTTTGTTGCGCGTCGCTGCGGCGATTTACTGCAGCAGCGTGTTGATCGCTTCGAGATCCTTCACGTCGGCGGTGCCCGCGGATTGCTGGAGCAGCAGCTTGTTCAGGATGAACTGGTGACGGGCCTGCGAATAGGTACCCTCCGACTGGGTCAGCGTCTGGATCGCCAGCAGCACGTCGGTCATCGTCTGGGTACCGACTTCATAGCCGGCGCGCGTGGCTTCCAGCGCCTTGTTGGCCGAATCCACCGATGCCTTGGCCGATTCCACCTGCGAGATGCCGGCGATCACCGAACGGTAGTAGTTGAGCGTGTCCTGCATGACCTGGCGGCGCTGTAGTTCCATCGCATCGCTGGCGGCATCGCGTTCGTCGATCGACTGGCGCACGCGCGACTGGGTGAGGCCGCCGGAGAAGATCGGCACGTTCAGCGTGAGCCCGATCGTGGTCGACGACGGCGTGGTCTGGCCGCGCACGTTGGAGTTTTGGAACCAGGTGGAGTTCTTGCCGTAGTTGACGCTGGCCGTAATGGTCGGCAAGTGACCGGCGCGCGCTGCGCTAATGTTGTGTTCGGCCGTCTGCACGTTGTACTGCTGCGTGAGCAGGTTCGGGTTGAGCTCCAGCGCCTGCTTGATCCAGACGTCCGGATCGCTCGGGGATGGCGGCTGCATCGGCAGTTCGTCGCGCAGTTTCTTCAACTCGCCGGTCGGCTGGCCGGTGATGACCCGCAGTGCTTCCTTGTCGTTGTTGAGCGTGTTCTGCGCGGTGACAGTCTGCGTCTTGGCGTTGTCATAGGCTGCCTTGGCCTGGTACACGGCAGTGATCGCCGAGAGACCGACCTTGAACTGCTGGTCGGCCTGCTCGTATTGCCGCTTGAAGGCGTCTTCGTTGGCCTGAGCGAAGGTCAGCTGGTCTTCGTCGGTAAGGATCGCGAAATACGCCGTGGCCACCCGCACATACAGATCCTGCGTGGCAGCCTCGTAGGTTTCGTCCTGCGCGCTCGCGGCCGAATGCGCCGCCTTGAGGTTGGCATACTGGCTGAAATCGACCACGGTCTGGGTCAGCGTCGCGGAGGCATCGCGCGTGCGCGAGTGGCCGCTCGCTCCGCTGGTGCCGCTGTCGGCCAGGCCTGTGCAAGCGTAGGTGCCGGTGCCTGCCGAAAGGCCGCTGCACAGGTAATCGTTGCCAGTGGTGCCGCTAAGCCCGTCCAGGCTATTGCTGGAGCCGCCGCCATTGGTCTGGCTCAATGTCAGGTTGGCGTTGATCTGCGGCAGCAGGGCGGCCCGCGCCTGGTCCACGCCCTCGCCGGTGGCTCGCCGGGTGGCATCGGCCTGCGACAGCACCGGATCGTTGGCGCGTGCCTGGCGATATGCATCGAGCAGATCCTCGCCGTGGCTGGGCAGTGATACGACGGCCATGGCCAAGGCCAGAGTGAGCAGCTTCAAACGCATGGGTTGCCTCGTGGGGAGCATTCGGGGGACATCATCAAAAAACGAAACGCTGCGGCGGTTCGGCATGGGTGAGGTAGGGCAGGTCGGTTTCGAACAGGGTCTCTTCGCGGTAGCGGCCTGCGCCTTCGTGCGTTAGCAAGGTGGCCTGTTGCACCGGAGACTGGCCGCGCACTGCCAGCACCCGCGCACCCGGCTTGAGCCAGGCCAGCCAGTGCGGCGGGATCTCGAATACCGCGCCGGTCACCACCAGCGCATCGAACAGGCCATCCGGCCGCCATCCGTTGACAGCTTCGCCGGTGGTCAGCGTGACATTGCCTACGCCGGTGGCTTGCAGGCGCTGCGCGGCTGCGGTAATGAAATCGGCATGGATGTCCACACTCGTCACGTGTGCCGACAACCCGGCCAGGCAGGCGGTGAGAAAGCCCGAACCGGTGCCGATTTCCAGCACGCTATCAGTGGGCTGCAGTTCCAGTGCCTGCAGCACGCGGCCCTCGACGACCGGTTTCATCATCACTTCGCCATGCCCCAGCGGCAGGCACAGGTCGGCAAACGCGATTTGGCGATGTGCCGCGTCGACGAAGTCCTCGCGGTGTACGCGGCTGATGACATCAAGCACGCGGCCGTCCAACACCTCCCACGGGCGCACCTGGTTTTCCACCATGTTCAGCCGCGCCTGCTCGAAGTTCATCGCCATGTTGCTGGTGTCCCGTGCGGATCGAAAAAGATCAAAAAGGATAAGCGCTTGGTTCCGTTCCGACAATGACAAGCCTGCCGGCTGCACGGCAGACCACGTAGTGCCGGAAGTCATCGCAAGAGGTTGACGGAAGTCACCCATGGCAGGGCGTGCGGGCATATGCGCACCTCTTTGGCATTCCATTGGACGAGGCGGTTCTGGAAAATAATTGAACCGCTGCGTATAATAAAGCTCGAATTTCCATTTGTGAAGGTACATTACCGTGAACGCGCAAATCAGACCCCAAGGCCCTGGTCGCCCGAAGGACATGGAAAAGCGTGCGGCGATCCTGGCCGCAGCGAAAGCGTTGTTCATCCGCAATGCGTTCGCCGGCACCAGCATGGACGCCATTGCCGCCGACGCCGGTGTATCCAAGCTCACCGTGTACAGCCATTTCGGCGACAAGGACAACCTTTTCCGCGAAGTCATCCGTTCGCGGATCCAGGATTTGCTGCCGGAAGAAACGTATTTCTACGATGCACAGACGGACATTCGCGAAACCTTGCTGCGCGTGGCATTGACCCATGCGCACCTGGACTGCAATCCCGAGACCGTCGGCACCTTCCGCGCCATCCTCAGCGACTGCCGCCAGGGCAACCCGCGTTACGGCAAGCTGATCTGGGAAGAAGGAACCGTCCGTACCCACGGTCTGATGGAACGCTTGCTGGCGCAGGCGGTTGACGCCGGTCAGCTCGATATCGACGAAGTGTCGCGCGCCGCGGCGCAGTTCCTCACGTTGATCAAGGGCAACCTGATGATGCGGCAGATGTTCGGTTGCGCCGAATGCCCGCAGAGTTATGCGGAGGAAATCGAATCCACCGCGCGTGCCGGCGTCGAGATGTTCCTGCGCGCCTATCGGCCGCGCTGAGCGGACGTACTATTCCCACGTTCAGGCCATCCTTGAGTGACCTAGTGGATCGTGAGACTCGGTACGCGGGTACCGAAACGAAACAACTCGACACCGGATCAGAGAAATTTCGTTGACGATCCAGACGCCCATGCCCCTTCGTGCATGGATGCGGGGTACACGATGCGGAGCAGCAGCATCGCCTATAGAATTCCGGTTTGCGCCATGCATATCCGGTATTCGTCCGAGCCGCCTTCGCAGCTCGGGGTTGAAATCCTGGATCCAGATGTTGTTCCTGCAAACTGACCAGGGAAGCTTCGATGAAGTTGCAAGTTCCGTTTGTCCAGTTGCCGCTTCAATTCAATGCCGATGCGCTAGCCCAGGAGATAGCGGCGCTGAACATCAATGAATGGCGCGAGCATCCGCAAAAATTCCCGGGCAATTTCGCGCTTCCATTGATTTCGGCCGATGGTGACCCGGATAGCGATTCCGTATCCGGTCCCATGCGTCCGACTCCCTATCTCGCCCAGTGCCCCTACTTGATGCAGATCCTGGCATTTCTTGGTCCGGTCTGGGGGCGGACACGGCTGATGAAGCTTACCGGACAGGCCGAGGTCAGTCCGCATTTCGATATCAACTATTACTGGCGCGAACGCATGCGTGTGCATGTGCCCATCGTGACCCGACCTGACGTTCGCTTCCTGTGTGGGGATGCCGAGGTGAACATGAAGCCGGGCGAGTGCTGGATCTTCGACACCTGGCGAATGCACCGCGTGATCAATAACACTGATGCCGAACGAATCCATCTGGTGGCGGACACGATAGGCGGCGAAGCATTTTCGGGGCTGGTGCAACGAGGTCGTGCGCCGGGATATGGCGCGTTCGAGGGGTGGCGAACGGAGTTGGTCGAACCGGTTGCTGGAGCCAAGCCCGTACTGAGATACGAGTCGGTAAACGTTCCGGTGGTGATGTCACCATGGGAAATGCGCGAGCATGTTCATTTCCTCCTCAGCGAGGTGCGACCGCATCCGCAGTTGGCGCATGCGCAGCAAGTGGCGGCCCGCTTCTTTATCCTGTGGCAGGAACTGTGGGCCGAATTCGGCACGGACCGTGCCGGCTGGCCGAGCTACCGCCGCGCGCTCGGTGCTTTCGAAAGGCATATCGAGCAGTCCGCAGGTTCTCTGGTGCTGACCAATGGCGGCTTGCTGATTAATTCCCTGCGCATCATGGTGCTGAGTGTGGCATTGGGCGACGGCGATCGAATACCTGACGCCTACGAGCCACGGCAACCTGCGAAGACCGTTGTGGCTCCACCAGCGTCCGCATCATCGGCACGCGATCCGGAATTCGATCGTCCGATCTTCATCCTTTCGTCGCCCCGGTCAGGGTCGACACTGCTGTTCGAAACGCTGGCACAGGCTCCGGATCTGTTCACGATCGGCCGCGAAAGCCATGTCCTGATCGAAGGTCTCGAGGCATTGCATCCGTCCAGACACGGTTTCGAATCGAACCGTCTAGATGCCATGGCGGCAACCTCTGATCTGGCGAATGAATTGCGGCACCGCTTTCTTTCCGAGTTGCGCGACAGGGATGGCCACGCGCCCGGTCGGATGCCGGTACGCATGTTGGAAAAGACGCCGAAGAACGCGTTGCGCGTTCCTTTTCTGGCGAAAATATTTCCGGAGGCGCGGTTCGTCTATCTGTATCGCGATCCACGCGAAACCCTGAGCAGCATGATCGAGGCTTGGCAAACGGGAAAGTTCCGTACGTACCCGACCCTTTCAGGGTGGAACGGATTGCCGTGGTCGCTGTTGTTGGTACCCGGCTGGCGGGATTTGGATGGACGACCGCTGCAGGACGTCGTGGCGGCCCAGTGGGAGGCGACCACGCGCATCTTGCTCGATGACCTGGAAGCGCTGCCGCCCGATCGTTGCGAGGTGGTTCGCTACGACGCCTTCGTTGCCGATCCGGCAAAAGAAATGGCGCGCCTGTGTAGCGCGCTTGACCTGACGTGGGATCGCCCACTTGGGAATGCGCTTCCACTGTCGCGTTACACCGTATCGCAGCCCGCGTCTGAAAAATGGAGGCGACATGCGGATCTGATCGACGAAATCCTGCCGTGTCTCCAGCCGGTCATCGAACGTGCGGAGAGATTCATTACACGTTGAAGGCTGTTGAAATTTGGGGGCATTAAGTGGATTGGTCTTCACCTGGCTTTTCTATCGACGTTTCTAGGATGTCTTCGATGTCAGCGTCATCGACCCTTCCACCACCCCGCAGGAGCAAGCCATGGCCAAGACCAAGCCGTTCGCGACCGATATAGAGAACATCCGCAAGCGGGCGCGGCAGGACATCGATAAGGGCGCGATGACCGCAGGCTACAGCGCCGATCGCGAGACGGTGATCAAGCTGCTGAACCATGCGCTGGCCACCGAACTGGTTTGTGTGCTGCGCTATAAGTATCACTACTACATGGCATCGGGCATCAATTCGCAGAGCGTCAAGGCCGAGTTCCTGGAACACGCGAACGAGGAGCAGGGCCATGCCGACCAGATTGCCGAGCGCATCACCCAACTCGACGGCAAGCCGAATCTTTCGCCGGAGGGCCTGCTCAGCCGCAGCCATTCCGATTATGTCGAAGGCGTCGATCTGGTCGACATGATCAAGGAGGATCTGGTCGCCGAACGCATCGCGATCGACAGCTATCGCGAGATGATCGCCTACATCGGCGCCGATGACCCGACCACGCGCCGCATACTCGAAGGCATCCTGGCGGTGGAGGAAGAACACGCCGACGACATGAACACCCTGCTCGAGCAACTGGGCAAGAAGGGCGAGCCGGCGAAACCCGCACCCGGCAAGAAATCCTCGGGCAAGCGAGGTTGAGCCACCACATCGCGGTGATGCATAAAGCATCATCCGCGAACAAGTTTCACCAGCCGGCAAGCACCTGCTTGCCGATGCTGCGACCGGACTCCAGGCGACGATGCGCCTCGCGCAGGTTTTCCGCCGTGATTGCACCAAGGTTTTCGTTGCGCGTGCCGCGCAGTTCGCCGGCATCGATCAGCGTTGCCACGCGCTCGAGGATGCGGCCTTGTTCGTTCTGGTCGGCCGTCTTGTAGCGGGCGCGGGCGAACATCATTTCCCAGTGGATGCCGATGCACTTGTCTTTGTACGGGTCGCCGATGTTCAGGTCGCCGCGGGGTTCGACGATGAGGCCGACATGGCCTTGCGGCGCCAGGATCTCGCCCACGGTTTTCCAGTAGCGCTCGGTATCGGCGAAGTTGGCCACCGCATCGACCTGCTCGAAACCCAGCGCGGCCAGCTGCGGCGGCAATGGCTGGCGATGATCGATGACGTGGTGCGCGCCCATCGAACGGCACCATGAAACGGTTTCCGGGCGAGAGGCGGTGGCGATCACGGTGAAGCCGGCGCGTCGCGCCAGCTGGATCGCGATCGAGCCCACGCCGCCGGCACCGCCGATGATCAGCAGCGATTTGCCGTCACCGCCATGCTCGCTGTCGAACGGCATGCGCTGGAATAACAGCTCCCATGCGGTGATCGTGGTCAATGGCAGCGCCGCGGCATCGGCCTGCTCGATCGACTTCGGCGCGTGCCCGACCAGCGGCGAGTCGACCAATTGATACTGCGCATTGCTGCCGGGGCGGGTGACGTCGCCCACGTAGTACACGCGATCTCCCGGGTTGAAGCCGGCGACTTGTTCGCCGGCCGCCTCGACCACGCCGGCAGCGTCGTAGCCGAGAACTTTGGGCTGGGCCTCGACCTGCGGTTTCGGCGCGCGCAATTTCGTATCGACCGGATTCACCGAGACCGCCTCGACCCACACCAGCAGATCGTGACCGGTGGGAGCGGAAGGCTTGGGCAGCTCGACATCGACCAGCGACTGCGGGTCGTCGATCGGCAGATAGCGGGTGAGGGCAACGGCTTTCATGGAGGCTCCGGGATACGTTCGTGATCAGACGGCGGGAGGATTTCGTTCGGAAAACTGACCGTTCCAATACGGGTAATAGGGATAAGGCGGCGTGACGGCGCTGGCGGCATCGAGCCTGGCAACCTGGTCGGCGCTGAGCGTCCAGCCGACTGCGCCGAGGTTCTGCCGAAGCTGTTCCTCATTGCGTGCGCCGATCAGCACGGTGGAAACGGTCGGTCGCTGCAGCAGCCAGTTCAGTGCGATCTGCGGCACGCTCTTGCCGGTCTCGGCGGCCACGTCGTCGATGGCGTCGATCACGCGATAGAGCCGTTCCTCGTCCACCGGTGGCGCGAAGCCGGCCGTCTCGTGCAGGCGGCTGCCTTCGGGTAGCGGCCTGCCGCGACGGATCTTTCCGGTCAGGCGACCCCAACCGAGTGGACTCCACACCACGGCGCCGACACCCTGGTCGAGTCCCAGCGGCATCAGCTCCCATTCGTAGTCGCGGCCGATCAGCGAGTAGTAGGTCTGGTTGGCCACGAAGCGCGAATAGCCGTGCCGATCGGCGGCGGCCTGCGATTTCATCAACTGCCAGCCGGAGAAATTCGACGCGCCGAGATAACGGATCTTGCCTGCGCGCACGAGATCGTCGAGTGCGGACATCACGCTGTCCACCGGCGTCATCGCATCGAAGTGATGCAACTGCAGGAGGTCGATGTAGTCGGTGTCGAGCCGCTTGAGCGCGCGTTCCACACCATGGATGAGATGATGGCGCGATGCACCGACATCATTCGGGCCGTCGCCTGCACGCAGGGTGAGCTTGGTCGAGACGATCGCCCGGTCACGCCGGCCCTTGAGCGCGGCGCCCAGGATCGATTCGGAGGCGCCGTCGGAATAGACGTCCGCCGTGTCGAACAGGTTGACGCCAGCATCGAGACAGACATCGATGAGGCGGCGTGCCTCGGAGGTATCGGTGGTTCCCCATGCACTGAACAGCGGGCCCTTGCCGCCGAACGTGCCGGCACCGAAGCCCAGTACGGGAACCTTGAAACCGGAAGCACCGAGATAACGATAGTCCATGAGGCAATTCCTTTGATTGTTGGAATGAGATGGCGTGCAGCGAATGTTTCAGTCGTGGCCAAACAGCAGGCGTGGATCGATCGCGTCGGCCATTGCCTTGTAGCCGCTATCGCCAGGATGCAAGTGGTCGCCGGAGTCGTACGCCGGCAGGAGGCGAGCGGGGTGCGCTGGGTCGCGCAGCAGCGCGTCGAAATCGACCACGGCGTCGAACTCGTTGCTGCCGCGTATCCAGCGATTCACCGCCTGACGTACCTGCTCCTTTTTCGCGCTGTAGTAGCCCTTCATCGGCGAATCCTGCAATGCGCCTTCGAACGGCGTGAGGGTGGCGCCGAGGATGCGTATGCCCCGGACATGCGCGCGGGCGATCAACTGCCGATAGCCCGCGATCATTTCATTCGCCCGCACTGGTGCATCGTTCGGCGCGAATACCATGCCGTTCCAGCTCAGGTCATTGATGCCCATCAGCACGATCACACTCTTGATATCGGGCTGGCCCAACACGTCGCGCTCGAACCGCGCCAGCGCATTCACGCCCATCTGATCGCGCAGCACGCGGGCGCCAGAGATGCCGCCATTGAGCACGGCGACATGGTCCTTTGCCAGTCGTGCTGCGAGGAAATCCGGCCAGCGATGGTTGGCATCCATCGTCGACATCGCGCCATCGGTGATCGAATCGCCGAACGCGACCACCGTTCGGGTGGCGGCCGGTGCATCGACCAGCACCTGGCTAAGGAACACGCGCGTGCTCAGCGTGCTGTCGGCCTTGAAATGACTGCTTGCCACCTGATCGTCGGCGGTGACTTCGGCGGTCTGTCGCGCGTCCCAGTGAAACGTCGCTGGCGGCGTGGGCTGTGGCAGATACATGCTCACCGCGAGATGACTCAGCGGTGCTACGTCGAGTTCCACCGGATCGCTGATCATCGGTGCGCCGGGTGGAATCATGACGCTCGATTGCCCGCCGAAAGTCAGCGTGCGATCCGAGCCGTTGACGATCGCGGTCGATTCACCGGCCAGCGCCAGATGCGCCGCGCCAATAAACAGGGGTTTCGTGCCGTACTCGTTCGACAGCACCACCCGCACGCGCGTGCCACCGATGCTGACGCACGGTCTGGTTCCACAACTGATGCGGCAGGTTGGTAGGCAGCGCGAAGTCGCCATCCCAGCGGGGTTGGGGGCTGGCCGTCCAGGTCGGTACCCAGTGCGCGGCGGCGTCCGAGGCTGCCGCGCGCAGTGGAGACATTGCGAAGAAGACGAACATCCATACGCTGATGCAACCAAGCCGATACAGGCGGGCTGACGAGCGATAGGCGAAGCGCTGGCTGGTATGCATGGCATTTCCAGGCAATCGAGCGGAGTGTGATGCAGGGCGGCGGATAGTTACGGTGAATTGGCCGTACACGCCTGCGCCGGTGCAGATGGGCGCTGCCGTTCGCCATCCAGCCGCACACTCCACAACGCCACGCCGAAACCGAGCACGGTCACCAGCGCCGCCACCCAGGTCACCGCGCCCATGCCCGGGCCATGTGTGATCACCACGCCGCCAAGCCACGCACCGATGGCGTTGCCGAGGTTGAACGCGGCGATGTTGAAACTCGATGCGAGGCTCTGGCCGCCGCCGGCGGATTTCTGCAGCACGCGCAATTGCAACGGTGCGACGGTCGCGAACGCGGCGATGCCGAGCAGCCCAGTGAACACGATCATCGCCGGCTTGCTGTGCAAGGCGAAGGTCATTGCACCAAGCACGATCGCCAGCGCCGCCAGCGAGCCGAGCAAGGTCGGCGCAAGGCGACGGTCCGCCAGCTTTCCGCCGAGCAGGTTGCCCACCACCAGCCCGCCACCGAACACCAGCAGGATCGGCGACACCGAGCTATCCGCGAAACCGGTCACGCGGGTGAGGATCGGCTGGATATAAGTGAACACCGCGAACACGCCGGCAAAGCCGAGCACGGTCATCAGCAGGCCGAGCAGCACCTGTGGCCTGGCGATCCCCTTGAGTTCCTCCATGAACATCACCGGCTTGCTGTCGCGGTGATCGGCCGGAACGAAAGCGGCGATGATCGCGGTGGCGATCACGCCGATCGCGGTCACCGCCCAGAACGTCGCGCGCCAGTCGAATGCATGGCCGAGCCAGGCGCCGGCCGGCACGCCGAGCAGGGTCGCCACGGTGAGGCCGGTGAACATGATCGAGATGGCCGAGGCCTTGCGGTCTTCCGCCACCAGGCCGGTGGCCACCACCGCGCCGACACCGAAGAACGTGCCGTGGGCGAGCGACGTGATCACCCGCGCGATCATCAGCACGGTGTAACTCGGCGCCAGCGCGCTGACCAGGTTGCCGATGGTGAAGATCACCATGAGTGCGACCAGCGCCGTCTTGCGCGGCAGCCGGCTGGTCGCGGCGGTCAGCAGCGGCGCCCCGACGAACACGCCCAGCGCGTAGCCGGAAATCAGCAGCCCTGCCGCGGCGATGCCGACATGCAGGTCGGCCGCGACCTGCAGCAGCAGGCCCATGATCACGAACTCGGTGGTGCCGATGCCGAACGCGCCCGCGGTGAGCGCGTACAGCCCGATCGGCGTTCGGGTTTTCTGGATCGAAGCGGGCGACATGAGGGCAATCCTTGAAGACAAGGGGCAAGCTTAGGGAGTTGCCTTTTATTCAAAAACCATCAATATGATTAATCATTTTCAATAAATAATTGATAGTTATGGATCGTGTCGGCGATCTCAGCCTGTTCCTGCGCGTACTCGATCTGGGCTCGATCAGCGCGGCCGCGCGCAGCCTGGATCTCTCGGTGGCCGTCGCCAGCCAGCGGCTGAAACGGCTGGAGCGCGACCTCGGCGTCCGCCTGCTGCACCGGACCACGCGCCAGTTGCGTGCCACGCCCGAGGGTATGCAACTGGCCGAACAGGGGCGCGCTCTGGTGGAGGATCTGGAGTCACTCACCAGTGATTTGCGCCAGAGCGCCAGCGAAGTCAGCGGCACGCTGCGGGTAACCATGTCGGCCGCGTTCGGCGGCCTGTACATCTCGCCGCTGGTGCCGGAGTTTCTCGCTCGGCATCCGCGGTTGAAGCTCAGTGTGAATCTCAACGACCAGATCGTGGACCTTGTTGGCTCCGGTTTCGACTTGGGCATCCGTGTCGGCGCGCTGGTCGACTCCGGTCTGGTCGCTCGCCAGTTGGCGAGCAACCGGCGCGTGCTGTGCGCGTCGCCAGCCTATCTGCAGCGTCACGGTACGCCACGCACGCCGGCCGAGCTGGCCGTACACGATTGCCTGCTGCTGGTCGGCAGCCAGGGTCGGCAGGATGTGTGGCGTTTCATCGACCCGGGCGGCGGCGAGATCGCGCAGCGCGTGCACGGCCGCTTCGAAAGCAACCTCGGCGAACTGCTGCGCGATGCGGTGGTGGCGGGGCTGGGCATCGCGCTGCATTCGGTCTGGCACGTGCACGAGCAGCTGCGCAGCGGCCAGCTGCAGGTACTGCTGCCGGAGTATCCGATCGCCACCACCGGCATCTACGCGGTGATGCCGCAGCGCCGGCTGGTGCCGCCGCGCGTGCGCGCTTTTGTCGACTTCCTGGCCGAACGGCTGGGCGATCATCCGCCATGGGAAAAATAGCCGGTCGCCGTTGACATCGGCATCCGGCTGCAGCGCTGTAAGCTTGCTCCATCCCATCCATCCGCGCAGGAGCATCGCGATGCAGAATCAGGACAACACGACCGGCCGCACCGGCCCCAGCCTGGGGCGGGCCATCCTGATCCTCGTGGCGGCGCTGGCGCTGCTCATCGGCGGCATGATGTGGTGGTGGGACAAGGAGCCCCCGCTGTTCGATCCGGCCGCGGTGACCCAGGCCAAACTGCAGGAACTGAAACGTCCGAACAGCGTCGGTGCGACCACCACGGCGACGTTGATCGCGTCGGTGAGTACCTTGCTGGACAAGCGCGGCGGATACCTCAGCAACGACAAGCTGCCGCCGGGCGTGCTGATGGACAACGTGCCGAACTGGGAATTCGGCTCGCTGACCGCATCGCGCGACCTGTTGCGTGCGTTGCGCAACGACTTCAGCCGATCGCAGACGCAGTCGACCGAGGACAAGGATCTGGCCGAGGCCGATCCGCTGCTGTCCGGCCCGAACGATCGCTGGCTGCTACCGAGTTCCGAGAGCCAGTACCGCAAGGCGATGGGCCATCTGGACGGCTATCTGCTGCGCCTTGGCGACGCCCCGGACAGCAATGCGCACTTTTATGCGCGGGCGGACAATCTCGCGGACTACCTGCAGCTCGTGTCGTCGCGACTCGGCTCGTTGTCGCAGCGGCTATCAGCCAGCGTGGGCCAGATCCGCATCGGCGATGTCGGCCTGGCCGATGAGCAGGCCAGCGCAAGCTCGGTGCGCACGCCCGACGGCGGGCGGCTGGTGAAAACCCCGTGGACCAAGATCGACGACAACTTCTACGAAGCGCGTGGCTACACCTGGACGCTGCTGGAACAACTGAAGGCGTTCCAGCAGGACTTCGGCCCGATCCTGCGCAGCAAGCGGGCCGACGTGAGCCTCGAACAGGTAATCCGCGAACTGGAAGAAGCGCAGCGGCCGTTGAACAGCCCGATGGTGCTGAACGGCTCGCCGTTCGGTTTCTTCGCCAACCACTCGCTGGTGATGGCGAACTATGTCTCGCGCGCCAATGCGGCGCTGATTGACTTGCGCGAACTGCTGCGGCGCGGCTGAACCGCGAACGCGTCGCTCCCGCCGATGGCGGGAGCGACGCACCGTGTGCTTCAGGCGTTGCCGGCCTGGTAACGCGCGATACCGGCGACGATCTCGGCTTTCGCCTCGTCGGCGCCGACCCAGCCTTCCACCTTCACCCACTTGCCGTCCTCGAGATCCTTGTAGTGCTCGAAGAAATGGCCGATGCGCTGCAGCCAGTGCGCGGAGACGCCCTTCATGTCGTTGATGTGCGCATAGCCCGGAAACACCTTGGCGGTCGGGATCACCACCAGCTTCTCGTCGCTGCCGGCTTCGTCGGTCATCTTCAGCATGCCGACCGGATGGCAGCGGATCACCGAGCCCGGGATCAGCGACAGCGGCAGGATCACCAGCGCATCGAGCGGATCGCCGTCGCCGCCGAGCGTGCCAGGCACGTAGCCGTAGTTGCACGGATAGCGCATCGGTGTGGACAGGATGCGGTCGACGAAGATCGCGCCACTTTCTTTCTCGACCTCGTACTTGACCGGCTCGGCATCCTTCGGGATTTCGATGATGACGTTGATTTCGTTCGGCACGTCGCGACCGGCGGAGACAAGATGCAGACCCATGGAGTGTCCTTGGAGAGGATGGAAAGTTGGTCTGCAAGGATACGTCATCTGCTGCTGCATCGCAGCAGCAGATGACGGGCCGGCAGCCGGCGAGGCAGCGGGTCGCTCAGGCCTTCCGGGGCTTCGAGTACGGCCTTTCGCGCAGCCACTTGGTGGCGATCCATTTCTCGCCACGCGTCACCGGCAGGCCGGCGTGCAGCGAATTGGGGTCGCCGCCTTCGTAGGCGAAATAGACGGCCGAGCCGCGACGGGCGGCCACCGTCAGGCCAACTTCCGGAAAGGCAGTGCCGCCACCCTGTTCGGGCGTGTTCAAGTACATCACCACGCTGGCGATGCGCTGGCCACCAGCGGCGGTGATGGTGCCGAAGCCTGGATGGCTCGGATCGAACCAGTCGAAGTGCGGCTTGTACTCCTGGCCCGGCAGGTAATGCAGGATCTGCAGGCCTTCGCCATGGCTTGCGGGAATGTCGAGCAGCGCGGCCAGGCGTTGCTCGATGCGCCCGACCAGCGGCAACTCGTTCAAGGTGAAAAACATGCCTTCGCTGGTGCGTCGGTGGTCCACTTGTTGCTTGCCTTCACTATCCACGGTCAATGCCCGCTGCAGCCGTGGTCGTGCCAGCTCGATCAGGTCGGCGCATTCATCGCGCGTAAGCAGGTTGTCCAGCACGCACAGCGAGGGCTCTTCCAGGCTGACCGATACGCCGATGACATGGCCGTCGATCACCGCTTCGGGGGCTTCGGGGTGCCGGGTGCGCAGGCTGCCCTTGCTCCTGCCGTCTGTGTCCGTGGAGGCGTGCAATGCGGCCAGCGGCAGTTTCAGCACCTCGGCGACGATGCTGCGGCTCTGGCGCGGGTCGTAGCCGTTCTCCTTCATCAGCCGCAGCACATCCGGTACGCCGTGGCCGGCGCGCGTGGTGGCGAGAATCCAGTCGCGCAGTTCGGGACGAATCGTGTTGCGGTTGTGCATGGTTTGCGAACTCGGATACGGGCCTCGAAAAGCTTACTTCACGCGCCGCCTTCCGCGGAATCGCGGTGGAATAGTGCGGGGCCATCGGGAACATGGAACAGTCATCGAGCTGCTGCCGTGCACATTGGGGTCGATCATGTGCCGGATCGATTGCGGAAAATCCACGCCATCGACAAGAGAGGGAGGTCACTGTCGTCCGGAACGGTCTCCGTTCCGGACGACATCATCGCAACAAGGAAGCGCGACTTACTTCAGCTGATCCCACAGGAAGTCATACGCCAGTGCGTGCATCAGTGCGGCCTGCTTGTTGTCCGCGCCTGCGCCGTGGCCGCCTTCCAGGTTCTCGTAGAACCACACGTTCTTGTGGCCCATGGCCTGCATCTTCGCGGCCATCTTGCGTGCCTGCACCGGGCCGACGCGGTCGTCGCTGGTGGTGGTGTAGAACAGCACTGGCGGATAATGCCCGTCTTTTTTCACGTTCTGGTAGGGCGAAAACGTCTGGATGAACTTCCAGTCGTCGGTATCCGGGTTGCCGTATTCGGCCATCCACGATGCGCCGGCGGAGAGATGGATGTAGCGTTTCATGTCGAGCAGCGGCACCTCGCAGGCGATCGCACCGAACAACTGCGGATACAGCGTCAGCATGTTGCCCATCAGCAGGCCGCCGTTGCTGCCGCCTTCGGCACCGAGGTGCTTGGCCGACGTCACGCCGCGCTTGACCAGGTCTTGCGCCACCGAGGCAAAGTCCTCGTAGGCACGCGGGCGATTTGCCTTCAGCGCGTCCTGGTGCCATTGCGGGCCGTACTCGCCACCGCCGCGGATGTTGGCCACCACGTACACGCCGCCGCGCTGCAGCCATGCGCGTCCGACGCTGCCGCTGTAGAACGGCTGCAGCGAGACTTCGAAGCCACCGTAGCCGTATAGCAGGGTGCGGTTGGAGCCGTCGAGCTTCATGCCTTTCGGCGCGATCTCGAAATAAGGTACACGGGTGCCGTCCTTCGACGCGACGAAGTGCTGGCTGACTTCGAATTTCGAGGCATCGAAGAACGCCGGGCCCTGCTTCAGCGTTTCCGCCGGCACGCTGCCCAGCACGCCGCGCTGCAGTGTCGACGGAGTCAGGAAGCCGGTGACGCCCAGCCAGTATTCGTCGCTGTTGTCCGCGTCGGTGTCTTCGACGGTGACCGTGCTCATGGCCGGCGCGCCGGCCATCGCCTCGCGTTTCCAGTCCCCTGCAGTCGTCGGGTTTTCAGGGGGCGTCAGCACTTCGAGCCGGCTCTTGACGTCGTCGAGCACGTCCAGGATCAGGTGGTGCCGGGTCCAGTTGTACGAGGCCAGCGAGGTGTGCGCGTCGGGCTTGAACAATACCGTGAAGTGCGGCTTGCCGGCCATGAAGTGATCGAACTTCGTCGCCAGCAGCGCACCGGACGGATACGTGGCGCCCGCAACGGTCCACGCCGAGCGCGTCTGCACCAGCAGCCATTCGCGATGGGCATCGGCGCTGGCATCGGTCGGCACATCGATGCGTGTCAGCTTGTCGCCACTGCGCAGGTACAGCTCGCTGTGGAAGAAGTCCTTGGCGACCGAGACGAAGTCGCGCTCGAAGCCCACCGTGCGGTCATGCGATGCGCCGATGGCGAGGTCGGTGGCCTTGCCTTCGTAAACGGTCTTTGCCGACGCCAGCGGTGTTCCGCGCTTCCATTCCTTGACGATGCGCGGATAGCTCGACTCGGTCATCGAACCGGGGCCGAAATCCGTGCCGACGTAAAGAGTGTCCTCATCGATCCAGTCCGCTTCGGTCTTGGCGATCGGCAGGTCGAAACCGCCCTTGACGAACGACTTGCTGGGAATGTCGAACTCACGCACGGCTACAGCATCGCCGCCATCCGGCGACAGCGACAGCAGGCAGCGGTCGTATTTCGGCTTCAGGCACTGCACGCCCTTGAACACCCAGCGCTTGTTCTCGGCCTTGTTCAGCGCGTCGATGTCCAGCAGCACTTCCCATGCCGGGCTGGCCTTGCGGTATTCGGTCAGCGTGGTGCGGCGCCAGACGCCGCGCGGGTTCGCCTTGTCGCGCCAGAAGTTGTAGAGGTAGTCGCCCATGCGGCTGACATCGGGGATGCGCGCATCCGAGTCGAGCACCTCGAGGATGCTGTCGCGGGTCTTCACGAATTCGGCGTTGTCGACGAACTGCTTCGTGGTGACCGCGTTCTCTTTCTTCACCCAGTCCATCGAACGGGTGCCGTGGATGTCCTCCAGCCACAGGTAAGGGTCGTCGGTCGCGGTGGCATCCGTGGCCGCCTTGGCGGGCTTGTTGTTTTTGGCGTCGGCGTGATTCATGCCTGCCAGTGTGACGCCGAGTGCCAGCATCAGCCAGACCGGTTTCATGGTGTCCCCTCCCTATAAGTTTGTGAAATGCGGCGGACGATGCCCGCAGTGGATCGAGCGTAACCGTACGTGGCACGCGGCCGCCCGTGACTAAAGTCAGGGTGGCCGGCACGGCAACAAAAATCCCGCCGGAGCGGGATTCTTGCGGAACCTGGAGATCGTGTGGCTTACAGCAGCGGAATCAGCAGCAGGGCCACGATGTTGATGATCTTGATCAGCGGATTCACGGCCGGGCCGGCGGTGTCCTTATACGGATCGCCGACAGTGTCGCCGGTGACCGCCGCCTTGTGCGCTTCGGAACCCTTGCCGCCGTGGTGGCCGTCCTCGATGTACTTCTTGGCGTTGTCCCACGCGCCGCCGCCGGTGGTCATCGAGATCGCCACGAACAGGCCGGTGACGATGGTGCCGATCAGCACGCCGCCGAGCGCCTTCGGGCCGAGCAGCAGGCCGACCACGATCGGCACCGCGACGGGCAGCAGCGACGGCACGATCATTTCGCGGATCGCCGACTTGGTCAGCATGTCGACCGCGCGGGAATATTCCGGCTTGGCCGTGCCCTGCATGATGCCGGGGATGTCGCGGAACTGCCGGCGCACTTCCTCCACCACCGCGCCGGCGGCGCGGCCCACGGCCTCCATCGCCATCGCGCCGAACAGATAGGGGATCAGGCCGCCGATCAGCAGGCCGATGATCACCATGTGGTCGGACAGGTCGAAGGCGAACGTCTGGCCGGGATGGCTGGCCTGCAGGTTGTGCGTGTAGTCGGCGAACAGCACCAGCGCGGCCAGCGCGGCCGAACCGATCGCGTAACCCTTGGTCACCGCCTTGGTGGTGTTGCCGACCGCGTCGAGCGGATCGGTGACGCCGCGCACTTCCGGCGGCAGGTCGGCCATCTCGGCGATGCCGCCGGCGTTGTCGGTGATCGGGCCATAGGCATCCAGCGCCACGATCATGCCGGCCATCGACAGCATGGCGGTGGCGGCGATCGCGATGCCATACAGGCCGCCGAGATAGTTCGCGCCCCAGATCGCCACGCAGATCACCACCACCGGCATCGCGGTCGATTTCATCGACACGCCCAGGCCGGCGATGATGTTGGTGCCGTGCCCGGTGGTGGACGCGGCGGCGATGTGCTGCACCGGCCCGTATTGCGTGCCGGTGTAGAACTCGGTGATCCACACGATCGCGCCGGTCAATGCCAGGCCGATCAGCGAGCAGCCCCACAGGTTCATCGCGCCGTGGCTGAAGCCGCCCATCAACTGGGTGGTGATCGGGTAGAACGCAGCGGCGGCGAGCACGGCCGAGACGATCACGCCCTTGTACAGCGCACCCATGATCGAGCCGCCCGGTTTTCCATCGACACTTTTCACCTTGACGAACAGCGTGCCGATGATCGAGGCGATGATCGACACCGCGCCGAGCAGCAGCGGATACAGCACCGCGTTCGGGCCGACGTCGCCGATCATCAGGCCGCCCAGCAGCATGGTGGCGATCACCGTCACCGCGTAGGTCTCGAACAGGTCGGCCGCCATGCCGGCGCAGTCGCCCACGTTGTCACCGACGTTGTCGGCGATCACCGCCGGGTTGCGCGGGTCGTCCTCCGGAATGCCGGCCTCGACCTTGCCGACCAGATCGGCGCCCACATCCGCGCCCTTGGTAAAGATGCCGCCGCCGAGGCGCGCGAAGATCGAAATCAGCGAGCTGCCAAAGGCGAGGCCCACCAGCGCATGCAATGCGGCGTCGCCGCTGATGCCGAAGTGCTGCAGCAGCAACCAGTAACCGGCGACGCCGAGCAGTGCGAGGCCCACCACCAGCATGCCGGTGATCGCACCACCGCGGAACGCCACGTCCATCGCCTTGCTGAGACCGTGTCGTGCCGCCTCAGCCGTGCGCACGTTGGCGCGCACCGACACGTTCATGCCGATGTAGCCGGCGGCGCCGGAGAGCACCGCGCCGAGCAGGAAGCCGATGGCAGTAGGCAATTTTAAGAAGTACCAGATAAGCGCGAACAGCACCACGCCGACGATGCCGATCGTGGCGTATTGGCGATTGAGATACGCGCGCGCGCCTTCCTGGATGGCTGCAGCGATTTCCTGCATCCGCGCATTGCCCGGCGATTGCGCCAGGATCCAGCGCGAGGACACCGCGCCATACAGAACCGCCACGACTGCACACGCCATTACGATCCACCAGCCATACTGCTGCAGCATCGGAGCCTCCCCATGGGTTGTCAGTGGCCGTCCGGAACGGGCGGTCACTCGGAGTATAGGCAGACGTTGCCGCCGAAACTGTTGTGCGACGCAGCGATTCGGCGTTCGGGGTCCCGGAACGAAAAGGCCATGCACGCGTGCATGGCTTTTTTCGTCCGGACTTGTGCGGGTGCTAGTGAGTGGCGATATCCAGAATGATGCCGGTGGTGATGGCGACCAGCAGGAAATCGTTGTCCGCGCGGACCCAGCGGTAGCCGTACGGCGGCGGGCGCAGGCGGTAGTAACCATAGTTGCGCACCACATAGGTCGGGCCGTAATAGCGGTGGCCGCGCTCCCAGTGACCACGGCCATATCCCGGACGGCCGTAACCGCCGTGTCCGTAGTAGCGTGGAGCCGGGCGATAGTCATGACCGCGATGGATGTTGCCGTTGCCACGATGATCGTCGTGCCCGCGATTGTTTCCGTGCTGGCCTTGATTGTCGTGGCCGCGATCATGACCCTGGCTGTGGTCGTGGCTGTGGTCCTGTCCGTGATCCTGCGCGAGCGCGACACTGCCCGAGCCGAGTAGCGCCATGGCGATGAGCAGACGATGGGCAAGCTTCATGAAGGGTCTCCTATTCACCAAGTCGGACAACTCGGTTGAGCGCATCGTAGAAAGCCCGGGCTGAATGGGAGGCGCTGTCCCTGCGGCCGTTTCAGCTTTCGCTCAGCCACTGTGCGAAAGCGGGTGATGCCAGTTTGCCCGGCCCGAACTTGTCGTTACGCTTAGTGTGTGGCGGAAGGGGAAAGACAAGACATGTTCTGGCGCGTGATGGGTGTATTCGCGGCACTGCTGCTGCTCCTGTACGGCACGTTCTGTACGTACCTGTATTTCGGACAGCGGCATCTGTTGTACCAGCCGCAGGGGACGTGGCCGGTCCGCCAGCCGCCGGATTTCAGCCTGCGGCGTGGCGCGGTGACGCTGCGCGGATGGGTAGTGAATCCCGGACAAGCCAGGGCGTTGCTGTACTTCGGCGGCAACGGCGAGCGCATCGAGGATCGCCGTGAGGATATCGGCCGCTGGTTTCCGGATCGCGCTGTTTACCTGTTGCCATATCGTGGCTACGCGGCCAGCGAAGGCAAACCCGACGAGCAAGCGCTGGTCGGGGATGCGCAGGCCCTGTACGACGAAGCAGCCAGGCATCACTCCCAGGTGGCTGTGATCGGTCGAAGCCTCGGCAGCGGCGTGGCCATGCAACTGGCCGCGCATCGCCCGGTGGAACGACTGGTGCTGGTGACGCCGTTCGACAGCATGCTGCGGGTGGCGCAGGCGCAGTATCCGTTCGCTCCGGTCGGCTGGCTGTTGAAGGACCGCTACGAATCCTGGCGTTATGCAGGAACGGTTCGTTGCCCGGTGCTGGTGTTGCGCAGCGGCAACGATCTACTGGTGACGGCAGACCGCACCGCAGCACTGGTCGCCAGCTTTCCCGTCCCGCCGCAGCAAGTGGCGATCGAAGGAGAAGGACACAACACGATCCAGGAGGACCCCGAGTACTCGCGGGCGCTCGGGGCGTTCCTGCACTGACGGTGAGGGAAGTTCAGCGGTCGAAACGGGGCAGCTTCTGCTTGATCCCCAGGTTCTTAAGTGCAACGTACGTCGGCAGGCCATTCTTGCCGTAAGGCAGCGGTGCCTCGCCCTGGATCAGCGGCGCCAGGTAGCGCCGTGCTGCGGCGGTGATGCCGAAGCCGTCGCGGGTGATGAAACTCTTCGGCATCTTCTTTTCGTGATTGGCGACTTTCGACAGCGGCGCCGGTTCGATCTTCCAGCGATACGGCGCATCGCTGGTGCGCACGATCACCGGCATCACCGCGTTCATCCCGGCCAACGCGTAGTCGACGGCAGCCTTGCCGACCGCGTAGGCCTGTTCGGCATCGACTTTCGATGCCGCGTGGCGCGCGGAGCGCTGCAGGTAATCAGGCAGCGCCCAGTGGTATTTGTAGCCGAGCTTGTCCTTCACCAGTGCCGCGAGCATCGGCGCCACGCCGCCCAATTGGGCATGGCCGAACGCATCGCGCGTGCCGGCCTCGGCGAGGAACTGGCCGGCCGCGTTCCGTACGCCTTCCGAGGCGACCACGGAGCACCAGCCCACGCGCTCGACGGTGGCTTTCACCTTGGCCAGGAAGGCTTCCTCGTCGAACACGTTTTCGGGGAACAAGATGATATGCGGCGCCGCGTCGGCGCCTTCGCTGGCGAGTCCGGCGGCGGCGGCGATCCAGCCGGCGTGGCGGCCCATCACTTCGAGGATGAATACCTTGGTCGAGGTCTCGGCCATTGAGGCCACATCGAGGCTCGCCTCCAGCGTGGAAATGGCGGTGTACTTGGCCACCGAGCCGAAGCCGGGGCAGCAGTCGGTGACCGCGAGGTCGTTGTCGACCGTTTTGGGCACACCGATGCAGCGGATGTCGTAGCTCATCGCCTTGCCCAACTGCGAGATCTTCAGCGCGGTGTCGGCCGAATCGTTTCCGCCGTTGTAGAGAAACCAGCGGATGTCGTGTGCGCGGAACACGTCGATCAGGCGCGCGTACTCGGCCCGGTTGTCTTCCAGCGATTTCAGCTTGTAGCGGCACGAGCCGAAGGCGCCGCCGGGCGTGTGGCGCAGCGCGGCGATGGCGGACTTGGCTTCTTTCGAGGTGTCGATCAGTTCCTCGCGCAGCGCGCCGAGGATGCCGTTGCGCGCGGCGTACACCTTCACGCCCCTGGCGCGCGCCGCATCGATCACGCCGGCCGCGGTGGCGTTGATCACGGCGGTGACGCCGCCGGACTGGGCATACAGCAGGTTGCCGGTGGCGGCGGGAAGGCGGCGGCTGGGGCTCATGGGTATCCTCGGTGGAACGCGACAGGGTGACGATGGTTAGTGGCAAATCTTTCCGTAACAAGCACTTGGCCGGATGGGTCCAGTGACTCCGTTTGACGGCATCGGGTGCAGCCGCTAATTTGACGCCCTATACCGGGAATCCGGCGGCTTGCTGCAGTGTGCAGGAGCCCGCCAAACTTGTGGAGCATTATGCGACTCGTCCTACTTGGAGCGCCCGGTTCGGGCAAAGGCACACAGGCGGCCCGGCTGAAGACGGAGCTGGGTGTACCGCACATCTCCACCGGCGACATGTTGCGTGCCGCGGTCGCCGCCGGTACCGCGATGGGGCTCAAGGCCAAGGCGGTGATGGACGCCGGCCAACTGGTTTCCGACGACATCCTGCTCGGCATGCTGGAAGAGCGGCTGGTGCAGGACGATGCGAAGGCCGGGTTCATCCTCGACGGCTATCCGCGCAACCTGGCCCAGGCCGACGCGCTGGACCAGCTACTGGCCAAGATCGGCCAACCGCTCGATGCCGTGGTCAAGCTCGACGTACCCAACGAGGCGATCATCAATCGCTGCGAAATCCGCTTCAAGGCGGAACACCGCGCCGACGACAATCCCGACACCGTGCGCAAGCGCTTGGCCATCTACGCGGAACAGACCGCGCCGGTGGCGGACTTCTACGCCCGTCGCGGCAAGCTGCAGGCGGTGGATGGGGTCGGCGAACTGGCCGACGTCACCGCACGGGTGAAGCGCGCGCTCGAGAACGAATCGGCGGCAGCGAACGGCTGAGCATCCACTTTAGCTGTGGCCGGAAAGCCTCAAGGAATTCCCTCCACCATGCGTCTGCATATCCTCGGCATCTGCGGCACCTTCATGGGCGGTGTCGCTGCGCTCGCGCGTGAGCTGGGTCATACCGTCGAAGGCTCCGACGCCAGCGTCTACCCGCCGATGAGCACGCAGCTTGAAGCGCTCGGCATCGAATTGATGCGCGGCTATTCGGCCGAGCATCTGCAACCCGCGCCCGATCTGGTGGTGGTCGGCAACGCGATGACGCGCGGCAACCCCGCCGTCGAATACATGCTCGACGAACACCTGCGCTACATCTCCGGCCCGCAATGGCTGGGTGAAACCGTGCTGGCCGATCGCAACGTGCTCGCGGTGGCCGGCACGCATGGCAAGACCACCACCACCAGTCTGCTCGCGCATCTGCTCGAAGAGGCCGGCCTCGCGCCGGGTTTCCTGGTGGGCGGGGTGCCGGGGAATTTCGGGGTGTCGGCGCGGTTGGGTGGGGTTGGAGTTCGTGGCGCCCAGAGTCCCCTTTCCGGCGCTGCGCGCCTCCCTCCCCCGCAAGCGGGGGATGTCAGTGGGGTGGCTTCGCCATTTGTGATTGAAGCAGACGAATACGACACCGCGTTCTTCGACAAGCGCAGCAAGTTCGTGCACTACCGGCCGCGCATCGCGATCCTCAACAATCTGGAATACGACCACGCCGACATCTTTCCCGATGTTGCCGCGATCCAGCGCCAGTTCCACCACCTGGTGCGCACGGTGCCGGCCAATGGACGGCTGATCGTGAACGCCTCCGACCAGCGTCTGGCCGAAGTGCTGGCGATGGGCTGCTGGACGCCGGTGGAGACCTTCGGCATCGGCTGCGGCGATTGGCAGGCCACTCTTGTGGAAGCGGATGGTTCGGTGTTCGTCGTGCACCATCGCGGCGAATTCGTCGGTGAAGTCCGCTGGCTGCTGTTGGGCAATCACAGTGTGATGAATGCGCTGGCCGCGATGGCGGCCGCATCGGCGGCCGGTGCGGATGTGCGCGCCTTGCTGCCGGCGTTTGCCACGTTTGAAAGCGTCAAACGGCGAATGGAACGGGTGGGCGAGGTCGACGGCGTAAGCGTCTACGACGATTTCGCCCATCACCCCACTGCGATCGCCACCACGTTGGCCGGCTTGCGCGCGAAGGTCGGCGGCGCGCGCATCCTGGTGGCATTGGAGCCACGCTCCAATTCCATGCGCCAGGGCGCGCATGCCGACGCGCTGGCGCCCTCATTGAAAGACGCCGACGCGGTGGTATTCCTGCATCGGCCAGGGCTGCCGTGGGATGCCGGCAGAATCACCGAGGCGCTCGACGGCCGTGGGAGCACCGCCGCGACCGTGGATGCGCTGATCGATGAGCTGCGCCGGCAAGCGAGACCCGGCGACCAGGTGATCTTCATGTCCAACGGCGGCTTCGAAAACGCGCCACGACGTTTCGTCGAAAGCCTGCGCCACGACTGAACCGTTGCGACGACGGTCGAGGCACTGGCTAAACTGGCGGCATGGCTGCCCAGACGCCCCTCATCGAATTGCCGTTGTTTCCGCTGTCCACCGTGCTGTTCCCCGGTGGGCAACTGCAATTGCGCATCTTCGAGCCGCGCTATCTCGACCTGGTGCGCGAGTGCACGCGTTACGGCATCGGCTTCGGCGTGTGCCTGATCCTGCAGGGGAGCGAGGCGGGCGAGCCGGCGTTGCCTGCGGCCGTCGGCACCACGGCGCAGATCACCGATTTCCACACGGACGACGATGGCCTGCTCGGCATCGTGGCCGTGGGCGAGTCGCGATTTCGCGTGGCGCGCAGCCGTATCCGCACCGACGGCCTGCTGCGCGGCGATGTGGAAATCTGGCCGACCGAATCCCAGGTGGAGGTTCCGGTCGAGTTCGCCCTGCTGCAGAGCATTCTCGAACGCCTGATCGAAACCATGGGGCCACAGTGGCGGGATGCGCCGCGCAGTTCCTACGACGATGCCAGCTGGCTCGGCTTCCGCCTGACCGAACTGCTGCCGCTGGATGCGAGTGAGCAGCAGCGCATGCTCGAACTGACCGATCCGCTGACCCGGCTGGCGGAATTGCGCGATATTCTGCCGCGCTTCCAGAAGCCGTGAGCCGCAGCGTCTAGACTGACCGGCCCTGATCACTATTTTTCGACGGAGTTGACGCGCATGGGCAGCCTGGCAGGCAAGACCTTGTTCATCACCGGCGCTTCGCGCGGCATCGGCCTGGCGATTGCGCTGCGCGCGGCCCGCGATGGCGCCAATATCGTGATCGCCGCCAAGAGCAACGTGCCGAATCCGAAGTTGCCCGGCACCATCCACAGCGCGGCAACCCAGATCGAAGCGGCCGGCGGCAAGGCGCTGGCATTGCAGGTGGACATCCGCGAAGAGTCCCAGGTGCGCGCCGCCGCGGCGCAGGCAGCCGAGCACTTCGGCGGCATCGACATCGTGGTCAACAATGCCAGTGCGATCTGGCTGGCCGGCACGGCCGATACGCCGATGAAACGTTTCGACCTGATGCACCAGGTCAATACCCGCGGCACGTTTCTGGTGACGCAGAGCTGCCTGCCGTACCTGAAACAGTCGGCCAACCCGCACGTATTGATGCTGTCGCCGCCACCGGACCTCGACCCGAAATGGTTCGCGCCGCATACCGCGTACACCATCGCCAAGTACGGCATGAGCCTGTGCGTGTTGGGCATGAGCGCGGAGTTCGCCGAAGCCGGTATTGCGGTGAACGCGCTGTGGCCGCGCACGGTGATTGCCACGGCGGCCATCGCCATGATCGACGGCGTGCAGGTGGAACATTGCCGCAAGCCCGACATCGTCGCCGAAGCCGCCCATGCGCTGCTGCTGCGGCCGGCGCGCGAATACACTGGTCATTTCGCGATCGACGAAGAAATTCTGCGCGAGGCTGGCGTGGTCGATTTCGAAAATTACGCCGTGCAGCTGGGCGCCACCTTGTTGCCGGATCTTTTCCTGGATTGATCGCGGCGAGTGCCATGCGGCATGGCATCGCGGTATCTTTGCCTACCCCGTTGGCCGCTTGCCAGTCGGCGACCGAATGATGCATGGACATCATCGCGATGTCCGGAGTGAACCATGCAACAAGAGCACGACGATGCGACATCCCTGATCGAACTCGGCAAGCGCTACTGGCTGCCGGTCTACAAGCCGCGCGACGTGGTGCTCGATCACGGCGCCGGTGCGCGCGTGTGGGACACCCAGGGCCGCGACTATGTGGACTTCGGCGCGGGCATCGCGGTGAATGCGCTCGGCCATCAGGATCCCGACTTGCTGGAAGCCTTGCACAGGCAGGCGGGAAAGCTGTGGCATGCGAGCAATGTGTTCTACACCGAGCCGCCGTTGCGGCTGGCCGAAGAGCTGGTAGCCGCGTCCGGATTCGCCGAGCGCGTGTTTCTCTGCAACTCCGGCGCCGAAGCGAACGAGGCGGCGATCAAGCTGGTGCGCAAGTGGGCGGCGGCGCAGGGGCGTGGGCCCGAGCGGCGCACGATCGTCACGTTCAGGGGATCCTTCCATGGACGCACGCTGGCCACCGTCACCGCCACCGCGCAACCGAAATACCAGGAAGGCTACGAGCCGCTGCCGGCCGGCTTCTGCTACGTCGATTTCAATGACGTGGCCGGGCTGGAGCTGGCATTCGCCGCGGGCGACGTGGCCGCCGTCATGCTCGAACCGGTGCAGGGCGAGGGCGGCGTCATGCCTGCCGCCCATGGTTTCATCGCCAAGGTGCGCGAGCTTTGCGACCGGCACGATGCGCTGCTGGTGTTCGACGAGATCCAGTGCGGCATGGCGCGCACGGGCAGATTGTTTGCGTACATGCATGAAGGCGTGAAACCGGACATCGTGACGCTGGCGAAGGCGCTCGGCTGCGGTTTCCCCATTGGCGCGATGCTGGCCGGGCCGAAGGTAGCCGAGGTGATGCAGTACGGCGCGCACGGAACGACCTTCGGCGGCAACCCGATGGCCGCGGCGATCGCGCGCGTTGCGCTGGCCAAGCTGTCGTCACCGGCCGTGCTGGTGAATGTGGAGCGGCAGGCCAACGAACTGCGCGCAGGGCTGGCGCGCATCGACCATGAGTTGAAACTGTTCGCGGAAGTGCGCGGACGTGGCCTGATGATCGGCGCCGTGCTGGCGGATGAGTACAAAGGCAGGGCAGGCGAGATCCTCGATCACGCGGCTGCGCATGGCTTGCTGCTGCTGCAGGCCGGGCCTGATGTGCTGCGTTTCGTGCCGCCGTTGACCATCACCGATGAGGAACTGGCCGAAGGACTGGTTCGCCTGCGCGCGGCACTCAATGATTTTGCGGAAAGCTGACGCCATCTATCGCGGCGCACGTCCACTTGGAGTTCTTTTGATGAAATACCTGCACAGCATGGTGCGCGTCCACGACCTCGACGCTTCGTTGCGCTTCTATTGCGAGGGACTTGGGCTGAAGGAGGTCCGCCGCAGCGAGGTCCCCACCGGCAAGTACACGCTGGTGTTCCTGGCTGCGGCAGACAGTCCCGAGGCGGAAGTCGAGTTGACCTACAACTGGGGTTCAGAGGAGGACTACGGTTCGGCACGAAACTTCGGCCACCTTGCGTTTCGTGTCGAGGATATCTACACCACCTGCACACGTCTGCAGTCGATGGGTTACACCATCCATCGCCCGCCGCGCGATGGCCATATGGCCTTCGTGCGCTCGCCCGACCTGATCTCGATCGAGCTGTTGCAGGACGGCCACTTGCCGCCGCAGGAGCCGTGGGTGTCGATGCCCAACACCGGCAACTGGTAGATCGCCGAAGCCGTGCCGTCCGCGCGTGGCCTGCCGGATCAGCCTTTCGCTTCGCGCAAGGCGCTGCGCGCCGCTTCCAGCGTATCGGCGATGTCCTGCTCACTATGCGTGCTGGACATGAACCCCGCCTCGAATGCGGACGGCGCGAGATAGACGCCGCGCTTCAGCATGCCGTGGAAAAACCGGTTGAACAGCGCGGTATCCGCGCGCGTGGCCTGCGTGAAGCTGCCGACCTTTTCAGCGGTGAAGAACAGCCCGAACATGCCGCCTACGCAATTGGTGCTGAAAGCGACGCTTTCACCATCGGCAACGGATTGAAGTCCGTCGCAAAGCAGGCGCGTTCGCGCGGCCAGCCGGTCGTGGAAGCCGGGTGACTGTACCAATTCCAGCATGGCCAGGCCCGCGGCCATCGCCACCGGATTGCCGCTCAACGTGCCGGCCTGGTAGATCGGCCCGGCGGGTGCGATCTGTTCCATCAGGTCACGGCGGCCGCCATAGGCACCGACCGGCATGCCGCCGCCGATGATCTTTCCGAATGTGGTGAGGTCGGGAGTCACATTGTAGAGAGCCTGCGCGCCACCCAGCGCCACCCGGAAGCCGGTCATCACTTCATCGAAGACCAGCAGCGCGCCGTATTGAGTGCACAATTCGCGCAAGCCCTGCAGGTAGCCATCGGCCGGCGGAATGCAGTTCATGTTGCCGGCCACCGGTTCGATGATCAGGCCCGCGATGTCTTCGCCTTGTTCGGCGAACAGTTTCCTGGCCGCATCGAGGTCGTTGTAGGGCAGGGTGAGCGTCAGGTCGGCATTCGCCTTGGGGACGCCGGGCGAGGTCGGCACGCCGAAAGTCAGCGCACCCGAACCCGCCTTCACCAGAAAGCTGTCGCCGTGACCGTGATAGCAGCCTTCGAATTTGACGATCCTAGTGCGGCCGGTGGCGCCGCGGGCCAGCCGGATTGCCGACATCGTCGCCTCGGTGCCGGAATTGACCATGCGCACCATGTCGATCGATGGAATCAGGCGGACGATCGTTTCGGCCATCGTGACTTCGGCCGCGCAGGGTGTGCCGAACGACAGGCCGTTCTTTATCGCCCGTTCCACCGCCTCGTGTACGGCAGGATGGTTGTGGCCGACGATCATCGGGCCCCATGAGCCGACATAGTCGATGTAGCGCGTGCCTTCGACATCCCACAGGTAGGGTCCATCCGCGCGTGCAGTGAAAAACGGTTCGCCACCGACCGACTTGAATGCGCGTACCGGCGAGTTCACGCCGCCAGGCATCAGCGACTGCGCACGCTGGAAAAGTTCGTGGTTGGTCGTCATGCGGGTGTTCCGGAATGGGATGGATACAACTGGGCGAAGCGCCGCGCCGCGGCGCGGACATCGGCCGCACCGAACAGCGACGAGATCGAAGCGAGGTAGTCCGCTCCGGCATCGACCAGCGGTGCGCCATTGTCCGGCGTGATGCCGCCGATCGCCACTCGCGGCACCCCTAGCGCGGCGCTTTGTCTCAGGAGGTCGATCGGCGCGCGCGGTGCCAGCGGCTTGGTCGGCGAAAGGAAGAACGCGCCGAAGCTGATGTAATCGGCGCCTTCGCGCACTGCCGCCTGTGCCAGTTCCAGCGAATCCCGGCAGGCGACGCCGATGATCGCGGTGGAACCGAGTATGGCCCGTGCTTCGGCAATGCTGTCCTCCGCGGTCAGGTGCACGCCGTCCGCGCCTATCTCATGCGCAAGCGCGATATCGTGATCGACGATCAACGGCACGGCATGTGGCTCGCACAGTTGCCGGAGCGCCGTGACTTCGGCCTTTCGGCGCGCCCGGTCGCTGCTTTCGTCGCGATACTGCAGCAGTCGAGCGCCGCCTTTCAGCGCCTGGGTCACGACTGCCAGTAGGTCCGGGCGTGGCCCGTCGGTGATGGCATACAGACCACGATCTGGGAACGATTTCAAATCAATACCTCGGAATGGATGGAATGGAAGCTGCGGGCGCTTTCGCATTGCCTTGCGAGTTGCGAGAATGCCCCATTCAACAGCGATCTGAAGAAGCCTGACATGAGTGAAAGTTCCAACTCAACACCAACGCGCAAATGGATGTGCGTGGTCTGCGGCTACATTTACGACGAAGCCGTCGGTGTCCCGGACGAGGGAATTGCCCCAGGTACGCGTTGGGAGGATGTGCCGGAGACATGGACTTGCCCGGACTGCGGCGCCACCAAGGACGACTTCGAGATGATCGAACTCGACTGAATCCGATTCCGCCCACAAATGGCTCGTTTCCGCCAGCCTTTTGGCCGGGCCACCTGCTTTGATGTTCCTGCGCGTGATCATTGCGCGTACTACACGAGAACATCCCTATGAAGCAGTTCATTCCCTTCGAAGACGATTGGGACGCGCTGGAGAAACTTCGCCCTGAAGATTTCATTCCCTACCGCGTGGGCTTCCTTGACGGGCGGAACACGCATGTTCAGCGCACGGTTCCTACGTCGCCATCGATCTCCAACACATCGCCGGCCTGCGCACCAATGCGTCTGGCTGTGCCTGCCGGCAGCTCCAGCACGTAACGCGCGGAGGCGCGGCTCGGATACGTCGCACACGGATTGGTCGTGCACGGCGGCACATCCATTTGCGTGGACACCAGTCGGCGATTCGTGTCGAAGTAAAGGATGTCGAGAGGAATGAGTGTGTTCTTCATCCAGAATGCCTGCGGCTTCTCCTCGGTGAACACGAATAGCATTCCGTGATTCGGCGCGAGCGCGTCGCGATGCATCAGGCCTTGTTCACGGCTGGCTTCGTCGGTTGCGAGTTCTGTGGAGAAATGCTGCCCGTGAAGATCCACTGCAGTCGGCGCGTGGCTGACAGATGCAGTGCATGCCGAATTGACGAGCAGAATCAGTGCGGGCAACAACGAGCGTTTCATCGTGATACTCATGAATGTGGCGGCAGGCGGCGGAGTGTAATTCGCTCGACTAACGCTTTTCCGTAGCGAAAAGCTTGCGCAGCCCCTTCACATATTTGCCGCGCGGCGCTATGATCTATTCCCCTTCGACGAAAAGCCTGTTCGCGAAGGTTCTTCGTGACAAACGCTTGGCTAAAAATTCTCGCCAACGCTGTTGACTGAAGTAAAAAACGATATAGAATGGGCGGCTCACCCAGGACGAAAGGTCTTGGGTCGCCATCGAGAAATCGGTGGCAAGTGGTTGATCTTTGACAGTGTGCGCAGGTGAATTGTGTGGACGTCTTGCGATGGAG
>DASWOQ010000061.1:0-17743 GCA_036398675.1 Rhodanobacter sp. | reverse complement strand
CTGCAACGCCAACGCATCGTCATTGCGCAGACCTTGCGGCGTTTCCATGCAACCGCTGGCCACCGGTTTCATCCCGCAGGCATTGCGTCCCGCCATGCGCAACGCATGCAGCAACGCACAGGACACATGGGTCTTGCCGACACCGGTATCGGTGCCGGCGATGAACAACCCCGCGCTCAATGCGGATGGCGACGCTTGTACAAAGCGATCGCGGGACCGATGAAGACCATCAGGCAGTACTCGAAGCCCGGCAGTGACATCCAGAAACTCGACGCGCTCTTCGGCAGCAGCAGCGCCGTACATGCAGAAAGCAGCCCGACCGCCGCCGGAATGATCCACGAAATCGCCTGGATGCGTGCCGGGATACTTTCTTCGGGAACGCGGGCCTGCAGTCTGGCCGCATGCAAATACAGCAGGGCGAGTGCGCCGGCCATGCAGGCGAAGGCCAGCCCGTAGCAGATGAAGATGGGACGGATATCGGACGACGATGCAATGGCGATGTCGCTGGAAAGCTCACCATTGCTCAAACCGTAGCAGAGGCTGCTGTAAACCATGTGCAACGGATACACGAAGATCAACGCGAAGAACACCAGCATCAGCGACAACAGCAGACCCGTGCGCGTGCTGCGCGTGCACAGGTGACGCCAGCGCACATGGCCATGCCACATCCAGGCGATCTCTGCGAAACACAGCGCAGCGGCCGGCACGCCTGCAAGGATGTGCAACAGCTTCTCCGGGCTGTTCGGAATGCCGTCGCCGCCAATCGCCAGCAAGGTCAGCGTGAACGCAAACGCGCCATCCACGAACATGTCCAGCCGTCCCGCCTCGATGCCTTCGCGATGCTCGATCAAGCTCATGCCGCATCCTCGTGATGGCCCCGAGCGCATAATACGTACTTTGCCGCCGGACCCACCGCATGTTCGAACTGAAATTCCATGCTTACGCCAGCAAGCGCGAACACTATGACGACCTCGCGCAGCAAGTCCGCGGCCTCATCGCCGGCGAATCCAGCCTGATCGCCAATGCCGCGAACTTCGGCGCGCTGGTCTACCACAGCCTGTCCGACGTCAACTGGGCCGGCTTCTACCTGTACGACGGCACCGAGCTGGTGGTCGGCCCGTTCCAGGGCAAGCCGGCATGCATCCGCATCGCCCTCGGCCGCGGCGTCTGCGGCACCGCCGCGCAATCGCGCGAGACACAACTCGTGCGCGACGTGCACGCCTTCGACGGCCACATCGCCTGCGACGCCGCCTCGCAATCGGAAATCGTAGTGCCGCTGGTGAAGGCCGACGGCACCCTGCTGGGCGTATGGGACGTGGACAGCCCGCTGATCGATCGGTTCGACGATGAGGATCGCGAGGGGATGGAAGCGCTTTGCGCGATGTTTATGGAGTCGGTGGCCGGTTGATCCCCTGCTCTGATATGTAAAGTCAGAGCAAGAGCTTTCACCCTCCTACGGAGGGCGAGTCACTTTTCTCTGAGTGGCCAGAGAAAAGTAACCCAAAGAGAGGCCACCCCGATGACGCGCTCTCCGGGCATCCTGCCCTGACGCCAAACTGGCCGACATCCGTGTCGGCCACCCTGCGGGCTTTTCCTCCACCCGCCCGCCGCGTCATAGGGCCCCCGGGTAAAGCAGCGCGCTCCCGGCGCGCACTCTTCAGAAGAGCCAAGACAAGCCAAAAGCCGAAGCAGAGCTAGAGCTAAGAACAACAGCGCGCAGCTTGATGCTCTGCTCTTGATCTTACTCTGCGCTCTTGATCTCCAAACCCCTGTGCGGCGGTGAGTCGTGGACGATCAGGCCCCAAAGGGGGAATCGACAGGACGTCGATTCCTTTTCGTCAGGACAGGAGTCCTGTCGAAAAGCCCGGCCACGGCTTACGGACTTGCCGGGCTCACGCCCGGCAAGCGCCAAGTGGGTTGGCCTTTCTCTTGGTTACTTCTCTTTGGCCACTCAAAGAGAAGTGACTCGCCCTCCGAAGGAGGGTGAAAGCTCTTCGCTTCAAAAACGACAAGATTCAAGAAGAACGTAAGGAAAGTTGAGTTTGGCCTTCGGTGAGACGGCAAGGAGATCAGCACAGCAAAAACGCAAAACCTCAGCGCTCGCGTTCCTGATGCGCCCCCTCCCGAGGCTGCCGCAGCAACCCCATCACCGCCTCCCGCGCCTCCTCCACCCCCGTCCCCGCCGACGAGGAAAAAATCTGTGCCGTGGCGTGCAGGCTTTCGGCAGCGAACTGCTTGCGCAGGGACGCCAGCGCCTGCATCGCCTGGTTGCGCGAGAGCTTGTCGGCCTTGGTCAGCAGCAGATGGCAGGGCAGCTGGGTGGCGAAGCAGAACTCCAGCATCATCCGGTCGAATTCCTTCAACGGATGGCGGATGTCGACGATCAGCACCAGCCCGCGAAGACTGCGGCGCTGATGCAGGTAGGCGTCGATTTCGAGCTTCCAGTGCTCGCGCATCTCGAGCGGCACCTTGGCATAACCGTAGCCAGGCAGATCGATCAGGCGTACGTCCGCTGGCGGCTCGCCGTCGATCTGCGGCGGTGGCGGCAGGCTGAAGGCCACCATCTGCTGGGTACGGCCGGGGGTCTTGGAGGTGCGTGCCAGACCCTTGTGATTGGTCAGTGCGTTCAGCGCGCTGGACTTGCCCGCATTGGAGCGACCGGCGAACGCCACTTCGGCGCCCTGGTCGGCAGGCAACTGACTGATGCGATGGGCAGCGAGCACGAACTGCGCGCCTTGCAGGGGATTGGACATGGGAATGGTTTGACCAAGCTATGGTGGCACGGGGATAATTCTGCGGTTTCTGCCTGCTGCAGGCCTGCTGGCTGCAATCCACGGCTTTGTTCGCACGTCTTTCGGGAGTCAAGTGTATGAGTTTTCGGTCCGCTGGTTTTCGGCCTGCTGTTCTGAGGTCTGCCATGGCGCTCGCACTCGCGCTGTCCACCAGTGCGCTGATGGCCCAGCAAGCGCAGCCGGAAACCACTGCTCCCGCCGCTGCAACCAGCGCGAAAGGGCCGGCGAGCGCGACGGTGGCAGTCGCCGCTGCCGCACCGGCTGCCGAGGCTTCCATCAAGCCGGGCGACGCCACCGCCGGCCAGGGCAAGGCCGCCGCCTGTGGCGCATGCCATGGCATGGATGGCAACTCCAGCGACGCGCAGTATCCGAAGCTGGCCGGCCAGAGCGAGCAGTACATCGTGCGCCAACTGACCGATTTCAAAGCCGGCAAACGGCAGAATCCGATCATGATGGGCATGGCCACGCCGCTCTCCGAGCAAGACATGCACGACATCGGCGCGTATTTCGCCAGCAAGACCGCGCTGCCCGGCGTGGCCGACCAGGCACTGGTCGAACAGGGCCAGAAACTGTTCCGCGAAGGCGACACCGCGCGAGGCATCCCGGCGTGCATGGCCTGCCACAGCATCGACGGACGCGGCAACCCGGGGGCGATGTATCCGGAACTGACCAGCCAGCACGCGCAGTACATCGAGGCCACGCTGAAGTCCTGGCATGACGGCACCACCTGGAGCGACGACGCGCACTCGCAGATCATGCCGGCGATCGCCAAGAAGCTCGAGGCCAGCGACATCGCCGCACTGGCCAGCTACGTCGAAGGCCTGCACGCCACCGAAAGCCAGCCTGCTCCGACACCCTGATCCACCATGCGCGCCGCCCCCTGGGTCGGCGCTGCCGGTTTTTGCGTTCAACCATTCGAGGTCTTGCCATGCTGAAGCGTTTGCCGATCCTTTGTGCCGCCCTGCTCGCGCTAGCCGCCTGCAGCCACGACAACGGCAACGCCCAGCAGCAGCCCGCGGCGACAGCCACGACGCCCGCAGCCGCACCGGCATCCAGCGCCACGGCCACTCCAGCGACGACACCAGTTCCCGCCGCCACGACAGCGCCTGCCGCCGCAGCTTCCACCGCGCAAGCCGCGCCGTCGCCGAACGCGCCGCCACCGGCCCCATTCGTCGACAATGGCAAGTGGGTCGAAGGCAAGGATTACACCGTCATTGATCCTGCCCAACCGAAAGTCTCCAATACCGACAAGATCGAAGTGGTTGAGGCTTTCTCGTACGGTTGCCCCGCCTGCAATGCGTATCATCCCACCATGAACGAGCTCGTCAAGGAGATGCCATCGAACGCGGCGGTCGCTTTTCTCCCCGCTTCGTTCATGCCGCAGGAGAACTGGGTGACGCTGCAGCGCGCATACCTCACCGCGCAAGCGCTGGGTGTCGCTGAAAAAGCAAACGACGCCATGTATGACGCGGTCTGGAGCAGTCGCGAACTGAGTTCGGAGAAGCCGTCCGGCGGTTTGAAACCCAAGGAAGCTCTCCCCACTATCGAAGATATCGCCAAGGTCTATGCCAAGTTCGGGGTCGATCCCAAAGAGTTTGTCGCTACCGCCAACTCTTTCACTATCAACACCAAAATGAGTCGCGCCGACGAGCTGATGAAGGCCTATGGCATACAAGGCACGCCGACCCTGGTGGTCGACGGCAAGTACCGGGTCGAGCCCCTTAAGTTCAAGGATTTGTCGCAGTCGATCGAACTGGTCAAGTGGCTGGTATCGAAAGAAGCGGCAGGCAAATAGTTAGGTTGGCGGCGACAATAATTTTTCCGTCAACGAATTCCTGCCATTCAACGCAACGAGAAATTCCATGTTCAAGCGATTCGCCCGGCTGCATGTTCTGACCCTGGTTGGCGGCCTGCTGCTGGCCAGCGCCTGCACCGCGCAGACCGGCGCGACTGCGCCCTACACCGACGGCAACGAATACGTGAGCCTGCCTGGCCCCGCGCAGCGCTACAGCGCCAGCGGCAAGGTGGAGGTGGTCGAGGTGTTCTCCTACGGCTGCATCCACTGTGCGCATTTCGCGCCATATGCGGAGAAGCTGCGCAAGTCGCTGCCGCCCGGCGTGGAATTCAAGCTGCTGCCGGCGCCGTTCAGTGCCGAGTGGCTGCCGTTTGCGCGTGCCTATATCGCCGCTGAGCAACTTGGCGTGGCCGACCGTACGCACCTGGAACTATTCAAGGCCAAGTTCGCCGAACAGTACCCGATCAATTCCATGGATGAGCTGGCCGACTTCTACGCGCGCCAGGGCGTGGATCGCGCCGCGTTCATGCGCATCGCCACTTCCGACGAAACCACTGCCAAACTGAAAAGCGACCTCGCACTGATCCAGAAATGGCAGGTGGACGGAACGCCCACCATCGTGGTCGACGGCAAATATCGCGTGGCCACGGTCGGCTCGCTGGACGAAATGGTCGCGGTGACGCAATGGCTGGCCAAGCGCGAGCTGGGCGGCAAATAGTCGTTCGCCGTCACACTGCGGCCCAATGCGGCTTGCACGATGTTCACATCGTGCAGGTCATGCTTGCCGCCTTGTCCACCGGTGATTCGATCCCCGTGATTGCCCGCACCTCAGCTCACTGTTCCGCGCCCTGTATCGTATCGCGATGACCCGTGCCGCCTCCCCGACCGCCGTGCCCGCCGAACGACGCCTGCGCCTGCTCAGTTGCAACATCCTCGCCGGCGCCAGCGTGCAGCGCTACAGCGAGTACGTCACCCGCAGCATCAATGCGGTGCTGCCGGGTCGCAGCAAGATGGACAACCTGGACCGGCTCGCCGAAGTGCTGCCGCAGTTCGACCTGGTCGGGTTGCAGGAAGCCGACGCCGGCAGTTTGCGTTCGGGCTTTCTCAATCAGACCCGCTATCTCGCCGAAACCGCCGGCATGCCGTTCTGGAGTCACCAGCCGAATCGCGCGATGGCGCGGCTCGCGCATTCGGCGAACGGGCTGATCAGCCGGCTGGAGCCGCATTCGGTGCTGGACTATCCGCTGCCCAGCCGCATCCCCGGACGTGGCGCATTGCTGGCGCAATTCGGTGAAGGCGAGAACGCACTGGCGGTGATGGTCGCGCACCTGTCGTTGAGCGCGCCGGCACGCGCGCGCCAACTGGGCTTCATCGCCGAACTGCTGCACGATTTTCCGCATGCGGTGCTGATGGGCGACCTGAACACCGAACCCACCAGCGTGGAGATGCATCAATTGTTTTCCAAATGCAGCCTGCAGCCACCGACCCAATCGACGCCGACGTTTCCCAGCTGGAAGCCACGGCGCGCGCTGGATCACATCCTGACATCGTCGGCGATCCAGGTGGACAAGCGCTGGACGCTGCCGCAGGCGTTCTCCGACCACCTGTCGCTGGCCGCGGAAATCCGCCTGCCCGTCAACGTGGGCGGCATGCCACAGAATCGTCGCCGATGAACCGGAATGCCTGGCGCCTCGCTCTACCCTGGCTGGCGCTGCTGGCCTTCTGGCTCGCGGTCGCATGGCTGCGCTACGGTTTCATCGGATCCCCGGAAGTCGCGCAGCTTTGCGATGCCGGCCAGCCGCCGGCCTGGTGCGGCGTGCGCCATGTGCTGGTGCTCGGCTTCCTGTACTACATCTACGGCGTCGCCGCGCTGGCCGCCGCGGCGTTCGCTCTGTTCGGCAAGCGGATGTGGCTCGCATGGCTGGCCGCTGCGCTCGGCGCGTTGTCGCTGGTGCTGTTCTGTTTCGAGGCCGGTGCGCTGGCGTTGCTGATCGGTTGCCTACGCCTGTTGCGGTTGCAGCAGGCGGCGCGCGCGCCAGTCGAACCATACCGGCAGCGCGATCGCCAGGTTCAGACCCAGCCATAGCCACGCCACCGGCGACAACCCGGATTCCTGCACCACGACGATAGCCGCCAGCAACGGCAACACCAGGGCGAGGAAGCGCTCCTCGATCAGCGGCTTCACCACGTCGCAGCGACCGGACAAGCCCCCGACCAGTGCATAGCCCAGGCACGGCAGTGCAAACAGGCCCAGCGGCAGATCGCGATAGCGGCCGTCGAACACCAGCAGCAATCCGTAGAACGCCAGCACGAACAACCAGCCAAGCCGTTGCCACGCGGCAGGCGCGCCCTGCTGCTCGACCCCGGCGAGGCGCGCGGCGATCCAGCGTGCGAGTTGCAACGCGGTCAGCAGCGCCCAGGCACAGGCGATGAACGACAACGTCCACTCCCACGGGTTACGGCACGCAAACCACATCTGCCGGAACTGCCACGCCATCGCACCGCCACTGGCGAATCCCGCCAGCGCCAGCACGGCAAAACCACGGCGCCGGTGCCAGCGCCGAGCCCAGCAACCTGCCAGCGCGAACAACCCCGCGCCGGCGATCCCGGCCAGCCAGCCAGCCCACCATGCCGATTCTTCGGTCACCGGCCCCTGCATCGGAAATTTCGGCCTGGCATGCACGTCGAAAATGCCCCAGTAGCCGCCGGCGGTGCCTTCCTGCGCGCGCTTCCACGGCTGATCGAACGTCTCGATCACGTTGTACGGCACATCCACCGTGTCGGCGTAGCGCAGGAACTCGCGCAGATAGCGCGCCTCGTTGACGATGCTGGCGTCGGCGATCTGGCGCGTGCGCCCGGCGCTCGGCCAGCCGGTTTCGCCGATCATCACGCGGCGCCCCGGAAACGCCTGCTGCACTTTCGCGTACACCGTTGCCACGTGCTGCACGGCACGATCCGGCGATACCGGGCGATCCTCCCAATACGGCAGGATGTGGATGGTCAGGTAGTCCACCGAGCTGACGAGTTCCGGATGGCGCAGCCAGTATTCCCACACGTCGGCATAAGTCACCGGCACGTCGACCGCGTCCCGCACTTCGCGCAGGTAAGCCGCCAACTGGGGCGACGACAATTCGCCGCGCAGCAGCACTTCGTTGCCCACGATCACGCCGCGCAGCACCTTCGGGTACTTGCGCGCGGTGGCGATGCCGAGCTTGACCTGCTCGGCGTTGGATACGGGATCGCCGCCAAGCCAGATACCCATCAACACTTTCATGCCGTAGCGACCGGCGATTTCCGGCACCGCGCTCAAGCCCTGTCCCTGCGAGTACGTGCGCACGCAGTCGAAACGCTGCGACAACGCGCGCAGGTCCGCATCGATGCGCTCCGGGCCGATGAAGGCATGGCGGTCCAGCGGCGTTTCGCCCGGCATGCGGAACGGTGCGTAGGACACGCAGGCGATCCGCGCTGACGGCGCATCCGGCAGGTTCACCGGGCGGCCGATCGACCACCACCAGAACGCCGCGGCCAGCGCCAGCAACGCCAGCACGAGCCAGGCCGAAATGTGCCGACGACTGATGCGCAATGTGGCTGACGGCATGCCGGTCCGTGAAAGCGTAAGGGTGAAGCCTGTCAGCTTAACAGGCACCCCGCGATGCGCCGACTGCTGCATGGTTCCGGACCCGTCGGCACCATGAACTACACTGCCGACGGATCGATTGCAGGAGTTTCCATGTCTCTTCGTTTGACTTCGCGGCGCATCGCCATGGCAGGCTGGCTGTCGATCGCATGCGGCTGGCTGGTGGTTTCGAGTGCACTCGCCGCCGAGCCCACCGATACACAACGCAACGCGTTCAGGCAGGCCTATGCCGCCGCACAGCAGGGCGGCGACGGTTGGCGCGCGCTGTCGGCGAACCTGCAGGACTACCCGCTGTATCCCTACCTCGAAGCCGCCTCGCTGGAGCACGATCTCCACCAGATCGATCGCGCCGCGGTCGAAAGCTACCTCCAGCGTTACCCCGAACTGATTCCGGCGGCCGACCTGCGCCGCGATTTCCTGCTGGAACTCGCCCGGCGCGAGGACTGGAGCCATTTCCTTGCGCTGTACCAGCCCGGCCTCGGCGACGCGCTCGCGTGCGATGCGCTGCAGGCGCGGCTATCGAACGGCGAAAAGCTGAATTTCGACAAGGATCTTTCCGCGCTGTGGGCGAAACCGAGCCTGCCCGATGCCTGCGGCCCGGTGCTCGCCGCAGCGCACGATCAGGGCCTGCTGACGGTCACCCGGCTGTGGACGCGGATCAACCTTGCGGCCGACGCGGGCAAGCCCAGCGACATCGCAACCATGGCCGGCTGGCTGCCGGCGAACGATGGCAGCACGGCACAACGATTGGCGCAGGCGTTGCGCGACCCCGCCGGTGCGGTGGCCACGGCCGGCACCTGGCCGGACACGCCGCGCAACACGCAAGCCGCCACGCTGGCGATCAGCCGGCTGGCCCGTCGCCAGTCCGGCAGTGCCGATACCGCGTGGCAGAACCTGCAGGCGCGTTTCAGTTTCAGCGAACAGCAGCGCGACAAGATCCTGCATGCACTGGCGCTGTTCCATGCCACCGATTTCGACGACGACGCGCTGACACGGCTGATCGCCCTGCCGGCTGCCGCGCAATCGGATGCCAGCCGCGAATGGCGCGTGCGTGTCGCCCTGGCCCGGCAGGAATGGCCGGCCGTGCTGGCGGCGATCGAAGCGATGCCCGACGGACAGCAACAGGACGGCGAGTGGCGCTACTTCCGCGCCCGCGCGCTCGCGGCGCTGGGCCGCGAGCGCGAAGCGAAGCAGCAGCTCATCGGCCTCGCCGACGAAGCCACGTTCTTCGGTTTCCTCGCTGCCGACCGGCTCGGGCAGGCCTACGCGATCTGCCCGACGCAACTCGCCCGCGATCCGCAGCAGGAGCAGGCACTGCTGCAACGACCCGGCCTGCTGCGCGCGTTCGAACTGTATGCCGTCGGCCTGCCCAAGCTGGCGCGTCGCGAATGGAATCGCGCGCTCGACGGCGACGACGCCCCCACGCTACGGCTGGCTGCCGACCTCGCCAACCGGCGCGGCTGGTACGACCGCGCGGTGTTCGCATTGAGCAGTGGCGATGCCTTGCGCCTGTACGATCTGCGCTTTCCGCTGGCGAGCCAGGACGGCGTAGTACCGCAAGCCGTGGAGGCCGGCATCGAACCGGCCTGGGCGTACGGCATCCTGCGCGCCGAAAGCGCCTGGGTGAGCGATGCCCGTTCGGGCGCCGATGCGCGCGGCCTGATGCAACTGGTACCGGCCACGGCGGCCATCGTCGCCCGGCGCAACGGCCTGGACTGGGGCGGTGGCGACACCTTGTACGACCCCGCCGTCAACATCGCGCTGGGAACGCGCTACCTCGCGCAGATGGCGGCGCGCTACAACGGTTCGCCGTGGCTGGCCAGCGCCGCCTACAACGCGGGGCCGAACCGTGTCGACCAGTGGCTGGCCGCGCGCGGAACGCTGTCGCCCGACGTGTTCGTGGCAACCATCCCGTTCAAGGAAACCCGCGAATACGTGGCGCGGGTGATGGCCTTCAGCGTGATCTACGACTGGCGCCTTCATGGCAACGCGGTACCGCTGGGCAGCCGCATGAACGCGATCGGTCAACCGTATGGACTTCCAAATGTCGGCACCAAGCGTCGCCCGATCGATTGTCCGACCATGGAACCTGCCACACAGCCGGCGGCCACATCGAAGAGTCCGGCGCGCGCTTCGACGGCGCCCGACGACATACCCTGAAAAGTCGTTTTACGGAACGTCCGAGTCGCCTGAAGACGCGACGTTCAGGCGTCGGCGATGTCGAGACGGCCTGCTGCCGGCGTGCCGGCACCCAGCAACTCGCGCAGCCGCCCCAGGCGATCGTGGTAAAGCGCGCTGCGCGCCACATGGCGCTGCAGCGGCTGGCGCACCTGCGCCGCGCTGGCGGTGCGCACCGTGCGGCGGTTGCGATGAAACTCCAGGCACGCCGCATCGAAATCGAGGCCGCAGAAATCCAGCAGTCGGCAGATCTGCGCCTCGGGATCGGTCAGCAAGGCCTCGTAGGAATGCTCGAAGAAGCGCTGGGGAAAGATCCGCTTCCAGTGCCGGCTGAGCCGATCGTAGTCGAGCCAATGGGCGGCCATCTCCTCGAGGTCGTAGCTGAAATGGCTGCCGCTGACGAATAGCTGGCGGTAGCAGCCGAAGCAGTTCTCGACGGCATTGCGGCGGCTGTTGATCACGCGCGCACCCGGCAGCATGGCCATGGCCGCACCCACCAGCCGCCAGTTGACCGGGTTCTTGTCGGTGAACCGCGGCCGCTGTAGACGCCAGCGCCCGGTGCGCGCGAGATAGTCGTGGCCCAGTCGCGACCAGTCGTCCGGCGTGGCCGCCGCCGTCCAGTGCGGGAACGGTTGCCCGCGCCGCGCGGATTCCTCGTCGAGGACCTGTTTCAGATCGGCCAGTTCGTCCGCGCCTTCGATCTGCGGATGCGAGGCCAGAATCTGCTCGGTCAGGGTGGCACCCGAACGCGGCAGGCAGACGATGAAGATCACTTCCTCGCCAAGCCGCGCATCGGGCGCACCGAGCAGGGGCTGCGCGAACGCCTCGATAATGGAATCGACGTACGCGCTCGCCACCGACCTGTCCCAGCTCACCTGGCGACGCATCAATGCGTTCGCCTGCTGCAGAGTCTCGAACGCGGCAGAGTAATCCGCCTGGTCCTCCTGCGCCTGCGCCAACGCAAAACCCAGCGTGACGCGTGCATTTACCGAGACCTGCGGGGCGTCCAAGGCTTTTTCCAGCTGCGCCACGTCGGTCGCGCCGAAGCGTTCGGTTTTCAGATTGGCCAGGCCGATCCAGGCGTCGGGTTGGTCCGGCCGGACCCGCAACACGTCGCGATAGTTGGCGACGGCTTGCGCGATGGCACCTAGGCTGGTCTGCACTTCGGCCAGCGTGATGCGCGCCGGCAAATGATCCGGATCCAGGTCCACCGCGCGATGCAGCGCCGTGACGGCACCGCTCTCGCG
The DNA here is from genome assembly GCA_036398675.1 of Rhodanobacter sp. Classification (GTDB taxonomy): domain Bacteria; phylum Pseudomonadota; class Gammaproteobacteria; order Xanthomonadales; family Rhodanobacteraceae; genus Rhodanobacter. The sequence continues at coordinate 6,094 of DASWOQ010000061.1, read as the reverse complement.
TGCATTCAACTTGAGCGTCTTGCCGAGGCTGAACCATGCCGGCGCGAAATCCGGCGCCAGTTGGCTGGCGCGCTGCAGCGAAACCAGTGCCTCATCCACTTCGCCATTCGCGTACAGCGTGGTGCCGAGATTCATCAGGATCAGTGCATCGTCGGGTTTCGCACTCAACGCCTGGCGCAACGCAATTACCGCCTGCGCGTAATTGCCGCGCATGTGCCCGAGCATGCCCAGTACACGCCTTCATGATCCGGATCCCCGCCTGCACGCAGGCCCGCACAGAGCTTACGTGAGGGCGGTGACCGTAGAAAGCGTTGTGCCCGACCCCAGCTCTCGCGGCGCATGGCAGAATCGCGGCATGCACATCTACCTGGTCGGCGGCGCGGTCCGCGATAAGTTGCTCCAGCGGCCGGTGACCGACCACGATTACGTGGTGGTCGGTACCACGCCGGACGAGTTGCTCGCGCTCGGCTATCGTCCGGTAGGCAAGGATTTCCCGGTATTCCTGCACCCGGCGACCGGCGAGGAATATGCGTTGGCACGCACCGAGCGCAAGACCGGGCGCGGCTATCACGGCTTCGTGTTCCAGGCCGATGCGTCGGTGACGCTGGAGCAGGATCTCGCGCGCCGCGACCTCACCATCAACGCGATCGCCGAAGACGAACACGGCACGCTGACCGATCCGTACCACGGCGTGCGCGATATCGAGGCGCGCATGCTTCGGCATGTCTCGCCGGCGTTCGTCGAGGATCCGGTGCGCGTGCTGCGCGTGGCACGCTTCGCGGCGCGCTTCGCCCCGCTCGGTTTCACCATCGCCGACGAAACCATGGCGCTGATGCGGCAGATGGTGAATGACGGCGAAGTGGATCATCTCGTGCCCGAACGCGTGTGGGCGGAAACGCGCAAGGCGCTGGGCGAGGCGCAACCTTCCGCCTTCATCCGCGTATTGCGTGAGTGCGGCGCGCTGGCCGTGCTGTTTCCCGAAGTGGATGCGCTGTATGGGGTGCCGCAGCGTGCCGAGTTCCATCCGGAAATCGACACTGGCATCCATCTTGAAATGGTCCTGGACGCAGCCGCACGCATCGCACCGGGCAATGACCTGGTCGGTTTCTGCGCACTGACCCACGACCTCGGCAAGGCCTTGACGCCACTCGACGAACTGCCGCGCCACCTCGGCCACGAGCATCGCGGCGTAGCGCCACTGCGCGCGCTGGCCGAACGGCTGAAAGTGCCCAGCGAGTACGCCGCACTGGCCGAACAAGTGTGCCGCGAACATCTGAACGCGCATCGGGCGTTCGAACTGAAGCCGGCCACCGTATTGAAGTTGCTGACGGCACTGGATGCGCTGCGTCGACCCGAGCGTCTGGACGTCTTTCTCGCCGCCTGCGAAGCGGACAAACGTGGCCGGCTCGGACAGGAAAACAGCGACTATCCGCAAGCCGCCTATCTGCGTGAAGCGCGTGCCGCGGCAGCCTCTGTGAGCGCAACATCTTTCGTCGAACAGGGGTTGTCAGGACCGGCGATCGGCAAGGCATTGGAAGCCGCGCGAAACCACGCGATTTTCCTACTGAAAACTGAACATTCGTAACGCCTGCCCGTTGTATAAAGCCGCGTTAGCCCGCGCCTTGCACGGGTTCTGATCCGTCCCCTTATCTGGAGTTGCCCGTGCCGCGCCTATTCACCACGGTCTCGCCCATGCGTCAGCGTTTTCGTCCCCTGTGGTGGCTCGCCATCACCTTCCTGGTGATCTCCTTCGTCACCCGCGTTGCGTTGCTGGTGATGTCCGGACACGAGGTGTCGCACGGCCCACTGAATCTGCTCTACGCATTCGGGGTCGGGCTGGGTTTCGACCTGGTCACCTTCATCTACCTGGCGTGGCCGATGGTGCTGTTCCTGTGGCTGGTACCGGCTCGGCGCGCACGGATTTCCGGCCTCGGACAGTGGCTGCTGTATCTGTTCGGCATGGCGTTGCTGTATGCGCTTTGCCTCGGGCTGGTGTTCATGCTGTGGCACGTGCATGTGCACGAGTCGTGGCCACTGGTCATCCTGTTCCTGTTTTTCCTGCCGATGCCGGCGCTGGCGTATTCAGCGCGCAGCGGCCAGTGGGCGATGTATATCCTGGGCCTGGTGCTGCTGTACGGGCTGTTCTTCGTCGCGGCGTGCGAACTGGTGTTCTGGAACGAGTTCAGTGTGCGCTTCAATTTCATCGCGGTGGACTATCTGGTCTACACCACCGAGGTGATCGGCAATATCCGCGAGTCGTATCCGATCTTCACCTGGGTGAGCTTGCTGGTGGTGGTGACGCTGGTGGTGTTCGTGGCCACCCGTCGCAGCCTGCGCACGCGCGACGACGGCAGCCGTTTCTGGCAACGCGGCAAGATCGCCTTGCTGTGGCTGGTGCTGACCGTGGCATCGCTTTACGCGGTGAACGGCAGCATGAAGGACCGCACCGGCAACAGCTACATCAACGAGCTGGCAGGCAACGGCATCTACCAGTTCTTCGCTGCCTTCCGCAGCAGCCATCTCGACTATACGAAGTTCTACCGCACGCTGCCGGACGACCAGGCGTACAAGCTGGTGCGCGATTCGTTGAAAGCACCGGACGCCACCTTCCTCAGCGACGACCCGAAGGATCTCACCCGCGCGATCAGCCATGCCGGTGCGGAGAAGCATCTCAACGTGGTGCTGATCAGTGTCGAAAGCCTGTCCGGCGATTACCTGGGCACGTTCGGCAACAAGGAAGGCATCACCCCGTACCTCGATTCGCTGGTGAACCAGAGCGTGTTCTTCGACAACCTCTACGCCAACGGCACGCGCACGGTGCGCGGATTGGAGGCACTGTCATTGTCGGTACCGCCGACTCCGGGCGATTCGCTGATCCGCGAGCATCGCAACGAGAACCTCTTTTCGCTGGCCAGCATCTTCAACAATCGCGGCTACCAGTCGGACTTCGTCTACGGTGGCTACGGCTACTTCGACAACATGAATTATTTCTTCAGCCACAACGGCTACAAGACCGTCGATCGCGGTGACATCGCGAAGGACGCGGTGATCCACAGCCAGAACGTGTGGGGCGTGGCCGACGAGGATCTGTACACGCTGGCGCTGAAGCAGATGGACAATGCGCACGCGGCCGGCAAGCCGTTCTTCCTGCACATCATGACCACCTCGAATCACCGGCCGTACACCTACCCGGCCGGGCGCGTGCCGCAGATCGCGCCATCGCGTCCGGGCTCGGTGGCGTATACCGACTGGACGATCAAGGATTTCATCCAGCGCGCGCGCAGCAAGGCGTACTTCGACGATACCGTGTTCGTGATCACCGCCGACCATTGCGCGTCGAGCGCGGGCAAGACCAGCCTGCCGATCAATCACTACCATATCCCGTTGTGGATCTATGCGCCGAAGTATTTTCCGCCGCAGCGCGTGCACCAGCTGATGGGACAGCTGGACATTCCGCCGACCCTGCTGGGCATGCTCAACTTCAGCTACCGCACGCGCTTCTTCGGACAGGACGTGTTCCAGCTTCCGGCCAGCAGCGGACATGCGTTTCCCGGCACGTACGAGAAGCTTGGCTACCTGCGCAACGATGTGCTGACCGTGCTCGAGCCGCAACGCAAGCTGGAGCAGTTCAAGCCCGACTACGACACCGGCGATGCGACGCCGGTCGAGCCGCAGGATCAGTCGCTGATCGATCGCTCGGTCGCCTACTACCAGGTCGCCAGCGAGCTGTTCAAGCATGGCCAACTCGGACTGCGGCCGGAGGATGCGACGCCGGTGCAACCGGCGCCGGCAGCTTCCACTTCGGCACCGGCGTCCGCCAGTTCGGTTACCGCACCCGCGGCGGCCGGTTCAAGCGGATCGCCAACGCCTTGAGCATGCTCGGCGATGCCGGCGCAGGTTGTGCCGGCATCGCTGTCCGGACTACTGGATCACGACTGGCCGGTCACAGCCTGGCACCCTGATCGGCGGCCAGCAGATCCGCCGCCAGCGGCAGCACATCAAGGCCGCGGGCCAGCAGCATGGCCTGGAAACGTTCGCCCATCTGGTCGGGCAACATCAACCGCTTCACCTGCTGGGCCAGCCGGTAGCGTTCGTGCTCGTCCGCAAGCTGCGATTGCGCGGCAGCGAAGACGTCCTGCAGGCCCGAGGCGATCAGAAACTGCGCCTGCGGCAGATACGCCGCCACGCCAAACCCGGCGGAGTTGCCCGCTTCGGCCAGCGCGGTGAAATCGACCGACGCGGTGAGGTCGTTCAGGCCCGGCATGTGCAGCGGGTCGTTGTGCGCATGGTGGCGGTAGTGCGCCATCAGCGTGCCGTCATCGCGTTCGGGCAGGTAGAACTCGCGGCGCACGTAGCCGTAGTCGACGAACAGCATCGCGCCGGCCACCAGCGAGCCGGCGACCGCCTGGATCCAGTACGGCAACTGCGGCAGGATTTCCGAGCGATAGCCCGCGGCGAACTCCGCGCCGAGGTCGCGTTCGACATGACGTACCGCGCCGCTGACCAGCGCGTCCGCGGGCCGATCGATACGGCGCAACCGGCCTTCGCCGTCGAGCGCCACATGCTCCTCGTAGACCTCGCCATCACGCACTGTAAAACGCGTAGTCGGCAATGCATCGATCACTTCATTGGCGAACAGCACGCCACGCCAGTCCTGTTCGGGCGGACGATCGAGCCACTGCACGCGTGCGTTAAGTTCGGCAGAGAGATTCGCGTGCAGACGATCGCGCTGGCGTTCGCGAAGGTCGGCGCTGGGTTCGAGGATCAGATACTGGCGCGGCAGCGTGCCACTTTCCGCCAGCGCCTTGAGCGCGGCTTCGGCGAACGCACCGCTGCCGCCACCGAGTTCCAGGAAATCCGCGTCGTCGCACAGCATCGCCAATACCGGTTGCACCGCTCGAATGACGCAACGCGCGAACAGGTCGCCCAACTCCGGTGCAGTGACAAAATCGCCGGCCGCGCCGAACTTGGTCCGGCCGGCGCTGTAATAGCCCAAGCCCGGTGCGTACAGGCAGCGCTCCATGTATTGCGAGAACGGCAACGGGCCGTGCACCGCGATCATCTCGCGCAGCAACTGCAGCAGTCGAGCGGAGTGCGCACGCTCATCGGCGCTCGGTTCGGGAAGACGGGCAGGCATCGGTGTTGTCGTGGCTGAAATCGCGACAAGCATAATGGACGAGGGACGGCATCACCGTCCCCATGCCGGGAAGCCCCGAGCTTGCGCCAGACCCTATCCGTTACACGCTTCCGTAGAAGTCGCGGATGCGCGCGACAACGACATGACGCAAAGCGTATCCGTCTTCGGCAACAGCCTCGCCATCACCAGATTTTCACCTGCTTGTCGGTCGGACGCACCATGGCATCCGTTGCCTTGCATTGGAATGCCTGCGCAAAGGCCGGCATATTGGACGGAGCAGCCATGGCACGAACCGATTCCGGTGCATGCGGATCGGTGTTGATCTGCAGTATCTCGGCCTTTTCGCGCGTGCTGCCGCGCCAGACGCGCGCCCAGTTGAGGAAGAAGCGCTGATCCTGGGTGTAGCCGTCGATTTTCTGCGTGGCTTCGGCCGGATTGGCTTTCAGGGCCGTCTGCAGCGCGTCGTACGCCACGTTCAGGCCACCCAGGTCAGCGATGTTCTCCCCCAGGGTCAGTTCACCATTGACGTGAACATCCGGCTTATCTTTGAGCGGCGCGTAGTCATTGAACTGCTGCACAAGCTTGGCTGTTCGTGCATTGAATTGCGCCTCGTCCTGTTTGGTCCACCAATTATTCTTATTGCCATCGCCATCGAATTGGTGCCCTTGATCATCGAAGCCGTGACTGGATTCGTGACCGATCACCGCACCGATGCCGCCGTAGTTGATCGCGTCGTCCGCCTTGGCATCGAAGAACGGCGGTTGCAGGATCGCGGCCGGGAAGTTGATCGTGTTGTCGCTGGGGTTGTAGTACGCATTGACCGTCTGCGGGGTCATGCCCCATTCCTTGCGGTCGGTCGGCTTGCCGATGTGCGCGATGTCGTACTGGTAGTTGAACTTGCCGGCCGCTTCGATATTGGCGTAGTAGTTGTCCGGCTTGACCTCCAGGCCGGACCAG
>DASWOQ010000060.1:0-19525 GCA_036398675.1 Rhodanobacter sp. | reverse complement strand
GGCATGAACAAGCAGCAGATCATGCAGCTGATCGGTGCGCCGCATTTCAGCGAAGGCATATGGGGCGTGCGCGAGTGGAACTACCTGTTCAACTTCCGCAAGCCGGGATCGGACGAAGTGACCCAGTGCCAGTACAAGGTGTTGTTCGACGAGCACAAGCTGGCGCGCAGTTTCTACTGGCAGCCGGAATCGTGCGCGTCGAGGCTGGTAGAAAAAGCGGAGGAAGTGTCGACACCCGCCGAGCACACCTTCACGGTGTTGTCCGATGCACTGTTCGTGTTCGACCAGTCCGACGTCGCACACATCCGCCCCGGCGGGATGGCGCAGCTGGAATCGCTGGCGAAGAAGATCGAAGGCCGGCACGACGACGTCAAACACATTCACATCGTCGGCTACACCGATCGGCTCGGCAGCGACGCGTACAACCGGATCCTGTCGGAGAAGCGCGCGAACACGGTGCTGCAGGTATTGCAGGACCACGGTGTGGCCGCCGAGACGATGAATGCGGAAGGGCGCGGCAAGGAAGATCCGGCCAAGTCATGCGATGACCAGGCGCGCACGGCGTTGATCGCCTGCCTGGCGCCGAATCGCCGTGTGGAAGTGCGGGTGGAAGGCAAGTCGAACTGATTCATCCGTTGCGCACATCCCGTTGCGCACATGAAGAAGGCCGGCATGTCTCGCGACATACCGGCCTTCTTCATGGATGTCGAATCGTCAGCTGACCAGCGGCGCGCAGTGCTGCTCCAGCCACGCGTGGTCGGCATCTTCCAGCAATGGCCCAAGCGCGGCGCGCACGCTGGCGTGGTAATCGTCCAGCCAGGCGCGTTCTTCCGGATTGAGCAGGGCGATCTCCAGCGTGCGGCGGTCGAACGGACACATGGTGAGTGTCTCGAAGGCGTAGAACTCGCCGAATTCAGTGCTGTCCGCTTCGATCACTGTCACCAGGTTTTCGTGGCGGATGCCGTGCCGGCCAGGCTTGTACAGGCCGGGTTCGATCGAACTGATCATGCCCGGCTCCAGCGGTACCAGCGCGCCGCCGGCCACCGGCGCGCGGATGCCGTGCGGGCCCTCATGCACATTGAGAAAGTAGCCCACGCCATGACCCGTGCCGTGGCCGTAGTCCATGCCGCAGGCCCATAGCGGCGCGCGGGCCAGCGCGTCCAGTTGCGGGCCGCTGGCGCCTTTCGGGAAACGTGCGCGCGACAAGGCGATCATGCCTTTCATCACCAGCGTCGCGTCGCGCCGTTGCTCGTCGGTGGTCGGGCCGAGCGCCAGCACGCGGGTGATGTCGGTGGTGCCGCCGAGGTACTGGCCACCCGAGTCGATCAGCAACAGGCCTTTCGCATGCAGCGTGCTGTGCGACTCCGGCGTGGCGCGATAGTGTGGCAGCGCGCCGTTGGCCATGTAGCCGGCGATGGTGGCGAAACTTTCGCCGACGAAACCGGGCTGGGCCGAGCGTTCCTCGTACAGCAGTGTGTCCACATCCAGTTCGGTCATGCTCATGCCGGCGGCGAGGCGTTGCTCCAGCCGACGGAATCCTCGCACCAGTGCAGCGCCGTCGCGACGCATCACGTCGCGGATGTGTTCCAGGTCGGCAGCCGTCTTGATGGCCTTGAACGCAGTGCTCGGGTTGGCCGCCTCGATCCGCCGAACCGCCGGTGGAATTGCCGCGGCGATCGCGCTGACGATGCGTCCGCTGTCTAGCAGCAGGCTGTCGCCGGTGCCCAGTTCGGTCAGTGAGGAAGTGATCGACGCGTAGTCGGCGATGCCGATGCCGTCGGCGGCCAGCGCCGCCACTAGCGCGTCGGTGAGCTTGGCGCGATTGACGAACAGCGTGGCACGACCCTTTGCCTGCACCAGCAGGTGTGCCAGGAACACCGGATTGCATTCCACATCGCTGCCGCGCAGGTTGGTCAGCCAGGCGATGTCGTCGAGGCTGGACAACAGATGATGGGTCGCGCCCAGCTTGTGCATGGCGGTGCGCAGGCGGCTGAACTTCTCGGCGCGCGAGACGCTGGCGTACGGCGCAGGATGCTCGACCACCGGCGCCTGCGGCAGCGCGGGGCGATCCGTCCAGATGGCACCGGGCAGATCCAGGTCCGTGCGCAGCGTGGCGCCGCTTTCGGCCAGCCGGCGTTCGAGCTGCTTTTGCGTGTTCAGCGCCAGGCTGTCGCCCGCCACGGCCAGCACATCGCCTTCGTGCAGGTGCTTCTGCAGCCAGTCCACGTGCTCGGCGGCATGCGGCACGCGCAGCTTCATCAGTTCGGCGCCGCTGCCGGCGAGCTGCTGTTCGGCCTGAGAGAAATAGCGCGAATCGGTCCACAACCCGGCATGGTCGGCAGTCACGATCAACGTGCCGGCCGAGCCGTCGAAGCCGGACAGCCAGGCGCGCGCCTGCCAGTGTTCCGGCAGGTATTCGGACAGGTGGGGATCGGCGCTGGGAACCAGCACGGCGGCGACACCATGTTTTTGCATGGCCGAACGAAGTGCGGCGAGACGGGCGGGGATGAGGTTGTTCATGCTCGAAATGCTAGCAGAGCGCCGCCGGGCCACGTATCCGGCGCGCTGGACATGAATCAATTCGACGAAATGTTCGATGCCATCTCGCAGACGGACGCTTCTGCCGCTAAAATGCCAATTTCCAGCACGGCTGCTTTCCATGACCCCCCTGATTTTCGTCACCGGCGGTGTGGTGTCCTCGCTTGGCAAGGGCATTGCTGCGGCGTCGCTCGCTTCCATCCTCGAAGCGCGCGGACTCTCGGTCACCATGATGAAGCTCGATCCTTACATCAATGTGGATCCGGGCACGATGAGTCCCTTCCAGCACGGCGAGGTCTACGTGACCGACGACGGCGCAGAGACCGACCTCGACCTCGGCCATTACGAGCGCTTCGTGCACACCCGCCTGACCGGCAAGAACTCCATCACCACCGGCAAGATCTACGACGCGGTGATCCGCAAGGAACGCCGGGGCGATTACCTGGGCGCCACCGTGCAGGTGATCCCGCACATCACCGACGAGATCAAGCATTGCATCCACGAGGCCACCCGCGGCTACGACGTGGCGCTGGTGGAGATCGGTGGCACCGTGGGCGATATCGAATCGTTGCCGTTCCTCGAGGCGATCCGCCAGCTGCGCATCGAACATGGCTCCGAGAAGGTGGTGTTCATGCACCTCACGCTGGTGCCGTACATCAAGGCCGCCGGCGAGATCAAGACCAAGCCGACCCAGCACTCGGTGAAGGAGCTGCGCTCGATCGGCATCCAGCCGGACATCCTGCTGTGCCGCTGCGAGCAGCCGTTGCCCGAAGGCGAGCGCCGCAAGATCGCGCTGTTCACCAACGTGCCGGAACAGGCGGTGATCAGCGCCACCGACGTGGACATCATCTACAAGCAGCCGCTGTGGCTGCACCAGCAGGGCCTGGACGACATCGTCGTGAAGCGGCTCGGGCTGGATGCGAAGCCAGCCGACCTGTCGAGCTGGGTGCGCACGGTCGAGGCGATGGAGCATCCGAAGGACGAGGTCAGCGTCGCCATCGTCGGCAAGTACGTCGAGCACAAGGATGCCTACAAGTCGCTGGGCGAGGCCTTGCGCCACGGCGGCATCAAGCAGCAGGCGCGGGTCAACCTGATCTGGATCGACTCCGAGCAGGTCGAGGCCGAGGGCGCGGCGAAAGTGCTGGGCGATGCCGATGCGATCCTGGTGCCCGGCGGCTTCGGCAAGCGCGGTTTCGAAGGCAAGGTGCTTGCCGCGAAATACGCGCGCGAACATCGCGTGCCGTACTTCGGCATCTGCTACGGCATGCACGCCGCGGTGGTCGAGTTCGCGCGCAACGTGGCTGGCTTGGCCGATGCCGATTCCAGCGAAAACGAGCGCCAGAGCGCCAACCAGGTGATCGGCCTGATCACCGAATGGACCACTGCCAGCGGCGAAGTCGAGCAGCGCAGCGACCGTTCGGACATGGGCGGCACCATGCGTCTCGGCGCGCAGGAATGCCGTCTCAAGGCCGGTACCCTGGCGCGCGAACTGTACGGGCAGGACGTGGTGCGCGAGCGCCATCGTCACCGCTACGAGTTCAACAACCGCTACCGCCAGTCGTTCGAGGATCTGGGCCTGGTGATTTCCGGCAAGTCGATGGACGACCTGCTGGTCGAGATGATCGAACTGCCGCCGCAGCAGCACCCGTGGTTCCTCGCCTGCCAGGCGCATCCGGAATTCACCTCGACGCCGCGCGATGGCCACCCGTTGTTCAGCGGATTCATCCGCGCCGCGCGCGAGTACAAGGCCGTGCGCGATGGCGAGTTGCTGGCCGGGACGCAGGCAACGGCATGACAAGTCTGCACCACACTTCCATGGTCGTCATTCCCGCGAAAGCGGGAGGCGCTTTATCAATAACGAAGCTGGTCATCCATCGTGCTTTCCAGCACCGCCGCAAAATGGATTCCCGCTTTCGCGGGAATGGCGGCGCTGCCATTGGAAGCTTGAACGGGAAACGTCAATGAAACTGTGCGGATTCGACATCGGGTTGGACCAGCCGCTGTTCCTGATCGCCGGACCCTGCGTGGTCGAATCCGAACAACTGCAGATCGACACCGCCGGCACGCTGAAGGAGATCACCGCACGCCTCGGCATCCACTTCATCTTCAAGTCCAGCTTCGACAAGGCGAACCGCTCCTCCGGCGAGAGCTTCCGCGGGCCGGGCCTCGAAGAAGGCCTGCGCATCCTCGGCGAGGTGAAGCGCCAGGTCGGTGTGCCGGTGCTGACCGACGTACACGAATACACGCCGATGGACGAAGTCGCCTCGGTGGTCGACGTGCTGCAGACGCCGGCTTTCCTTTGCCGCCAGACCGACTTCATCCAGAAAGTCGCGCGCGCCGGCAAGCCGGTGAACATCAAGAAAGGCCAGTTCCTCGCGCCGTGGGACATGAAGCACGTGGTCGCCAAGGCCAAGGCCGTCGGCAACGACGACATCATGGTGTGCGAGCGCGGCGCCAGCTTCGGCTACAACAACCTCGTGTCGGACATGCGCTCGCTGAGCGTGATGCGCGACACTGCCTGTCCGGTGGTATTCGACGCCACGCATTCGGTGCAGTTGCCCGGTGGCCAGGGCGCCACCTCGGGTGGCCAGCGCGAGTTCGTGCCGGTGCTGGCGCGTGCGGCGGTGGCGGTAGGCGTGGCGGGATTGTTCGCCGAAACGCACCCCGATCCCAGCAAGGCGCTTTCCGATGGCCCCAACGCGTGGCCGCTGGGCAAGATGGAAGCCTTGCTGGAAACCCTGATGGCGCTGGACGCCGTAACCAAGAAGCATGGCTTCCTGGAGCAGGGGCTGTCCTGAATCACCGGCGCGCCAGCGCGCCCTTCCATTTCACCACTACATACGACGGATACCGCATGAGCACCTTGATCACCCGCATCCACGCCCGTGAAATCCTCGACTCGCGCGGCAATCCCACGCTGGAAGCCGAAGTCACCTTGGCCGGCGGCGGCTTCGGCCGCGCCGCGGTGCCGAGCGGCGCGTCCACTGGCTCGCGCGAAGCGGTGGAGCTGCGCGATGGCGACAAGTCGCGCTACGGCGGCAAGGGCGTGAAGAACGCGGTGGGCAACGTCAATGGCGCCATCGCCAGCGCGCTGAAGGGTTTCGATGCGGCCAACCAGGGTGGCCTGGACGCGAAGCTGACCAACCTGGACGGCACGCCGAACAAGGGCAAGCTCGGCGCCAATGCGATCCTCGGCGTATCGCTGGCCGCGGCGCACGCAGTAGCTGCGCAGAACGGCCAGCCGCTGTGGCAGTACCTGGCAAGCATCAACGGCACCACCGGCGAGCCCGGCGCGTTGCCGGTGCCGATGATGAACATCATCAACGGCGGCGCGCATGCCGACAACAATGTCGACGTGCAGGAGTTCATGGTGCTGCCGGTCGGCCTGCCGACCTTCGCCGAGGCGCTGCGCGCCGGCGCGGAAATCTTCCACGCGCTGAAGAGCGTGCTGCACGGGCGCGGATTGAGCACATCGGTAGGCGACGAAGGCGGCTTCGCGCCGAACCTGCGCTCCAACGTCGAGGCGCTCGACACGATCCTCGAAGCGATCGGCAAGACCGGCTACAAGGTCGGCAGCGAGATCCTGCTCGGCCTCGATGCAGCCAGCTCGGAGTTCTACAAGGACGGCAAGTACGATCTCGCCGGCGAAGGCAAGCAGTACACCTCCGAGCAGTTCGTCGACCTGCTCGCCGGCTGGGCCAAGCAGTACCCGATCGTCACCATCGAGGACGGCATGGCGGAAGGCGACTGGGACGGCTGGAAGCTGCTGACCGATGCCATCGGCGACCGCATCCAGGTGGTCGGCGACGACCTGTTCGTGACCAACCCGGCGATCTTCCGCGAGGGTATCGAGAAGCACATCGCCAACTCGATCCTGATCAAGGTCAACCAGATCGGCACGCTGTCCGAGACGCTGGAAGCGATCGCGATGGCCGACGCGGCGAAGTATTCGGCGGTGATCTCGCACCGCTCCGGCGAAACCGAAGACACCACCATCGCCGACATCGCCGTGGCCACCACGGCCACGCAGATCAAGACCGGTTCGCTGTGCCGCAGCGACCGCGTGGCCAAGTACAACCAGTTGCTGCGCATCGAGGAGGCGCTGGGCTCGGCGGCCCGCTATGCCGGCCGCGATGCATTTCCCAACCTGACCCGCTTGCCGGGCTGAGCGGAGTCATCGACGGCCATGCTGCGCTGGGTCGCCCTGGTTTTGTTTCTCATCCTGATCGGACTGCAGCTGAAGCTGTGGTCCGGCAACGGCAGCATGCGCGAAGTCGAAAGCCTGCGCGTGGCGGTCAAGAAACAGACCGATGAAAACACCCGGTTGCAGCAACGCAACCAGGCGCTTGGTGCCGACGTGCTCGACCTGAAGAACGGCGACCAGGCCATCGAGGCGCGTGCGCGCACCGAGCTGGGCCTGATCAAGCCGGGCGAGATTTTCTACCAGGTGGTCGAGCAGCCGGGGCAGGCTGCCAGCGCACCGTCGCCAGCGACTGCTGCCAGCACCGGTTCGCCATGAACCAGGCAGCCTTGTGGTGCGTGGTGCCGGCGGCAGGGCGCGGCACTCGGGTCGGCGGCGATTGCCCCAAGCAATACTTGCCGCTGGCGGGAAAGCCGCTGATCGAACACACACTCGCGCGCTTGGCGGCGCATCCGTGCATTGCCGGTTTGCTGGTGACGCTGGGCGCGGGTGATGCGCGTTGGCGGGAACTCGGTTCCCTTCTCGGCAAACCCGTGCTGGCGACCATCGGCGGTGCCGAGCGCAGCGATTCGGTACTGGCTGGCCTCGACGCGCTGCCGGCGGAAGTCGCCGACGATGCTTTCGTGCTGGTGCATGACGCCGCGCGCCCGTGCGTGCGGCAGGCGGACATCACCCGGCTGATCGAGCTGGCGACGGCGGTCGATGGCGGCCTGCTGGGCGCACCGTTGCGCGACACGCTCAAGCGTGCCGATGGCGAAGGACGCAGCGAATCGACCGAGCCGCGCGATCGCCGCTGGCGCGCCTTCACGCCGCAGATGTTCCGGCGTGGTCCACTGACGCTGGCGTTGCGCGACGCGCAGCGGCGCGGCGTGAACGTCGGCGACGAGGCGATGGCGATGGAGTTGGCCGGATTCGCGCCGTTGCTGGTCGAAGGCGCCGAGGACAACATCAAGGTCACCACGGCCGCGGATTTTGCGCTGGCCGAATTTCTGCTCGGGAGGACGGCGTGATGCGCATCGGCAACGGTTTCGACGTGCATGCGTTCGGCGAAGGCGATCATGTGATGCTGGGCGGCGTGCGCATTGAGCATCGGCAGGGCGTGCTCGCGCATTCGGACGGCGACGTGGTGATCCACGCGCTGTGCGATGCGATCTTCGGCGCGCTGGCGTTGGGCGACATCGGGACGCATTTTCCACCGGGCGACGCGCGCTGGCGCGATGCCGACAGCCGGCAGTTCCTGCGTCATGCCGCGATGCTGATGGCGCAGCACGGATACATGCTGGGCAACGCGGACGTCACCGTGATCTGCGAGTCGCCCAAGGTGAATCCGCACGTGCGGGCCATGCGCGAAGCATTGGCCAGCGATCTGGAAGCCGACATCGGCCGTATGAGCGTCAAGGCCACCACCACTGAAAAACTCGGCTTCACCGGCCGTGGCGAAGGCATCGCGGCGCAGGCCTGCGTCTTGCTGGAACGCGCGTGAGCGAAGCCGAAGCACGAAGCGCCACAGATCGCCTGCACGACCCGTTGGAGTCGATCGCCGGCCTGCTGCGCACGCGCGGCGACGGCCCGTTGCCGCTGCCGTTGCAGGCTGCGTTGCGGCAGCAACTGGATCACCTGCATCCGGCCGACATCGCCTACATTCTTGAGTCGCTGCCGCCGGAGGACCGTCTCGCCGTCTGGCAACTGGTGAAGGCCGACAGCGACGGCGAGATCCTGCTGGAAGTGTCCGACGCAGTGCGCGAATCGCTGATCGCGGACATGGACCGGCAGGAAATCCTCGCTGCCGTCGAACCGCTGGATGCGGCCGAACTGGCCGAACTGGTCGAGGACCTGCCGACGGCGATGCTGCCAGAGCTGATGGCCAGCCTCGATGCGCAGCAGCGCCAGCAGGTGCAGTCCGTGCTGTCGTACGAGGACGACCAGCTCGGTGCGCTGATGGATTTCGAGATGGTCACGATCCGCGAGGACGTGAGCCTGGAAGTGGTGCTGCGCTACCTGCGCCGCTTCGACGAACTGCCTGCGCAGACCGACAAGCTGTTCGTGATCAACCACGACAACCTGCTCACCGGCGTGCTGCCACTGCATTGGCTGCTGGTCAACTCGCCGGACAGGATGGTGAGCGCGGTGATGGCGCCGGACGTCAACACCTTTCATCCGACCGACGATGCGTACGACGTGGCGCAGGCGTTCGAGCGCTACGACCTGGTGACCGCGCCGGTGGTGGACGAACGCGGTCACCTGATCGGCCGCATCACCATCGATGCGATGGTCGACGTGATCCGCGAGGTAGGCGAAAGCGAAGCGCTGAGCCGCGGCGGCCTGCGCGAGGAGGAGGACATCTTCGCCTCGGTGTGGGCGTCGCTGAAAAACCGCTGGTCGTGGCTGGCGATCAACCTGGTCACGGCGTTCATCGCCTCACGGGTGATCGGCCTGTTCGAAGGCTCGATCCAGAAGCTGGTCGCGCTGGCGACGCTGATGCCGATCGTCGCCGGCATCGGCGGCAATTCGGGCAACCAGACCATCACCATGATCGTGCGCGCGCTCGCGCTCAACCAGATCACCGCCGAGAGCGCCAAGCGCCTGTGGCGAAAAGAGCTGACCGTGTCGTTGCTCAACGGCCTGCTGTGGGGCGGGGTGATCGGCGTGGTGGCGTGGCTGCTCTACGGCAGCGTGTCGCTGGGCATGGTGATGACCGCGGCGATGACGCTGAACCTGCTGCTGGCGGCGTTCGCGGGTGTCGGCATCCCGGTGCTGATGACGAAGTTCGGCCGCGATCCGGCACTGGGTTCCAGCGTGCTGATCACCGCGATGACCGACAGCGGCGGCTTCTTCATTTTCCTCGGCCTGGCGACCATCTTCCTGGTGTGACGTCGGCGGTATATTCCACGATGACTTTTGAACCGGCACGACCGGTGGAGCACCATGTCCGAATTCGATGTTCCGCCCGCCGATCCCGGCTTCGTTGAACCCTCGCAGGGTGAATTGCCGTGGGCGTACGGTGCGCCGCCGCTGCAGGCACGTCTGCGCAGTACGCCGGATGATTTCCGTGTCGAGGAGATCCTCGGCTATGACGCCGATGGCCAGGGCGAGCACGTGTTGCTGTGGGTCGAGAAGCGCGGCGCGAACACCGACTGGGTGGCGCGCGAACTGGCGAAGTTCGCCGGTGTTTCGCCGGTCGCGGTGGGCTACGCCGGCCTGAAGGATCGTCATGCAGTCACGCGGCAGACGTTCTCGGTGCAGCTTGCCGGCAAGCCCGACCTGGACTGGTCGGTGTTTCCGCATCCCGAAGTGAAGGTGCTGGCGGCGACGCGGCATTTGCGCAAGCTCAAGCGCGGCGCGTTGCGCGGCAACCGCTTCGTGCTGGTGCTGCGCGACGTGCAGGGCGATCGCGATGCGGCCGAAAAGGTCTTGCAACAGATCGCCACCCGCGGTGTGCCGAACTATTTCGGCGAGCAGCGCTTCGGTCGCGAAGGCGGCAACGTGGCGCAGGCGCGTGCGATGTTCGGCGGGCGCCGGGTCGAGCGCGACAAGCGTTCGTTCCTGCTGTCGGCCGCGCGCTCGCAGATCTTCAACAATGTGCTCGCCGCACGCGTCGAGCGTGGCGCCTGGGACACGCCGCTGGATGGCGAGATATGGTCGCTGGCCGGCTCGCGCTCGTGGTTCGGGCCGGAGCCGTTCAGCGACGTTCTGGCCGAGCGACTGGCGCGCGCGGACATCCATCCATCCGGTCCGCTGTGGGGGCAGGGCGAGCCGCCGACGCAAGGCGACGCGGGCACGCTCGAACGCGGGATTGCGCTGGAGAACAGAGATCTCGCCGAAGGCGTGGCTGCGGCGCGCATGGATCAGGAGCGCCGTCCCCTGCGATTGCTGCCGAAGGATCTGGTCTGGCGCTGGCTGTCCGAAAGTGCGCTGGAGCTGGTGTTCGAATTGCCGGCGGGCGCCTATGCAACCGTCGTGGTGCGCGAGCTGGCGCGTACCTGATCTGATATGTGGGAGCGACTTCAGTCGCGATGCTCTAAAACATGGCTCGGTCCAAAGAGCATCGCGACTGAAGTCGCTCCCACAAGAGCACTCCAAAGCATCAGCCTTTCAGCAGCACCACCACCGCGCCGGTGCCGCCCTGCGAAGGTCGTGCCGAGGCGAATGCGATCACATCGTCGCGTCGCCGCAGCATGCGGTCGGTGAGGCCCTTCAATACCGGCCCGGCCGCCCGGGAGCGCAGGCCTTTGCCATGCACGATGAGCACGCAGCGCTGCCCGTGCTGTCTTGCCTCGGCCAGGAAGTTGACGATGCTGGCCTGTGCGGCCGCGGCATTCATCTGGTGCAGGTCGAGGTCGTTCTGCACGCTGAACTGGCCGCGCTTGAGCTGGCGCAGGAGTTTCGGTGGATAACCGTCGCGCAGGTAGCTGAGTTCTTCGCCCACTTCGAGCAACGCTGGATCGAACGCTATGTCGAGCAGTTCGCCGGGCACCGCGGCCTCGTCGGCATCGAACATGTGCGGATGCGGCGCGGGGCGTGCGGCTGCAGGTGGCGATGCGACCGGATCCAGCCGGCGTACCTCGCCGATCGCTTCGCGAAACAGGCGGCTGTCGTCTTCGTCGACGGGTGTGGAGGCGCGGCGCTTCATGCCGTCATGCTAACCAAAGCCGGAGCCATGCTGCCAATGCAGCCGATCGCGGCCGGATCGTGTGAAACCGCCTTCACCCTCCGGTAAACTCGGCAGAGCACAGCGCACTCCAGGTGGTATCCATGCAGTGATGGACCGGCGTGCGCAATCCGTTCTATCGATGGAGCATCATGCGAGTTCTGGTCAGTAACGACGATGGCGTGGACGCACCGGGCATCCGGGTGCTTGCCGAATGTCTCGGCGCGGTCGGCAAGGTGACGGTGGTTGCGCCCGACCGGGATCGGTCCGGCGCCAGCAATTCGCTCACCCTCGATGCGCCGCTGCGCGTGGCGCGCATGGTTAACGGCTACTACCGCGTGGCGGGCACGCCCACCGATTGCGTGCACTTGGCGCTGGCGGGATTGTTGGAGGAGGAGCCCGACATCGTAGTGTCCGGCATCAACAATTCGGCCAACCTCGGCGACGACGTGATCTATTCGGGCACCGTGTCGGCGGCGATGGAAGGGCGCTTCCTCGGCTTGCCCGCGATCGCCGTCTCGCTGGTGACGCAGGACCATAAGGGCGTGAACTATGACTCGGCAGCCAAGGCGGTATTGCTGCTGATGCAGCGGCTGCTGGTCGATCCGCTGCCGGCCGACACCATCCTCAACGTCAACGTGCCGGACCGGCCGTGGTCGGAGATCGAGGGCTTCGAAGTGACGCGGCTGGGTCGGCGCCATCGTTCGGAACCTTCGATCGAGCAGACCGATCCGCGCGGCCGGCCGATATGGTGGATCGGCCCGGCGGGCGAAGTGGACGATGCCAGCCCCGGCACCGATTTCAATGCGGTGCAGCGCGGCTTCATTTCGGTGACGCCGATCCACGTCGACCTGACGCGGTTCCAGGCGCTGGAGAAAGTCAGCAGCTGGATGCAGGCGCTGACCCACGACATGGCTGTCGATCTTGCCAACGACGAGGCTGCCTGAGCCATGAATGTCTATCCATTGCCGGCAGCGGACTTCAAGGGCGAGGGCATGACCTCGCAGCGCGCGCGTGACCGTCTGGCGGCCAGCCTCAAGGAAGGCGGCATCCGCGATCCGCGCGTGATCGAGGTTATCCGCCATCTCCCGCGCCATCATTTCATCGACCAGGCGCTGCATTCGCGCGCCTACGAAAACACCGCGCTGCCGATCGGCCACGGCCAGACCATTTCGCAACCGTGGGTGGTGGCGCGCATGACCGAGGCGCTGCTCGAACATTTCGATTCGAAGCAGGGCATGCCGCAAAAGGTGCTGGAGATCGGAACGGGTTCGGGCTACCAGGCGGCAGTATTGTCCGGGCTGGTGCCGCAACTGTTCACGGTGGAGCGGATCGAGGAATTGCTGCGCCAGGCGCGTCGGCGGTTTCGCCAGCTCGGCCTGGTCAACGTGCGCACGCGCCACGACGATGGCAAGCTGGGCTGGCCGGACGAGGCGCCGTTCGACGCGATCATCCTCACGGCCGCCGGCGATACCGTGCCTACGCGCATCCTCGATCAACTGAGTCCCACCGGCGTGCTGGTGGCGCCGGTCGGTTCGCCTAGCAAGCAGACGCTGATCCGCATGCGCGGCGACGGACAGGGTGACTTCTTCCAGGAAGAACTTGGTCCGGTGAGTTTCGTGCCGCTGCTCGGCGGCATCGGTTGATGCGCCTGTTCGGCAATCTTTATGCCCGCGCGCTGGTGTGGGCACGCGAGCCGCGGGCTATCTATTACCTGTGCGGCCTGAGCTTCATCGAGGCGTTCATCTTCCCGATTCCACCGGAAGTGATGCTGGCGCCGATGATGCTCGGCAAGCGGCACAAGGCTTTCCATTTCGCCAACCTCAGCCTGCTGTTCTCGCTGCTTGGCGCATTGGTGGGCTACGCGCTGGGTCACTGGGCGTTCCACGCGTTGCGCCCGGTGCTGGATGCGCTGCATCTGTCCGCACCGATCGAACAGGGCGTGGCGACGCTGGGCCGGCAGATGGCCGAGCATCGCTGGGGCATGTTCGGCGTGTTGATTTTGGCCGCACTGCAGCCAGTAGTGCCGATGAAATTCGTCACCTGGGCCTGCGGCATCATCGGCGTGCCAGTGCTGCCGTTCCTGGTATGCATTGGACTCGGTCGCGGCAAGCGGGTGTGGATACTGGCGCTGCTGATCCGCCTGTTCGGCGAGCGCGCGGAGCGGATCCTGCACAAATACATCGAATGGATCGGCTGGGCTGCGCTGGCGGTGCTCGGCCTGTTGCTGGTGTGGTGGTTGTGGCTGCGTTGAGCATGGGTTACGCGACGGAAGGAATCCGAATGAAAAAGCTGCATGGCCTAGGTATGCTGGCCAACATGAATCGATATCTGCAAATGTCGGCGCTGGCTACAGGGTTCCTGATGCTCGCGGCCTGCGGCACCATGCGCAGTTCCGTGGTGGTCGAGCCCGCTTCCGGCGGCAACGACTACCGTCCACCGGTGCCGGTTCGTGCGGCACCGGCGCGCACGCCGATTCCCGGCGGCAGCTATGAAGTGAAGAAGGGCGAAACGCTGTATTCCATCGCGTTCCGCAATGGTGTGGACTTTCGCGACCTAGCGCAATGGAATGCCATCGCGCCGCCATACACAATCTGGCCTGGCCAGCGGCTTAAGCTTTCGCCGTCCGGCAAGATGGTCGCCGCGGCCCATGCGCCTGCATCGGTGCCGGCCGCTGCGCCCGTCCATGCCGCTTCGGCCCCGCCGGCAGCATCGGCCCCGATGTTCGAGCCGGTTCCGGAAACTGGTACTGCATCGGCGATGGGAGAAATGGTTCCATCGGCAACATCGTCTGCGCCTGTGCCGGCTCCGGCCCGGCAGAAACCGGCAGCACCCGCGGTATCCGCCACGGCGCCTGCTGTGGTTCCCGTGGCCGGCATCCCCACGCCCTTACCAGCGACGCTGCCGCCTCCGGCACCGGCTCCCGTGGTTTCCGGCGCAGCGCGATCGATCGGCGGGGTGAACTGGCGTTGGCCGGCTCAAGGCGCGTTGCTCAAGCGCTTCCAGAATGCGGATGCGATTCCCGGCATCGAGATCGGCGGCAAGGCGGGCGATCCCGTGCGGGCTGCCGCCGATGGCGTGGTGGTCTACAGCGGCAACGGCCTGGTCGGCTACGGCGAACTGGTGATCATCAAGCACAACGACAGTTTCCTGTCGGCGTATGGCCACAACAGCAAGCGGCTGGTCAAGGAAGGTCAGCGCGTGACGGCGGGCCAGCAGGTTGCCGAAATGGGTTCGACCGGCGCCTCGCGCGACGAACTGGAGTTCCAGATCCGCAAGGATGGCAACCCGGTCGATCCGCTCGGCTTTCTGCCCTCGCGCTAGAAAGCGCAGCCGGTCACATCGCCGGCAGGATGAATCCGGCGATCACCCGCCGTCCTTCGCCAGCCAGCAGGTTGTAGGTGCGCGCGGCGGCCGCATTGTCCATCGCTTCGATACCGACGCCCTTGCGCAGGAAGCCGGCCATGAACACGGCGGCGGGAAACACCTGCCGCTCGCCGGTGCCCAGGATGACCAGTTCCGGCTGCAGGGCGAGCAGGGCTTCGACGTGGCTGCCATCGAGGCTGGATGCGTGGTCGATCGGCCAATTCTCGATCGCCTGGTCCGGCGCGAGCAGAAAGCTGCGGGTGAGTTCCCGGTCGATCAGGGTGACGGCATGCGCGCCGACGCGACGCACGAACAGGTAGCCTTCGGGACGGTCGAGCGAGATATCCATCAGCGCGGCAGGGCGATCTTCGGCTCTTCGGTGTTGCGGCGGAACAGGACCACGACATGGCCGATCTGGTGGATCTTCTCGGATTGCGTGCCGTCGACCAGCACGTCGATCTGGATCTGCCGCTCGTCCTTGTCGCCACCGGACAGCTTCACCTTGACCAGTTCGTGGATGTCGAGCGCGCCATTCAGCTCCTTCACCACGGCCTCGGTCGCGCCCTTGTTGCCGAGCAGGACCACTGGGCTCAGGTCGTGGGCGAGGCTGCGCAGGTAACGTGTCTGCGAGGAAGAAAGGGCCATGCTGAAGATGCTCGATTCGCGGTAAATGAACGGCAAAGGGTATCATGCGGCCTTCCGATCCCCAATCCGCGACGATCCACGATATGGCACGCAGCAAGAGCAGCGCGGTCTGGCTGCGAGAACATTTCAACGACGAATACGTCAAGAAAGCCCAGGCCGAGGGGCTGCGTTCGCGTGCGGTGTACAAGCTGGAGGAGCTGATCGAGCGCGACCGCCTGCTGAAGCCGGGCATCCGCGTCGTGGACCTGGGCGCGGCGCCAGGTAGCTGGTCCCAGTTGGTGAGCCAGCGCCTGGGCGGCAGTGGCAAGATCTTCGCGCTGGACATCCTGCCGATGCAGAGCATCGCCGGGGTCGACTTCCTGCAGGGCGACTTTCGTGAAGAGTCGGTGTTGCACGAGTTGGAAAGCCGGCTGCAGGGTGAAAGGCTTGATCTTGTACTGTGCGATCTGGCCCCCAATATGAGTGGTGTGGCACTGGCCGACCAGATTCGCGCGATGAATCTGGCCGAGTTGGCGCTGGATTTCAGCCGGCAGTGGCTCAAGCCGGGTGGTTCGTTCCTTATCAAGCTGTTCCAGGGAGCGGGTTTTGACGATTACTTGCGCAGCTTGCGTGCGGACTTCACCCGCGTAACCATGCGTAAACCCAAGGCCTCCCGCGCGCGTTCGCGTGAGGTGTACGCGCTGGCGGTGGGGCGAAAGCCTTCCGCGGCGTCACCGGCGAGAACCGTGCATGAATGAAACAGCGAAAAATGTGTTGCTCTGGGTGATCATTGCGGTGGTCCTGTTCGCCGTGTTCCAGAGCTTCAACCCGCGCGGAGCAGGCTCTTCCGATCTCCCCTACAGCGGCTTTGTCCAGAGCGTGGACAACGGCAATGTGGCCACGGCCACGATCAGCGCCGATCAACCCGCCACCATCAGCGGCAAGCTGAAGGATGGCAGCGCCTTCCGCACGGTCGCGCCGATGCTCGGCTTCTCCACCAATGCGGTGGTCAAGCAGATGCAGGACAAGGGCGTCGAGGTCCGCCAGGATCCTTCGGAAGGTTTCTCGCTGATCGGCCTGCTGGTCAGCTGGCTGCCGGTGCTGCTGATCGTCGGCGTATTCATCTGGTTCATGCGCCAGATGCAGTCCGGTGGCGGCGGCCGTGGTGCCATGAGCTTTGGCCGCTCGCGCGCCAAGCTGCAGGGCGAAGATCAGATCAAGGTAAACTTCAGCGATGTCGCCGGTTGCGACGAGGCGAAGGAAGAGGTCGGCGAACTGGTCGAATTCCTGCGCGATCCGGGCCGGTTCCAGAAGCTGGGCGGCAAGATTCCGCGCGGCGTGCTGATGGTGGGCCCGCCTGGTACCGGCAAGACGTTGCTGGCGAAGGCGATTGCCGGCGAGGCCAAAGTACCGTTTTTCGCGATCTCCGGTTCCGACTTCGTCGAGATGTTCGTCGGCGTCGGCGCGAGCCGCGTGCGCGACATGTTCGAGCAAGCCAAGAAGCACGCGCCGTGCATCATCTTCATCGATGAAATCGACGCGGTCGGCCGCCATCGCGGTGCCGGTCTCGGCGGCGGACATGACGAACGCGAGCAGACGCTCAACCAGTTGCTGGTCGAGATGGATGGCTTCGAGGGCACCGAGGGCATCATCGTGATCGCGGCGACTAACCGCCCCGACGTACTCGATCCCGCGCTGCTGCGCCCGGGCCGCTTCGACCGCCAGGTGGTCGTGGGCTTGCCCGATGTGCGCGGCCGCGAGCAGATTCTCAAGGTGCACATGCGCAAGGTGCCCACCGCCAGCGACGTCAACGCCATGACGATCGCGCGCGGCACGCCGGGTTTCTCCGGTGCCGATCTCGCCAACCTGGTCAATGAGGCGGCGCTGTTTGCCGCACGCGAGAACGCCCGCGAAGTGCGCATGAGCCATCTGGACAAGGCGCGCGACAAGATCTTGATGGGCGCCGAGCGTCGATCGATGGCGATGAGCGAAGACGAAAAGAAACTCACCGCCTATCACGAAGCCGGCCACGCCATCGTGGGGCGGCTGGTGCCTGAGCACGACCCGGTCTACAAGGTGACCATCATTCCGCGCGGTCGTGCGCTGGGCGTCACCATGTACCTGCCCGAAGGCGACAAGTACAGCATCAATCGGGTGGCGATCCAGTCGCAACTGTGCTCGCTGTATGGCGGCCGGGTCGCCGAGGAGCTGATTTTCGGTGCGGACAAGGTCACCACCGGCGCCTCCAACGACATCGAGCGAGCCACCAAGATGGCACGCAACATGGCGACCAAGTGGGGCCTCTCCGACGAGCTGGGGCCGATTACCTATGGCGAGGACGAGGACGAGGTATTCCTCGGCCGTTCGGTGACCCAGCACAAGAGCATTTCCAACGAAACTGCCAGCAAAATCGATGGCGTGGTGCGCGGCATCCTTGATCGCGCTTATGCGCGCAGCAAGGAACTGTTGACGGCTAATCTCGACAAGCTGCACGTGATGGCGGATACGCTGCTGCAATACGAGACCATCGACGCGCGCCAGATCGACGACATCATGGCAGGCCGCGAACCCGGCCCGCCGGCCGACTGGACGAAGAACACGCCCAGCGGCGGTACGCCGCCGCCACCGCCGCCCAAGAGCGACGCAGGGTCGACGGTCGGCAAAGTGGGCGATCCCGCCACGCAGAACCGCAATCATCTGGAAGGCTGATTGCGCGTTTGGAAGGCTAAACGCCACACCTGAAATATGGGTGCATGTGTCGGAACCGGATGGTTTTCGATGGACGTGCGTTGCGTGATCCATGACCGGCAACGACACGTGATGAAAGATTTTTGACGAAAAGTGTTGACGCATGGAGGCAGAATCTGAATAATTCCGCTTCTCGCTTCGCCGCATGGATGTCCCAACGTCCTGGCGGTGAGGCGAAAGATTTTTCAGTGCGCCCGTAGCTCAGTTGGATAGAGTACCTGGCTACGAACTAGGTGGTCGGGAGTTCGAATCTCTCCGGGCGCACCATTTTTATCCGGTGAAGCGGGGTGCTTTGCACCCCGTTTTGTTTTCACGAAGCGTCTTGCGAAGACGTTGGCGTGAGTTGGACAAGATAGTTTCAAATGTTCTTGGTGTGCTTCGATACGGATTGACTGAGCGAGGCGTCACCCGTAACATTTCAAGGCTCCGATGGTGAATGATCGGGGATTCGAAATCGGGGTATAGCTCAGTCTGGTAGAGCGTTGCGTTTGGGACGCAAAAGTCGGGGGTTCGAATCCCTCTGCCCCGACCAGCGACACGTTCTACTTGCGGCGACTGCGCCTGTAGCTCAACCGGATAGAGCATCGGCCTTCTAAGCCGACGGTTGCAGGTTCGAGTCCTGTCGGGCGCACCAGTTTCAAGATTTATGGTGGGTGTAGCTCAGCTGGTTAGAGTCCCGGATTGTGATTCCGGTTGTCGTGGGTTCGAATCCCATCATCCACCCCAGTTTCAAACCCGGTTCCAGCGTCATCAGTTCCGGGCCGTTAGCTCAGTTGGTAGAGCAGTTGACTCTTAATCAATTGGTCGAAGGTTCGAATCCTTCACGGCCCACCAATAAGCCAGAACGCCGATCGCTTGCGATCGGCGTTCTGCTTTTTATGCCTCAGGAAAAGATGCGTTGCAGCGTATCCGGAGGCGAATTCGGCAATATGGCCGCTCTTTGCATGCCGGAGGGCATCAGAACCGGGATATTTCCGCCCTGCGTGCTTGTACTGTAGGGGGCTGCAACCGTAAAATGGATCGCTTTCGTACAAGGGAATCATCGACTTAGACGGGCGCGATGAGCGCGGGCTGAAACGTTGGCTGCGGGAGATGCTCCGGCAGCCGGCATGAGTTTCGGAATCCGCGATTGTGCAAGGTCTGGCAAGGGTGGCGCGCGAGAGTGGCGGAATTGGTAGACGCACCAGATTTAGGTTCTGGCGGTTAACCCCGTGGGGGTTCGAGTCCCCCCTTTCGCACCATGCCCATGTTTTTCTTTTTTTTGCAGGCGACGTTGTCGCCATGGCGCCTGTGCAGGCCCATAACACCAGGTAGTACCAGGAGACGTCATGCAGGTTTCGGTTGAGAATATCGGCACGCTCGAGCGCAAGCTCACGGTGAAGTTTCCCGCGGAGCGGTTC
>DASWOQ010000059.1:0-23700 GCA_036398675.1 Rhodanobacter sp. | reverse complement strand
CATGCACCGGATCGAATGCATCACGCGACCGATCGACGATGACCGGCCCGCATGATCGGCTGCAGATTCCGTTGACCGGGAACCGATCCAAGGCAGACACTGACTTCAGAAATGGGAAAAGGAGGCTGCGCCATCAAGGTGCCGACAAAGCGGCTTTCAATGCCGCGGCCGCTTTGCCCCTCTCAGGTCCCGCTTGCCACATAGACAATGTCCGTCGCTGCAGGCGTGGCTACACTCGATCGCAATGAACGCACTATCTCGCCCACCACCGGCAGTGGGCCACACCGACTGCGGCACAACGTTTCCTCCGAAGACTCTGGCCATATTGTGGGCGTTGTGGGCGGTATTCTGGCTGCTCATGATCGGTGTTTCCATCGAGAATGAGCTCCGTAATCCGCTCGCCCGATGGTGGGAGCCAGTCCTGTGGGAGGGGAGTTCGGCTCTGGTCTCAACTGCATGGATGTGGCTTGCAGTCCGGGTTCGCGGGCGCTATGCGCCGTATCTGGACAAGCCCTTGATCTGGTTCGGTAGCTACCTGCGGTGGTTGCCATTGGTCTTCATCACGTGGATTACGGCGGTTTATGCGATACGGCATGGCGTCTACGCCGCCGTGGACCGCATCTATGAGCACTCAAGCTGGGGCTTCGTCTTTGTGTACGAGAGCGTCAAGCTGACGATTTTTACGGGACTGTGGCTCGGGATCCTGTTTGGTATCGATTCTTATGGGCAGTGGCAACTTCAGCGGCACCGTTTGTTGCAAACGCAGAAAGCGTTGGCCGATGCCCAACTTGCACAGCTTCAGGGTCAGCTGCGGCCGCATTTCCTGTTCAACGCACTCAACACCGTTTCGGCCCTGATGCATACGAACGTGGCGCGAGCGGACCGTTTGGTCGCCGCGCTCGGAGATCTGCTGCGTATCAGTCTTCGGTCCAACGAGCATGAGATGACGCCGCTCGCTGAAGAGCTGCGCACGCTCGAGCTGTATGCGGACATCATGCTTGAGCGGTTCCGGGATCGCGTGACGCTGGACTGGCAGATCGATCAGGCTCTGCGCGATATCCCCGTTCCGGCACTACTGTTGCAGCCGTTGCTGGAGAATGTGTTCAAGCACGGCGTCGAGCCTACGGTGGCGCACGTGCGCATCAGTGTCAGTGTCCGGCGCGAAGGCAGCTCACTGGAAATCGTCATCAGCAACTCGGGCCCCATGCTGGCGCCAGAGCACCGTGACGGCGTGGGATTTCGCAACTGCCGGCAGCGGCTCGGCATCATCTATGGCGATATGGCATCCCTGCGGGTCCGCAACGAGGGCGACGGCGTTGCTGCGCGCGTCTTGATACCGCTGATGGACGCCATTCAATGATCCGCGCCGTGATCGCCGATGACGAGGCGCCGGCCCGCGAGAAGCTCGAACGCTGGGTGGCCGAACAACCGGATATGACCGTGGTCGGATCGGCAGAGGACGGACTGTCCGCGGCGCAGTGCATCGAACAACTGCGCCCGGATGTGGCCTTTCTCGATGTCCAGATGCCGACGTTGTCGGGACTCCAGGTCGCGGCGCAGCTCGAGCCTTCGAGCGCACCGCTGATCGTGTTCGTGACAGCCTTTGACGAACATGCCGTGAAAGCCTTCGACCTCAATGCGATCGACTATTTGCTCAAGCCTTACGACCGGGATCGTTTTGTGCGCAGTGTGCAGCGCATCCGGGAACGGCTGCACTCCCATGAGTCCGGCGCTACAGCGGTAGCGATGGGACGGGCACGGGCACCCTCCTGCGAGCGTTTGCTCGTGCCAGATGGCGAACGGCTGCAACTTATCGATGCAGCCTCCGTCGAATGGCTCCAGGCTGACGACAACTACGTCCACGTGCATACCGCTTCGCGCAGCTACCTGCTGCGAAGGACCTTGCAGGATCTGCTTTCCCAGCTGGGTGAACAACGCTTCGTGCGGATCCACAAGTCGACGGCGGTGAACCTCGGCTTCATCGGATCGCTCACCCCGCTCTTCAAGGGCGACTACGAAATCCATCTGCGCAACGGCCGCAGTCTCCGGCTCAGCCGCCGATATCGCGAAGCGCTGTTCGCCCGCATGGGCCGATAGCGTCCGCTTCGCCACGCCGACGTCTCCATTCACCCCAAATCCGCTGTCAGCTGGCTGACGGCGGATCAAGCTCCTTGCAGAAGCGGAAGTGAATCGAGGGGAAAGGAATGTTCGGCTACTACTTTGAGCTTGCCTTGCGCAGCCTCCGGCGCAACAAGGCGCTCACCGCGCTGATGGTGCTGGCTATCGCGCTGGGCATCGGTGCCAGCATGACCACGCTGACCGTACTGCACGTGCTGTCCGGCGATCCGTTGCCAGGGCGAAGCGGCACGTTGTATGCGCCGCAGCTAGACCCGCGCGACACGGGTGACTATCAAGCGCATGACGAACCGCCGGATCGAGTCACCTGGATCGACGGCATGAACCTGTTGCAGGCGAAACGAGCGGATCGCCAGGCGCTGATGACAGGCGGCTCGGTGGCTATCCAGCCAGCGCAGTCCGCGCTCGATCCCTTTTACGAGACCGCGCGCTACACCACGGCCGATTTCTTTCCCATGTTCGGTGTGCCGTTTCAGTATGGCCATGCCTGGGGCGCGACCGAGGATGCGGCCAGCGCAGCCGTGGCAGTGATCAGCAGCAAGCTCAATGACAGGTTGTTCGGCGGTCGCGACAGCACCGGACGCATGCTGCGCGTGGAGGGTCATGCCCTGCGCATCATCGGCGTGCTGGATGACTGGCGGCCGAATCCGCATTTCTACGATCTCAACCTGAAGAGCTACGGTGGAGACGAAGGTGTCTATCTGCCGTTGTCCACTTCGCAGGATCTGCATCTGGCGCATCTGGGCGGTGCTGATTGCTGGGGCAATGGCGGTGACGGGGCCACTCCCGTGCATACGGCACCTTGCGTGTGGCTGCAGTTCTGGGTGCAGTTGGATACGCCGCCCCAGGCCGCCGCGTACCGGCAGTTCCTGATCCATTACTCGCAGGAGCAAAAGTCGCTGGGCCGCTTTCTGCGTCCGCCCAATGTACGCCTGCGCAATCTGATGCAGTGGCTGGACTATGAGCAGGTCGTGCCCGGCGATGTGCAGTTGCAGAACTGGCTGGCGCTGGGTTTCCTGCTCGTGTGTCTGGTCAATACGGTAGGCCTGATGCTGGCCAAGTTCCTGCGCCGCTCCGCCGAACTGGGTGTGCGCCGTGCACTGGGTGCTTCGCGGCATGCGCTGTTCATGCAGTTGCTGGTGGAGTCCGGTGTGATCGGGTTTGCGGGTGGGCTTGGCGGCCTGCTCCTGGCGTACCTCGGGTTGTGGCTGGTGCGACGACAGCCGGCGGCTTACGCGCCGCTGGCGCATCTGGATGGCGCGATGCTGGTGATGACGCTCGTGCTGGCGGTGGTTGCCAGTCTGCTGGCTGGTGCGCTGCCGGCCTGGCGCGCCTGCCAGATCACTCCCGGCCTGCAACTGAAGACGCTTTAGTGCGCTATCCCTGCGCGTGAAAGCGGCCATCCATGGCCACACTACTCACAAGAGCACTCATTCATGGACATCTTACCGATTCTGTCTACTCTGCGTCGGCACAAGATCACCGCATGGCTGTTGATCCTGCAGATTGCGCTGACGTGCGCCATCGTGTGCAACGCGGTGTTCCTGATCCATCAGCGCTTGCAACAGATGGATACTCCCAGCGGCATCGCCGAGCACGAACTGCTGCAGATCAAGTTTGCGTACATCGGCGATCGACCGGATGCCTACGCGCAGGCGCAAACCGATCTGGCGACACTGCGGCAGGTCGCCGGGGTGCAGGCGGTGGCCCTGGCAAACCAGCTGCCGCTGAGTGGTTATTCCATGTCCAACAGCGGCATCAAGCTGCGCCCCCAACAGCGGCAGACCTCGCTCGAGGTGGCGAGCTACTACGGCCAGAACCTGCTGGCTACGTTGGGTGTACGGCTGATTGCGGGGCGCGATTTTCAGCCCGATGAACTGGTCGACCTGAAAACCGCGCTGCCCGCGCTGCACAGCAACGATATGAAAAATCTGCCGAACACCGTGATCATCGACCAGGCAGTCGCCGCGCGTCTGTGGCCAGACCAGAACGCGCTGGGCAAGACGGTCTACTTCGGCAACGACATACCGATGCAGGTGGTCGGTGTGAGCTCGCCACTGGCACGGCCGGACTCGCTGCAGACGGGCGCCCAGAACAGCATCGTGTTTCCGATACGCCTGACCGCGGCGGAGGGCGGAAGCTACGTGATTCGCACCACCCCGAGGGATCGCGAGCAGGTGCTTAAATCCGCGCTGGCTGTGCTCAAGCGCCTCGATCCCAATCGCATCGTGCTGGAGCAGCGCACCTATGACGAACTACGCCATGGGTACTTCCAGGACGACCGCGCCATGGCCGGCATGCTGGTTGGGGTTATCGCGGCGCTGCTGATCGTCACCGCGCTGGGTATTGCCGGGCTGGCCAGCTTCTGGGTCGGGCAGCGCCGCCGCACCATCGGCGTGCGCCGCGCACTCGGTGCCACCCGCGGCAACATCCTGCATTACTTCCAGACCGAGAACTTCCTGTTGGCCACCATCGGCATCGCGCTCGGCATGGTACTGGCCTACGGCATCAACTTGTTCCTGATGCTGCATTACGAATTGCCGCGACTGCCGGCGATCTATTTCCCGGTCGGCGCGATCGCGCTCTGGTTGATCGGCCAGCTCGCCGTGCTGGGGCCGGCGCTGCGCGCCGCCGCCGTACCGTCGGTCGTGGCGACGAGGAGCGCTTGATATGCCGTTGGCATGAGCTTCGACATTTGCGCCGTCTGCTCGCGGGAAGACGACGCTCAGGACGAGCGACCGCAGATGAAATCCGGGGTGGACCCAACGGTGACCTCAGCCTTGCCCAAGTTCGCGCCAACTACAAATCGTTGGCGCGTCATTTCGCAAACGTCTTCTCCATGTTCGCTTGCCACTTCCGCATATGCTGTGAAATCTGGTCGAACTTGTTGCGGTCGAAAGCGCCTGGAGGTTTGCCGCGATCAAGCTTTTCCGTGGAACAGCTCGCGGCCGATCAGCATGCGGCGGATCTCGTTGGTGCCCGCGCCGATCTCGTACAGCTTGGCGTCGCGCAGCAGGCGGCCGGCGGGGAACTCGTTGATGTAGCCGTTGCCGCCGAGCGTCTGGATCGCTTCCAGCGCCACCTGCACCGCGTTGACCGAGGCGTTGAGCAGGCACGAGGCCGGGTCGATGCGCGACTTCACGCCGTTGTCGAACTGCTGCGCCACCATGTACGCGAAGCCGCGCGAACTCTGCAGCTTCGTATACATGTCGGCGATCTTCGCCTGCATCACGCCGAAGGTGCCGATCGGCGCATTGAACTGCTTGCGCTCGCGCACGTAGGGTAGGGCGAGGTCGAGCGACGCCTGCATCAGGCCGAGCGGGCCGCCTGACAGTACCAGTCGTTCGGTGTCGAGGCCGCTCATCAGCACGCGCACGCCTTCGTTCACTTCGCCGACGATGTTCTCCGCCGGAATCTCGCAATCCTCGAACACCAATTCGCAGGTGTTCGAGCCGCGCATGCCGAGCTTGTCGAGCTTCTGCGCGGTGGTGAAACCCTTCATGCCTTTCTCGACGATGAAGGCGGTCATGCAGCGGCTGCCGGCCGGACGCGGCGCGGTGCGCATGTAGACCAGCAGCACGTCGGCATCGGGACCGTTGGTGATCCACATCTTGCTGCCGTTGGCGACCCACACGTCGCCTTTGAGTTCAGCCTTGCAGGTCATCGAACCGACCACGTCGGAACCGGCGCCGGGTTCGCTCATCGCCAATGCGCCCACGTATTCGCCGCTGCACATCTTCGGGATGTACTTGCGCCGCT
This sequence comes from Rhodanobacter sp., assembly GCA_036398675.1. Classification (GTDB taxonomy): domain Bacteria; phylum Pseudomonadota; class Gammaproteobacteria; order Xanthomonadales; family Rhodanobacteraceae; genus Rhodanobacter. The sequence continues at coordinate 17,805 of DASWOQ010000059.1, read as the reverse complement.
GCGCCTCGTTGCCGTTGTGGAAGATGTTCTGCACGGCGAGGTTGGAGTGCGCGCCGTAGGACAGGCCCACCGAGCCCGAGGCCCGCGAGATCTCCTCCATCGCAACCATGTGCGCGAGGAAACCCATGCCGGTGCCGCCGTATTCCACCGGAATGGTCATGCCGAGCAGGCCCATCTCGCCGAACTTCTGCCACAGGTCGGACGGAAACAGATTGTCGCGATCGATGCGGTCGGCGCGCGGGGCGATCTCCTTCTCCGCGAACGCATGCACGGTGTCGCGCAGCAGGTCGATGTCTTCTCCCAGCGGAAAGGGACGCATGCGATGACACTCCGGTTGATTCAGGCCGCAATGATAGCGTGCCGGCCGTGAGCTGGCCGATGATGCCGTCCGGGTCTCGTCGGCCCGGAACGAAAACGCCGGCTTGCGGCCGGTGTTTCGTTCGCAACGGGGGGCTGCTGGAGGTTCAGGGCACCTTGGCCAGCTTGGCCTTCAACGCGACGCCGGACATCAGGAAGCCCTTGTGGCATTCGAAGTTCTGGCTGTCGCGGTATTCGGTGTCGTTGTAGTTGCTGACGATGTCGACCACTGCGTTGGCGCCGGCCTGCTTGGCCTCGTTCTGCAGGTAGATGAGGTCGGTGGCGAGCACGTGGTTGCAGGTTTCCTCGTCGCTCTTGCCGAAGGCATTGGTCTTGCGGTTGACGCTGACATTGTCGTTGACGACCTTGCCGCGCGGCCCGTTTCCGGCCAGGTAGAACTTCACGCTGCCGTCGATCGAACCGGCCTGCCTGGCGGCAGCGACGCCGGCCTCGAACGACAGGTGGGTCACCTTGTCGCCGGCCATGGCGGCGGCCGGCGCGGCCAGGAGCAGGGCGGTGAGGGCGAGAGTGAATGCTTTCATGCGTTTTGTCTCCTTGAGAGGGCAGTTAGCCATGGTGGGTTTGGAAAGCTCTGCGAACCGGCATCCTGCCACGGTCCGTCGGCTCAGCACAGCCCGCCGTTCACCGCCAGCACCTGGCGGGTGATGTAGCCGGCATCGCCGCCGAGCAGGAATTCCACCGCCGCGGCGACTTCCTCCGGCGTGCCGGTGCGTTCGGCGGGGATCATTTTCAGGATCTGCTCGACCGGCACTTCTGGATCCAGCATGTCGGTGTCGATAAGCCCGGGCGCCACGCAGTTGACGGTGATGCGACGCTTGGCCAGCTCCACCGCCAATGCCTTCGCGGCGCCGATCACGCCGGCTTTCGATGCGCTGTAGTTGACCTGGCCGCGATTGCCGATGATGCCGGACACCGAGGTGATGCACACGATGCGGCCCGGCGCGCGGCGGCGGATCATCGGCATGATCAGCGGATGCAGCACGTTGTAGAAGCCGTCCAGGTTGGTGCGCAGCACGCTGTCCCAGTCGTCGCCGGTGAGTGCGGGAAACGCGCCGTCGCGGGTGAGGCCGGCGTTGCACACCACGCCGTAGTACGCGGCGTGTGCGGCCACATCGGCTTCGAGCGCCGCGGCGCAGGCGGCGCGATCGGCGATGTCGAACTGCAGGATGCGCGCGCTGCGGCCCAGTGCCTGCACTTCATCGCGCACGGCCTCGGTCTCGTCGCGGCGGGAGCGACAGTGCAGCACCAGGTCGTAGCCGGCGCGCGCCAGCCGCAGGGCGATGGCGCGGCCGATGCCGCGGCTGGAACCGGTCACCAGAATAGTTTCGGGCAGGATGGTTTCAGGCATGGGTCTGGCCTTGTGCGGTGGAGGCGAAAAAAGCGTCGGAATCAGGCGGGCTGAACACGGTGAGGCGAGCTTCCGCGTGCACGCCCACCGCAACGATGCGACAGAGGAACATGGCCATGCCGTTGTCGTCGTGAAAACTGCGCACCGCCTCGATCACCAGTTCGCTGCCGAGCGGGAACGCATCGACATCGCAACGATAATGGCGCGTGCCGAGCAGGAAGCCCAGGCGAACCGGGCGCTGTTCGCGCTTCGCCTGCCATCCCGCCCACGCCGCCACGCATTGTGCCATCAGCTCGACGCCGCACCAGGCGGGGAGGCGGCCGTCGGCATCGTTGAACAATCCGCCCGGCCGCACGGTGCGCGTGCACACGATGCCTTCCTCGTCGGCCGCGGTCACCGCGTCCAGCAGGATCATGTCGCCGGCGTGCGGCAGCAATTCGTCGATCGGCCACGTGCTCATGCGGGCATTCCCGCCGGCGCGTCGCCCAGGACCAGGCAGGCATTGTTGCCGCCGAACGCGAACGAGTTGCTCATCAATCGGCGCGGGCCACGCGCCGGGAGGCGGGCGCCGGTGCCGGTGAACGACAGCGGCGGCAGTTCGGGATCGGCCGCACCGTCCCACACATGCGGCGGCAGGCGGCCCGCGGTGCCGCCGCCATCGGTCAGGATGAGCCAGCAGAATGCCGCTTCCAACGCGCCGGCCGCAGCCAGCGTATGGCCGGTCATCGACTTGCTGGACGAGCACGGCACGCCGTCGGGAAACACCGCGGCGACCGCGCGGCTTTCCATGCGGTCGTTGTGCTCGGTCGCGGTACCGTGCAGGTTGAGGTAATCGATCTGCGTGGCGTCCAGCCGGGCATGGGCCAGCGCCGCGCGCATCGCCTGCTGCGCGCCGAGGCCTTCCGGATCGGGCGAGGACATGTGATATGCGTCCGAACTCGCGCCGCTGCCGAGCAGTTGCACCGGACCGCTGTCGCGGGTCATCAGGAACAGCGCCGCCGCTTCGCCGATGTTGATGCCGCGTCGATGCCGCGAGAACGGCTCGCAACGTGCAAAGTCGAGTGCCTCGAGCGCGAGGAAGCCGTTGATCGGCATCCGCGCCAGCGTGTCGACGCCGCCGCACAGCACGGCATCGCAAAGATCCATCTGCAGCAGACGCTGCGCGCTGATCAACGCGCGCGCCCCCGATGTGCACGCGGTGGAGATGCCGTAGCAGGGTCCGGAAAGGTTCAGCCATTCGGCGAGGAATTCGGCGGGTGCGCCCAGTTCCTGGTCGGCGTAGCGGTAGGTGCTCGGCCACTCGCCTTCGCGGCGCAGGTGTCCGATGCCGGCGGTGGCTTCCTCGATTCCGGTGGTGCTGGTGCCGAGTATCACGCCGATGCGCGTGGCGCCGTAGCGGCCGATCGCCGCGCGGATATCGCTTTCGATTTCCAGCGCGGCAGCCAGCAGCAAACGATTGGCACGGTTGTCGCGGGTCGCCGCAAGCGCAGCCGGTATCGACGGCAACGCGGTGCGCACCGCGCCCAGCGGCAGCGACCGGCCGGGAATCCAGCTGGCTTCGGCGCGCATGCCGCTGTCGTCGCCGGCGAACAGTGCCTCTGCCACCGCGGCCTTGCCGGCGCCGAGCGTGCAGATGACTCCGAGTGCGTTGAGCGAGGGCGTCATGCGATATCGGGCTTGCGGGCGGCGACGTTGACCAGCGTTTCCTCGCGCTGGCCGGGCGGTGGCGGCCGATGCAGGCCCCAGCGTTCGAGCAGGCCGAAATCGCGCGAACGGCTCCACCACAGGTACGGCAGCGACACGTTGCGTTCGTCGAACCGGAAACCCTGCTGGCGAAGCATGGTGAGATAACCATCCGCGCTTTTCTGCACATGCATCGGGTGCCGGAAGAACCAGCGGATCACCCAGGTGTCGATGTACGCCTTGGTGGATTCAGCGAACAGCAGATGGCCACCCGGTTTCAGCACGCGCCAGAACTCCGCCAGCGCGCGCTCCTGTTCGACCAGATGATGGAAGGTCTGGTGGCAGAACACGATGTCGACGCTGGCATCGGGCAGGGTGATCTGCGCGCAGTCGCCAGCGATCAGCTCCACCGGAATCTGTTCGCTCGCGGCTTCCGCACGTGAGAGTTCGAGGCTGTGTGGGTCGGCGTCCAACCCGATCAGCCGCTGCGGCCGGAACGCATCGCGCAGCAGGCGGAACGACTTGCCCTGGCCGCAGCCGACATCGAGCAAGATGCCACCTTGCTGCGCCGGCTCGCCGATCAGCCGCTGCAGGTCGTTGATCGCCACGCGCAGCACATGATGCTGCCAGGTGAAGCTGCTGAGGAAACGGAAACCGATGCGGGTTTCCTCGACGTAGGTGGGGCTGGCGTAGTTCATTCGTGAATGATCGTGCAGGGCAGGTGGCCGCGCGGGCGGAGGTCGTGGTTCATGGCAGGTGTCTCTCGACGGCATCGACCAGCGCCTTCGGCGACACCAGCTGCATCATGCCGTCGTCCAGGTTCACCGCCACCTGCACGGTGCTGGCGCGGGTCAGCCGCTCGCCGCTCTGCGCGTCGCTGATCAGGTAGTTGATCTTCAGCCGGTTGCGCCATTCGACCAGGTCCGCACGCACGCGCAACTGCTGGCCGAAACGCGCGGCCTGCACATAGCGCAGCTGCAGGTCGATCACCGGCCACACATAGCCCGATGCCTTCATTTGCGCATAGGTATGACCCACCTGGTCGAGCAGTGCACAACGGGCGATCTCCAGGTATTTCACGTAGTGCCCGTGCCAGACGACGTCCATCGAATCGACGTCGAAAAACGGCACGCTCACCTCGATCTCATGGTGCAGCACGCCGCGGATGCGCATCGGCTTCTCCAGGTGGATGGGATGGATCGGGTGATTGCCAGTAGGCGTGGAAGTTGAACCACTGTCGCGGTGCCAGCAGGCACCACTGCGCAAGGCGATCGGCGTAGCACTGCACCCAGCTCTTGATCAGCGCCTCGCGCTGGCTGCGTTCCCATGCCGGTGCGTCCAGGAACGGTTCGAGATGGATCTGGTAGCGGCCATCGATCTTCAGGCAGCACATCAGGTTCACCGGGCAGCGCAGCAGGCCGGCCAGCAGCCACGGTCCTTGCGGAAACGCTGCGGGGTGGCCGAGGAAATCCACCACCACGCGGCGGCCGTTGTGCAGCGGCACGCGATCGCCGGCAATCGCCAGCCACTCGCCGCGATCCAGCCGCTGCGACAGTTCCAGCATCAGTGCGGCATCCATTTCGCTGACCTGCAGCAGCCGCAGCTGATGATCGCCGGCCGCATTTTGCAAACGGTTGAAGTGCGCGACCTGGCTGGTGTGCACCAGCACGTTCAGCGGCACCTGCTCGCCGAGTTCTGCCAGTGCGCGGCAGACATCGAGGTTGCCCAGATGCGTGCCGACCAGAATTTCGCCGCGGCCGCCATGCGTGCTTTTCAATAGCCGCGCGCGCATGCCGGACGGGTCGTGCAACTGCACTTCGCTCAGCGGCAGAGTACCGCGCCACACTTCGAGCCGATCCAGCAGGCTGTCGCCGAAAGCCATGAACTGGCCGAACACGCTGCGCAGCCGCGGATGCAGTTCGCTGCGGCCGCTCCATGTGGCGAGATAGTCCTGGTATTGGCGCACGTTGCGCCGCGCGCGGCGCCCGAATACGAAAAAATACAGCACGACCAGATACAGCACCGGCGTCATCGGCCGCCGGCCCAACCGGCGCAGCCCGAACGCGGTGAGCTTCATCAGCGCGAAGCTGCCGCGCTCCCGCTGCGCCGCCCAGTGCGGCATGCGTGCGTCGGCCTCAGTCATTCGCACGCTCCACCTTCAGCCGGCCGGAGGAGCAATGCTCGCCATCGAGTCGGTAGGCAAAATGCAGTTTGCCCCGGGTGGCGTCCTGCGGATCGGCTTCGAGATGCAGCGAGAGTTCGATGCAGTCGCCGGGACGCAGCAGGCGCTGGAATTTCAGCGCCTCCATCTCGCGGCAATGCATCGACGTGCCCAGTCGCGGCGCGGCCAGCGCCAGCGCCCAACCCACCTGCAGGACGCCGGGCAGCACCGGGGCCTGCGGGAAATGGCCGTCGAAATGGATCAGTTCCAGCGGCAACTGCAACGCGAGTGTCCAGCGGCCGTCCTGCGCGTGTTCGCGCAATGGGATGGCGCGATCTTGCCGTGGCAATGCGAGCAGGCGATCGATGGTCGGCGTGTCGAGGTCATCGTGTGCCTGATCGAGCATGCGCAAATGCACCGGTTCGATGTCGTGCGTCAGGAGATGCGCATGGAGATGGTCGAGCAGCGCTTTCCGGCCATTGCGGCGTAGCTCTGCGATGCCGGTTGTATTGAGCAACAAGAGTGCGCCGGTGCGTCCGACATGGGCTTGCACAAGCCAAGTGTGGTTGGCAAAACAGGCGCTCAGAGCGGCGGCCTGATTTACGGAGATTTCCGAGAAAATCTCCGGTCTCACGCGAAACTCCGGCGCAGGCGCTGGCGCAGCAGCCATTCGACGGCGAACAGCGTGCCCATGATCAGATAGGCGATCAAGCCGTTGTACAGCGTCCACCACGACAGCGGCGCCCACAGCGACAGCGCGACCGACATGCTGCCGTTGAACGCGAAAAAACCCATCCACACCCAGGTCACCGCGCGCGTGTAGCGCACGGCGGCCGGCGGCAGGTTCGGTTCGCGCAGCCGCGCGATGCGCTCGATGAACGGCGGCCCATAAATCAGGCTCAGCCCGAACGCCACCAGCAGCAACGCACTGATCAGCACCGGATACCAGCGCAGCAGTTTCGCCTCGCCGGTGACCGCCAGCAGCACGCAATACACCAGTGCGGCGCCGACCATCCAGCGCCCGCCGGGTTTGCGCAGCAGGCTCGGTGCGCGGATCAGCCAGATCGCGCCCAGCACCAGCGCGAAGATCGGTGGCGATACCTTCTCCGTGCCGTAGTACACGACGAACGGATACAGCAACCCCACGACCGGCAGCAGGATGGGGATCAGCCGGCGCATGCGGCCTGCTGTGTCTCGACGAAGGCGGCGAGGCTGGCGATGGTGGCGAAGTGTCGCCGCGCATCCTTGACGTCCGACTCGATGCGGATCGCGTAGTGCTTCTGCAATGCCAGCGCCAGTTCCAGCGCATCCACCGAATCCAGTCCGAGGCCGTCGCCGAACAGCGGCTGGTCGACCGGGATGTCGGCAGCCGTCAGGTGTTCGAGATTCAGCGTGTCGATGATGAGCTGGGCGATGTCCCGCTCCAGTGCCTCGCGGGTCACGGCGATTTGTTCCATGGAAGTGGTGTCCGGTGGATTCATGACGGGTCGAGCTCCGCGAGAAAGAGCTGCTGCAGGTACTGGTTCAGGCGGCGCGAGGCGATCGGCAGCGGGGCGTCATTGAACTGCGCCGGGTCGATGTCGGCACCCACGCGCAGCCGCACCACCACGCGGCGATCGGGAATCCGGTACCAGGGCTCGGCCTTGGTCAGCGTGGTGGGTGTTACCGAGATGTGCACCGGCGTGATCGTGTGCGCACCGCGTAGCGCGATGGCCGCCGCGCCGCGGTGAAACACCGGCGCCCGCCCAGGCGTGGTGCGCGTGCCTTCGGGAAACATCACCAGCGTCTGGCCTTCGCGCAGGACGTCCGCGGCGCGCTCGAGCATTTCCGGGCTGCCGTTGTTGCTGATGTACTGCGCCGCGCGAACCGCGCCATGCATGCACGGGTTGTCCCACAGGCTGGCCTTGACCACGCAGTTGGTATCGCGGATCTGGGCAATCAGGAAGATCACGTCGATCAGCGACGGATGGTTGGCGATGACCAACTGCCCGGGCTGGCCCAGGCGTTCGCCGCCTTCGATATGGAAGTCCAGCACGCGCGTGCGGTACATGAACTGCAGGTGCAGGTGGAACGCACGGCCGATGGCCGCGCGCGCGCGATGCCGCCGTGTTGCCGCGTCGCCCGGCAGCAGCGCCAGCAGCGGCAGGATCAGCCCGCGCAGGATCAGCCCGCCGATGCCGAACAGCACGAAGCTGGCGCCGGTGGCGAACAGCCGCCACAGCCACGCGTCGCGGCGCTGGCTCAGCGGATACGCTGCCAATTCCATCGGCGTGTTTTCCATACGTGCTCCAGTGATCTCCCGCCGGTCTGCGATGCCCGCAGAAAGTCGAGCGCATGTGGCCACGCGCAATGCGCGCCGTCGCCGTCGTGCCGGTCCAGACTTAATTGCCAGCACGCGTCGGTCGACGGCGTGCCGGCTGTATCGACTCTCCCCAGTCGCAGTGCCAGAGCATACGAGAACGGCACGTCCGTGATCCATCCCGCATAGGCCGACGGCGGTGTTTCCTCGGCGATCACCGCCAGCACGCTGGATGCGCCGGCAGCGAGCAGGCTGGCCGATTCCAGCAGTGCGTGCTCGAACGTATCGGCTTCGCCGGCGATCGCCACCGATTCGCCGCGCTGGCCACGCAGGATCGACCACTGCCCGGCGATCGCGTTGTGCACCGACAGGCCGAACTGCGTCGGCGACAACGACTGCTGGTCGGTCACATCGCCGAGGATGGCGAAGGTGCGGGTGGTTTCGCCGTGGCGCGAGGCGAACACGAACGGCAACTGCTCGTCGCCGCCGCACAGCGGCGAGGCCACTTCCATCGTCATGCGCGCCAGCCGGCTCAGCCGGCGTCGCTGCATCGCGGGCAGCGACAGGCACTCCGGTTGTTCGTTGCCATCGGGCACGACGACCGGCGATTGCGCCCACGCTGCCCACGCCTGTGGGTTGTCCAGGCCGGGTGCCCACGCGCGCCACTGCTCGATGCGGAACTGCGTCACGCCGCGTGCTCCGCGTAGCGACGGAACATCAGCGCGGCGCAGCTGCCGCCGAAACCGAAACTGTTGGAAAGCACGCTGTCGAGGCGATGTGCGTGCGTCTGCGTGACCAGCGGTGCGCCGGCGAACGCGTCGTCGGCCGTGCGCACCGGCGTGCCGGCGGCGATGAAACCGTGTTGCATCATCAGCAGGCTGGCGATCGCATCCAGCGCACCGGCGGCGCCGGGTGCGTGGCCGCTCTGGCCCTTGATCGAGGACATCGGCGGCACCGCGGCATCACGTTCGGTGAACACCGCTTCGATCGCCTGCCACTCCTCCACATCTCCCAGCGGCGTGGAGCAGGCGTGCGTGTTGATGTAGTCGGGCAGGGCGCCGGCCTGGTCGAGCGTCTGGCGAAGCGCGCGCGCGATGCCGTCCGCGCCGGGGCCGACGATGCTGGCCGGATCGGTGCTGGCGCCGTAGCCGGTCAGCTCGGCGAGTACCGTCGCGCCGCGCGCGTTCGCGTGAGCCAGCGATTCCAGCACCAGCATGCCCGCGCCGGCGGCGAGCACGAAACCATCGCGGTCGCGGTCGTACGGGCGCGAGGCCAGTTGCGGCTGCGCGGCGCTGGCGGCGGACAGCGCGCCCATCGCGTCGAACCAGGTGGCGGTGCCTTCGAAAAGCTCTTCGCTGCCGCCGGTCAGCACGAGCTGCTGACGACCGAGCTGGATCAGCTCCATCGCGTGGCCGATCGCCAGCGAGGCGCTGGTGCACGCGGAACTCACCGTCACTGCCACGCCGCGGATGCCGAAGGCGTGGGCGAGGGTGGCTGATAGCGCGCTGCTCATGCCGCGTGGTACGAAGAACGGCGACAGCCGTCCGACGCCCTTGCTGTGATACGCGTCGAGGCCTTCCTCGTACACGCTCAGCGAGGCGCCGCCGCCGACGACTAGGCCGCAGTCATCGCCTTGCAGCACATCGCTGGACAGTCCGGCCTGTTCGATCGCTTCGTTCAGTGCATGCCACGCATATAGCACCGACGGTGCCATGAAGCGACGAAGTTTGCGCGGCAGTTCGGGCAGGCTGGAAACATCCACCGGACCACCGACGCGCGCGTTCAATCCGCGCCGGGCGAAACTTTCCATCGCGCGCAGGCCGCTGCGTCCGCTGCGCAGAGCGTCGAGCATTTCCGCACGGCCGTTGCCGAGGCAGCTGACCACGCCCATGCCGGTCACCACCACGCGTGGTAGACCTCGCGCATTGAGCATGTTCGTCGCCATCAGCACGCCCTGAAGATCAGCGACGTGTTGATGCCGCCGAAGGCGAAGTTGTTGCTCATCACGCAATCGGTGGCGATGTGCCGACCGCTGCCGGTGATGTGGTCGAGTTCGGCGCACTCCGGATCGGTATCGACCAGGTTGATCGTCGGCGCGAACCAGCCGCCCTGCATCATGCGGATCGCCCACCACGCTTCCAGCGCGCCGCAGGCGCCAAGGGTGTGGCCGACGTAACTCTTCATCGAACTGATCGGCACGCGCGAACCGAGCACCGAAGCGGTGGCATGGCTCTCGGCCACGTCGCCGCGATCGGTGGCGGTGCCGTGCGCGCTGACGTAGCCGATCGCCTCGGGCGGCAGTTTCGCGTCGGCGAGCGCCAGCTGCATCGCCACCGCCATCGTCTCGCGCGTGGGCTGGGTGATATGGCTGCCGTCGGAGTTGCAGCCGAAGCCGATCACTTCGGCGTGGATCGTCGCGCCGCGTGCCTTCGCGTGTTCGTATTCCTCCAGCACCAGCGTGGTCGCACCTTCGCCGACCACCAGCCCGTCGCGCGCACGATCGAACGGGCGCGGCGTCAGCGACGGTTCGTCGTTGCGCGTGCTGGTGGCGAACAGCGTGTCGAACACCGCCGCACCGGGGCCGGAGAGTTCTTCCGCGCCGCCGCACAGCATCATCGTCTGCTTGCCGTGCTGGATGGCCTCGAAGCCGTAGCCGATCGCCTGGCTGCCTGAGGTGCACGCGCTGGAGGTGGGAATGATGCGGCCCTTGAAGCCGAAGAATACGCCCACGTTCACTGCGGTGGTGTGCGCCATCATCTGAATGTAGCTGGTGGCGGTGACGCCCTGCATCGAACCGGTCTCGAGCATCTTGCCGACCACGCGCACCGGCTCGATGCTGCCGCCGGACGAACCGTAGGCCACGCCCATGCGGCCATCGCGGATCGACTCGTCGTTGAGCAGGCCGGCGTCGCGTAGTGCATGCTCGCTGGCGGCCACCGCCAGTTGTGCGACGCGACCCATCGAGCGGGTGAGGCGACGCGGCCAGTCGGGCAGTTTGAAATCGTCCACCGGGCAGCCGATGCGCGAATTCAAAGCATCGAAATAATCCCATTCGGGCATGCGCCGCACCGCGTTGCGGCCTTCGCGCAGTCGCGCCTCGATCCGGGTCCAGTCGTGGCCGAGCGCGGTGATGCCGCCCATGCCGGTAATCACCACGCGCTTCATCGCGGCTTCCTGAAAAGAACAACAGTCATCGTGCGCCTCCGCGCAGTGGCAGGCTCGCCGGCACCAGCAGCGCGGTGCAGCCGATGCCGAGCAGCAAGGTCAATCCGAAATCGCGCAGCGCCGGCATCGAACTCAACGCCAGCAGGCCGAACGACAGCAAGGCCGTCGTGGCGGAAAGCAGCACGCTGGCATACATCGCGCCGGGACGGTGCGCCACATGCGGCTCGCCCTCCAGCAGAAACACCGCGTAGTTCGCGCCCACGCCCAGCACCAGCATGAAGGCCATCCAGTGGAACAGCGTCAGCGGATGACCGAGGTAACCGAGCACCGCCAGCGTGAGGCCGATGCCGAACACCGGCGGCACCAGCACGCGCGGCGCATTGCGCAGGCCGTAGCGCCAGCCGAACACCGGCACGATCAGCAGCAGCGCGGCGAGCAGCCACACGCTGGCGTAGCCGCGATAAAGCCCGAACAGATTCGAGACGCTGGCCGGCTTGTCCACCAGTTGCACGCCCGCCAGTCCGGTCGCTGCGGCATGCAGCGGCGCGACATCGTCCTGTCCCTGCGGCAGTACCAGCGTGGCGTAGCCATGGGCGTTGCGGCCCATCCACAGATGACGGAACGGCGTGGCGAGCGGCGTGCCCAGCCACTGCTGCAGGTCGATCGTGGTGCCCGGCCATGCAGCGATGTACGCGTCGATGGCGGATGCGCGAAAGCCGGCGTCGCCCAGCAGCTTGCGCATGCGCGCGGGATCGGACAACAGCGGCGCCAGCAGCGCGTGATCGGCGGCCTGCCGCTGCTGCGACGGCACCATGCCGGCCAGCCCGATCCAGCCCTGCAGCTTGCCGTCGCGCACCATCGATTGCAGGCGTTGCTCCAGCGTTTCCTCGCGCTGCAAGGTCTGCTCGATGCTGTCGCCCTGCACCAGATAGAACTGGCTGCCGTTGCCGAGGCCGGTGATGGTGCGGATCTGCAGCTCCTGCGCATCCAGCGCGGGCGGCGGCGCGATCAGCAGGTGCACATCGTCGTCGTGGCGCAACTGCCACCAGCCCGGCACGGCGATCAGCAACAGCAGCAGCGCGATCGCCCATCCGCGTCTGCCGTTGCCGAAACTGGCGATCGTGTCCTGCATCGCCAGCGCGCCGCGCACCAGCATCGGCGACAGCGGTTTGGACGGCCGCTGCAACAGCGCGGGCAGCAGCCAGAACACGCTCACGCACGCAGCCAGCATGCCGCTCATCGCAAAGCACGCCATCTGGCGCAGGGCCGGGAACGGCACCATGCCCAGCAGGGCATAGCCGAGCAGCGACGTGCCCAGCGCCAGCAGCAGGGCCATGCGCACCTGGCGCAGGCCGGCGCGCGGCTGCCAGTGTTCGCCGGCATTCGCGCGCGCGGTCAGGTACTGGATCGAATAGTCCACCGCTTCGCCGAGCAGCGCCGCACCGAACACCAGGGTCAGCAGGTAGATCTTGCCGAATACCAGCAGGGTCATCGTGGTCGCGGCGATCACGCCGACCACCGTCGACAGGAATGCCAGCAGCAGCGGTCCCGGCGAACGGAATGCCCACAGCAGCAACAGCGCGATACCGATCGAAGACACCCAGCCGACCAGATGCACGTCGTGTTCCGCGCCCGCGCGCGCCGCGGCGGCGTAGAACACCGCGCCGGTGCGCAGCAACGTGGTGCCGGGATAATCGTGCGTGATCGAACGCTCGGCGCGAGCCAGCGTGGCCAGCGCGCGACGCTGCACCGAATCGTCGTACGACGAACCGTCCAGCGTGGCGGTCACCATCACGTAGGTACGGTCGTCGCGATGTGCGGTGAGCAGGTTGTCTTCCGGCAGCAATGCGGAGCGGCTCCACGGCTGCTGGTCCATCCAGTGCTGCAGCCAGCCGAACGGATCGTCCTGCAGTGATGTGCCGACGGCGGTGGCGAACGGTTCGTTGAGATGTCGCGCGAGTACCTGCGCGGCATCGAAGTCCGGCTGCGCCAGCGCAGCGCGGTCGGCATCGGACAGCAGGCTGAAGCGATGCGCCAGGTAGGGCGCGACGAACTGCTGCAGATCGAACGGCGGCAGTTCGGCAAGCACCGACGAAAAAACCTTGTCCGAACCCAGCGCCTTGCCCAGCGCGCGTGCCGCCGATTTGGCGCGGTCGTCATCGGCGTTGGCCACCAGCAGCACCATGCGGTCGCCATTGGCGTGGGCCAGCCGCTCCACCGCGGTTTCGGCGAGCGGGTCCTGTTCGGTGGCGGGCAGCATCGCCAGCAGGTCGGTCTGGATCGGCAACGGTCCGCGGCCGAGCAGCAGCCATGCACCGAGCAGGGCCACCGCCAGTGTCGCGACGGTGAAGATGCCGGCACGCAGCCACAGCGACGTGGGTTTCATGGCAGGCCGAGTGCGCTTTTTTCGGCGGCGGTGATCGCGCCGGCATCACGCGTGTCGGCAAAGCGGATATCGGTGGCCGAGCCGTCGTGCATGTCGATGCGGATGCCTTCGAGAAAGGCGTCGCCGTTCAGTTTGATGCTAGCGAGCACGCGCGCGATGCGCGACTGCTTCGGGGTGAAGTGCAGCGTCCACTTGTCGGTGCTGCCGCCGGTCTGCACATCGAACTGGCGCAGCACGTCGTCAGGTTTTCCCGCCAGCAACGACTGCAGCATCTGCGACACCTGGCTCACTCCACGCGCATCGCGGATCGGTTGCAGCTTGCCCTGCGCATCGAGCCGCGCCGCATCGCTGCCGGTCAGCGCGACGGTTTCCTGGTACGGCTGCTCGGTCTGCCACAGCATGCCGTGGCCCAGCACGAACAGCAGCGTGCCATGGCTGACCTGCGGTTGCGCCAGCGCGGGATTCGAGCGCGTCTGGGTGAAACCGGCGCGCACGGCGGTGTGGCTGGCCAGACCCTCCAGTACATTCTTCAGCCGCGCCGGATCGGCATCGGCGGCATGCGCGGCGAAATTCGCGCCGTACGACAGCGCACAGCAAAGCAGGAAGGTCATCAGACGGCGCATGCGGATTCTTCTCTTCGTCGTCGGCGCCACAGCAGGCCGGGCGCGCGCGGCAGCATGCCCAGCAGCAACCGGGTGTGCATCGCGGTGATGCGCAGGTTGTCGTGCAGCATGCGGAAATGGGAAAGGCCGTTTTCCGGATAGATCACCCGGGTCGGCAGGTTGCGCACCGGCACGCCACGCCACAGCAGGCGCACGGCGGCTTCGGTATCGAAATCCATCCGCGCTGGAAACGGCGCCCGGGCGATTTCGGCGCAGGTCGCTTCCAGCGGATACAGGCGATAGCCGCACATCGAATCGTCGATCGACAGCGACAGCGTTTCGATCCACACGCAGACGTGGGTGAGGTAGCGGCCGTACTGCCGCGCCTTCGGCACGCTGTCGTCGTAGACCGCGCTTCCGCAGATCATCGCCTGCGGATGCATGCGTGCTTCGGCCACGAAGCGCGGCGCATCGGCGGTATCGTGCTGCCCGTCGGCGTCGATCTGCAACGCGTGGGAGTAACCCGCATCGCGCGCGGCCAGCAGGCCGGCACTGAGTGCGCGCCCCTTGCCCTGGTTCTGCGGCAGGCGGATCAGCTGGATGTGCGGAAGGGTGTCGGCGGTTTCAGCGATGAGCGCGTCCAGCACGTCGCGGGTGGCCGCATTGCTGCCGTCGTCCACGATCACCACCGGCAAGCCGTGCGCGCGCAGCGCATACACGGTGCGTGCGATCGTGTCCTTGTGGTTGTAGATCGGGATCAGTGCGCAGGGAGCGAAGCGTTCAACCGTGGCTGGCATGTGACGCAGCCGCGCAACGTCAGCGAGCGAGCAGGGTGTGCACGGTGGCGATGACGTCGCCCACGGTGCGCACGCTCTTGAAATCCTCGGGCTTGATGCGCATGCCGGTCATCTCCTGCACCTGGATCGCCAGATCCACCGCGTCGATGCTGTCCAGCTCCAGCTCGGTGAAGAGATGGGCTGAAGGAACGACGCGCGCAGGGTCGATCTCGAACGTGTCGCGAAGCACTTCCCTGAGCCTGTCCAGGATGTCTTCGTCGCTGATCCCTGCTGCCATCATCATCGTGCTCATAACTCGTCCGCCTGCTCTTGTCCCGGTCAATCCATGCGCCATGCGCCGCGTGCCTGGAGATCCGCACGCCGGCCGCGACCGCGCACCGGATCGTGGCATCCCTGATGTTCCCCGAAACCATCGGTTTCGAGATGTGCCGACCGGCCTGGGCCGGTCGATCCCGCGAAGCGGGCCCCTTCACGCCTTGCCCTTATCAGGCAAGGGCTTATATGTGAACAATACGTTTTGCAGTGTAGCAGAATCGCCGCTGGCGTCAGCTTCCGGGGACCGTCGCCGAACGTCGGCAAGCGCCTTGGTACACATGAAAAAGCCGCCGGTCTCCCGGCGGCCTCTTCGCTGGCGGCTTGACGCTTACTGGCCGCGCATGCGGCCCTGGAAACGCGTGCCGCCGTTGCCCATGTGCGGCAGCTTGATCTTGCCGATGGCGCTGATGCGCTCCTCGGCGAGGCGGTCGGCGGCCAGGTAGGTCGGCACGTTCTGGGTCTTGCTGATCTCGAAGATGCGCCCGAGGTTGTAGTAGATCGTGCGCATCATGCGCATCGCGCGCTCGCGGTTGTAGCCGTCGATCTCCAGCGACACGTTCATCACGCCGCCGGCGTTCACCGCGTAGTCGGGCGCGTAGAGCACGCCGCGCTTCTGCAACTCGTCGCCGATCTCGTCGGTGGCGAGCTGGTTGTTGGCCGCGCCGCAGATGATCTTCGCCTTGATGCGGTCGATCGTCTGTGCGTTGACGGTGCCGCCCAGTGCGCACGGCGAGTACACGTCGGCGTCGACGTCGTAGATATCGTCGAGCGCCACCGCTTCGCAGCCCAGTTCGTCGACGCAGCGCTGCACCGCGTCCTTGTTGATGTCGGTGACGAACACCTTGGCGCCCTGTTCGCGCAGCAGCTTGATGAACTCGCTGCCGACGTGGCCGGCGCCCTGCACGGCGTAGCTGTATTTGCCCACGTCCTCGTTACCGTGCCTGAACTGCAGCGCGGCCATCAGGCCCTGCAGCGTGCCATAGGCAGTGAACGGCGACGGGTCGCCCGAACCGCCGTGCACCTGGTGCACGCCGGTCACGTATTCGGTTTCGCGGAACACGTATTCCATGTCGTTGACGTCGATGCCGACGTCCTCGGCGGTGATGTAGCGGCCGTTGAGCGAATTGACGAAGCGGCCGAACGCGCGGAACAGCGCCTCGGACTTGTCCTTGCTCGGATCGCCGATGATCACCGCCTTGCCGCCGCCCAGGTTCAGGCCGGCCACGGCGTTCTTGAAGGTCATGCCGCGCGACAGCCGCAGCACGTCGTTCACGGCCTCCTGCTCGGTCTTGTACGGCCACATGCGCAAGCCGCCGAGCGCGGGGCCCAGCACCGTGTTGTGAATCGCGATGATGGCCTTCAGGCCGGCGTCCTTGTTGTGGCAGAAGACGACTTCTTCGTGACCCGTCTTGGCGATGGTTTCAAAGATCATTGGAACGGTGACTCCATGGATTTATGGTGCCGGACGGCATCTACAGAGGTGTTGGCGAAGCTGGGGAATGGCCGCGCCAAAGGGTGTGAAAGCCTGAAACTCTTCGCCCCGACCGAAGCCGGGGCGAGGAATCAAAGCGCGAAGTTTAGTACGTCGTCCCCGTTGCCGCTGGTGCGGCGCAGCAAGTCGCCGCCGTATGGCGTGCAAGAAAAAGCGCCATTGCCGGCGCTTTTCCGTGACTTCATGGCTTGGATCAGCGACCCCAGTGACCTTCGCGGAAACGCCAATCGCGGCCGTGCCGCACCCAGCGAGCCGGCGCGTAGCGGTAGCCCGGACGCGCGCGTACCCAGTAGCCGCCCACCCATACGTGACGGGAGTCCGCCCAGCGCCAATAGCCCGGCGCCCAGACATAGCCCATCCGCGGCGGTGGCACACGCTCGTAGCGCGGCGGCGGCGGGGCGACGCGCACGCCCACATACACCGGCATGGCCGAGGCGGGCGGCGTGTACACAGCAGTCGCAAACCCTAGCCCGAGCCCGGCGAGCAGGGCCAGTTTGAGTGGCGTGCTTTTCATCGATTGGTCTCCCTCGTTGGGCCGCGGCATGCGGCGTGCCAAAGTGCAAACGGCCCGTGGCGCGGCCAGTTGACCCCACATGCCAGCCGATTCAGTTTGCAGACAAGTTGGCCGGAAATGTTTGTTCTGCAAGTGATAGTGACGAATGTACGGCGACGCACCGCGCATGCATAAAAAAGCCCCGATGGTTGATTTCAACCATCGGGGCTGCAGCGGAGGAGACGTCAGCGGTGAAATGCTGCCACTAAGAAGCCGCTAGTCGCTCATGGTGCGGAAGGAGCGGGTGGCGCGTTGACGAAGGCTCGCCATGCGATCAGCAGATTCGTTGCGTTCACCGAACCCAGGCCCGACGCGAAGCTCCAGCCGGGTTGTGCACTGTATGCCTTGGTCTGCGGTGAATAGGGCTGCGAAGGATCCAGTGAGGTCAGTCCAACCTGCGTATTGAAGCCATTGATGTTGGCTGTTGCGTAGAAATAGCAGTTCGGCGTTACCTCGGGTTGGCCCGTCAGCGAATCGATTTCACCGTCGTAGTGATAGCACTGGGTAGAGATTGAGCCGCGCGTGACATTGTGGAACACGCAACTCGCGGTGCCATTGTTGCCGTTGTCGGCGTTGCAGGCCGCGAGACTTGCCGGTGCCGTACCGCTCGCATCACCGTATTCCTG
>DASWOQ010000058.1:0-40969 GCA_036398675.1 Rhodanobacter sp. | reverse complement strand
ATGTCGCTCGACGGCACCGACGGCATGATGCAGCCGGATGCACCGCCAGGGGGCACGATCACCGTGCCGGCGGCCTGGGTCGCGGCGTCCACCGTGGGGCTCAGCTACAGCGCCTCGACCGGCAAGATCACCGGCACGCTGAAGCCGTTGATCTATGACGGCGGCACCAAATACACCTATTCGCTGCGGATCGTGGCTTCCGACGGCAGCATGACGACGGCGACGCCGAACATGGGCATCACCGTCAATCAGGAGCACGCGCCGACGGCGACCACGATCCCGGCGCAAAGCGTCGGCCGCAACACCGCGTGGAGCTTCAATGCCAAGTCGTACTTCAGCGATGCCGATGGCGATGCGCTGACCTTCACCGCGTCGGGCCTGCCGAGCGGGTTCAGCATCAATGCCAGTACCGGCGTGATCAGCGGCACCGCGAGCAGTACCACCAGCAGCGCGACGGTCACGGTCAGCGCCAGCGATGGCCGTGGTGGTTCGGTCAGCAAGGCGTTCACGCTGAGCGTGGTCGACAGTGCGCCGGTCTACGGCGGCGCCACGCTGCCCAGCTTCACCGGCGACGAGGGCAAGGCGGTATCGTGGACCGTGCCGACCGGGCTGTTCACCGACCCCAACGGCGATGCGCTGACCTACACGCTGCAGGTGCTGGAACCGGCCTACACCACGACCGATCCGGGTGCGTTGGCGACAACGCAAGCGGCCAGCCTGTCACTCGACGGCACCGACGGCATGATGCAGCCGGACGCACCGCCGGGCGGCACGATCACCGTGCCGGCGGCCTGGGTCGCGGCGTCCACCGTGGGGCTCAGCTACAACGCCTCGACCGGCAAGATCACCGGCACCGTGAAGCCGCTGGTGTATGACGGCGGTACCAAATACACCTACTCGCTGCGGATCGTCGCGTCCGACGGAACCATGACCGGGGATTCGTCGAACATCGGCGTCACCGTCAACCAGGATCACGCGCCTGTCGCGACCACGATCCCGGCGCAAAGCGTCGGCCGCAACACCGCGTGGAGCTTCAACGCCAAGTCGTACTTCAGCGATGCCGATGGCGACGCGCTGACCTTCAGCGCGTCGGGCCTGCCGAGCGGGCTGAGCATCAACAGCAGCACCGGCGTCATCAGCGGCACGGCGGCCAATGCCACGAGCAGTTCGACGGTTACCGTCACCGCCAACGATGGTCGCGGCCATACCGGCAGCAAGGCCTTCACCTTGAGCGTGGTCAACACCGCGCCGACGTACGCGGGCGCCAGCACCCTGTCCGGCTACGCCGGGGATCAGGGCAAGGCGGTATCGTGGACCGTGCCGGGCGGATTGTTCAGCGACGCCAACGGCGATGCGCTGACCTATACCCTGCAGGTGCTCTCTGGCAGCACGTGGACGGCCGCCTCCGCGGTGGGCCTCAGCTACAGCGCCTCGACCAACAAGATCACCGGCACCTTGGCGCCGCTGGGCAGCAGCTACAGCTATTCGCTGCGGATCGTGGCCTCCGATGGCAGCGCCTCGACGGCCACGCCGAACATCGGCGTCACCGTCAACCAGAACCACGTGCCGACCGCCTCCACCATTCCGGCGCAGAGCATCGGCCGCAACGTATCGTGGAGCTTCAACGCCAAGTCGTACTTCAGCGATGCCGATGGCGACGCGCTGACCTTCAGCGCGTCGGGCCTGCCGAGCGGGCTGAGCATCAACGCCAGCACCGGCGTGATCAGCGGCAAGGCGACCGGCATCGGTTCCTCGACGGTCACGGTCACCGCCAGCGATGGCCGCGGCGGTTCGGTCGGCAAGGCCTTCACCCTGGGCGTGGTCAACAATGCGCCGGTGTACAGCGGTGCAACGCTGCCCGGTTTCAGCGGGAACGAGGGCCATGCCGTCGCGTGGACGGTGCCGAGCGGACTGTTCACCGATCCCAACGGCGACGCGCTGACCTACACGCTGCAGGTCTATCACCCGCAGTACATTTCGTACCCGCCGGATGCCCAGGGCCCGTTGATCGAGAGCACGCAAGCCACCGACGGCACGCAGGACAGCGCCGAACCGGCGTCGGTGATGGTGCCGATGGCGCCGCCGGGCGGCGGGGTGATCATTCCGGCGGGCTGGGAGCCCGCGTCGGACGTCGGCCTGAGCTACAACGCCTCGACCGGCCTGATCACCGGCACGCTGGAGCCTTATGCCTACGGAGATCCCGGGGATGATGCGGCCGTGCTGTATTCGCTGTCGTTGCGGATCGTGGCGTCCGATGGCAGCGCCACGGCGGTCACGCCGAACATCAGCGCCACCGTCAACCCGAACCATGCGCCGACCGCGAGCACGATCCCGGCGCAGAACATCGTCGGCAACACCGCGTGGAGCTTCAACGCCAAGGCGTACTTCAGCGATGCCGACGGCGATGCGCTGACGTTCAGTGCCACGGGCCTGCCGGGGGGGCTGAGCCTCAACGGCAGTACCGGGGTGATCAGTGGCACGGCCACCGCCAACGGCAGCTATTCGGTGGTGGTCACCGCCAACGACGGCCACGGCCACGCGACCAGCACCACGTTCGCCTTGAGCGTCACCGATGGCAGCCCGGTTTACAACGGCACCTTGCCGGCGCGCTCGGGCACGGTGGGGCAAGCGGTGAGCTGGAGCCTGCCCGCCGGCGCGTTCACCGCCGCCAATGGGCACAGCCTGAGCTACGCCTTGCAAGTCTATGTTCCAGCCCACTGGGAAGACGCGCCGCTCCTCGATCTGGCAATCGACGCGTCGAGCGCGACGGACGCCGCCACGGAAGCCGACGCACCAGATGCCACGGTCTCCAGCGACGGGATGATGCAACCGGATGCCCCGCCGGGTCAGATCCATGTGCCGGCGGCCTGGGAGTCGGCCAGTTTCGTCGGGCTCAGCATCAACGCCAGCACAGGCCTCATCACCGGCACCCTGAAGCCGCTGTATTACGGGGAAAGCACCGTGTCGTACACGCCGCAGCTGCGCATCATCGCCAGCGACGGCAGCGCTTCGGCGACGGGCCAGTTCGATGTGACCGAGGCGCACACCACCGGCACGTCAAGCGTTGCAAGCCTGTCGTCGGTGTCCGCGCAGGAGGCGGCCGATACCGATGCCGGTGATGCCGACGCCGCGCTCCGCCTCGACGCGGCGGCACCGGCCGACCTTGCCACCGAATCGGTGTCGATGCAGCCGATGATGCTGCCGCCGCCGGGTCCGGGCGACGACCTGCCGCCGGGCTACTCGCCGCCCACGCACGTGACGTACCGGGAGACCGACTCCTGGTACACCTACGATGCCGAGAACCACATCCTGGTCAACAACGGGCAGATGGACGCCTCGACGCACGTGATCGGGGTGAAGAACAACGACGACACCTCGTACAGTTCGACCTACGACGCGGTGGGCGAGGAGGTCACGCACACCACGAAGACCGGCGGGACGGGGTACATCCAGCAGACCGCGTACGACCTGCGCGGGAACAAGACGGTGGTGTACCAGGCGGTGGTGCAGGGCAGCGCGACGCCGGCGGGGATCGCGATGACATACACGTACAACGCGCAGAACCAGTTGTCGCACGTGCTGACGTACTACGCGGCGGGGAGCACGGAGTCGATCACACTGACGCAGGGGGCCACGCCGCCGCTGCCCACGTTGCAGGTCGCGGTGCACCTGGATGGCTGGGTGCAGAGCGACGAGGCGTACACCTACGACGCCACGACCGGTGTCCTGGTGAGCCAGACCAAGCAGACGCGCGACGAGAACGGCCGCACGTATTCGATGTCGCTGGGCGCCTACGAGACGACCGGGGCGTTGCCGGTGCACGCGGACGGGTTCACCAACGCGACCACCGACTATGCCGTGGTCTACGCGGCGGCGGATGCGGCGGGTCGGCAGACGGCGTACACGTACCAGAGCCCGGACTACGGCAACGCGACGATCACCTACGGCACCCACTACATCGGCCTGGACAGTTGGCAGGAAGCGACGGTGACGGGCGGATCGAGCAACCCGAGCTACAAGACCACGACGACGACGCTGAGCTACGACGGCTACGGCAAGCTGGTGAAGCAGGTGGAGAGCACGTACGGGGTGAGCGGTCTGGACGACCGGGCGACATACTACGGCTACGACGGCGACGGTCAGGTGCTGACGCGGCAGGCGGGGACGGTGAAGTCGAACGGGACGTTCGTGCTGGGGACGGATGCGGACGGGAACCTGGACAAGCGGATGTACGTGTACGCGGCGGGCCAGGAGATGGCGGAGCTGCACGCGGGGGATTATTCGCGCTGGAACACGGACGGGGGTGCGGGAAGCATCGCGAGTTTGGCCGGATCGGGCAGCTACAGTGCCGGCGGGAGCCGGGTGGTGGTGCAGGCGGGGGACACGCTGACGAGCCTCGCGCAGCGGGTGTACGGCGATGCGTCACGCTGGTACGTGCTGGCGGATGCGAACGGGTTGAGCAGCGCGAGCGACGTGCTGGTGGAAGGCGCGTCGCTGAAGGCGCCGTCGATCACGGTGAACGGGAACGACGCGGGCACGTTCAAGCCGTACGACGCATCGGAGGCGATCGGCAACACGGCGCCGAGCTTGCCGTATGTGCAGCCGCCGAGCAGCAAGGATCATTGCCAGGCGCTGTCGGCGATCATCCAGATCGCGGTGACGGTGATCGTGACGATCATCTCGCGCAACCCAGTGGTCGGTGCGGCGGCCGGTGACGCAGCGGGGCAGTTCTCGTCAGCGGCACTCAATGGCCGCTTCGACTGGCGCGGTTTCGTCGAGGGCGCCACGAACCCGTTGCATGTGGCCGAGAATGGACTTGTGGCAGCTTCGGGCTTGTCCGATTGGGTGATCCCCGCCGTCATGCTGTTCGGCAACGACAAGCAGAAGGCCGTGTTCAATCCGATCGGCTACGGGATGGATTACGACTACACGCGCACGGCCATTGCGGCGGGTGCGGCGTACGCGGGCAGTGCGGCGGGCGGCATGGTCAGCAGCGCGGCCGGCTATGGCGCGGCGGCAACGGCCGGTGCCGCGGCGACGGGAGCGGCGGCCGCGTATGGGACCAGTTACGGGCTGAGCAAGCTGGCCGGTTACGACGTGGCCTTCAGCTGGAAGGAGGTGGCGGCCAGTGCGGCCACGGCGGCGGCGGGCTCGGGCATCTCGCAGGGGTTGGGTGTGGAGTACAGCCAAGTGCCGGGTACCGGCGCGGTGGTGCGTGCGCAGCCGTTCTCGTGGAATGCGGTGACGGCGGACGTGCTGACCAGCGCGGCGGACTATGGCCTCCGCAAGGGTCTGGGCCTGGATGCGCATTGGGATACGGAGAGGGTGCTGGCCGATGCGTTCGGCAATGCGCTGGGCAATGCGATCGTGGGCGCGCAGCCAAGCCCGCTGGCGGTGGACAGGGAGCAAATCCCGCAAGAGCCCGTGGCGTTGCAGGTGGAGGACTCGCTCGGCCCGATGACGATGGGACCTCTGGGTGCGCAGCCCAATCTAGACGACCTTGATGCACAGTTGCAAAAGGCAAATCAGGACATTGCCAATGCCAATGCACGCTTGGCCGAGTTGGACAAGGAAGAGGCGGCGCTGGGTGGCAATCCGACCGGAAGCTACCGGTACGATGAGAATGGATTGGAGATCGACATCATCGGTGGCAGGCCGGAGAGCGAAGGCGGGAATGTCCTTGACGGCATCGACAGCAAGATTCAGGGCTTCAACCAGATCGTTCGCGATGAATTGGTCGATGAAGGGGCACAAGCGCTTCACGATGGCAACCAAGCGGCCTACGTGTTGGGTGGCCTGAAGTACGCGTTCTACCAGACGTTCATGCCTGACAGCGTCGAAGGCGCCGTCGTTGGGTTGGTGGGCGGCAAGGTCATCGGATCGGGCCTGAATCTTGCGGCGAAGGGAGCGGTTGCCGCTGCGCCTTGGCTTGGGCGGGATGTCGGCAGCTTGGCCTCTGATGGCTATCAGTGGGCCAAGAATCCACTGGGCGAGGAGTTCGATGCGGGTTACTCGCCACAGAACCTGTTCGATGCGTATCAGGATGTTCCGCGAAGCTCCGCCATTGACTTCTCGCAAGCGCCGAGGTTGGATGTGGGTGGTGTTCCAAACAATGTTGGGTTACGTTCAAGTGCTGTCATCTCTTCGGATCGGGCAGAGTCGTTCTTAATTAAGAACGGTATAGAGCCAGATTTTGCAAAATCCTACATTGCTGAAATGGACGGTGATATCACTGCAAGGCTAGTTCGTCCTAATGAAGATTTTCTACGTTATTTTGACGCACCTAAAGATCAAGGATCGTTTCTAACAAAAACGGTATTTGACTCGCCATCATCTGCTGTAGATGGTTTGAATCTCGGTCCGTATGGTAATAAAGCAGATCTCGTCCAGACGGTTACTTCAAAAGGGCGAACAATAATTCTAGAGGCCGGGGTCAAAAATGGCGGCGCTGACGTTCGACAGTTCCTCATTCATGACCGGTCAGTATTTGAGTTTAGCCCCGGGAGAAATTATTAATGGAGAGCCAAGTTTTGAGTGAAATCGATTTGGTTTTGCGTAAGTTGGATAATCCGCTAACTGACGATGACATAACCAATGGTTGGTCTACTGAGAGTCAACAAGCGGCAAGGACCTATTTTCAAAGTTTAAAATCGGCGCTGACCTCAAATAGCATATTACCGCCGCTCGGAATTGTTAGAGGACTGGATCATTGGGGAGTTACGGGCGGCGATCTCTTAAGAGAGATTGCTCGCATAACAAACCTGTTGCGAAAATAGATTGTTGTTCCAGACAATGCGGGTGCAACATTCGGTATTGCAACATCTACTAACTATCGTGCAACTTTCTTTGAAGAAAATCCTGATCTTGAAGGACAAGTCGTCGTACATCACGCTGTAGAGCAGCAGGTCCTGACTCGCTATCCGGGTGTAGTGACTGAGGAGCAAATTCACTCGTTGGAAAATTTGCGTGGCATTCCAAATGAAGTCAACTCTGACCTGCACTTAAGTCAGATACGTCGCGAATGGAACCAGTTCTATCGTCAAACACCAAATGCAACACAGGAGCAGTTGTTGCAGAAGGCGACAGAAATTGATACGAAGTACGGTAGTCAATTCAACCCACCGCTAGGTAAATAGCATATGAATTACTTTTATCTTGAGCCAGAAGTTGCGGGTGAATTTGGCATTGGCACGGTGCTAGATGCGACAGTACATCCCCCCTTGGTTAGTAAGCTGGATTACCGGTTTTCAGGTTGGCTTGGCGATGTGCTTTTGGAAAGCTTTCCTTGCTTCATTATTTCTGCTGACACGGCGATTGCATTGGAGAAGGATTCCTTCACGGGCTTGAATTTATCTGAGGTGGAAACATCCAAAACGCCAGAATTCAACACTATGTATCCAGATCGGGTTCTGCCGAAATTTCGTTGGCTTCAGGTGGAAGGGCTCGCTGGAAGTGATGACTTTGGTCTCGCCCCCGATGGTCGCCTTGTAGTGTCTGAGAGGGTACTCGAGAAATTGCGACAATTCGGAATTAGCCACGCGTTGGTTGAAGATTTCTACGGGAGCTAAAGGGAATGGAGGAAATTAATTTGTTGTAACCGCCTCCATCCTCCTTGCGGTTGGGACCACGTACATCCAGCAGACCGCGTACGACCTGCGCGGGAACAAGACGGTGGTGTACCAGGCGGTGGTGCAGGGCAGCGCGACGCCGGCGGGGATCGCGATGACGTACGCGTACAACGCGCAGAACCAGTTGTCGCACGTGCTGACGTACTACGCGGCGGGGAGCACGGAGTCGATCACGCTGACGCAGGGGGCCACGCCGCCGCTGCCCACGTTGCAGGTCGCGGTGCACCTGGATGGCTGGGTTGTCCCGTCCATGGTGTCCACGAGCATTTCGGAGCTGATTTGAGCGTCGATTTCGGCGGATTTCGGTGTTGAGTGCAGCGGTTTTTCGGTATTTCCTGTTATTGATCCTTCAGTGCGGTCGGTTTTCAATGCGTTCTTGCCCTTGAATTGGCTGTTTCCCGGTCTTTGGCGCGACTTGCCCGTGGACAGTGGGAATTCTGCCCGTGTGGTGTCCCGGTGATTGCTCCGCTGCCGGTTACGGCGGGAACCACCAGCCGGTAATCAAGCCGTCCCAGATGCGCACCCATCGGGGCGGTTTGGTGGATTTCGGTTTTCCGTTCCAGATTTCGGCGGGAGTGTGCCCATCCAGGTGCTGATGTGGTCGCGCGTGGTTGTACCAAGCCCGGAACTCCACCAGTTTGGTGTGCAAGTCATTCACGTCCGCGATGACGATGCGGTCGAGCGATCGTTTGAGCGTGCCGAAGAAGCGTTCGATGCGCCCGTTCTGCCATGGGCAATGCAGGGCGATGGTTTGCAGGCGGACACCCAGCAGGCGCAAGGCGGCTTTCAGCAGCAGCGAGTTGAAGCAGGCCTCGTTGTCAACGCGGATGTGCTGCGGCAGGCCGTAACGGCGGAAGGCGGCGATCAGTTCGCGCAGGATCGTGGCGCTGCGTTTGTCGGGCAGGGCTTGCAGCCGCAGGCAGGCGCGGGCGCCGTGGTCGATCAGGCCGAGGATCAGCCATTGCCTGCTGCCCAAGTCGGCTTTGCCGGTCAGGTCGACAGCCCAGATGCGGTTGCATGGCACCGGTCGAGGGACGCGATGCTTGAGTTCCCGCCGCAGGCGGACGATTTCCGCCGCGGATTGGCGCAGCACCGTCGCCACGTAACTCTTGCCCACATGGACGTGCCGTTCGGCGAATTGCCGGTTGAACACTTCGGCCAGCATGCGGCAACCGGATTCGGGCGAGAGGGCTTTCAGACGGATCAGTTCGCGTCGCACCCATGCCGGCTTGCGTCGGGATCGCGCCGCACTGGCGGAAGGAACGAAGCGTGGGCGTTGGCCGGATGCAACGGGGTGGGCCGAGGGCTGTGACGTGGACATCCACCACAACATGCAGGCCAGCACGGTCAACAACAGCGCCATGGTTTTCTTTGCCCCGATCTTGCAGGAATACGCAATGTGAGGGGATCACTTGCCGGTATCGGCACGTGAACCTCTCCATCGTTCAAGCGGCTGAATGTTCTGCTGGCAGAATTGATGAGCCGCCTCCTGCCCCGCTTCTCGAGTGGCGGGAGCAGGCATGAGGATGCCGACTTCACGGATCAGGGCTAAACCATTGCCGCCTTCCGGGGAAATGACGTATAGAGATAGCCGACCTGCGAGACCTGACGATGAATTACGCCATCCTGGACGATGAAGAATTGCTGCACCTTGCGCTGGAGGCGATGAATGCCGGCAAGGATGCCGATGCCGTGGCCCTGCTCAAGGCGTTGCTCGAGCGCGACCCGGGCAATGGCATCGGCCACTACCTGCTGGCGGCGCAGCATGCGCAGATGGGATTGATGGACCGCGCGGAAGCCGGATTCCGCGCCGCACTGGCCTGCGGATTGGCGTTGCCGGTGGCCCGGCTCCAGTTGGGGCAGTTGCTCGTGTTCAAGGGCGAACTGGCACAGGCGAAGGCCATATTGGCGCCGTTGTTCGCCGCCGAAGACCCCGTATTGGCGGCTTATGCACGCGCGCTCGGCGCCATCGGCGAAGGAGAAGTCAGGGAGGCGATCCGGCAGTTGCGGCAAGGCTTGGCGCAGCCGCAGGCGATTCCCGCGCTTGCCGCCGACATGCACAAGCTGGCGGCAAGCCTGGAGGCTTCCGCCGAAGCGGAAAGCGATGGCATGGCGGCGACGCAGGCGATGCCGCAGGCGTCGCTGTACCTGTCCAACTACACGCGCCAGGGCTGAGCCATGGCCATCGACCGGCTGTCTTCGACGGCGGCGCTGATTGCGTCGCTGCGCGACGATGCGATTCGCAGGATGGGTCCTGCGCGCGGTGCCATCCGCGATGCAGGCGGCAAGACGCCGGTCGAGAACGCGGCGATGCCATCGAGGCCGCCGGTGGCCAGGCTGCGCCGCGAGTTGATGGAGATCGTCAACAGCGTTTCGCCGACTGACGCGGGCGCGGGGCGGGAATTGCCGTCGCGGATGGCGAGGGCCGTCCTGCTTTGGGAATTCGGTGCGGAGTTGCGCGAGCATCCGGAGTGGCGGCCGATGCTGGACGGCATCGTGGATACCTTGATGGCCGACCCGAAGCAGACAAAGACGTTCGAGCTTCTCGTACGAAAGTTGAAGAAATTGAAGTAGCGCACACTTTCGCGCTTGACACTCCTCCGGGCTGTTCGATTACAGTTCAGCCACGGTATGCAACTCGGCTCTCTTCGCGAGAGTTGCGTGTCTCGGATCAGGGGCCGGGACGATGCATCGAGTGGCGCGGTTGTGGGGAATCGATTTTCGTGGGATTGGATTTGGAAGTGGCATTTCGATGTCGCAAGGGAATTGTGCGCGATGTTTTTGGCAGTTGAAGTATGGGATGCGCGATGAGTCAGTCGGAACGGCTCGGGACGTATCTCGCTCAGGACCCTGGCAATGGGCAGTTGGCTTGCGATCTGCTGGACGCCTTGCTGGCCGAGGGCGACTTCCGGCGCGCGGCGTCGGCACTGCAGGGGCTGCCGGATTCGGTAGCCGCGCAACCGGGTATCCGATTCCGTGCCGCGCGCATTGCCTTGGCGACAGGCGATTATGGCGATGCCGAGGAAACGCTCGCGCGTCTCCGCGAACAAGGCCATCGTTCGGCGGCGATCGAACACGACATCGCCTTCGCACAACTGTGCCGGCATCGCATCGATGCCGCGCGCGCGACGGTCGACGCGGCGGTGGCCGGATTCGGCACCAGCCCCGAATTGTGCGTGCTTTCGGCGCGCATCGCCTTGATGGAACAGGATTACGCGCAGGCCATTGCCGTGCTGGAAAAGGCGCTTGCGCTGGAGCCGGGTTATCCGGTGGCATGGGGATTGCACGCACTGGCCCTGCTCGATGCGGGCGAACCCGAGCAGGCCGAGCGCATGGCGCGAGCCTGTTTGTCCGGGCATCCCGACCAGCACGAAGCGTTGCTCGCTGCGGCAACGGCGGCCTTGTGGCGCAATGACGTCGATGCGGCAGAGGCCGATTACCGCCGGGCATTGCAACGGTTCCCGAATTCCGGCCGTGCCCTGTCGGGCCTGGGGCAGGTGCTGATGTTGCGTGGCCAGTTGCAGGCGGCGATGCCGCAATTGCGGCGTGCGGCCGAGACGATGCCGGAGCACATCGGCACGTGGCATGCCCTGGGGTGGGCGCAATTGCTGCTGGGCGACCTTGCGGGCGCCGAGAACAGCTATGCCCGGGCATACGACATCGATCGCAACTTCGCCGAATCGCATGGAGGTCTTGCCGTGGTCGCGATGCTTGCGGGGCGGATGGAAGAGGGCGAAGCCGGCATGCGCCGCGCATTGCGCCTGGACCCGAATTGCAGCAGCGGGCGTTTCGCCAAATCACTGTGGATGGAACACGACGGGGACGAGGAAGGCGCGGCGCAATTGCTGGCGCAGGTCATGCGCGAGGGCGCGATGCCCGGCGCGACGCCGGAGCAGGCGCGAACCTTGTCCCGCGGCATTCGCGAACGGATCCACGCAGGACGCTGAGGGGAATTCGATGGATTTGCAAGCGGATGCGGCCATGCAGTTGCTGGTCGAGGTGATGTTGACGGCGGCCAAGATCTCGGCGCCGATCCTGCTGGTGGCGCTGGCGGTGGGCTTGGTCATTTCGATCATCCAGGTCGTCACCCAGGTGCAGGAAATGACCCTGACCTTCATCCCGAAGCTGATCGGCGTGGGCGTGGTGTGCCTGATGTTCGGCGGATGGATGCTGGCCACGATGGTGGAACTGGCCAAGCGCATGTTCGAATACGCAGGCGGATTCTGACCCATGCACGCCATCACCGGTTTCATCTGCCTGTTCGTGCTGATCACGCTGCGCTACCTGCCGGTATTCGTGTTGCCGGGATTCACTCCCCTGGGGTGGGCGCCGGTGCTGGTGCGCACGATCGTGTTGCTGGCGATGGCGTGGATGACGGTGATGGCCTTGCCGGCCAGATTCGTGGCGGCCGAGCCGTTGCACGACGTCGGGCTCGTGGTGGCGGCCATCGGCGAATTGCTGATCGGCATGGTGTTCGGATTGGCGGTCATGCTGCCGAACGCGGCGATGCACACGGCCGGATGGCTGGCGGACATGCAAGCCGGCCTGGGCGCCGCGGTGTTGTTCGATCCGGCGGCGGGCGCATCCGAGTCGATGCTCGGGCGCGCGTTGATGCTGGCGACGACCGTGCTGTTTTTCATCCTCGGCCTGCACGTCGCCCTGTTGCGGATGCTGCTGCGCAGCGTGGAGGTGTTGCCTCCCGGCAGCGTGGCCGTGCATCCGGACGGCGAGGCGTTCCTGTTGATGGTCGGCAGCAGCTTTGCCAGTGGATTGATGCTGGTGGCGCCATTGGCGCTGGGCATGTTCTGCCTGGACGTGGCGGTCGGTTATGCGACCCGCTCGATGCCGCAAGCCAACATCTATTTCCTGGTGATGCCGCTGAAGATCGTGGTGGCGCTGTTGCTGCTGGCATCGACCCTGGCGTACATGCCTGCGCTGATCGGCAGGCTGTTCAATCACGCCTTCGAACAGGTTGGCGCGATCATGGGGGCGGGGTGATGGCCGAGGGCGACCAGGACAAGACCGAACAGCCCACCCCGTACCGCCTGGAAGAGGCGCGCAACCAGGGGGAAGTGGCCAAGAGCGCGGACATGGTCGGCGTCATCATGCTGATGGTGTTCGCGGTGGTGCTGGTACTGACGGCGGGGAGTGTCGCGGCGGCGCTGGCCGAATCGACCCGGCGGATCATCGCCATCGCCGGCGCGCGGGCGGCCCTGGGTCCGGAATTCTCGACCTGGCTGGGGCGCATTTGTGCGCCGCTGCTGCAAGCCTTGATGCCGATGGTCATCGCATTGCTGGTCACGGCGGTCGTGGCCAATCTGATGCAGACCGGGCCGATCTTCACCACGCATCCGCTCAAGCCGGACTTCAAGCGCCTGAATCCGCGGAACGCGATCAAGCGCCTGTTCTCGCTGCGCATCCTGTGGGAGCTGGGAAAGCTGTGCGTCAAGCTGCTCCTGCTGGCGGCCCTGGGCGTGTGGGCGTTGCGGCGCGCACCGGACTTCATCGCCGCGGTCGTGTCGAATCCGCCGGACAACCTGCCTTCCCTGTGGCTGTCGCACGTATGGCGGGCTTCGCTCTACGTGTTGTTGATCCTCGCGTTGGCCGGGGTCGCCGACCTGCTGTTCGTGCGCCGCGATTACATGCGGCGGATGCGCACGAGCCGGCGCGAGTTGCGCGACGAGGTGAAGCGCCGCGACGGCAATCCGGAAGTCAAGTCCAAGCAGAAGCGGCAGATCCGGGAGTTGCTGAAGAAGGTGAGGGCGCTGTCGCGCGTGGCCGACGCGGACGTGATCCTGACCAATCCGACCCACTACGCGGTCGCCATGCAGTATCGCCCCGGCAGCATGCGCGCGCCGATCGTGCTGGCCAAGGGACGCGGGTTCCTGGCGGTGCGCGTGCGTGCCCTGGCGGCACGGCACGGGGTTCCGGTGGTGCGATCGCCGCAATTGGCGCGCGCGCTGTACCGGGAATGCGACATCGATGCGCCCGTGCCCGAAAGCCTGTACGCACAACTGGCGCCGGTGTACCGGCAGGTCCTCGCCAGGCGCAGCGGGACGCTGAGCGCATGAGGAACCTGCTGGCGATGATGTGGGCGGAGAAGCGCGACCTTGTCCTGGTGAGCCTGGTCATTTGCGTGTTGCTGGTGCTGTTCGTGCCGGTGCCGTCACCGCTGCTGGATTTCCTGCTGGTGATCAACATCAGCCTGGCCTTGCTGATCCTGCTGGTGACGTTCTTCACCGAATCGCCATTGAATTTCTCCACGTTCCCGACCCTGCTCCTGATCGTCACGATGTACCGGCTGGCCCTGAACGTTTCGGCGACGCGCCTGATCCTCGGCGGTGCGGATGCCGGGCGGGTGATCAACGCGATCGGTTCGTTCGTCATCGGCGGCAACTACATGGTCGGCATCGTGGTGTTCCTGATCCTGGTGGTCGTGCAGTACGTGGTGGTGACCAGCGGCGCGCAACGCGTGGCGGAAGTGGCCGCGCGCTTCACCCTGGACAGCATGCCCGGCAAGCAGATGAGCATCGATGCGGACCTCAACATGGGCCTGGTCGACGAGCACGAGGCGCGCCGCCGCCGCAGCATGGTCGAGAGGGAAGCGAGCTTCTACGGCGCGATGGATGGCGCCACCAAATTCGTCAAGGGCGATGCCATCGCCGGCATCATCATCATCCTGATCAACATCGTCGGCGGCCTGGCCATCGGCATGGCGCAGATGGGCATGCCGTGGACCGAGGCGGTGCAGCGCTTCACCCTGCTGACCGTCGGCGACGGCATCGTCACCCAGATTCCTTCGCTGGTCATCGCCGTGGCGACCGGCGTCATCATCACCCGTGCCGCCGCGGACGCGCGATTGGGATCGGAAATCCCCAGGCAGATCCTGGCCAGCCCCCGTGCCTTGATGATGGTGTCCGGTGCCTTGCTGGTGATCATGTTGTTGCCGGGGTTCCCGAAGTTGCCGTTGATCGCGGTCTTCTCCGGCGTGATCGCACTGGCCACGTATTCGATGCGCATGGCCAAGGGCCAGGCCGATGCAGAGGAAGTGGCGGAGGCCGAAGGCCGGGAAAAAGCGCCGTCGACACAGGAAGAACTGCAGCAGTCCATGCGCGTGGAGCCGGTCGAGATCCGCCTGGGCACGGGGTTGGTCAATGCCTTGATGGGCGCGGGTGGCGACCTGCCCGAGCGCATCAACACGTTGCGCAAGCAGATCGCGCTGGAACTCGGCTTCGTCCTGCCCAAGGTGCAGGTCGGCCCGAAGCCGGAATTGGCCGAGAACGCCTACGAGATCGCCGTGCATGGTTCGCGCGTTGCGCAGGGCAACTTGCAGCCAAGCCGCATCCTGGCGATCAATCCCGGCGGCAACCGCCCCAGGCTGGATGGCGACGAAACGCGCGATCCGGCCTACGGGTTGCCGGCGCAATGGGTGGATCCGCAAGTGCGCCAGCTTGCCCGCAGCGCGGGCTACACGCTGGTGGAACCGGACACCGTGTTGATCACGCACCTGCACGAAGTTGCCAAACAGCAGGCGCCGGAATTGCTGACGCGCGCGGAAACCGAACGCCTGGTCAAGCGCGTGCGCGAGCAGAGCGCGGCGCTGATCGACGAATTGGTGCCCAACATCCTGACCTATTCGGACATCCAGAAGACCTTGCAATTGCTGCTGCGCGAGCAGGTCAGCATCCGTAATCTGGAAGCGGTGCTGGAAGTGCTGGTCGACGCAGGGCGCAGCGTGAAGGCACCCGAAGAATTGGCCGAGAAGGTCCGCGACCGGCTGGGCGCGGTGATCTGCCAGCGCCTGAGCGATCCGCAGGGCGAACTGAACGTGCTGGTTCTCGCGCCCGAAGTCGAACGCACGTTGCTGGGCAGCCAGAAACTGGGCGATGGCCGCGGCGCGTTGTTCCCCGACATGGGGCAACTGGATGCCTTCATTCGCAACCTGGCCAAACAGTCCGAAACGATGATGGGGCGCAGCCTGATGCCGGTGCTGCTGTGCCCGTCGCCGTTGCGGCGTCCGCTGCGCACCTTGATCCAGCGTTCGTTGCCCTATCTGTCCATCGTCGGGCTGAACGAAGTTCCCTCCACCACGATGGTGCGTTCGTTCGCCAGCGTCGGTACCACCACGGCATGAGGAAGTCGGAACCATGAGCGATACCTTGCAAGCCATCGGCCGGGCCCTGTCGGCAGACATCGAAGGCCTCAACACCATCAGCCACAACGTGGCCAACGTCAGCACGCCCGGTTTCCGCGCGGTGCGCGCGGTACCGGATTTCTCCGCGGCATTGGGCGTGCAGAACCGGGTCCAGCTCTCGGACGGCGCGTTGTCGCAGACCGGGCGGTCTTACGACCTGGCGTTGAGAGGTCCGGGTTTTTTCGTGGTCGATCGTGACGGGCAGCCGGTGCTGGTGCGTTCGGGCGGTTTCCACCAATCGGCATCCGGCTATCTGGTCGATGCGCAAGGTGATTCCGTGCTGTCGGCGGACGGGCCGGTTTCGGTGCCGGACGGCAAGTTCGTCGTCGACGAAACCGGCGCGATGTCGGTCGATGGCCGCGACCTGGGCAACTTGCAGATCGTGGACGTGGCGCAGCCGGAGCGGCTGGTCATGGTCGAGGGGGGATACCGCTACGACGGCGAAATGAAGGAATGGACCGGGCGCGTCGCCCAGGGCGCCGTCGAGAGTTCGAATGTCGATCCGGCCGAACAGACCCTGGGCCTGATCGAACTGACCCGGCACGCCGAATCCCTGCAACACGCCTATTCGATCTACGACCAGGTGCTGGATAACGGCATCAACCATCTCGGCGACAACTGACGGAGAGCAGCAATGATCGATGCACTTTACATATCGGCTTCGGGCCTGCGTGGCCAGCAGGAGCAGATCGACGTGATTTCCAACAACGTGGCCAACATGCAGACCCCCGGGTTCAAGCGCGGGCGCGTCAATTTCGCGCAGGTGGCGTCGATCGGTGCCTTGGACGGCTCGGCGCAGAGCGTCCAGCACGGCGGTGGTTCGCGGGTCATGTCCACGTCGTTGTTGTTCGACCAGGGCGACATGCAGCCGACCCAGAATCCCATGGACCTGGCGATCGATGGGCCGGGGTTCTTCGAACTGGAAGACACGGCGGGCGACCGCTATTACACGCGCGATGGCCAATTCCGGTTGGATGGCGAGGGTTATCTGACCGCGACCAATGGCATGCGCCTGGCGCAGGGAATGCAGATTCCGACGGACGCATCGAATCTGCAGGTCGCGCCCAACGGGGAGGTCAGTGTCGTCCTGGCCGGCGAGACCGCGCCCACGGTGTTGGGCACGATCGATTTGGTGTCCTTCGCTTCGTCCGATGGCCTGGTGTCGGTGGGCGACAACGTGTTCAAGGCGACGGATGTTTCCGGCGAACCGGAAACGATGACGGCCGGTTCCACCGGAGCCGGCAAGGTGATGCAGGGAGAGCTGGAAATGGCCAACGTCGACATGATCGACGAGATGACGGGCCTGGTGCTGGCGCAGCGCGCCTACCAGCTCAATGCGCGGGTCTTGCAGGCATCGGACCAGTTGCTCGAGACCATCAACAACCTGCGCCGCTGAGAATTCGCATGATCCGTTCCCGTTTCTGCGCGTGCCTCCTGTCGTGCTTGCCGTTCGTGGCGGGCGCTCAGGCGCGCGAGATGCAGAGCATTCCGGCCACGGACATCCTGCACTGCGCGGAAACCGAATTGGAGCGGCATTCGGCCGGGCAGGAAGGCTTGGAGTGGTCGCCGGCGGAGCAGGTTGAGTCCTCGAATGTCCCCGCGGGGCGATACGCGTTACAGGCTGGCGTTCTGCAAGGGCGTTGGCCGCGTGCGCGCGTCGGCATTCCGGTTCACGTCAGCGTGGACGGCATCGCAGTGCAGTCGCGCGTGGTCTGGTTCTCGGTCAAGCAGTGGCGGCAAGGTTGGGTTTACGCCAGATCCGCCCGCCCCGGGGACGTGATGGCCCCCGATCTCGTACGCGTGGAGCGCATGGACGTGATCGGTGCGGACGTGCCCGATCCGGATCAGCAGGCGTGGATGGCGGATCACCGGCTGCATCGTTCGGTTCGGGCGGGGCAATTGGTGCTGCGTTCGGACATCGAGCCGATTCCCGCGGTTTCCCGGAACGAGGAAGTGGCATTGGACGTGCATGCGGGCGCCGTGCGCCTGCTGACCAAGGCCGTCGCCTACCGGGATGGGGAGGTCGACGAGATGATCGACGTCAGGCCGGAGGGGGTTTCCGGAGTGGTCAAAGCCAGAGTGGTGGGAAAAGGCGAGGTGCAAATTGGGGACTGAATCGTGGAGCCGTGGGGTGCTGGCCCTGGTGGGCATGGCCTGCAGCGTCGCGGCGTGGGCGCAGGACGAATCGTTGATCAATCCGTCCAGCTATCGCGCGATCGCGGCGGATCATCGCGCTTATCGCATCGGGGACATCCTGACGATCAACGTGCAGGAGTCGGTCAGCGCCAAGTCCGGCGCGTCGACGGATGCTTCGGGAAGCCTGGGCATCCAGGGGTCCGTGGCGACGGCGGGCTACCAGGGAAGCGCCAACGCCAATCTCGGCGCGAAAAACGCCGATGGCGCCGAGACCTCGCGTGTCGGCGAGTTCAAGACGCGCATTTCCGCGCGGGTCGTCGGGCTGGAGCCCACGGGCGTGCTTTGGGTGGAAGGCGAGCAGACGCTGCTGGTCAATGGCGAGAAGCAGAACATCGTGATCAAGGGCTCGGTTCGCCCGGAGGACATCGCCGCGGACAATTCGGTGTGGTCCTATCGATTGGCCGACGCCAAGGTCGAGCTCAGCGGCAACGGCGTGGTCAGCCGTTCGCAGCGCCAAAGCGTCCTCTACAGCGTGTTGAAGTGGTTGAGGCTGCTATGAACATGCGATGGACATGGGCGGTGCTGTTGTTGCTCGGCGGCGTGGTGCAAACGGCCCGCGCGCAGGAGCCGACGCGGATCGGGGACATCGCGCGGATTGCCGGCGTGCGCGAAAACCCGTTGACCGGGTATGGCCTGATCTTCGGCCTGGCCGGTTCCGGGGATTCTTCGCGGAACAAGGCGACCGTGCAATCCGTCGCCAATACGCTGCGGAATTTCGGGGTGAATGTCGATCTCGACGAATTGTCCAGCCGCAACGTGGCCGCCGTGCTGGTGACGGCCAAGCTGCCCGCCTTCGCCGAGCCCGGCATGCAGTTGGACGTGCAGGTGTCTTCCGCCGGGGATGCGCGGAGCCTGACCGGTGGAACCCTGATGCTGGCGCCGTTGGACGGACCGGACGGGCGCATCTACGCCATTGCGCAAGGCCCGATTTCGGTGGGCGGCTACCAGTTCGAGGCGCCGTCCGCGTCGGTACAGGTCAACCATCCGACCGTGGGCTGGATACCTTCGGGCGCCACGGTCGAACAGGCGGCGCCATTGCTGATGGCGGGAGACGGACAGGAACTCAGCCTTCTGCTCAACACGCCCGATTACACGACGGCCGAGCGCATTGCCCTGGCGATCAACGGCCACCTCGGAGATGCGGAGGCTTACGCCGAGCATGCCGGCAAGGTCGTGGTCAAGTTCCCGAACAAGCCGCTCGACATGGTCGGCGAGATTTCCAGGATCGAAAACGTCAGCATCATTCCCGAGCGCCGTTCCCGCATCGTCATCAACGAGCGGACGGGCACGATCGTGGCCGGCGGGGATGCGCGCCTGGGCAAGGTCAGCATTTCCCATGGCAATTTGAGGGTCGAGATTTCGACCCGCTACGAGGTGTCCCAGCCGGGCGGCGTATACGTCAGGCCCACGGACGCGGTCGGCAGCATCGTGGTGCCGGAAAGCAGGATAGAGACGAAAGAGGGCCTTGCGCCGCTCGTGTCCGTGCCGGAAGGGGCAACGGTGGCCGATCTCATCGAGGCTTTGCGTTCCATCAAGTTGAGCACGCGCGATGTCATCGCCGTGCTCCAGTCGATCAAGACCGCCGGCGCGCTCGACGGCGAACTCATCATCCAGTGAGGCAAATCCGAAATGGCAATGGACATCACGATTGATGCGGCACGCGTGGCGATGGGGTTGCAGCAACTGCGTGCGGAAGTGGCGAGCATGAACATCGCCAACGCCGGTTCCACGCATGCCTCCCGATTCAAGATCGACGCCGCCGGGACCACGAACCTGCTGGAGCTGGCCAGTGGCGGTTCCTCCGGTTTGGTCAGGGAAGCCTTGGCCAATACCCCGTCGCCGACGATGGCGACGGCCAGTGAAGAGGAAACAAGCGGCGTCCAGCCGTCCCTGGACGAGTTGGTGACCGAATCGGTCATGGCCGGACTGAATTACCAGACCTTGTCTGAATCCTTGAGCCGGCATTTCGGCTTGATGCGTTTGGCGATTACCGGGAGGAATTGACGATGGGGATCGAGCAGATTCTCGAAGCGAGCCGGGCAGGCTTGCAGAACGAGCGATTGAGGATGGACGTGGCCAGCCGGAACATTGCATTGGCCAACACGCCGATCACACCTGCCGATGTGCAAAAGGGCACTTTCGAAGGCGCATTGGCCGCGGACGGGAAGGCGGCGCTGGCCACGCGGACCGTGCTGGATCCCACCCACCCCATGGCCGACGCCCAGGGTTTCGTGCATTACCCGGCGGTGGATCTGGTCCATGAGATGACCACGATGCTGACGGCCAGCCGGGGGTACGAGGCCAACGTGCGTTCCTTCAACGTGCTTCGCAGCATGATTCTTCGTTCGCTCGAATTGGGGGCCAAGTAATGAGCATCGACGCCATCGCGCCGTTGTCGACGGCTTCGTTGAGCCCGTCATCCGTATCGCAAGCGACGACACCCGCTGCGGATTTCAATGCGCTCGTGTCTTCGGGGCTGGGCAAGGTGGATCAAGGCCTGAAGGTGGCCGACCAGCAGTTCCTGGAACTGGCGGCCGGTCACGACGTCGCGCCGCACGAAGTGATGATCTCGATGGAGGAAGCGCGCATGCACCTGGCGCTTCTGGTGGAGGTGCGCAATCGCGTGGTCGACGGTTATCAGGAACTGTCGCGGATGCAACTGTAAGGAAGAATGACGCGTGGCATCTTTGAAAGAAACTTTCGGTTCGTATGACCTTCGCGCCAAGTTGGGCCTGGGGATCGGGGCGGCCATCATCCTGCTGGCGATGGCATGGGCATTGTGGTGGGTCATGTCGCCGAAGCAGCAACTGTTGTTCGGCAATTTGCGCCAAACCGATGCGGCGGAAATTGCCAAGGCGCTGGACGAATGGAAGGTGCCGCACGGCTTCACCGACGACAGCACGGGCATTCTGGTCGATGCGAAGGATGTTCCCGCCGTTCGCATGCGCCTGGTGTCGGCAGGCGTGCCCCGCGGCGGACATGTGGGGTTCGAGCTGTTCGACAACCACGATCTGGGCGTCACCGAGTTCGCGCAACGGATCAATTACCAGCGCGCCTTGCAGGGCGAACTGGAACGCAGCATCGCCACGTTGCCGGGCGTTTCCGATGTGCGCGTGCATTTGTCGATCGAGCGTGCGGCGTTGTTCCTTGGGCAGAAGGAGGAGTCCAAGGCATCGGTCGTGCTCGGCATGGCGCCGGGAGCGGAACTGAGCAGCAAGGAGATCGGCGGCATCAAGGGGCTGGTCGCGGCCGCCGTGGAGGATTTGTCGCCGGATGCCGTGGTCGTGATCGGCCCGGGCGGTGCGCTGTTGTCCGGGGGCGCCGCACAGGGAGGAACCGAGATGTCCGGCCAGCACGAACAGGACGGGCAACTGGCCGGCGAAATCGAGCGTCGTGTCCGCGATTTGCTGGGCAATGCGCTGGGTAACCGGGATGCGTCGGTCGAGGTGGACGTGCGCTTGAATTTCGACAAGGTTTCCCGGACCAGTGAACGACTGTTGCCGTTGTCGGGGAGCAACGCGGGCGCCGTGACGCATCGCGAATCCGGCGGGTCGCACCCGGGAGAGGGGGAGACGACTCCCACCTCGTCGAACGAACGCGTCGATTACGCATACGGAAAGGAACGGGAGGAAGTGACGCAAGCTGCCGGCACGATCCAGAGGATATCGATCGCGGTGGTGTTGCCGCGTGGGTTGCCTGCCGACCAAATCGACCGGTTGCGCCGCTTGATCGCGGCTTCCGCTGGTTTGGATCCGGCCCGAGGCGACCTGCTGGAGATTGGAGTAGCTCCGATATCGGCGCATGCCGATGCCAACCCCTCCGGCAAGAGCGGAGTGGCGCTCGATGTGCCTCCTGGCCCCGATGAAAGCCGTGGCCATGGTTCCTCGATTGAACCTTGGTTGATTGCCGCGATGCTGGTGCTGGGAATGCTCGCGGGCCTCCTGCTTGCCGCGTTGTTGCGGCGACCAAAGAAGTTGTCTCCGCAGGAGGCCGAGCTGACAGCGGAGCAGATCCGCGCGTGGTTGTCGAAGGGAGAATCCCTGCCATGAGCGCTGTGGCATGCGAACGCAAGGCGGCGCTGGCCTTGTCCCTGCTGTCGCCGGCGCAGCGGGCACAGGTGTTGAAAACCTTGGCGCCCTCCGTCAAATCCCGCGTCAACGCCTTGCTGGATCATATCCGGCGCCAAGGCTGGAACGATGCCGCGGTCGTGCGGCGTGCGCTGCGACAGCATGAAGAACAGGAATTGAACGGAGACCTGTTGAGCGTGGAGCAGTGGGTGATGCTGTCACGCCGCATCGATCCGGCGGTTTTTGCCAGGGTCGTGATCGCGGATACCGCCGGCGATGCCCAATTCCTGCTTTCCATGTTGGAGCCCGGCTATGCCAGTCAAGTGCGCAGGGCGTTGGAACTTGTTCCGCGCTTGCCGGCAAGTCTGGCGGCAGTAGTGCGCGATTGGGCGCGGCGACAAATGGGACAGGCGAGGAACTGACACATGCGTCGTCTCAATGGACAAGACGTGGCCATCCGCAGCCTCGAGGCGTTTGTCCAATCCGGGCAAGGGTCGCGGACGGAGGCGATATCGCTGCCCGATCCGGCGGCGCAGCTTGAGCAGGCAATGGCAGCGGCTCGGGAAAAAGGCTATCGAGAGGGATTGGCGAATGCCGAGGGTGAAGTGGCCAGGCGCGTCGCGGCCATCGAGGCGGGATTGAAGCGGCAGCACGAAAAAGCGATGGCGGACCTTGACGCGGCACGCCATGCACTGCTCCAGGTCAAGCCTGCGCTGGAGGGCGAAATCGCCCGCCAACGTGCGGTTGCCGAGGAATCGGCCGTTGAAGCGGCTTATGTGGCCGTGTTGAAGTTGCTCGGTGTCCGCGACATGAATCGGGACTTGATCCGCGAGTTGTGCCAAGCGGCGATCGACGGGATGGAGCGCAAGCCGATCGCGTTGCGCGTATCGAGCGAAGACAGCCTGCAATTGCAGGCCGGATGGGAAGGGATCGAACTGATCGCCGATGCCGGCCTGAGCCGTGGGCGATGCATTCTGGAAACGCGGCTGGGCCAATACGAAACCGGATTGGATGTACGGCTGGAGGCGCTCAAGAATGCCTTCCTCGAAGGGTTGCAACAGCATCGGAGCCAGGCTGCATGAATGCCTTGGCGGCCAGTCTCGAGACCTGCATGAATCAGGCCGACTTCTACCGGCGGCAGGGGCGGATCGTGGCGTTCAATGGATTGATCGTTGAAGCCAACGGGCCCGATGCCAAGCTGGGAGAGTTGTGCGAGATCGTCCCGGATTCCGCACGTGAGCCGGTTCGCGCGCAGGTCGTGGGCTTTCGGCAGGATCGCATCCTGCTCATGCCGTATGGCGACGTGCAAGGCATTTCTCCGGACAGCCCGGTACGGGCGACGGGGCACACCCTGAACGTGCCCGTCGGCAAGGCGATGCTGGGGCGGGTGGTGGATGCGTTCAGCCAGCCGCAGGATGGGCTGGGATCCATTGCGCATGACGCGGTCTACCCCCTGCATCGGGAGCCCATCAATCCGCTCCAGCGCAAGCACATCGACACGGTGCTGGAGACCGGCGTCCGCGCCATCGATACGTTGATGACAGTGGGCGTGGGCCAACGCATCGGGATTTTCGCCGGCAGTGGCGTGGGCAAGAGCACCCTGCTGGGCATGCTCGGGCGGCATGTGCGCGCGGATGTCACCGTGCTGGCCTTGGTCGGCGAGCGTGGGCGGGAGGTCGGCGATTTCATTTCGCACTCCCTCGGAGTGGAAGGATTGAAACGGTCGGTCGTGGTCGCGGCCACGGCCGATCAACCGGCCCTGGTGCGCACGCACGCGGTGTATGCCGCGCACGCCATCGCGGAGTATTTCCGGGATCAGGGCAAGTCCGTCCTGCTGATCGTCGATTCGATGACGCGGTTTGCAATGGCGCAGCGCGAGATCGGCTTGGCCGTGGGGGAACCGCCGACCTTCCGTGGTTATACGCCTTCGGTATTCAGCCAGATGCCACGCATCGTGGAACGGTGCGGCAATTTCGGCAGCGGCGCGATCACGGCGGTCTACAGCGTGCTGGTGGAAGGCGACGACATGAACGAACCCGTTGCCGACCACATGCGCGCGATCCTTGACGGGCACATGGTGCTGACGCGCGAGCTGGCCGCGCGAGGCCACCACCCATCCATCGACGTGCTGCAGAGCGTCAGTCGCCTGATGGGCAGCGTGGCCACGCCGGAGGATCAGGCGGTGGCCCGTGAAGTACGACGGCTGCTGGCGTTGCACGAGGCATCGCGGGACATGATCGAACTGGGGGCGCATCAGCGTGGCGCCAATCCGGCGC
The DNA here is from genome assembly GCA_036398675.1 of Rhodanobacter sp. GTDB lineage: Bacteria > Pseudomonadota > Gammaproteobacteria > Xanthomonadales > Rhodanobacteraceae > Rhodanobacter. The sequence continues at coordinate 16,608 of DASWOQ010000058.1, read as the reverse complement.
TGGATCACGCGGTCGATTTGAAGCCCGGGCTGGATCGCGTGCTGTGCCAGTTGCCGGAAGAAAGTATTGGACGGGTCCAGGCACTGCGTGCATTGCAGGCCGTGATTGTCGGTCAGGAGCGGTGAGCATGGATGCGGACAACGTTCGACGCACGGGAAAACTGCTGCGGCACCGCAAATTTCTGGAGAGTCAGGCGGAGTCGAATCTGCATGGACAACTCAAGGAGGCGCGGCAGGCCCAGGAAACGCTGGCGGCGCGACAAGGCGAATTGGAGGTGTCATCGCAGTGGAAAGCGCAGTCGGTATCCGGCACGCATGTCGACTTGACGCTGTACCAGCACGCCTTGCAATACGAGGCAAGCGGAGACATGGCCGTACACGCTGCCACGGCAGCAATGGAGCATGCGCAGGCTGCAGAGCGGTTGGCCCGGGCGGGTTTTCTGCGAGCGCGCAACGAAATGCGTGTTGCCGATGCGCGGCATGAGCGGCTTTCGATGCAATGGGAAGAGGCCAATGAGCGCCTGCAGTCGGATTGGGCGGCCTATGCATGGCTTGCGTCCAGGGAGCGGGGACAGTGATCGAACGATTGGACACCAAGGTTGTCGTTCCTGAGTTGCAACGGCACCAGGACCCATCGGCTGCCGCAACCGGCCGACGTGATTTCGACGAATCGCTGAAGAAACTGGAGCCGCCTCGGCGGCATCCACCCGAAGAGGAAAACGAAAGCCGCAGGCAGGAATCCTCGATGCCATTGGCCTCATCTGCGGTGCCGGTGACAGATACGTATGTGGCTCTGGCCGGCATGGAGGTTGATGCCCAGTTGTTGCCTTGGCAGCTTCTGCCGCATATGGGGCTTTCGTACCTCGGTCGTGGCGATGAAATGCCTCTGTCCATCGCTGCGGCGGCAGAAGGGGAGAAAGGCGAGCCGACTTTGAGCCACGTCGGAAACATGGGGGCGGCGTCGGGGCCGCAGGGCGGTGCAGCGATTGAGCATGACGATCATCAGGCCGGGATCGATTTCGCGATCGAGGTGGTTGTTCCTTATGCCAGGCCGGATGAGGGGGGTAGCACGGAGGCCGCACGCATGCCGTCGCTGGCTCTGGCCGGGTTGCCCGATCCGTGGGCGGACCGGTTGGTGCGCTGGATTGAAAGCGCGTCCCATGGGAAGACCGCATGGGTACGTGATTTCCATCTGGATGAAGCCGCGGCGTCCCGCTTGGTGCGGGACCTGATCGAGTACGGGAAGAACCATGCGGTTGCGTTGGATCGAATCGTGATCAATGGCAAGGAATGTTGGCGTGCAGACGCCACAACGACCAAGGGGATGAACTGATGGCAGTAGATGCAATAGGCAGTGCGGTCAACACCGGCAGCAGCACGACAACGGCCAACAACACGATCGATCAGGATGGCTTCATCAAGCTGTTCCTGACGCAGTTGCAGTTCCAGGATCCCCTCGATCCGGTGGACAACCGCGAGTTCCTTGCGCAGTTGGCGCAGTTCAGCAATCTCGAGCAATCGCGCCAGCTCACCGTCAACACGGAAAGCTTGTTGACCATGAATTCGGCCACTCAGGCGATCAGTCTGTTGAACCGTCCGGTTGAAGTTTCCGGGGACCAAGGAAATGCCGCCACCGGCCAGGTAACGGCCGTCGAGTTCACGGTGTCCGGGCCGCAACTCACCGTCCAGACGGATGGTGGTGTCATCACCGGTGTGCGCCTTTCCCAAGTCACGCTGGTTCGCCCATAAGGAGAGCAGGTCATGTTTCAGGCGATTTACAACAGCTTGTCCGGCTTGTTCAGCTTCTCCAAGAGCTTGAACACGGTCAGCGACAATGTGGCAAACATGAATACTCCTGGGTTCCGCGGGAGTGACGATTTCTTCGAGAACATCGGTGGTCAGCATGGCGTACAGATTGCCGGGCAGGGGTTGCGGACCACCGCCGGCGACTTGCAGCAAACCGGCAATGGCACGGACGTGGCGGTCGATGGCACCGGATTTTTCGTGCTGCGCGACGATGAAGGTGCGTTGCATTACACGCGTGCCGGCCAGTTCCGTTTCGATGACGGCGGGAATCTGATCGACAGCGTCACCCAATATCAGGTGATGGGAATCGACGCGAACGGCAATCTTTCGCCGATCACGCTGGCGCCTTACAGGACATTGCCGGCCGAACCGACGACCGACGTCACGTTGGCGGGAAATCTTTCCCCGAGCGATGCGTCATTCGATGTCAACAGCGTGAAGGTGTACGACGCGCAGGGCAACGCCCACACCCTCGACATCACCTTCAGCAACAACTCGACAACCACGCCCGGCAGTTACCTGGTATCCGTCACCGACGAAACAGGAGCCACGGTGAGCCCTGCGGATGCGGAAATCCGTTTCACAACGACGGGAACGCTGCAGAACGGATACACGAGCATCGCATTGCAGTTGGGCGACCAGGGGACGGCCCAGCAGATCACGTTGGACTTCGGCACGGCCGGGACATTCAGCGGCGCGACCAACTTGTCGGGATTGACCAGCAACATCAGCGCAACCGTCACCGACGGGCGTCCGGTCCTGGGTATCCAGAGCCTGTCGTTCGATGACAAGGGGGTACTGCAGATCGTGTACAGCGCGACCGAAAAACAGGAAGGACAGCAACTTGCGCTGGCTTCGTTCTACAGCGAAAGCACGCTGAAGCTCGACTCCGGCCGCGTCATTTCAAATGCCGATGCGCAGCGCAGCGGATTGGGAACGGCGGGATCGGGCGTGTTCGGTCGCATCCAGGACGGGAGTCTGGAAATGTCGGACATCGATCTGACCCAGGAGTTTGCCGACATGCTGATCATCCAGCGCGGCTATCAGGCTTGCTCCCGAGTAATGACGGTCAGCAATGAAATGCTGGAACAACTGTACAACAGCACGCAGGGAACCTGATGGAATTGCGCCTGCTTCGTTGGCAGAGTTCGGCGCGTGCCGAAACTTGCCGGGAATACATTGCCTCGCTTCTGGCGAGCTGGTGTGCCGATTGGTTCATCCAGACGCAAGAGGACATGCGGGTGGAGCGGCTGCTGGATGGCGATGAAGTCCCGAACGGTCAGGAGGTGCAATGGTGGTTGGTCAAGGCCGGCACGAATCGATTGCATCTGGCGGTTTCAGCCAGCGAAATGCAGCTGATGGGACGCCGCATGCTGGCGATGGAGGCCAGCCGGAGCCAGGCCAATGGCCTCTTTGCCACGACTTCGCAAAAGGCGGTGATCGATCTGTTGCGACGCTTGTGCGGCATGGAAACGGAAGCTGCAATGGAGGCGGAGGAATTGTCGGGAGCCCCCGAAGAGGCCGTGTTGGCAGCGCGACATGGGGCACTTGGGTTCGAATTCGGTTCTCCCTTTACCGGTGCAAGGCTTTACGTGAATGCCGGCTGGTGCGATCGGGTCGCGCCAGTCAAGCAGAACACGCGATCGGGATTGACGGGCCGCACGTCCGCAATCTCGGGCGCCAAGGTGCGTGTGGAGGCAAAAGTGGCACTGGGGGAACTGTCGCTGCATGACACGCTGGACTGGCAGGTGGGAGAGGTGCTGGTGATGGATGCGCCGGGGGTCACTGTTGCCAGTCTTTCATGCGGTGATCGGTTGTTGGGGGCAGGGCGCCTGCTGACGGAGCGAGGCGTTTTCATGGTCAAGATGGACAAAATCGAAATGGCTGGAAATTCCGGCTCGGGGAAGAGTGCAAATGGCTGAAGGAAATCGGGACGCCGGGATGTTGCCCAGAGACATGGGGCTGATCGGACATGTGGAAGTGGCGTTGGTCGCGGAAATCGGTCATGCGGAAATGACCGTGGACGAGTTGTTCAAGCTGCGCAAAGACGATGTCGTCAGGCTGAAGCAGTGCGTGGATGAACCGGTGACGCTGCTGCTCGACGGCAAGGCCGTGGCCAAAGGGGCCTTGGTGGCCATCGAGGATCACCTGGGCATCAAGATCACGGAGATCCTTTGAAATCCGGTTTCCTGAGCGTAATGACAGCGCCTGCTCCAATCCATTTTCGCGTGGATCCGCTCGTGTCGAGCGGGCAGGTCATTTCAACGCTGTTGATTACCGTGTTGCTGCTGGGCGTCACGTGGGTGCTTGTTCGATTTGCCCATCGCAAGGGCTGGTTGGCGCGGTGGCAGGCACCCGTTCCGTCAGGTGGGGCAGTCCCTGATTTGACGGTGCTTGCATCCAGGCGGATCAGCCGGCAGACGAACGTGTTTCTGGTGGAGACGGGAGGCGTTCGCTACATGCTTGTCGAGTCCTCGCTCAAGACGGAATTGCTGGCGCTCGGCAATGGCGACGCGGACGGCATGGCAGGTTCGACATGAACCGCAAACGCAGACCATGGAGGCTGGCGCTCGGCATGGGCGCTTCCTGCCTGATGCTGGCCGTCGCAGTGCATGCGACGCCTGCGGTGGATGCCTTGGCCGAAGCATCCAGGCAGGATTGGTCGCCGATCCTGCGGACGTTCGTCTTGTTGACGCTGCTGTCCTTCATCCCGGTCTTGTTGATCGGAATGACGTCGTTCACGCGGATCATCATCGTACTGGCGTTGCTCCGCCAAGCGCTGGGGATGCCGCAGACGCCACCCAATAGCGTGCTGATCACGCTGGCCATGTTCCTGACGTTGTTCAGCATGGGGCCAGTCGTGGACCAAGTCCAACAGCAGGCGCTCCAGCCTTATCTGTCCGAGACCGTTTCGGCAGGAGAAGCCCTGGACCGCGCCAAGGTGCCGCTGCGCGACTTCATGGTGCGGCAAATCAGGGAGTCCGATCTGCAGGCGGTCCTGGAAATGGCGCACGCACCGATGCCGAAAACGGTCGAGGAAATCAAGTTCACGCATCTGGTCACGGCATTCCTTCTGGGCGAATTGAAAACCGCATTTCAGATCGGGTTCGTGATTTTCCTGCCATTCCTGCTGATCGATCTGGTCGTCTCGGCCGTATTGATGTCGCTGGGCATGATCATGCTGCCGCCTTCCACGGTGAGTTTGCCGCTGAAGATTCTGCTGTTCATCCTGATCGACGGCTGGGCGCTGGTTTCGCGAACCTTGCTGAGCAGTTTCTGGAACTAGCGATTCGAGGATGCCAATGGAGGAGGCCGAGCGGGAACTCTGGCGGCGGTATCGGCAGGAAGAGGATACCGAGGCCCGGGATTATCTGTTCTTGCGCTACCGGGTTTGGGCGAGACAGGTAGCGGCGGCCGTTTATCGCCGCCTGCGTCTTGCCCAGATCGATTGGGATGATTATTCGCAAAACGCCCAGGTCGGACTGCTGGAGGCCATGAGTCGTTTCGATGTGGCGCGAGGAGTCGACTTCGTCGCCTATGCGAAGCCGAGGGTTCGCGGTGCGGTCTTCAACGGGTTGCGATCGCTGTTGCGCGAGGAAGAGCAGAGACGGAACCGATCGGAGCATCGGATCGAGCGACTGCAATCGCTAAATGCATCCGAACCGGATGACCCTCTGGAAGGATTCATCGACTCGGTAGTGGGACTGGCATTGGGGCATTTGCTCGAGTCGGATTACAGCGCGGACTCGAGACCGGCGCATGCAATGGCCGAGCACGAAGAGCTGGGATCCGTGTTGAACGACGTCTTGCTGACGCTGAAGGCGCGCGAGCGGCAGCTCATGATTGCGCACTACTTCAGACACGTGCCTTTCCAGGATATCGCGAAGGAACTCGGGATCACCAAGGGACGTGTCTCGCAGTTGCATAAAGCTGCATTGATGGCGATGCGGGCGGAGCTGTCGCGAAGACGGTATGACTATTCCAGTTTGTAGAGCCGGACCATTTCTTGCCCGTGTGCGGCATGATGGATGGCGGAACAAAAAAAGCGCCCGGTTTTCACCGGGCGCTTCGCGGTTCGCCTGATTGCAATGCGGCTGCCACCGCATTGCGGAGAGAGACGGCGAAACTCTCGGTGCAGCGGCCGAAACGAAGGCTGCCGCGTGTTTCTAATGCGAAGCCATCAGCAAATCGACGTCGCCGCCGGCGGCAGTGGTGTTGGTGCTGATGCTGTATTCGGCGCAGAAACGCGGCAGGTAGTTCGGGCCGCCGGCTTTCGGGCCGGTGCCGGACAGGCCTTCGCCGCCGAACGGCTGCACGCCGACCACCGCGCCGATCATGTTGCGGTTGACGTAGACATTGCCGGCGTGCGCGTTTTCGGCAATCGCCTGCGCACGCGCATCGATGCGGGTCTGCACGCCGAGGGTCAAGCCGTAGCCGAGCGCGTTGACCTGGTCGACCACGTCTTCGATGGCGCCCCTCCAGCGCAGCACCTGCAGCACCGGGCCGAACACTTCTTCCCTGGCCTGTTCCAGCGCGGAAATCTCGAACGCGACCGGCGCGACGGCATTGGCCGGCGCATCGCTCGGCAACGCGGCGCGCGCGATCAGCCTCGCGTTCGCCTCCAGCGCGCCGATCTGGCGTTGCAGGTTGGCGTGCGCTTCGGCATCGATCACCGGGCCGAGGTCGGTCGAGAGTTGCGCGGGATCGCCGACGTTCAACACGCCGATCGCGCCCTTGAGCATCTCGATCACGCCGTCGGCGATGTCGTCCTGCACGCACAGCACGCGCAGCGCCGAGCAGCGCTGGCCGGCGCTGCGGAAGGTGGATTGCACCACCGCATCGACGACTTGCTCGGGCAGGGCGGTGGAATCGACCAGCATCGCGTTGATGCCGCCGGTTTCGGCGATCAGCGGCACGATCGGGCCATCCTTGGCCGCGAGCGTGCGCGAAATCGCTTTCGCCACCGCGGTCGAACCGGTGAAGGCGACGCCGCCGATGCGCGGATGCGCGACCAGCGCCGCACCGGTTTCACCGGCGCCGTACACGCCTTGCAGCACGTCCCTGGGCACGCCGCAATCGTGCAGCAGCGCGATCATTCTTGCGGCAATGGCCGGTGTTTGTTCCGCCGGCTTGGCGGCGACCGCGTTGCCCGTCACCAGCGCGGCGACGACTTGGCCGGTGAAGATGGCGAGCGGGAAATTCCACGGCGAAATGCACGCCCACACGCCGCGCCCGCGCAGTACGTAGGTGTTGCGCTCGCCGGTGATGCCACGCAGGATCTTCGGCGCCATCAGTTCGCGCGCCTGTTGCGCGTAGTAGCGGCAGAAGTCGGCGGCTTCGCGCACTTCGGAAATCGCGTCGCCCCAGGTGCGGTGGCCTTCGCGCACGATCAGCGCGCACCATGCGGCGAGATCGCGCTCCAGCGCGTCGGCGGCTTTTTCCAGCGTTTGCGCGCGTTCTTCGACCGGCAGCGCTTTCCATGCCTTCTGGCCTTTGGCCAGCGATTGCATGATCGCGTCGATGTCGGCGGTCGTGGTTTGCTGCGGCGCTTCCAGCTTCGTGCTCGCGTAGGCGGCCAGCAGCGGCGCGGCCATCGGTTCATTGGTCGGGTCGATGCCGGCGGTATTGCGGCGACCGTCGAGGATGTCTGGAGGCAAGGTGACGCCACTTTGCGCTTCGACGTGCAGCGGCGATTCGACCAGCGTTTGCGGCGCCAGGCTGTCGTCGCTGAGCTGGTGCACGAACGAGGAATTCGCGCCGTTTTCCAGCAGGCGACGGACGAGGTAGGCGAGCAAGTCCTTGTGCGGGCCGACCGGTGCGTACACGCGCAGGCCGACGTCCGGGTATTGCAGGTGCGCCTGTTCGTGGATCGCTTCGCCCATGCCGTGCAGGCGTTGCAGCTCGAACGGAACATTGGCTTCGCGCGCCATGTGCAGCACGGCGGCGATGGTGCCGGCGTTGTGGCCGGCGAACTGCGGATAGATCGCGTCCGGCGCGGCCAGCATCGCCTTCGCGCAGGCCAAGTACGACAAGTCGGTGTGGTGCTTGTAGGTGAACACCGGGAACGCCGGCAGGCCGAGTTCCTGCGCGCGCTTGATCTCGTAATCCCAGTACGCGCCCTTGACCAGGCGCACCATGAAGCGCGTTTCCAGTTCGCGCGCGATGCGCGCCACTTCTTTGATCGTGTCGAGGTTGCGCGTTTGATATGCCTGCACCGCAAGTCCGAAACCGCGCCATTGCGGATGGCTGGCGACGATCTGCCTCGCCACCGCCTCGAACACGTCGAGCGAGATTTCCAGACGCTCGCTTTCCTCGGCATCGATGGTCAGGTTGATGTTCACGCTGGCCGCGGCCTGCGCCAGCTCCAGCACGCGCGGCACCAGCACGGCGAACACGTGTTCGCGCTGCAACGCCTCATAGCGCGCGTCGATGGCGGAGAGCTTGATCGACACGCCATCGCTTTCCTCCAGCGTCGCCTGCGGGTCGCGCGCCTTGGCCAGCGCGGCGATGGCGTCGTGGTATTTCCTCATGTACTTCCGCGCGTCGGCTTCGGTGCGCGCGCCTTCACCGAGCATGTCGTAGCTGAAGCGCAGGCCTTTCCGGTTCTTGCGCTGCTTGCGCGCATCGTCCAGCGCTTCGGCCAGGGTTTCGCCCATCACGAATTGCCTGCCCATCAACTGCACCGCGCGCACGGTCGCGGCGACCACGGCCTTGGCGCCCATCCTGGCGAAGAAGCCGGCCTTCTGCCCGTCCTCGCCGAGCATCTTCTTCGACAGGCCGATCGCCGAACTGGACAGCGTCGCCAGCCACGATTGCGATGCACCGGAGAAATCGGCGCGCGAGAGCTGGTCGGCGGTCAGCGCCATCGCCGTTTCCGCGTCCGGCACGCGCAGCAGCGCTTCGGCCAGGCGCATCAGGGCGAGGCCTTCGGCGCTGGACAGCGGGTATTCGCGCAGCAGGGTTTCCATCGCGAAGCCGGACGGCTTGCTGGCGCGCACCTTGCGGATCCACTCCGGCGCATCGGTGCTGGCGACAGCCCAATCGAAGTCGTGCAGACCGCCGAGCAGGGCTTCGAGCACTTCGGTTTCGGGACGGTAGGGGTTGGGGAGGCGCATGATTGACCAGTCGAAGGCGGCATCGATTGAAGATGCGGCATTTTGAGCGAATGGATGCCGGATTATTCTCTGCTGATTGGGGTATTCTCGGAGAATGAAACCGACGGAAGCCGCTCTGGATCGTATCGACCGAAAGATTCTCGCCCTGCTGCAGCAGGACGGTCGCGTCACCAACCTGAAGCTCGCCGAGCAGGTGCATCTGTCGCCCACTGCAACACTGGAGCGGGTCAAGCGTTTGACCACCGATGGCTACATCCTCGGCTACCGCGCCCGGCTGGATCCGCACAAGCTTGGTGCCGGCATGCTGGTCTATGTCGAGATCGTGCTGGATCGCACCACCGAGAACATCCTCGACCAGTTCAAGGTGGCGGTGTTGGGACACCCGGAAATCATGGAGTGCCATCTGGTCGCCGGCGGCTTCGATTATCTGGTCAAGCTGCGCGTGGCCGACATGGAGGATTACCGCGCGGTCGCCGGGCGCGTGCTGTGGCGCCTGCCCGGCGTGCGCGAAACCCGCACCTACGCGGTGATGGAGGAGGTCAAGAACAGCGCCGACATCCACCTCAGCGTGTGAGGCCGGCTACAATCGCCCACTGCGCGGGAGTGGCGGAATTGGTAGACGCCCTGGATTTAGGTTCCAGTGCCGCAAGGCGTAGGGGTTCGAGTCCCCTCTCCCGCACCACGGCCGCGCCCCGCCGAATTCTCAGTTGGCACTGTTACAGAGCGCGTCGCAACGCGCCCGGATGGCAAACCACCGGCTGTTCGCGCGGTCTTTCCCCGCGCTGAACCCCCGGGAGTGGCGCATTGCCGCCTTTTCGGCCAAAATCGCCAGTTCCCCGAGCCGCGCCTGCAGTGGCGCCGGGTCCGAATTCCCTCAACATCACGCTGCGGCGGGGGCTGCGGCGCAGGAGTCAAGCATCCATGCAAGTTTCGGTTGAATCGCTCGGCAATCTGGAGCGTCGCATCAATTTCACCCTGCCGGCCGAGCGTCTGGGCAGTTTCGTCGATGGCCGCCTGAAGGAAATCGCGCGTACCGCGAACCTCAAGGGCTTCCGCCCGGGCAAGGTGCCGACCAGCGTGATCGAGCAGCGCTTCGGCAAGCAGGTGCGCGCCGAGGCCCTCGATGGCCTGCTGCGCGAAACCTTCGGCAATGCGATCCGCGACAACGACCTGCAACTGGCCGGCAACCCGCAATTGCAGCCGGTCGACGGCAACGAGCTGGAATGGACCGCAACCTTCGAGGTCGTGCCGGATTTCGGCGAGATCGACGTGGCCAAGCTGACCGTCATTCGCCACAGCGCCGAAGTGACCGACGCCGACATCGACCAGATGATCGAAAACCTGCGCCTGCAGCGCCGTACTTTCCAGAGCGTCGAGCGTGCCGTGCAGAACGGCGACCGCGTTGCGCTGGAAACCTGGTCGCAGGCCGGCGACGAGCGCCTGCCCGCCGAGGGCGTGGAGAAGGGTGCGACGATCATCGGTTCGGGCGTGATGTTCCCGCAGATCGAGAACGCGCTGGTCGGCCTGGGCAAGGGCGAAGAGAAGGAAGTCGAGGTCGATTTCCCGGCCGATTGGCGCGTGCCGCAGTTGGCCGGCCGGCAGGCCAAGGTCTACGTCAAGGTCGTCGACGTCGCCGAATCGGTGATGCCGACGGTGGACAAGGCCTTCATCAAGAGCTTCGGGGTGAAGTCCGGCGATGCCGACCAGTTCCGCAGCGACATCCGCGCCAACCTCGAGCGCGAGCTCAAGGGCGCGCTGGCCAACCGCCTGCGCCGCGAAGTCGGCGAGCAGCTGATCGCCACCTGGACGCACGTGGAAATGCCGTCGAAGCTGGTCGAATCCGAGGCGCGCAACATGCTCGCGCAGCAGCTGGATCAGGCGCGCCGTGCGGGCCAGAACGTCGGCAACATGCCAGCCGATGCGCATCAGGGTTTCATCGATGCGGCGCGGAAGCGCGTGCTGGTCGGCCTGCTGGTCGGCGAGGTCGCGCGCCGCAACCAGTTGCGCCTGGACCCGAAGCGTCTCAACGAAACGCTGCGTTTGATCGCCTCGACCTACGAACAGCCGGAGCAGGTCATTGAGTTGTACCGCAACGACCCCAATCTGATGCAGGGCCTGCAAGCGCGGGTGATGGAAGAGCAGGTGATCGACTGGATCGCCGAGCGCGCCCAGCACACCGAGCAGACGCTGTCCTTCCAGGAAGCCATCCGCTAAGGTGGCGGCATTGGGCGGCGGCGCGGGCTGATCGAGATGTTGCCGCCGTCCCTTTGCCAACAATCAGGATACCCATGAGCATCCAAACCAAAGCCCTGAATCTGGTGCCGATGGTGGTCGAACAGACCAGCCGCGGCGAACGTGCCTACGACATCTATTCGCGCCTGCTGAAGGAGCGGATCATCTTCCTCGTCGGCCCGGTCGAGGATTACATGGCGAACGTGATCGTCGCCCAGTTGCTGTTCCTCGAAGCCGAGAACCCGGAAAAGGACATCAGCCTGTACATCAACTCGCCCGGCGGGGTGGTCACCGCGGGGATGGCGATCTACGACACCATCCAGTACATCAAGCCGGACGTGAGCACGATCTGCGTCGGCCAGGCCGCGTCGATGGGTGCGGTGCTGCTGGCGTCGGGCGCCAAGGGCAAGCGCTACGCGCTGCCGAATTCGCGCGTCATGATCCACCAGCCGCTAGGCGGCTTCCAGGGCCAGGCCACCGACATCGAGATCCATGCCCGCGAAACGCTGGCGATCAAGAAGAAGCTCAACGAAGTGCTGGCCAAGCACACCGGCCAGTCGCTGGAAACCATCGAACGCGACACCGAACGCGACAACTTCAAGTCCGCCGCCGATGCGCAGGTCTATGGCCTCGTCGATCAGGTGATCGAACGCCGTCCGGATGAATCCGTGCAGGCCGGCTGATCGAGCTTGAAGCGTGATTGAAAAGCGCGGCTTGATTCTTTTGAAATCAAACGTTTGCACTCGTTCCCGGGCAGGACTGGCGTCCTCCCGGGCCTGTGCTATTCTCCAAAACAAGGCCGCTTTAAGCGCGGCGGGAACGTGGTAAGCAAGCATGAGCGACGAACGACAGGGCCGCAGCGCCGAGAGCAACAAGATTCTGTACTGCTCGTTCTGCGGCAAGAGCCAGCACGAAGTGCGCAAGCTGATCGCCGGCCCGAGCGTCTTCATTTGCGATGAGTGCGTCGAGCTGTGCAACGACATCATCCGCGAAGAACTGGAAGAGAAGGCGTCGTCGGCGCGCTCGTCGCTGCCCAAGCCGCGCGAAATCCTCGAAGTGCTCGACCAGTACGTGATCGGCCAGCAGCGCGCCAAGCGCACGCTTGCCGTCGCCGTGTACAACCACTACAAGCGCATCGAAAGCCGGCAGAAGAACGACGACGTCGAACTGGCCAAGTCGAACATCCTGCTGGTCGGCCCGACCGGTTCGGGCAAGACCTTGCTGGCGGAAACGCTGGCGCGCCTGCTCAACGTGCCGTTCACCATGGCCGATGCGACCACGTTGACCGAAGCCGGCTATGTCGGCGAGGACGTGGAAAACATCATCCAGAAGCTGCTGCAGAAGTGCGACTACGACGTCGAGAAGGCGCAGCACGGCATCGTCTACATCGACGAGATCGACAAGATCTCGCGCAAGAGCGAAAACCCGTCGATCACCCGCGACGTGTCCGGCGAAGGCGTGCAGCAGGCGTTGCTGAAGCTGATCGAAGGCACCGTCGCCAGCGTGCCGCCGCAGGGCGGGCGCAAGCATCCGCAGCAGGAATTCCTGCAGGTCGACACCAAGAACATCCTGTTCATCTGCGGCGGTGCGTTCGCGGGCCTGGACAAGATCATCCAGCAGCGCAGCACCGAGCAGAGCGGCATCGGCTTCGGCGCCAAGGTGAAATCGAGCGAGAAGAAGGTCGATACCAGCAAGATCTTGTTCGACGTCGAGCCGGAAGACCTGATCAAGTTCGGCCTGATCCCGGAATTCGTCGGCCGCCTGCCGGTGGTCGCGACGCTGGAAGAACTCGACGAGGCGGCATTGGTGACGATCCTGACCGAGCCGAAGAACGCGATCACCAAGCAATTCAAGAAGCTGTTCGACATGGAAGGCGTGGAACTGGAATTCCGCCCGGACGCGCTGGCCGCGATCGCGCGCAAGGCGCTCAAGCGCAAGACCGGCGCGCGCGGTCTGCGCACCATCGTCGAATCGGTGCTGCTGGACACGATGTACGAATTGCCCTCGCTGGAAAACGTCGGCAAGGTCGTGGTCGACGAATCGGTCATCGAGCACAAGACCGAGCCGTACCTGATCTACCAGAGCGCGCCGCCGCAACCGAAGATCGCCGCGGCCGAATGACGGGGGCGGCAATGGAGAAGACGACGCGCATCGCCTTCCATTGCTTCAACGCAGAAATCCGTTTCCCCTGCTTGCAACTCTCCGCCAATGGCCCCATAACGGGGCCATTGGCTTTTTCGTTTTCGTGATCCCCCACGCCGGAGCTCCCCATGCCGCGACTGACTTCCTCCGCCTCACTCGACCTGCCAGTGCTGCCGCTGCGCGACGTGGTCGTTTTCCCGCACATGGTCATCCCGCTGTTCGTCGGCCGCGACAAGTCGATGCGCGCGCTGGAGCAGGCGATGGATGCGGACAAGCGCATCCTCCTGCTGGCGCAGAAATCCGCCGAAACCGACGACCCGGCCGCATCCGACCTGTACGAAATCGGCACGTTGGCGCAGGTGCTGCAATTGCTGAAGTTGCCCGACGGCACGATCAAGGTGCTGGTCGAAGGCACCGAACGCGTGAAGGTCTCCGCCGTGGCCGAGCGCGATGGCGCGCTGTACGGCCAGGGTGACGTGCTGGAGCCGGACTTCAGCCGCGAGCCACGCGAGATCGAAGCGGTCGCGCGTTCGCTGATGGGCCTGTTCGAACAGTACGTCAAGACCAACCGCAAGCTGCCGCCGGAACTGCTGCAGACCCTGAGCGGCATCGACGAGCCGGGCCGTCTCGCCGACACCATCGCCGCGCACCTCGGCGTGCGCCTGAACGACAAGCAGAAATTGCTGGAAACGCTGGAAGTCGGCGAGCGCCTCGAACTGCTGGTCGGTTTCGTCGACGGCGAGATCGACGTGCAGCAGCTGGAAAAGAAAATCCGCGGCCGGGTCAAGTCGCAGATGGAGAAGAGCCAGCGCGAGTATTACCTCAACGAGCAGATGAAGGCGATCCAGAAGGAACTCGGCGAGCTGGACGACGCGCCGAACGAGCTGGAAGAACTGGCGCGCAAGATCGCCGCCGCCGGCATGCCGAAGGCGGTCGAGACCAAGGCCAAGAGCGAGTTGAACAAGCTCAAGCAGATGTCGCCGATGTCGGCCGAAGCCTCCGTCGTGCGCAACTATCTCGACTGGATCGTCGGCGTGCCCTGGAACAAGCGCACCAAGGTTCGTCGCGACCTGAAAGCCGCGCAGGATTTGCTCGATTCCGATCACTACGGCCTGGAAAAGGTCAAGGAACGCATCCTCGAATACCTCGCGGTGCAATCGCGGGTGAGGCAGATGAAGGGGCCGATCCTGTGCCTGGTCGGCCCGCCGGGCGTGGGCAAGACTTCGCTCGGGCAGACCATCGCCAAGGCGACCAACCGCAAGTTCGTGCGCATGTCGCTCGGCGGCGTGCGCGACGAAGCGGAAATTCGCGGCCATCGCAAGACCTACGTCGGTTCGATGCCGGGCCGCATCGTGCAGAACCTCAACAAGGTCGGCACCAAGAATCCGCTGTTCGTGCTCGACGAAATCGACAAGATGAGCATGGATTTCCGCGGCGACCCGTCGTCGGCGCTGCTGGAAGTGCTCGATCCGGAGCAGAACCACAGCTTCAACGACCACTACCTCGAAGTCGATCTCGACCTGAGCGAAGTGATGTTCGTCGCCACCTCGAATTCGCTCAACATTCCCGGCCCGTTGCTCGACCGCATGGAAGTGATCCGCATCCCCGGCTACACCGAGGACGAGAAGCTCAACATCGCGCAGAAGTACCTGGTGTCGAAGCAGCTCAAGGCGAATGGACTGAAGGCCGACGAATTGAAGATCGAGGAAGGCGCGATCCACGACATCGTGCGTTATTACACGCGCGAATCCGGCGTGCGCAACCTCGAACGCGAGATCGCCAAGATATGCCGCAAGGTGGTCAAGGAAATCGCGCTCGCAGGTCCCCAAAAGGACAAGAAGGGCAACGTCAAGACCATCAAGGTCGATGCGAAGAATCTCGACAAGTATCTCGGCGTGCGCCGCTTCGATTTCGGCCGCGCCGAAGAGCAGAACGAAGTCGGCCTCGTCACCGGCTTGGCGTGGACCGAGGTTGGCGGCGATTTGCTGCAGATCGAAGTCGCCCTGGTCCCGGGCAAGGGCGGCGTCACCCTCACCGGCCAACTCGGCGACGTGATGAAGGAATCGGCGACGGCGGCGCTGTCGGTGGTGCGTTCGCGTGCCGTGCAGTTGGGCATCGACGCCGAATTCCTGCACAAGCACGACATCCACCTGCACGTGCCCGATGGCGCGACGCCGAAGGATGGCCCGAGCGCCGGCATCGCGATGGTCACCGCGCTGGTTTCGACACTGACCAAGAACCCGGTGAAGAAGGAAGTCGCGATGACCGGCGAAATCACCTTGCGCGGTCGCGTTTCGGCGATCGGCGGCTTGAAGGAGAAACTGCTGGCCGCGCTGCGTGGCGGCATCACCACCGTGCTGATTCCCGACGAGAACAAGAAGGACCTCGCCGACATCCCGGAGAACGTCACCCGGGGCATCAAGATCATTCCGGTGAAATGGATCGACGAAGTGCTCGATCTGGCGCTGGAGCAGCCATTGCGGCCGTTGCCGGCAGCCGATGCCTTGGCGACCAAAGTCGCGGGTGCGGAGCCGGTGCGTGAAGATGCGCAAGCCGGTGTGCAGGCCGATGTCAAGCATTGAATGGAATGATGGCGGCAAATCCGCGGCTTCGCGTCGGGAATGACGAAAAAGCCGCGGATTTCAGCGGTTTTCGCTTGCGTGGGGTGGAGCGCGCTGGTATATATTCACGCCCTCGCGCAACCCGCATTGCAAGCTCGCGGAGCGCCTCGCACCGAAGCCGTGTTCATGCGCGCATGCAGCGGTTTCGGTTACACATGATGCGGTCCAATACCGCCCAAGGAGTTCTCGATGAATAAAAATGAATTGATTGATGCCGTCGCCGAAGCTGCCGGCCTGACCAAGGCGGATGCCGGTCGCGCGCTGGATGCCGTCGTTGCCAGCGTCACTGGTGCGCTGAAGAAGGGCGATACCGTGACCCTCGTCGGCTTCGGTTCGTTCCAGGTGCGCGAGCGCGCCGCCCGCACCGGCCGCAACCCGAAGACCGGCGAAGACATCAAGATCGCCGCGTCGAAGAACCCGGCATTCAAGGCTGGCAAAGCCCTGAAGGATGCCGTAAACTAATCGGCTCCGCCGTCGGGTCGATAATGATTCGACGCGAAGCACCACGGGTGCTTAGCTCAGCGGTAGAGCGGCTCCCTTACAAGGAGCGGGTCGGGGGTTCGAAACCCTCAGCACCCACCATCTCGCGATGGTTCGCAACAGCATGCAAGTTCATGGAGCGGTAGTTCAGCTGGTTAGAATGCTGGCCTGTCACGCCGGAGGTCGCGGGTTCGAGTCCCGTCCGCTCCGCCA